>NZ_JBIRTX010000033.1:4011-46586 GCF_044334895.1 Streptomyces sp. NPDC020681 | reverse complement strand
AGCCCGCTGGCCATCTGTCACCGACAACGGCGGAATCTTCGGACCCGGACGACTCATAACCGAACCAACGACGAATCTCCGACTCAGGTCACTAGGCCCCGAGCTCTATTTCATTCTCAACGTGCACACCCTGCCAGAAAGGTCCGACCTACTCGCCAAGGCTTTCGCGTTGTACGGCAAAGCGGACGCGGCATACGCAGGACATGGGGACGTTTCCGTTCCGCTCGCACTGGAAACGATCAACGTATTCATCACCCAGATATTGAACATCGCCCTCGGCTGGGCAATCATTCGACGGAAATCTTTCCGTCATCCGCTACAGCTTGTTGTCTCGGCGTACGTGAGCTATTCGGTCATTCTCTATTTCTGGCTGCAGCACATATCCAGCTATCGGGCGATGGAAGAAAGGACCGTGGCCTCCTTTCTCCTGCTCTATCTGGCGAATCTTCCGTGGCTGGCCGGGTACGGCTATCTGGCCAGCCGCTCGTTCGTCGCGATACTTCGCCGGTTCAAGTCCGCCGATCATCCAGGATAGCCCCCACGCCTTCCGTTGGTCTTGGACTTTGAAGCAGCCCTGGCGGCAGCCTTTGGTGAACCGGCCCGCCGAAATGATTGCATACAGAACAAGACCACCGGATTCGCTCGAACCATGTGATTGTAGGTGCAGGACTCATGGCGGCCTCTTCCTCCCATGCCAGGAAATCTTCAGCTACACGCCCCATCGCAAACGCTTTGGACGGCGAAATCGATGCCGATGTCGCAGAATTGTCTTCTATCTCCAGATGCATGAATGATCTGGCGGCAGGCCGCGATCCTGAATTGCTGCGCCTATACGCGTATAGGGCAATCAGTACTTTGGGCAGAATTCTTCGATCGCCGAAGGCGAGCGACAGTCCGTCTCGCTGCTACCAGGCGACTGTCGCCCACCAAATATCAAGGTACTTGCAACCTGTCGCCGGTCAATGCGCCGTCCCCGTGTGGCTGCCAAGTGCATTGATGCGGATCAAGGCGGGTAGTTCAACGATTTCGGATCACGTCATGTGGGTTCGCGCAGCAATCAGAGCCTTGGGTGCAGTTCTGGACATATCGCGTAGCGATACGCTTCCTTCGGGTTGTGAGGTGGAAAAGACGGCTCGCACAGTAACGGCGATAGTTTCTTCTCTGATGGTTACTGAAATCACTGGAGCTTTTCCAACGTGACGCCGAGAAAAGCCCAGCGTCGAGGGCTCGGTACGCCCGGAGTCTGCGAACACCGAAATGCCGTCATCCCACCGGCAGCCTGCTCGCATTACTCGAGTTCGCTTGTAGCGCCGGCGCCGGACATGGCCATCGCGGTTCGGGTCGCGTCCGGGTGTGCGGAAAGTGCGGCCTCGCTCCGCCCCAGCTCGATGCGGTATCCGCGGATTTTCACCTGATCGTTGGCGCGGCCGAGGAACTCCAACCCCCGCCGGGCCGGTAGCGCCCGAGGTCGCCGGTGCGGCACCAGCGGCGTCCGCCTGCGGTGACGAAACGGGCGGAGGTCAGGTCCGGCGCGCCACGGTAGTCGCGGGCCAATCCGGCGCGGCCGATCCACAGTTCGTCCGGCCCCCAGTGGGGCCGGTCTTCGCCACTCGACTGCTCGACGACCCGGTAGCGCTGGTTGCGCGGCGGCCTGCCGTAAGGGATCGACGGCCACCCCGGGGGCCCTCAACGTCGTGGGCTCTGGCCCCGATGCCCGTCCGGTTCTAGCGGATCAGCGGCTTCGTCATGAGCAGCGCGTAGCCGCCCGGTCACAGATTTCACCGAACACGCCCCAACCCGGCAAGTACACCGATAGATTTCACCTCCCCCACACATCGCACCCATGGGATCCACATGAGGGGAATGGCGCATGAGTCAGCAATACCCGGGCACACACCAGCCCTACCAAGGCCCCGCGCCCTACCAGCCTCCGCCGCCGCCCAAGCAGGGCCTGTCCGGCTGGGCTATCGCCGGTATCGTCATCGGCGGCATCTTCGCCTTGTTCATTCTGATCGGCATCGTCGCCAGCGGCGGCGACGAGACCAGCAATCAGGCTGACGACAAGCCCAAGTCGACGCCGAGCAGCGCTGCATCGATCCCTGCACAGGAGGGGGCCGATGCACCCGCCGAGCCGAAGCCGGCCGCCCAGGTCCCGGTGAAGGTCACGGCGAAGAAAACCGACTTCAAGCCGAGTGTCCTGCACGACGGCGGCGCGTACACCAGCGTCCAGGTGACGGTCACAAACAACAGCAAGAAGCCGATCGACGTCAATCCGCTGTACTTCGCGATCACTGACAGCGGCGGCACGAAGCACACTGCCGAACTTGGCGTGGACGAGAACCAGATGGACACGACCGAACTCGCGCCCGGCGAGAATCTAATCGGTGTCATTACTGGCAAGGGCACCTTCAGCCCGAAGTACGTGACGTACACCGACGGGCTCATTGGCGACGCTGTGCGCGGCGACGTGTCCTGATCGAGCGACCGAGTCCCCTGTCTGCGGATATTGAGGCAGGGGCTCCGTCGTGCCCGCTGGACAGAGATCCGAAGTTAGCGCCAGACCCCTGCCAGCACGGCTGCGAAGCTCTCGGTGTTCGCGGGGCCCGTTGCGGCTTGCGTCGGCGTGAACCTTCCGGACCGCCCGGGACGTCGTCAGGATCGACACTTGACTCCGCCGAGCTCGCCCGAGACCTCGCCACGCGCGCTGCAACCCGCAGTCAGGACGCGGGCCGCCAGCACTGCACGTGTCCCAGATACCACCAGTCCCCGCCTCACCGTGGGCGCTGACGCGTGCCTGCGGGAGGCAGATCGGTACCACTACATGGCTGACTGCCGCCGAGGTCGCAACCCGAGCACCCCCTCCTAGCGCGAGAGCAGCGGCCATCCAGGTCGACACCTATCAGTTGATGCGACGCGGTCACCTCAAGGCCACTGGCGTCGATGGCGAGGGACGCGTCGCCCCCACCGCTTCGCCGACGTCGCCACCGCCATGCGCAGCAGCGGCAGTCGCTCACTGTGCCTGGTCGGCACCCCGGAACGCCAGGCTCCTGCCGCGTGAACAGCGGCGGCCTCGACCAGTGGCCGGAGCCTTGATGCCGCTGCGTCTTGCGAAGTACGGCGTGCCGCTGGCGGAGACGGCCCCTGCGGACCTCGCCGCGGCGGGCATCGAGCTGGCGCTGCTCCCGCCGTCAGCCAAAGCCGACACGGTTCCGGAGGGACTCGACACCAAACCCGAACTCCCGGGCAGCGTGAGCCCGGACTGGCCACGAATGAGCAGCACGGGCGGGAGCGCCCACAGCCCGGACTCCAGTCCGTGGTTCACCGACGCCCGCGCCACCCGCCGCGCCGAAGGCGGCGCCGTTGACGAATCTGGCGCCTGGGCACCGGAGCAGGTGCTTTTCGACGACATGGAAGCCCAGTTCGCGCCGCAGCCTGGCGCGCCCGAGGACGCTGAAGAGTCGGCGGGGGGAGTACCCGGCGCAGGTGGGTTGGACGACTTCTACGTCGATGCCTTCTGACAGTTCTCGGCCGGCTAGGGCAGCTGCCCGATGCGGTTAGCTCGTTCGCTAGCCGCTTGAGGGGTAGGGGCCGCACGGCCTCGTCTGCGGCGTGCGCTCCCGAGACCTGCGGGAGCTCTGGCTGTACGAGGTGCTGGCACGCGAGCACCAGACGCCGGCCTGACGGCTGACGCCACCCGAGGAGCCGTCGGAGCCGGAGAGCCGCCCCGCCACCCGCAGCCCGAGATGTCCTGGCCGCGGACGACGCTCCAGACTTGGACGCCGAGCACGCCCCCGAAGGCGAGTTCCCGCCGCCGTTCCCGGGCGCTCCCGGCGTCGAGACGGGGGGTGACCTGGTCGATCGGTACTACTGGGCCAGGGATGCCTTTCGCGATCAGTAGGGGTGGGAGCCCAAGGACAGCGAGTTCTGCGACGACCTGACCGGGAAAGGGATTACGGGTCGGGGAGGGGCTCCGGTCCATCCCAGAAAACGTGCGCAGGTACTTTGTCGACTCCCGGACTTACGCCCTGTGGGCTCAGCATCGTCAGGGGCACGGCAGGCCGCCGAACACGATCGACGTGTCGAAGCAACTGGCCATGTTGGGATCAAGTGCCGGGGCCAGGCGGTCACAGCTGACTTCGTGGATGAACGTGTGTCCGACTTCGAGCGTCGCTAGGCCCCCCTCGCGCCAGCCGGACCTGTCGCACCCGCATGATCGCCCCGACCTGACGCCTGGCTTCGCTCCTCAGGGCACGACGGGGCCGCTCTGGGCATTGAATGAGTGACGGTCCCGGGCCGTGGCCCCGCCTCCGTCACTGCCCCGGCCTGGGCCATGCGCAGCTTGCAGGCCATCCAGTGGGGGAGCGACCGGACAATGCGAGCCCTGCCTTTCACCACGTTCTCCGGCGCGCCCAGGATTTCGGGCCCGGGCCCGGGCCGGGCCGATGTACTGCGTTCAGTTGAAGATCGGCTGCAAGTCTTCCTTCAAGGCGCTGCCAGCGTGGGTGTCCCAGAATTCGGTCTCGGCTGAGATGTCGTGTCGCGCGGGCACGACTCTCCCCTCAACGGGTGAGACCCCTGCCCTCCTCGGGGAAGGGCAGGGGCAAGACTAGGGCGGTCAGCGACTGTCGGGGACCTTGTGTCGCAGGGCGAGCGGAGGACGTCAGCGGTGCGCAGGCACAGGCCGTCGCTGCGGGTTGGATGACGGGCGTGCCGTTCGTACTACCCGCTGTTGCAGACGTTGCACAGGGCGAAGGACACGGCTGCCGGCCGCGCGAGCGCCTGAGCATGGTCCGCGCCCGCACCGTGAACGCGTGGTGGGTCGCCGTTACGCGCAGACACGAAAGAGCAGGACCGCGCCGTGACATGGGAGTCCCGCAGTCATGCACGTACCCCCCCCGACCACATCGCGGAGTGCCTGGCGATCGAGCCCGGGACCTGTGCGTCGTCACCTGCTACAAGTTCCTCGCCGACGGCATGCCAGTCCAACTCTCGAAGGCGTGGGAGCCGATGGCTGTCACGGACGGCACGCCAATCGTGCTGCCGGGGATGGGGTCGCGCGAAGGCGCCGGGGTGGTCGATCGGCGTCGTCATCGAGACGGCGGTCGAGGTGCCGCGCCCGTCGAGGGCTACGCAGGAGCAGGCGAACCTCCTCGGCATCTCCGTCGGCGGACCTCAAGATCGAGAAAACGTACAACGACGTCGACCGCCCGGTCGAGACCGCGGACATCACCGTCGCCGACGTGCGGTGGGAGATCGCCTACGAGATCGGCATTGAGCACCCCGACGGCTGACCCCACGCACGAATGCCCCCAGCCATTCCGGCTGGGGCTTTGTCGCGCCCGACGCCCTCTGCTGAATGAGTTCGTCCGCGGGCACTCTGAGGTCCTCTGACTTGAGGGGGCCGGGGTGAACTGTCCGACGTGTGGCGAGTCGAGCCAAGTCCTGCGACTCGAGGAGTTCTGGCGGTCGCTGTCGCAGGACGCCGAGTTGAAACGGGACGTGCGCCAGCCGGACGAATATGCAGCGAGACGGCTGATACCGCTTGGCTTACTGGTGCTGGCCGGATTCGTCCTGTCAGCCGGCGACATGCTCGGCCTGCTCATCGTCGTGGTGGGGCTGGGTTGCGGGGCGTTCATGTGGCGGGCGACCGCGGCGGCGCAGGAGGCGCGGGAGCGGTGGAAGCGGCTGCTGTACTGCCGCAGTTGCCCCGCCCAGTTCGAGCCGTGAAGGGCACTGACCCCCGACGCACGAAGGGGTGTTCTCGCTCTAGCCGCGTTGCCAGGGGCTGGCGGGGTCGCAGAAGTAGACCGGGATGCCGGTAGCCAGGGTGAACTCGTGGTGGCGTCCCAATCGCTGCCCTGGTCCCAGGTCAGGGGCCTTGTCAGTTGGGCCGGCAGGGTTCTCACGGTCTCCACGAGGGCGTAGTGGACCAACTCGGTGCCACGGCCTTCGGGGAGATGCAGGAGCATCACATAGCGGGTGGAGCATTCGACCGGCGGGCCGATCGCGGAGCCGTTGTCCTTGCCAGTGATCAGGTCGCCGCCCTTCCGGTGGCCGGGGACCGCGCGGTCGTCGGCCTCCGCGGAGCGTTCGCTGATCATCGCCATTGATGGCGGTAGCGCGGCTGGCGCTGTTGGGCCTGGCGGCGTGGCTTTCGACGGGCGCGTCCGGTGCGCGGGGCGCCGGGCACGGGCCAGCTCGCGGCAAAGTTCTCCCTGGCCTTGGAGGTAGGGCGCCTGGTAGATCGTCTCGTGGACCAAGTACCAGCGCTTGCCCTTCATTCGCGAAAGACTGGCGCCTCTGCGGGGCCATCGCAGTTACAGCGCCAGTCGCTGGGAGGGGCGGACAAGACGTCAACTCGGCGTCGGTGCGGGGTAGCGCCACGTCGTGCCGTTTCGCTGAGCCTTCTTCGGCCCGCGTTCTCCCAAGGGCGTAGAAGGCTCTATTCTCCGCAGTGTCGGCCCGCGACCAGCAGGCGGGGGGCGTCCAGCGAGCCTGGCCGCCGTTAGCGATTCCGCTGCGCGGACCATGTCGCGGCTTTGCTCACCGGTTGCCCGAACGGCGTGCCTGTGGTGACCATCGGAGATCCGTCGTCAAGGCCCCTCACGGCTCGGTTGGAAGGCAACAACAGCGGTCCACCGGGGAATGGTCAGGGGGCAGCCCTGCGCTGGACCGGTATTCGGAGGATTCCCGGTCTCGTACGGGCCATCTCGTGTCTGGCTGCGGGCGCCGCCATGGGGGCGTCAGTGCCTCCGGAGCGCAGCAGCTCTCGCCACTTCTCAGGGCTTTGGCTGGCCGGTTCTGTCGTCGCGATGAAGTCTTCCAGTACGGCCAGGAAGCGCTGCGGATGGGTGTGGAACGGGAAGTGACCCGCGCCCTGAAAGACCTCCAGGCGGCTGCCGGGCATTGCCGCGTGGGCCACTTCGGCGTGCCAGGCTGGCACTACCTGGTCGCACGAGCCCCATACCAGCAGGGTCGGCATACCGGCGGTCAGATAGCAGCGGTCGAGCATGGTCACGGCCTGGCCGCGCCAGTCGACCACCGCACGCACCGTGCGAATGAACGCATCGCGGGAAGCTGAGTCGGGCAGCGTATCCACCAGCTGCAGCAGATCCGCGGCTTCGAGGCCGAGTTCTGTACCGAGCAATCGCAGTAGCCGGATCAGGTTGGCGGTCTGCGTTCGCACCATCGGTAGCCGCAACGAAGCCAAAGCCAGATGGGCCCCGGGCAGCGAAGCCATACGCAATGCCGGAGTGACATCGAGGCCCACCCCGCCGGTGCTTACCAGCGCCAGCCGCTCGGTTCGCTCCGGGAATTGGTACGCAAACTGCATGGCCACACCGCCGCCGAGGGAATGCCCGACAGGGCTCACCCTGTCGATGTCCAGCACCTCCAGTAGATCTCGCATCCCGTTGGCAAACGCAGGCACCGAGTAGTCGCCGCGCGGTTTGTCGGAGGAGCCGTGGCCCAGCAGGTCGGGGGCTATCACCGTGTAGTGGCGCGCGAGGGGGGGGATCAGTTCGGCCCAGGTATCAGACGAGGCGCCAATGCCATGGATCAGCAGAATGGCCGGTCCCCTACCTGCCATACGGAACGCCCAACGGTGGCCATGTACGACCCGGTACTGCCGTGCGACGGACATGTGGCTTTCACGCAGCTGCTCAGACTCGCCACACCGTGGGGGATGCTCGCCACAGCGACTCCTCTCCAGGGTGCGCGCCCTCGGCGACTCGCCCGTTGTCACGCCAGCAACTCACGTGTACTGAACAAATGTAAAATCGTTAAGTCGTTTTGGCGGAGTTGGGTACGTCACACCACACATCGGCGAGGTTGCCCCTGAAGCAGCACCGATCATGATCGTGTTGCGAGCTTTAGTGTGATGCGACGCGTTGATCCTGCGAGGGTCCTGATCGCCCGGTCCGGGCGATCAGGAAGGCGGGTGGGCGTCAGGGCTTGACCAAGACGCTGGCGAAGTGGGCCAGCGCGTTAGTGGACTGGGCCGGGTCGAACGCTGCGGTGCCGAACTGGGGCGACGCCCCGCCGCCTCCGGCTGACGGGGCGTCTGGCGCGTGTCTACTCTTGCCGTGTACCACCAGGGTGTACGCCTGGGCCAGGCGAGAGCGTCCCTGCCCTCCTGGCGTTTCTCCGACTTGAGGGTGTCTTCGAGCATCTTGTTCTCGTCCAAGTCGCCGTTCTCGTCGGTCCAACCTGGCGAGGCCGCCGACGATGGCGGCGTAGTCGGCTTCTTTGACCTTCTCGCACCCCTTGGGCTTGCCTGTTTCGCCCTCGGGCCGGTCCCTGAGCGTCTTGATGCAGCGGCTCGTGATGTCGTCGTAGCTTTCCCTGCATCTGGTGAGCGTGAGCAGCAAAACGGCTCCAGCCGCGGCGGCGATGGTGCGGGTGCGCATGGTCGTCCCCTTTGTATCGGGTCTTCATGGTGGTGGCTGGTTGGGTCGACTGTGTAGAGATGCCGTGTTCTGCCCGCTTGTGTCCGTGGCTTGCTGCAGTGGCCAGGCCGGGAACCCCGTGCGCTTCAGCCAGCGAGGCCCGGAGGATCGCGGCCGCGTCCTGCGCGGCGCTGCCCGCAGAGGCGCTGTGCGGGCGAGCGGCTGGCTCCCGACTATGCGGACGGCCGGGCTCTGTTCAAGATCGCGCACCGTCCCACCGGCCTGGCGGCCGAGCTGCGGATCGGCCGGTTCTGGGCTGATGAATGCGCGATGACCTTCCTTGCGCTGGAACGGCGCATCCACGAACCGGAAGACGACCGGATCCTGGCGTGGATCTACTTCACCGACCGCGGCCGGCCGATGGACAACTAGGGGCAGCCGGGCAGGCAACGCCTGAATGTAGGTCGTTGCGCGGTCCTGGTGCCACGGTGGTGGCCGCGACGGCACCGGCCTCCTCTTTCGTTTGGCGATCAACGTTGGCAGGATCAGGCTTCATGAAGCTTCTGGTGCTGGGCGGGACGTGGTTCCTCGGCAAGACCATCGTGGAGGGGGCGCTCGCGCGTGGCTGGGAGGTAACGACCTTCAATCGAGGCCGATCGGCGAAGGACGTACCCGGCGTGGCACCGGTGCACGGGGATCGGACGGTCGTGGAGGACGTGGAGCAGCTGGCTTCCCACGGGCCCTGGAACGCCGCGATCGACACCTCAAGCTCTGACCTCCCGCCCCGAGATGTCCTCCTGACGGCTTCGCTACTGCGTGACCAGGTGGCGCGGTGGGTGCACATCTCTACCGTTTCGGTGTACGCCGGATGGCCCCATCAGCTCCTGACTGAAGACTCCGCGCTGCTCGAATGCGCCGCGGACGCGGATGAAAGCTACGGCTACACGGGAGATGACGGCAGCCCCACGAATTACGGGTTCCAGAAGGCGGGCGGTGAACGGGCCGTGCTCGAGGCGTTCGCGTCGCGCGCGGTGTTCCTGCGGCCGGGCGTCATCCTGGGCCCCGGGGAGTATGTGGGACGTCTGCCGTGGTGGCTGCGCCGTGCACACCGAGGTGGACGCTTCCTTGCGCCGTCCCCTGCGACGCGGCGCATTCAGCCGGTGGACGTGCGCGATGTCGCTGCGTTCGCTCTTGACCAGGCCGCCGGCGCCGAGGGTCCGGTCTTCAACGTGGCTCACTCGGATGGCATAAGCTTCGAAGGTCTCGTCACCACTTGTCTTGAGGTCACGGGGGGTGTCGGGCGGCCGGTGTGGGTGGAGCCGGACGTGCTCGTCGAGCAGGGTGTGAAGCAGTGGACCGAGCTGCCGCTGTGGCGGACGCACGAGGGTGTCTGGTCCGTTGACGCATCGCGGGCTGTGGCTGCGGGGCTGCGGTGCAGGCCACTGTCGGAAACGATTCGCGACACCTGGATCTGGCTCCAGAACAACGGACGTCCCGTGGACCACCCTCGGTGGGCGGAACACGGGATCGCTCCGGAGAAGGAGGCGAATATCCTCGCCTCGCTGTGACTACGCTTCGAGTGCGCGAGGCTCGAACGCGACGAGCTGACGCTGGGGCGAGAGGCGAGTGAAGTCCTCAAGCTGCTCGCCGAGCTCGACGGCGCGCTGCGCGCTGTTCAGGCCCGGCCGGGTGAGGTAGCGGCGAACAGCTATCGCGCGAGAGACGAGTCCCGTCACGCGCTGGTCGCCTGGCACTGTGAACAGGGTCTGCAGAGGTCGGACGCACCTTCCACGTCATCGGACAGGAGCCGGGCCATCGCCAGGTCGGCGGACGCCTTGCCGAGCACGGTCGTCGACCGCTGCCGGTTCGGCCTGCTCGATACCAGCTCGAGCGCACGGCGCGCACACTCCTCAGCTCCGTGGCCGTCGCCGACGAGGAGTGCGGTGGACGCGTTGGACATGGCCAGGCGTTCATGGCTGAACCCGAACTCGCCGCCTACGTCGTCGTGGAGCTGGTCCCAGGCGCCGGCGTCGATGTTCTGTGCCATGGCCATGTCACCGGATGGGGCGGACACAACATCCCACTGAATGACCCGCGCCGGAACTCGGTCCGCTTCCGGGCCTGCCGCAACTACCAGTTCGCCTGGTGGCTACGGACCGAGCGCAACGCGCCCGACGCGCCACCCGAGTACGTGCCGCCCAAGCGGCCCGGCGAGGGCGAGCAGATGTCACTGGTGTGACCCTGGCGGAGTCGGGCGCGCATCGTCCGGCTCCGCCTCGTCATGTCGTACCTCCTCCTGGCGGTTGGCCGTGCCGCCCGACCCCTCGTCGCCGTGCAGCGCGCGGAGGAAGCGGCGCCACGACTCGATCAGGGGTGGGAGCTGGTCCAGGAGCCCCTTGCTCACGAAGATCGCAATGGACAAGACCCCGGACCAAGCGAGAATCCAAAGAATCGCGGACGAATCCACCGTTCGGCTTCCTTCTGGGTAGGGGCCGAACTCAGTGCGGTACAGCATGCACTCAGCCCGACCACAACGTGTGATCGAACTGAGTTCCATGCCGACGCAGAAAACTCAGGTCTTGCCGAGGACTGCTTGGCTCAGCCCCCGCCCTGCTGGCGGTACAGGTCGTGCGTTCGCCGCCCCCCGAAAGGGGGCCAGAAGGCGATCCCGGCCGGCACAGTTTAGGAGAGTCGTCGGACACTCCGAGGTGTCAGCCCGGGGTAGGGACTCGGTGTCCCTTTGACTGGGGACGCCGAGCGGTTGATGAGAGAACCCTACTCCGCTCTGTTCGCCAACTGTCAAATGGATCAATGCAGTTACTTTCGAACCGCTGGTGAAGCCGCTGCGACGCCAGGAGTGGGATCATGAAAGTGGGCGCGGGGCGCACCCGAGCTGTGAAGGACCCCCGCCGTGGGACGCCCCGACAAAGCCGCGCGTGCGGCCATCGCGCGCCGCCGCTCGGACGCCATCGACCTGCGTCTCGCCGGCGTGGATTGGCTGACGATCGCCCGCAAGCTCGCCGCCGACCCGACCGCCAACTCCGACGGCATCGCCTACCCGCAGGGCTACGGCATCGAGCGGTACCGCAAGAACCAGGACCCGCCCACCAACGAGGCGCTGATTCACGCCGCTTGCCGGGACGTCCGCACAGCCCTCGCCGACCGCCGCGCCGAGTTGAACGACGACGTAGACGAGTTGCGGGCTCTTGAAGCCGACCGGCTCGACCGTCTGTTCTTTGTCGCCTACAAGAAGGCCGTCCGGGACCAGGACCTCGCCGCCATCGACCGGACGCTGCGGATCATGGAGCGCCGTGCGCGCCTCCTCGGGCTCGACATGCCGGTCCGCACTGAGCTGTCGGGCCCGGAGGGTGGTCCGGTCCAGATCGAAAGCGTGACGGCCGACGAACTCGACGCCCTGATCACGCTCACCGACCCGGACACCGAATGAGACCGCGCGACCACGAGGGCATCATCACCCGATACAAGACGCTCCCCGCCGCGCAGCGTCGGGCCATTGCGCAGTCCGCGTCACCCGCGTTGCGCGCCGAACTCGCGCGAGCCGAACGCCATCTGGCTATGGATCGCTCACCAGGTGCGCTCGCCGCGGTTCTCACCGGAGGCCGGGAAATGCAGGCGCCGCACCTGGACCTCATCGACCAAGCGTTCATTGACATGGCCGAAGGCCGGTGCGACCACGTCATGCTGACCATGCCCCCGCGGCACGGCAAGAGCCGACGTGCCTCCCGCTGGGCGCCCCTCTGGTATCTGCGGCGCAACCCCGGCCACCGCATGATGATCGCCAGCTATTCCGCCGACTTGGCCGACGACCACGGCCGGTGGATCAGGGACGCCATCTACACGTGGGGCGACGACCTCGGCATCCAGCTCAAGACGGGCAGCCAGGCCGCCAACCGCTTCGACATCGTGGGCGGCGAGGGGGGCCTTCTCGCGGCCGGTATCGGTGGCGGATTGACCGGGCGCGGCGCGCACATCGCCATCGTCGACGACCCGGTCAAGGACATGGCCGACGCCGACAGCCCCACCATGCGCATGCGCGCTTGGGACTGGTGGACTTCCGTTCTGCAGACCCGTCTCGAACCGGTCGGCGCCATCTGCCTGATCCAGACCCGGTGGCACGAGGACGATCTCGCCGGGCGCATCCTCGCCACTGAGCGGGACGCCTGGCGCGTCATCGACCTGCCGGCCCTGGCCGACAGTCCCGATGACCCGCTCGGCCGCGCACCCGGTGAGCCGCTGTGGCCCGAACGATTCGACGCAGCCCACCACGCCAAGACTCGCAAACGAGTGGGCGAACGCGTGTGGGGAGCCCTCTACATGCAGAAGCCCAGGCCGCCCGAGGGAGGCGTGTGGAAGCGCGAGTGGATCGACACCGCCCGCATCAACGCGGTCCAGTTCTCGGGTCTCGACATGGCGCGCATCGTCGTTGCCGTCGACCCAGCCGGCGGAGAGTCCACCGTCGGAGACGAGACCGGCGTCATCGGCGTCGGCCGCGACTTCAACCGGCAGCTGTACGTCTTCGCCGACCGGTCCGGCTCGATGGGCGCCAACGACTGGGGCTTGGCAGCCTGTCGCTTGGCCCTCGACTCAAGGCCGACGCGATCGTCGTCGAGAAGAACTACGGCGGAGACATGGCCCGTCAGATCGTCACCCAGGCATGGGAGCAGCTACGGCGCGAAGGAGCAACCAATGGGCTGCTCATGCCGATGATCCTTGAGGTCACCGCCAAGGTCGGCAAACGGCTGCGCGCCGCGCCCGTGGCCCAGCTCTACGAACAGCAACTTGTTCACCATGTCGGCGAATACCCCGACCTGGAGGACCAGATGGTCACCTGGGTCGAGGGAATGGACAGCCCGGATCGTATGGACGCTGCCGTGCACGGACTAACTGAACTGGCCGACCCCGAGCAACTCGACACCCTGCCAACTGACTTCGACGATGACCGCTTCAACGGACGTCGCTGAGAGCGCCCTTCGTTTTTTGCGTGTCTGCATGCTTACTGATGCCGCCTGCTGCTGACGGCTGCTTGGGCCCGCTATGGGGGCAGGGTTGTGGTCAGACTCAAGGGGATCAGGCACAGGTTTTAAGATCGAGCTCGGCGCCTGCAAGGCTGATATTTCAATGGCTCAAGGAGCGAAGCGCGCCGTAGTGATCAATTTTCCAACGCTCGCCGTTGTCGTCAGTGAAATCTACTTGTGGCGGGTGAGCCCGCAGCTGCTCCTTACAATGCGGGGGGAGCGCGAGTTGTGAGGACGCGGATAAGCTCCAACCCACAGCCAGCGCGTGAATTTCGCGCTGACCACCAAAATTTGGGTAGCGAGGTCCCCAAATCCACTCCTCGGTCAACCGGCGGTCGGCACGCTTCCAGATTTTATAGTAACCAGTTTCCATAACGCCGTTCACGAAGGTGACTTCTATGTGAAAGATCGGCCGAAGGCTCCGATTGTGCACTATCACGGACCAGTTCCATGGATGCTTTTGCCTCCGCATAGCTCTAAGTACGTCCCACTCCTCCTCCATGGTCGTTTCAACCTCGATTAGCTGTGCTTGTGTTGACTGCCCTTCTTGATAGATGAAGTTGTTTTGCGTGCTGTGTGGTCCAGCTTGAAAAGGCGCAGGACCATTGAAGGTGTTGTCGCTCGCTCCCGGGGAATCACTCAAGGCTGCTGTATTTCCTACTTGAAGTGGTTTTCCATCTTAGCGTGAGGACCAGTCTGAAAGGCGGTGGGTCCATGAAATGTATTGTGCGAAACGGTCCCGGCAGCCCCATGAGACCCCTCAACGCTTGCAAGTGCCGAACTCAGTTGGCGAACAACCTCGTGTTGTTCGGTGGCTTCCAGACCCGCTAGAAGATTCAGGAAGCGCCCTCGCCACTGGTTCTCCAGCCCACTGCGCACATCCGTGGCGTCGGCCTCATTGGCTGTCCGCAATGCAACAGCAGTCTGATCGAGTAGCTCCAACTCGTTGCGCTCGGCTTCCGCGTTACCGCGACCGAAGACTCGTGCGAGCTGCTGCCGTAACTCTGTCCACATGTCGGTACCAGCGGCCTGCACAACCGCGGTGCCGCCAGCAGCGGCTAGTGCTGTCAATGCCTGGTCCAGCATTTGCCCCCCTTGCGTCGTAGACAGCGGCCCTGTCTCGACTCGGCCATCGCCCTAACCCAAGATACGCTTCGCAGGGCGCGCGCGTTGCCTACTTGCGTCGGGCCGCAAGATCTCGGTGCTCGGTGACGCCCCCCGGGGCCTTGATTCCAGTCGGCTTGCTGTTCGATCGCCACGCTGGCCCAACCGACGCGGACGTACGCTGCCGACTCGCAGCGGTATCTCCTCATGCCGCTTCTCGATCAACCAATCGAATTGGGCAGGCTTCACCTGTTCTGGATCCCTCTGTGGGGGCTGCCGGTGTCACCACGTCACGCTCGTTATCGCCTCCGCAGCCTCGCCGAATGACAGACGACCCATAGCTTGATCTTTATCTCAATGTCCGTTGCTTTGAAGTGCTAACCCATCCCAAAGTCAACAACATTGTTCAAGCTGATCTCTCTGCCTGTAACCGCTGGCCTGCATTGGTTGTCTGTAGACAGCGGTGGTCCGCAATGAAAGAAGGGCGCAACGACCCGGGACCGAGCCCGTCCCCGTAAGCGCCTCGGACCTGGCGCTCAAGCCGCTCAAGGCTAGGCCTGAGCTCTGCACAGTCGGATGCCAGCCCCCGAAACGGCCCCAAGAGGAAACGGCCCACCCCGATCGGCGTCCCCCGCCCGCTGCTAGCCTCACGATCATGGGGAGCAGGGGGAGTTGGACGGGAATCCTGTGCATGGCAGCACTCGTGGTCACATGTCTCACGGGCTGTTCGTCCGGGACCGATGAACCGACAGGAGCGGACCAGCGTGCCGCGCACCTGGACCGTGTACGCGAGACGTACCGGCTCGGGCGCAGCGAGGGTCTGGCGTTGCAGCGGCGCAGAAGATCGCTGGAGGCACGGCGCCCGCGTACTCCGGGCCCAGCGAGCAGGAGTGCACCACGCGGGGGGATCAGCTTGGCGAGAAGGAACAGAGCGTGGGTGACCGCGGCGGCTTTGTGGCCGCGTGCTCCTCCTTCCCTGCTCCGGGCATGCCGGGTTACGACGACGCGGTGGCCGAGGCCAGTGGCGGCACGCCGACGCCGTAACCTGATCTTGCGGCGCGGGGCCGACTGCCTGGAGGGGCGCTGTGGGCCTGCGCGAGCTGATCACCGACGTCTGGAGCTGGCTGGACTACAAGCCAGCCTCGGCTGACCTGCGCCGACCGGGCCGAAACGCCTGGGCGGAGCTGACTTCCTCGTGGGTTCCCGACGAGGACCTGCGGCGTCTTGCCGCCTATCGGCTGCTGGCCGCTTACGACTCCAATCAGGCCGGCCAGGTAGCAGCAATGACCGTTGATGACGAGACGGGAACCGAGCAGAGGGAACTTGGCGACGCCTCAAAGTTGGTTGATACCGCGCTCGGCTACCTCCTCGGCTCCGAGCAGACCATCAGCGTCGCGGGCGCCGAGCACGCCGACGACGAGCCGACCTCCGAAGCAGCCGCGGCGCTGGCCGTGCAGGACAGGCTGCGGACCTGGGCGGAGAAGGAGCTGCTTCCGCTACGCATTCAGCAGGCCGAGCGCACTGCGATCCTTCTGGGCGACGCTGTCTACACGCTGGCTTGGGACCCCGGGAAGGGCCGTGTCCTGCTGCGCACGTGGGACCCGGGCCTGTACTTCCCGGAGTGGCCAGAGGACGGCGAGCAGGACGGGGCGGAGTTCCCGCTGCGTGTGCACCTGGCCTGGGAGCTGCCCGAGGACAAGCGGCGCGGCCTCAAGGCGAGGCTTCGGCGGGTCACCTACGAACTCGGCCCGATCAGCCCGGCCAGTCGGCGCCGCACGGCGAAGGACGGCAGTCCGTCCCGCGAGTATCTGTACGCCGACGACGGCCAACCGATCCTGGTCAATGGGGATGCGCTCAACGCCGACACGGGCGTCATCACGCGCACCTACCCGTGGGCACCCAACCGGTCGTCCCCGTGGACCTGCTACCTCACTGACGCGGAATGGGATCTGGACGACCTCAAGTACGCCGACCTCCTGTACGACCTGCCGATGCACAAGGTCAGATACCGGGTCCGCTCGGACGGCGAAATCCTCGACAGGCTCGACCTGATGGCGGACTTCATACCCGTCGTCCACGTCACCAACAGCATCCCCGCCAGCGGCGAGCACTGGGGCAAGCCCACCGTCGCCACTGTCCTCCAGGCTCTGGACGAACTGTCCGCCACCGACACCAGCAGCTCCGGTGCCTCGGCCACCACCGGCTCGCCGATCATCGGCCTGGCCGGGGCCCGCCTGCCCATTGACCGCGCTACCGGCCAGCCGCTGCCGGTGAAGGTCCGTCCCGGGACGGTATGGCAGCTCAACGACAACGGGCGCATGGACGTCCTGGACTCGTCGGCGCAGCTCGCCGAAGCGCGCCCGCGTCGACCACATACTCGATCGCATCGCTGCGAACAGTCGCCTCACCACCGCCGGCCTCGGCACCCTCGACCCGACCGCCCTGCCGTCCGGGTACGCGCTACAGCTCGCGCTTGGCCCGCTGGACTCGCTGGTTGCCGCCATGCGTCTGGCCCGCACCCACAAGTACGCTGTCCTGCTGCGAATGGTGCAGCGACTTCACCAAGCCGGGCAGGCCGAGGGCTGGCCCGCGGGGGAGTCCCTGCCCGCACGACTGATGTGGGGACCGCACACGCCGACCGACCGTGCCGCAGTCCTCGACGAGGTCGTCAAGGGCGTGGGTGCCCGGGTGCTGTCCGTGGAGACTGGAATCCGAATGCTGCAAGAAGCCGGGTATCCGATCGAGGACGCACAGAAGGAGATCGAACGTATCCAGGCCAGGGCCTTCGAGGAGGCGGCCAGGCTTGCCGACGCCACCGGCGACAACGCAGCTGTGCGCGCGTACCTCGGACTGCCTGATGCGGGCCCTGACGTCACCCGCGTGTCCCTGCTCCCAGGGGCGGCCGACTGATCTGGCCGAGGGGTGGAGGCGCCTTTAATTGCCTGGGATCCCAGTGCAGTTGGTGTCTAGTCTGCTGGCCATGCCCAAGAAGGCCATCCAGCCGGCGTACGACGAGCTGGCCGCGGCAGCGGTAGTCAATTCGGTGCTCGGAACCGAGACGCTCTCCTTCGATGACCAGAGCGAACCGGGGATGATCGACTTCATGCTGGGGAAGGCAGGCGCCTCAGCGGCGTCCGATGCGCTGGAGGTCTCCTCCACGTTGAACGGGAAGACCGTGGCAATGTGGAAGCAACTCAACCGCATCTACAACGGCGAACCCATCGAAGGCCTCGGGCGCGCCTGGGGTGTTCAGTTCCAGGACGGCGCGACCATCGGCAAGGGAGCGTCCGAGAGACTCATCGCTCTGCTGGCTGACCTTGAAGGTCGAGACGTCAAGAAGGTGAGCCAGAACTATTGGGAATACGACGAGGACTGGACTCACGGCGTCCCGACCGCGCAGCAGCGGCAGGATCTGGAATCACTTCGGGAGCTGGGGATCAACGTCGTGCATCAACTCGGGGCGTCCGAAGACATCGCTGGTCGCATCTACACGACCAGTGCCATGCCAACAGGAATCGCCCTTGCTACAGCCGACGCAGTGTCTCCCTATGTAGACGAGTTCCTGACCGGGCCCACCGGAAGGAACAAGATCGACAAGCTCAGGATTAAGGGCGCGGGCAAGAGGCAGCACCTATTCATCTGGTCGGACAGCTCACACACGAGCATTGGGGCGGCGCTGAAGCATGGCTTCATCCCAACAGATGCCCCGTCTGTCCCCGAGCACATTGACTACCTGTGGCTCGGGAGCTTCTTCAGCTTCGAGAATGTCTACACATGGCGCCGCTCGGAGGGGTGGCAGGTTTTGGATGTGGCGGCAGCGGTGTCTTCGGTCAAGGAGCCCAGCTGAAAGTAGCCATCTTGCGCACGTCGGGCTGGTCGGTACGCGTAACCCTCACCGAGCTCCAGAACAGACCAGAGCTCGATGCAACGTCGCAGCTCCGGCAGGCTTCGGTTCTGGGTAAGACTGGATGGAGCAAGCGCGGCTATGTCTGCCCTTGATCCAATGCAGGACGCTGTCTATCTCCTCGCGCGCAGGGATCAAGAACCGTCACCAGCCTGCGACACGACGAGTTCAATCTCAGTAACCGTCACCGGTCTTCGGTGACCTCGTCTCATGCCGTGTGGGCGGGGGCCAGGCTGAGCAGGCCGGCTCCGTAGGACTTTCCCCGTCCGATGCCGGCCAGGATGGCTTGGGAGAGCGTTGCTGAGTCGGTGATGGTGGCTGTGCCGTCGTAGCGGATGAGGCTGTGTCGCATGGTGGGTTTCTCGGTGCGGTGCTGGGACTGGGCGGGGCGTTGTGGGGTGGGGAGTGTGCTGTGGAGCTGCAGTCCGGCGCCTGCGGCGCGCTGGGTCCACCATTGGTCTGCTGCCGGACCGGAGAGGGGGATGATCTTGCCTCGCTGGTTTTGCAGTTCGAGCGGGAGGCGTTCTCGCTTCACGGGGTTGAGGGTGATGCGGTAGCGCACGGGAAGGCCTTCGCGGAGTGCCTGGAACATTCCGGACAGGTCCTTGACATGTGCTCGGCCGTAACCGTCGGGGAGTCGGCTGGGGTCGAGGGGGACGGTGGCTTGGACCAGGAGCTTGCTGGTGTGCTCAGTCTCCTCAAGGCGGAACAGCAGGCCGGTGGTGTGGCGCGGGTTGTCGCCGAGATGGTCGGGGACGAGTCGCATGAGGGTGCGGTGCATCTCGGCGGCATCCCGCAGGTCGCGCTGGACTGCTCGGCTTTGTGGGTTCAGATGGATCTGAGCGAGTGTGGCGGTGGGGGTCATGCCGCGTGCTCCAGGGCGTAGTCGATCAGCCGTTGCTGCATTTCGTCACGAGGCGGGCGCAGGGCTGAGGGAAGCTGTTCCACGGTCCGGATCAGGGTGCGTTTTCCGTAGCGGCGTTCGTGGGGGGCGAAGCTGATAGGGATGTCATTCACTGCAAACGTCTCTGACGCTGCGCGCGCGTTGCCGGGTTGGTGTTCCCACAGGAATTCCACTGGCAGGGTCCCCGTTGGCTGAGCTGCCGAAGAAGGGCTGCTGAGAGGGACTTTGGTGCGCAGTTCGGTGATCGGGTTGTCGACGTGGGCACGCAGCAGCAGGGGTTCGTCGGGCGGGCAGGCACGGCGCCCGAGGTAGGGGGCCCAGTGGGGTTCTCGCAGGGCGTGGGCGATGCGGGTGATGTCGTCGGGCGGGCCGTTGACGGCGATGACGAAGACGGCGTCGGCGAGGTAGTGGCGTCGGGTGATGACGGCATTGCCCTTGTGGGAGCCGCCTGCGGTGGCCACGGTCTGGTCTTTGGTGTTGCCGCCGCCGACGGTGTGGTAGTCGATGATCCGCGTGCCGGGTCGGTCGATGCGAACGATGAACTCGAGGGCCGCGTAGTGGTCTGGGCTGTGGTTGCGGGAGCGGCCTTCGGCGGCGGCGAACATGCCGATCAGGGCGGAGCGGGTGGGGAAGGCGGCGCTGTCACGCTCCGCGGCGAATGCTGACCGTTCGCCCCAGGACTGCAGGGGCCCGGCCAGGCGCAGGAGCATCGATGTCAACGCGTCTCCCCGGCTGCGGGCAGGGCAGCCGCGACAGCGGCGTCAATGAGGGCAGGGAAGGAGTCGTAGGAGGAGCCCAGCCCGTCGAGGGCGGTTTCGTCAATGCCGGCTTGGCCGTGGAAGGTCCGGTTTCGGTCGCCGGTGAGCCGGTTGATGTTCCGGGCGTAGGCGGCCATCGCCTGCCGGGAGGCGGCGGAGTGGCCGCCGTCGCGGCCGGCCGTGACGGGTGCTTCGAAAGCCGCCGCCAGTGAGATCGGCCTGCCGGTGCGCACTGCGGCGTAGGCAAGGTCGGGGATGGTGTGCGGGGCTGTGCTGTTCTTCTTGGCCTGCGGGAGGGACATGAGGAACTGGTCGGCGAAGGCGCCGAGCAGAGTCCGTGCCGTCTTGTCGTCGTCCTCGAGGTTGTTGAGGAGGTCGGTGATGTTGACCGAGGCGAAGCGGTAGAACACTCCGGCGCTGAACTCGCTGGTGTCCAGGTGCCCGCTGCCGGTCTCCGCTTCGCCGAGCCAGTCGTCAACGGCGGTGAAATAGTCGCGCTGTGGTTCGGAAGCGTGGGTGGTGAAGGCATGAGCGACCTGCGCGGCGCCGTCGACGTTCGCACCGGGGAGTTCGGCGAGCATGCGGCCCAGCAGGCTGATGGACGCGGTGCGCCGCTTGAGCGTCTCGGTGACGGCGTCGACCGGCAGCAACTGGCCGGGGGTTTTCTTCCCCAGCCCCTCCTCCAGGGCGGATCGGTGCTCGGTGCAGATCGCGACAAGCTCATCGATCGCGGTGTCGGGCAGGAACAGGAGGACGGACGTGTGACCCGCCAGCTCGGTCTTCAGCCCTTTCTTGCCGGCGCTCGCCGCGATCTTGGCTCCGGCGAACGCTGCAAGTTCGGTTGGCCACCCGGCCTTCTCCAGGGCTTCCTTGACCTTGACCGGGACGAGGCGGGTGCGGGCGGCGGTCTCACCGAGCTCCTGTTCCACGCCCTGGCGGATGACCCGCTTCCACGACTGGCTGGAGACCCGTACACGCTGGACGTTGCCGTAGCGCACGGTCTTGGGGGAGCCGAGGTCGTCGCGGTTGAGGTTGGCGGCGGGGATGCTCTGGATCGCGCTCATGTCCAGGAACAGGGAGCTCATGCGTTGTTCTCCTGCGGATTGGTCGTTGCGTCTTGGGTCGACAGGACACGGAAATAGGCTTCGAGCCAGCGGGTGGCGATCTGGTCCTGGTTGCGGTTCCACCAGGTGAGGTCCTCCAGCAGCACGGCCCAGTCGATGGGGACGCCGGAGGTGAGCAGGTGCCGGGTCAGGGCGGGGAGCCTGATGTGGATGGCGTCGCTGCTCTGCCGGGTGAGCAGGTGCAGCTCGCCTTCGGCGGAGTCGGGCTTGAGCGTGCCCTTGCGTACCGCGTTCGCCAGACTGGCCCCGAGGTTCGGGCGCTTCCACCATGTCGGCGACTGCGCCTGGTCTGCGGTGGCGTCGGCGTCGCGCGAGGCGCGGGGGCGGCCGGCGATCAGCGCGGCGATGGCGTAGTGGGCCCGCCGCGTGTCCCTGTGCTGCTGCTCGGGCAGATAGGGCACGAGGTAGCGGTGCAGGTAGTTGCACCGTTGGACCGGTCGGCCCAGTCCGCTGCGGAGGTCTGAGCGTGTCCTCTTGTTGTCGCAGAGCTTCAGGACATAGGTGACGTAGGCCTCGGAGCGGCGTTGGTCGGCTGCCTGCGGTTGATCTGTTGGCAGTCCGGTCATGAGAGTCCTCCGCTGATGATGGCGGGTGTCTGCTTCTGGGCGGGCACGGTGCTGTGGATGATTGCTCTGGCCCTGCTGCGGGCGCGGGCAGTGCGCAGGTCAGCCCGTGCAGCGCCCAGGGCGGCGTCGAGTGCCTCCAGTGCCGCGTCGGCCAGTAGCCGGTGGGGAGGCTCGTCGCAGCGTTCGGGGACGGCCAGGTCCCAGAAGATCCGTTCAGCCATCGGCCAGTAGGCGCGGGCTGCGGCCGCGGCCCACGGCCCGGGCTTCTTCGCATCGAGCTTCACCTTGGCCGAGGGGTCTGCGTTGGTATCGGTGGTGAGCTTCCATGCCAGCCGCGCGGCGAAGTGCAGCCGGTCTCCGATGTCGTCCGCGGCCTGCCGGCATCGGCCCAGATGCAGGGCCATGGCCGGCTCTGCCTCCTGAAGCCAGCGCAGCACGGGCGGGGTGGTGGCCTCGTACCAGCTGGTGTCCTTCTGCTGGCCGTCCTGGTGGAATCCGTAGGCCCGCACTTTCAGCGCGTTCAGGACGCTGCGAGGCACTTCGCCGGCGATGTCGTCGAAGACGGAGGGTCGCTGCGTGGCGGTGTTGCCGCTGAGCAGCAGAGCGTCGACGTCTCGCCACACCGCCCGCTGGCCGTCGGCCGGGCGCGCGTAGGGCTCGCCGCCTGCTTTCGGCATGTCGAGAATGACGTACGGATCCCGCGCGGACGGAGCCGGCTCGTGCGTGGACCACGTCACGTATGCGTCAGTGACGGTGGTGAAGTCGTTGGAGGGGACGAGGAGGACAGCGTGCCGGGCTCGCCCGGTCAGCACCCGCCCGGGCCACGTGACGGGCGGAAGAGGCCGCAGTGGATCGGGCAGTGCCTGCGTCTCCCAGGGGCATTGATCGGTCAGTTCGGTGTCTGTATCGAGCGGCCGGGGCACGCCAAGCAGCAGGGTGGTGAACAGTTGCGGCGCCCACGGGTGGAACGACACCGTTTTACGCAGCGGCCCCGCGTCGCCGTTGCCGGGTTTGACTTTCGTGATACGCCGCGGCGTGCACTGTCCGGCAGGTCCGTAGTACAGCTGCGCGATCAGATGCAGGACGGCGTCTTGCGCCGGGACCGGTACTGGATCCCCGTCTGTGAAGTGCCCGAATAGCACTGCGCCGTTCTCCCCGGTCGGGCGCCCCAGGACGAGCTTGTTCACCCCCGACGGATTTGGCTCCCCTTTCGCGCCCAAGCATTCGGCGTCCAGTCGCGGATCCTGCAGAAACGGCCGCCGCGCATCGAACAGATCCAGATGACCCGCCGGCACCTGGACGTCCAGGTACGTATCTACCATCGCCGGGTCGAATCGTCCCTGTTCCAGGATCTGTTGCCGCAGTTCGAACCAGCCATCGAGGTCTTCGGCCACGTCCGCGTCGCCCAGCTGCTGTCCGTCGACCTGTGCGATGCGAGACGCCATCGCGACCAGGATCCGCAGCAGTCCGGATGCTGCCGGCGGCACAGGTATCTCCAAGTCCCCGATCTCATGGGCCTGTTTGAATAGCTCGCGCAGCCCAACCCGCCTCACAGCTCCGCCGGTGGTTAACCGCACCGGGATCCACGGCTGGTCTCGCAAGTCAAAGCCCTCGTTCATCGGCTGCCCCCAAACGGCCAAGCCACAGGCACCATCGCCCGTCTGCACCCGACAGTGAAGCGCCACAGGCGCCGCACCGTCCCGAATTCTCCAAAGGTGGAAGGGGACCCGTGAGTTGCCCCCAACAGTCCCACTTCATGTGATAATGGCCCGACCGGCATTCCCGCCCTCGTGGGGGTGAACCCGTGGACGGGGACCCGTGAACCACGGCAGCAGCGCGCTCCCCGCCGAGGCGGGGGTGACCACGACGTGCGCACGCCGTCAGCCTCGCACCAGACCGAGATCCTCATCCAGCCGCAGAAACCACCGGCCGACCTGCACGGGCACCACCGCCCCCTTACGGACCGGCTGCCGCAACACGACCAGGTCCCCCAGCAAAGGGTGATCAATCCAGTCCTCCGGCGGCGCGTGCACATCGCCCGCCACGTCCTTGAACCACGAGGCCCGAACGGGAATCGTGCGCCGCATCACCGCACGCACCGCATCTGCTGCCAGCCGCCCGCCCTTCTCCGCGCGCGGGAGGACATTCAGCCCCTCCCGGTCCAGCGTCACCCGCCCGCCGGGCTGCTCGAAAACACACAGCAGACGCACGGAGTCAGAGCCCAGACGCGTCGCCGCCACCCACTCGTCCTCGGCCCCCTGCAGCTGGTGCAGGTCCTCCAGCCCCCGCACCCCGCGTCGGCTCGGAATGACCAGGGAATTCCCCACACTCTCCTGCGCCAGATTCTCGCCCGCATACGCGCTCCACGCCGCAGACTTCGCCGGATCCTCCCAGCTGAACCGGTCGCCGCGATCCCCATGCACCGCCTCCACCAGCCCCTGCACATCGCCAGGAACCGCCACCGGTTCTCTCCCGCGCTCCGCCAGCACGTGCGAGGTCTCCAGCAGCAGAAACTCCGCATACACGCTGCCCCACTGCCTCGGCACCGCCCCGCTCGCCGCGATCGGATCCAGCACCACTAGCTTCGGCTCCGATGCCCAGCGCGGCCGCTCCCGCCCGTCAGGACGCCCATGCGCGGCCCACCATGACTCATGCCGCCAACACCGCCCCGCCCGCTGCAGCAGCAACGCGAGCGGAGCCAGATCGCTGATCACCACGTCAGCATCCAGATCGAGAGACTGCTCCACCACCTGGGTCGCCACAGTGATCCGCCGCTCAGGACGCGGGCCCTCGCGCCCCATCCCCGCCGTGACCTCACCCGTCCGCCGCTCACGCTCATCCCCCGGAAAGCGCGCATGCAGCAGCTGAATGTCCCCCTCAGACCAGCCCCGCTTCGTCAGCCGCTCACGCAACCACACGAAGATCTCCTGCGCATCGCCGACTGTGTTGCACACCACCAGCGCGCAGCCCCGGTCCTGCACGAGCGGCTTCAACACCCGCTCCAGCACCGCCAGTCGCCCCCGCCCCGCTGCTGGCTGTTTGTGTTCCACGGGCTCCACCTGCACGCGCAACTCCATGCGCCGCTCCCCGGCCTGCGCACGCTGCCGCGTGGCAGAGATCTGTGAGACCTTGGCGCTCGTGGCATCGACATACAGCCACCCGGGATACGGAGCCTCGAACGACCTCTCCCGCAGATCGTTGCGGCGATGGCCGACACCCGCCAGATACTGCTTGATCAACCGGTTGCTCACAGACACAGGCAGCGTCGCGGACAACAACACCACCGGTGCCCCGAAAACGCCCAGCCAATGCAGCAACCGCCCCAGCAGCACCTGCATATACGGGTCATAGGCGTGCGCCTCGTCCACAATGAACGTCTTGCCCGACAACGCCAGCAGCCGCAACGCATTGTGCCGCACTGGCAGCACGCCCATCAGCGCCTGATCCAGCGTACCCACCGCGAACTGCGCCAGCAGCGGACGCTTCGCCCCCCGAAGCCACCGCTTCGGCCGCAACGAAGACTCCCCGGCCCTGGCCCCCTCATCGCACACCAAGACCGCAGCCCCCGCCTCCAGCGCCTCATCCGTATAAGCACGGCTCAGCCACGCCATACTGTGAGTCAGCGTCAGCCCGGCACCCTCGCCGCCCTGCCGCACGAGGGCCTTGGCCACCCGAGCATGCATCTGATCACTCGTCGCCATCGTCGGCAACAGAAAACCGAAACCCCGCGTCCCGCAGGCCGCCGACAGCACGCGCTCAGCCTCCAGCGCCGTCTCGGTCTTCCCGTCACCCGGCGCTGCCGTCACCAGCAAGATCCCGCCGCCACCGCCCCCTGACGCGACAGCGGTGGATAGCTCATCCATCACCGAACGCTGCAGCGCATTCGGACGCACCGAGATCCCGTATGCCTCCGCGAACCCCTGCCGTTCCAGCACCACCGAATCCAGCCCTGCCTCCGCGACCAAATCGGCTGCCTCCGCCAACGACTCCGCGAAGTGCGCCACCAAAGACGCAGCCATCCGCTGCTGCCGACGCCTAAGAAAATGCTCCTGGCTGACTAGCCAGTCCGCCAGAATCACTACACCCGTTACCAACAGGGCGGCCGGTGCATCGAACACCTCAGGCGCCTGCGGACGCCCAAGCGCCTCAAATACGGTGCGCGCGTGGGTCAGACGCTGCCCCGCCCACGACTCACCACCCAACAGGGCGCCATAAGCAGGGTTGTCCGCACGTATCCGGTCTAGGCGACAGAATCGGCCGTGATGCCCGCCGATCACCTGAGCCACTCGAGACACCACCCCACGCTTCGACCCGTCGTCATCAAAGCCCAGAGCAGCCAGCACCACCGGCGCCGCCTCCATGCCCGCCACATCGTGCCTAAGCGGCTCCACCCCGATCTTCCCCAGATCGGACATCAGCGCCTGACTCAGCCGGGTGCGCCCAAAGGCATCAGCGAGCTGAAAACCCGACACCTTCCCGAGATCATGCAGCCCCGCACACAGGCCCACCACCGCTCGCGCAGCCTCGTGGGCACTGCACAGACCAAGCCCCTCAGCGATACGCCGCCGCTGATTCCGCGACAGGTACTTATCCCAAAGAACCAGCGCCACAGCGGCCGCATCGAGAAGATGCCGCACCAGCGGATACGGCACATCCAGACCTCGCGACTTGCCCCATAACGACTCATCAACGTCGTCGACACGCTCTCGACTCAAGGCGTTTGCCCTCCCTCGCCATGGACCAGCCCCCGGATCCAAGCAGACGCCACTGACAACGGGCGCCCCAGACGCTGTGTAGCGTTGAGGCATGACTGCCAGAGACAGCGTCCCCGCAAAGGTCAAGAACACGCAAAGGGCACACTGAAGCGCAGGTCAGGAAGGGTCCTTCCCGCCGATGCGGGGGTGTTCCGCCAGCGCACCCGCCCGCCGCGCCTGGGAACAAGTCCTTCCCGCCGATGCGGGGGTGTTCCGGCGATCGGATTCGTCCGCCCCTCCGTCTCTAGGTCCTTCCCGCCGATGCGGGGGTGTTCCGTCCGTGGACTTCCCCGGGCACGGCCGTCGCTGGTCCTTCCCGCCGATGCGGGGGTGTTCCGCCCAACGCCGGGCGGCTCCTGGCGCTCCTGGAGTCCTTCCCGCCGATGCGGGGGTGTTCCAGGTGGTGCAGACCCATGGCGCGGAGGATTAGCGTCCTTCCCGCCGATGCGGGGGTGTTCCGCGAGTCCGCCAAAGCACGCTGCGCATGATCCGGTCCTTCCCGCCGATGCGGGGGTGTTCCGACGGCGCAGGCGAGGCCGTTCACGCAGAACAGGTCCTTCCCGCCGATGCGGGGGTGTTCCGAACCCGCAGCCGCTGCAGCCCGCCCCGGAATCGTCCTTCCCGCCGATGCGGGGGTGTTCCGACGACGGTGTCGTAGTAGCCGCCCCCGATGCGGTCCTTCCCGCCGATGCGGGGGTGTTCCGGCTTTGCAGGCCAGCCAGAGGCAGGACGTCGGGTCCTTCCCGCCGATGCAGGGGTGTTCCGGTGTCGCGCACGACGGCGAGTTCGGGCTTGCAGTCCTTCCCGCCGATGCGGGGGTGTTCCGGCACCAGCCGTAGCCATGCCTACCGCGACGCCGTCCTTCCAGCCGATGCGGGGGTGTTCTGACCGGCACCAAGCCCGCGCGGATCCGGAAGGGGTCCTCCCCGCGGATGCGGGGGTGTTCCGTTTTCGCCAAGACTGTGTGCGAATATGCGGGAGTCCTTCTCGCCGATGCGGGGGTGTTCCGTCGACAGATAGCGCCGACCACGCGCTGGTCGCGTCCTCCCCGCCGATGCGGGGGTGTTCCGTGGACGTAGTTGGTGGCGGCAGCAGCCCAGGTGTCCTTCCCGCCGATGCGGGGGTGTTCCGACGCTCGCCTCCGTCACGGTGACCGTCAACGGGCCTTCCCGTCGATGCGGGGGTGTTCCGTCCGCGACGGAACGGCTCCTGCTCCTCGCCGAGTCCTTCCTGCCGATGCGGGGGTGTTCCGAACACCCAGAAGACGATCGACCCGGACAAGGCGTCCTTGCCGCCGATGCGGGGGTGTTCCGTCGGCGGGACAAGCGGATCGAGCGACTGATCCGGTCCTTCCCGCAGATGCGGGGGTGTTCCGCTGGCGAACGACGCCGTCACCGCCGCGAAGATGTCCTTCCCGCCGATGCGGGGGTGTTCCGTTCACAGCCGCCCCTATATGCACAGGAGCTCCGTCCTTCCCGCCGGTGCGGGGGTGTTCCGACTTCTACGGCGAAGAACGCCGGTCCGCGACCGTCCTTCCCGCCGATGCGGGGGTGTTTCTTGGCCCAGGGCGTGGGCACCGGCCTGGGCCCTAACTAGCCGTCCAGTTGGCGCGCGCTCGCGCTCAAGCCTGCGAGGTCGGAAACTGCCCGAACAGGAAACGACCCGGTCCGGCTGGGTCGCTACACTGATCATCGGCGCGGGGGCGCTGGAGACCTGTGGATGGTTCACGCATGACGCGCCCCTCGCTCCCCAACCCGTTCGCACCTGTCGGGTACCGCCGTGACGGGCGTCCGATCTACCCGATCCTCGGTGCCTCGCCAGAAGACGAATCAAACCACCCTGGTAGTGACGGCGGTTCCCCGAGCGGCACCGTCACGCAGGAGGACCTGTCCCGGCTGCTGGCTCGAGAGAAGACCCAGGGCGGCCGGGCTGCCGTGAAGAAGCTCCTCGGTGACCTGGGCTTCGACAACTCCGAGGCGCTCATCGAGTTCATCACCACCAAGCGCGACGCCGAACAGGCCGCACTCTCGGAGGTCGAGCGCCGGGAGCAGGCTGCCGAGGACAAGCTTCGGGCAGCAGAGGAGCGCGAGGCTCAGGCCACTGCCCGTGAACGCACTGCCGTCCGCCGCGCCGCGCTCGCCGGGCTCGGAGCATCCGGTGATGACCTCGACGATGCGTCGCTGCTCATCGACCGCACACTGGCCGAACAGCCCGGCGCTGACGAGGACGCAATCACCACCGCCGCGGGGCAGTTGAAGGAGCGCAGGCCCGAGCTGTTCGGGCAGACCCGGGAGTCAGTCCCGCCCGCACCGGGCGGGTCTCCCGCCGGCGGTCCGCCGTCGCGAGCCGGGGTTCCGCCGAAGCCCGGCGCGGCAGGTTTGGAAATGGCCCGCAGACGGGGCTTCGTCACCGACTGAGCGACTAGCTGCAAACGACGTCATGGCGCAGGCCATGACCCCACCGGCGGGATTGCCGGACATGGGGACCACGCCCCTCATACCTCCCCGTGGACGGCACCACCGCTCGGTGAGTGCGCGAATCCGATTCGCTTCACGTCCACGGGAGGACGGCTGTGACACTCCAGCCCATCACCACGTCGACGTCGTACACCGCTGACCGGGCCTGGCTCGCGGCACTGCACGGCACCGACTCCACCGAGACCGTCACGCTCGACGTCTCCAAGCTCAACGCCGGACACACCCAGGCGTCCACGGACACCGCCCAGCCGTACAGCCGGGTCCTGTCCGGCGTACCGGTCGGCAAGATCACCGCTTCCGGTCTCTACGGCTCGTTCGACCCGGCCGCGAGCGACGGTCGACAGACCTTCGCCGGTCTCGTCTTCGCCGAGACGCTGTTCGCGCCGACTGCGACGAAGGTACCCGCAGCTCTGCTGTGGCATGGCGTTGTTGTCGCCGCGAAGGTGCCCGGCGGCATCGACACCACCAAGGTCGCCCCGTCGGTGACCGGCCCCCAGATCCGGTTCGTGTGAGGGGCGGCCAGAGATGACTATCCAGGACTTGATCAAGAACGTTGCCGCCCGCGACCTGACGACCTTCGCCCGCGCCATCCCTTCGCAGAAGGACCACCTGCTCACCCGAGACGGCGGGATCATCCCGACGCTGGAGCAGGACGAGGTGAAGTGGCGGGTCAAGGACAACGGCCGGTACGTCAACGTCGCCAAGTACCGGGCGTTCGATGCCTCGGTGCCGTTCGCCAGCCGCGAGGCGTGGCAGACCACCCGCGAGGGGATGCTTCCGCCGCTCGGCCAGAAGTTGCTGGTCGGCGAGCAGGAGCAGATCCTGCTGGAGGCATCCCGCGGTGCGGACGAGGACCGGCTCGTCGAGCTGCTGTACGACGACACCGAGCGGCACGTCGAGGCCATCCGTTCCCGCGTCGAACTTGCGTGGGGCGACGTCCTCATCGACGGCAAGTTCTCCCTGAACGCGGAGAATGGGCTGACGATTGAAGTCGACTGGGGCGTGCCAGCGGGCAACATGCCGACAGCGCCCAAGCTGTGGTCCGACCCCACCTCGGACCCGATCAAGGACGAGCTGGCGTGGATTCAGTACCTCGATGACCGGGGCGCTCCGGCACCCGACATGGTGGTGACCAGCCGCAAGGCGTTCAGCTTTCTGGCTGCCAACAACGCCTACCGGGCGGCCTACTACGGCAGTGTGAACCCGTCGAACACGCCGACCGCGACGCTCACCCCGCAGCAGATCAACGTGGTGCGCGACAACTACGGCCTGCCGCCGGTCACTTTCTACAAGGGACAGGTGCGGGTCGACGGCGTGCAGACGAAGGTGCTGCCGGAGGACCGGTGGATCATGCTGCCGCCGGACCGTACGAAGTGGGGACAGACCATCTTCGGTGTGACCGCTGAGGGTCTGGCTCTCTCGCGCGGCACGAACCCGGAAATCACCAAGGAGGACCGTCCCGGGATCATCATCACCCGCGGTGCTCAGGATGACCCGGTGCAGATCTGGACCAAGGGCGCGGCGGTCGGCATGCCGGTGCTGCACACGCCGGACGCCCATCTTGTGGCGAAGGTGATCTGATGGCCCGCCTCGCCACCGCCGTTCATCTTCAGCATCCCGTCACGCGGGAGTGGGTCGTCCTGCAGCCGGGAGACGAGCCGGGTCCGGAGCTGGCGGCCGAGATCACCAACCCTGATGCCTGGGAGGACGGCGAACTGCCGGACGCCTCGGATGTAGGGGACGAGGAGCCGCCAGCGGTCGGGTTCACCGGTTTGGGGGCGCCGGAGACTGCCTTGGAGCCGGAGCCGGAGCCGGAGCCGGAGCCGGAGCCGGAGCCGGAGCCAGCCGCGCCCAGGCGGCGCAGGAAGACCGCCGCCGCCGGCTCCTAAGGGCACACGACTACTCGCCCGCCCACGCCCACACCTGGCGTGGGCGGCTGAGGCCATTCAGCGGGAGTACTGATGGACCCGATCCTTCTGGCCTGGCTGCGGGCGCAGCTCGGCACCACGACCGATGAACAGGAACTCGTCTCCCGATACGCTCGCCTCGCCCGAGGCCGTGCCGTTGTCGCCGAGGTTCTGGCCGAGCGCCGCGCCAAGCTCCTCGCCGAGCCGCTGCGCATGACGGTCGACGGCGTAGTCACCATTGACCAGAGCAACAACCTCGCGGGCCTGGAACGCCAGATCGCCGGACTGGCCGAGCTGGTCGCACCGGACGACCCGGCAGCAGGCGAAGCGGGCGTCGACCTGGTGACTGCTCCGCTCCTTCCCGCCCGCCGCGCACGGTAGGCCGGCATGCCGTACGAATGGCCACCGCTGGTGCCCGGCGACCCGGACGAGGTCGCGCGCCGGGTCGCGACGGTACTCGAGGAAGCGTGGCAGCGCCTCGCTGACAAACAGCGTGCCGTGATTGCCCAGTTCGCCGACAACCCGAGGACGCCGCACACCGCGGCAACACTGGAAGAATTCAAACAGGCGATCCGATCCTTCAGCGGGCGCGTCGACCGGGAGGCCCGGCAGTTCGTCCAGCGGCAGCTTCCTCGCCTGTACGAGGATGGCGCACGTGCGGCCGCCGATGCCCTGGGCGTGACCTTCAGATGGACCACGTTCCACCGGGACGCCCTCGAGTCGCTCGCGGCCGACTCCTACGCCGACTTCCTGCGCCGCTCCTAGGAAGCCGAGCGGATGGCGAGCCAGTTCTACCGGGCGGCGCGCGAGGCCGCCCGTCGAGAGGTTCCGCTGCTTGCGGCGGGCAACATGACGGCGAAGCAGGCAGCGAAGAACCTCGCGGACAGACTCGCCGCCAACCACAAGCTGACCCACGTCATCTACCGCAACGGTGCTCGGGTGCCGGTCCGAGCCTGGGCCGAGGCCGCCGCCCTCAGCAAGTCGGCCGTCGCCTACAACGCGGGAACCCTCAACCGGACCCGCCAGGCTGGCGTCACGATGGTCGAGGTCTTCGACGGTTTCGACTGCGGCTGGACCTCGCACCAGGACCCGGACAAGGCCAACCGGACACTGCGCAGCGTGGAAGATGCGGCGGAGTGGCCGATCAGCCACCCGCGGTGTCGCAGGGCCTTCGGCCCTAGACCTGAAGGGAACAGCGACTATGCGGCGAGCTGACCGAGCAGAGCGTCGAGCTGGCGCGCGGTGTCTTCAGGATCAGTGTGGTGGATCGTCATGATTCCCAAGGCCTCCGCTGGCGGCAGATTCTGGGCATGGTCGTCGACGAAGACGCATTCGGGTCCTGCCAGCCCCAGGGCGTCCAGGGTGCGCTGGTAGATGACTGGGGACGGTTTCCTGACCTGCTCGAGTTCGGAGAGGATCACCGCGTCGAAGCCATTAAGCATGCCCAGCTCCGCGTACGGGTTGAACGGCTCCAAGCCGAAGCTGTTCGACAGCATGGCGACCTTGATACCAGCTTCTCGGGCGCGTTGGACGGCGTCGACGATGACAGTCTCGGGTCGCAGATTGGCGAGGGCGCGACGCATCAGATCGGTGGGGTCGATGCCCAGGATCTTCCCGATGACCTCGTTCCACTGCTCCTGAGTCGCCCTGCCAACTTCCAGGTCAGCGTAGACGCGTACGCCCTCGGGGTTCTCGTTGAGCGCGGCGAAGTACGCGCCAGGTTCGAGCCCTTCGGACTTCTCGAAGGCTTGTCCGTTGAGCCTCATCCGGGTGGTGAGTACACCGCCGAAGTCGAGGATCAATCCGCGATAGGACAAGACGGCTCCTTGCTTGACGTGCGGGGATACAGGGCCAGTCCCCCGCCGAGGGGGCGGGGGACCGCTGAGTGCCCTCCCGTAGGAGAGGACTCCAGTATTGCGCCTCGCGGCCACCGGCAGGCATACGCTCTATGACAGTGCCCTGTCCGCGTGCACAGAGAGGTCAACCCGTGCCGCTTCAACAGCAGTTCACAATCGGCGAGCGCATCAGGTACTACCGGGAGCAGCGTGGGTTGTCCCAGAAGGCGTTTGCCGAGCTCACTGGCCATAAAGAGAACTGGGCTTACAAAGTCGAGCACGACCAGTTGCCCATCGACAAGCTGTCCACGCTCATTACGGTTGCCCGGGTTCTGCGCGTCAAGGATCTCGCGGACTTGACCGGTGGGTATCTGTCCGGCACGGCCTTGGGACCGGACCTCGAGCACGAGCAGGTGCCCGAGATTCGCCGTGCACTGTCCCTCCCGTCCTCCATGCTGCCGCTGTCCGTGGGTCCAGTCTCCATCGAGGCCCTGACCGAATCGATTACTGGCGCCTGGCAGGTGTACGAAACACAGGCGGAGGACCGGTATTCGGTCGTGGGGCAGAGCCTTCCTCAACTGCTGCGCATGGGTCATGCGGCTCTGCGCGACGCGGAGGGTTCAGATGACGAGTCGACCGCGCTCCGCCAGCTCATCAGCCTGTACGGGTTGCACCAGATCTGGCTTCGCAGGGTCGGCGAGCCAACGCTGGCTCGCATCGCAGCCGACCGCGGACTGGCTCTCGCCGACAACGCCGGCGACCCCGCGCTCCTGGCTGCCGCCGCGTGGAATCTCTCCTGCGTGCTGACTTCCGCTGGTGACGTGGAGGACAGCGTAGAACTCGCCCGGCAGACGATCGCCAATTGCAAGCCGGGCGAGGATGCGAGCCCGGGGCATCTTTCGGCGTACGGGGCACTGCACCTGCAGGCGGCCGTGGCCGCGGTTCGAGCCAACCAGGGTCCAGTCGCTTGGGATCTGTTCCGTGGTGCGGAGCGGCTCGCCGCGAGGCTCGGAGCGGACCGAAACGACTGGCACACGTGTTTCGGACCGACCAACACCGCGATGCACAGCGTCCATCTCACGGCGGAGGAAGGGGACACCAGCGAGGCGCTCCGCCTGGCGGACAGCGTCAATGTCCCCGACGCGATGCCGCTGGAGCGTCGTTCGAGGTACCTGATCGAGCTGATGAACTGCAACCGCATCCAGCGGGACGACTACGCGACCGTCTACATGCTGAAGAGGCTCACTGAGCAGTCGCCGGAGGAGATCACCTTCTCCCCGCTCGTCCGAGAGGCAGTCACTGACCTGTTGAAGCGCGAGAGGCCCACATTCCGTGACGACCTGCGACAGGTCGCCAAACATATCGGCATTGCCGCTTAGTGACGGAATGGACCCTTACCGTGAGGCAGCCCTGATTTCCTGGAAGGGTTGTCTCACGTAAGTCTCTCTACGTTTAGGCCTCATGACGACACGTCACGTAGAGAACGCTTCAACCGCCTTACCCAACTGGCGGATTCAGCGCACCCCCGACACGGACGTTCGCCTCACCCATGCTGGCCGCGTCGCACTCCCGCTGTCCCTGTTCCAGGACACCGACCACCGCGCCGATGTGTCGCTCGTCATGACGGCGGAGGAAGCCGAATCCCTCCACAGCGAACTGGGCTGCCTGCTGTACCCGCAGGTTGAGGGAGAGGCATCATGACCCCGCCTCGGCGCACCCCTGCTCAGCGCATCCGGCGTCTCGCGCTCTCGGATGCAGCCAACGCACCGATGCCGCCTCACCTGATCACGATGCCGAACAAGTCCTGGCACGGACCGGTGCTCGGCTGGGTGATCCCCGCCGAGTTACCAGAGCACGACACCGGGGGAGGCGCTCCGCAATGACGACGCGCTCCACCGAACGCCTTGCGGAGCTGTGCACCAGTAGCGCGGCGGAGGCTGTGCCCACCGTTCTCGACGACCTGTCCGTGACCATCGAACGCGCGTCCCCGCCGGAGGGTGCGGACGTGGCGGCGTCCGCCGGCGTCTGGGTGGGACGCCTGCGCCGGATCGGCACCGCGAAGCTCAATCACTGGGGTCTCTCAGCCCTCGTCGACAACGCACAGCTTCTGATCAGCGAACTCGTCACGAACGCCCTGGTGCACGGCACCGGGCACCAAATCGTGTTCCGGTTCATCGTCGGCACGGATGTGGTGGTGCTGGAGGTGGACGACGGCTCGGCCGGTCGGCCGCGGATCCGAGAGGCGGGACTTGCCGAGGAGAGCGGCCGCGGCATGCTCCTCGTCGCCGCCATCGCGGCCTCTTGGGGTGTCAGCGAGGACGAGACGAGGACCTGGTGCACCCTGACGACGCCCACCGTGGCGACGAGGAGGGGCTGATGACCGCCCCCGTGATCGAGACTCCAGTGGCCGCCGATCCGGCCCCCTCGCCTGGCAGACGGTTCTCGGACGACGTCGGCACACACACCCGGGTGCTGGCCAGACTCAGGGAGTACGCCCTTGAGGACTCAGCGGAACTTCCATTGCTGGATGGCGTCTTCGACGATCTCGAATCCGTGCTCGGCGAGCATGCCGACCTGACAGCAAGCGAGATCACGGAGCTCACTCCTCGTCTGCACAGCGCGTTTCGCCGGATCGTCGGAATGGCAGTGCAGTCCAACGGGGGAGTGCCCCCCGACACGAATCGCATGTGCCAGCACCGGCCGCCTTGCCTGTCCGTGGATGCCCTGGAAGCCGTGCACGTTGTAGCCCAGAGCGGTCCAGGCTCGGGCCGCGGCCAAACAGACGGCCGCTCGGCGAACCGGCGCTTCGGGCCCGGCTCATCGGGCGGCGCTCATCCCCTGCCTGAGATAGGCGGTTCGGCTCCGTCCGGGAGCTGAGCATGGCACCTCGGGCAGGTGGCCAAGAATCTTCGACGGCTGTAGTCGCCTGGCTACGCTCCGGACGAAGATGCTTGGCCGACCATCAGCGCCAACATTCCTACGAATTAAGGGAGTTCGCATGAGCCCTAGCATCACGCACACCACGAAGGCGAGCCCGGCGAGCGCGGGCACGACCGCATCGGATGGCTTCGATCTCGACGTCACCCTGGTCGAGGTTGCCGACGTCGCCGGTCTGATCAGCCTGACGGACGACGGCTGCGGCGAGACCTGCGGCGCCTGCACCACCAACGTGGCCTGACCTAAGGCGCACGTCATTCCAGGCCGGTGTCTTCGCGACTCACAGGGCGAAGGCACCGGCCGCCCGCCTGGACCACGGAGGTTGTTTGTGATGGCTTCGAGCACCGCGTTCCGCGCCGGGAAGACCGCTCTCCTCCGTGCGGTCGCTCGGCCGGAACTTCCCGTCGTTCCGTGTCCTGACCTCGATGACCCGTCCCCGCGTGGCACGGCCGCCCGGCTCGCATGGTTACGGGAGGTTTGGGCCGAGGACGACGTTGCCGAAGCCCTGGAGCACGCCAGCCCTGACCTCGCCTCCCAGGTGCGGGCCTTGTGCTCATCCGGCACCCCGGACGCGCGCCATGTGCGCCGCGCAGTCGCCTCTGTGGTCCGCTACCTGTTGCGCGCTGAGCATCGGGCCACTCCCTTCGGCCTGTTCGCCGGCGTGGCCTTAGCCACCCTCGGGCGACGGGCGCGTACGACATGGGGCTCGGATCACGCGGTCATCGGCCGGGCGAGCGCGGAATGGCTGACGTCGGTTGTCGAGCGACTGGAGTCGTGCCCCGAACTGCTGCAGCACCTTCTAGTGGCGGTCAACAACACGGTCGTGAGACGCGGTGATCGGCTCATCGTGCCGTACAAGTCCGACACCCAAAGTGACCGCAGGCGCGCGGTCGAGACATCCATTGGTCTGACCGAGCCGGTGCGGGTGGTCCTGGATGCGACCGGGGCACCGATCCGCGCCGGTGTCCTCGCTGACAGGGTCGGGGAAGGCGCAACGGCTCGTGCAGGAGTTGATCCGGCACCAGATATTGATCACCAGTCTGCACGCACCGAGCACCGAGAGAGACGCCTTGGAATACCTGCTGGGCCAGCTAGACGCCGTGGACGCCGACACCTTTGCTCCGCTCGCCGATGTGGTCCGTGAACTTCGCGCTGTGCAGGTCGACTTGCGCGGCTGTGGCTCCCGCAGCGGCCGGACCCGCGCCGCCTCGCGGATGCGGGCTCTGGTCCCGGGGCTGCGTCGCCACCCCCTCGCTCTCGACCTGCGTCTGGATGCCCGGGTCGAACTGCCCGAGGAGGTCGCCCACGAGATCGAGCGCGCTGCCTACGTCCTCACCCGGGTCAGCGCCCTCCCGTACGGGGCTGCGGCATGGAAGGCTTACCAGCGGCGGTTCTACGAGCGGTACGGCATCGGCACGATGGTGCCGCTCAACGAAGTCATCGCGGACAGCGGCACCGGTTTCCCCGACGGGTATCCGGGCGCCCCGGCCGACGTGCGTCGCCCACGTCTCTCCGTGCGGGACGACACCTTGGTGCGGCTGGCGCAGGCCGCTGGCCTCGACGGCCGCGACGAGGTAGTCCTCACCGACGAGCTGATCGCCGCGATGGACGTGGGGCCCGAGCATCCAAGGGTGCCGCCGCACCTAGAGGTTGGCGTCCGGGTGCACGCCGCCAGCGCCGAGGAGCTGCACCGCGGGCGGTTCCGGCTGGAGGTCGTGAGCGTGTCCCGCGGCGTCGGCGTCACCACAGGCCGGTTCCTCAGCGTGCTGCACCCCAAGGACCGCGAGAATCTGTCCGTGGAGCTGGCCGACCTGCCGGCCGCAGATGCCGGCACCGTCCCCGCCCAGTTGTCCTTCCCGCCGCTGCTGCCCACGAGCGCCCACGTCACTCGCGCTCCCCAGGTTCTGACCACCGTGATCAGTGTGCAAGAGCACCGCGCCACAGGCGGCGACGTGCTCACACCCGACGACCTGGCGGTGGCATGCGACGGTCGCCGCATGTATCTGGCTGCGCCCGAGCGCGGGCACCGGATCGAGGCCGTGGGGATGCACGCGCTGAACCTCAAGGAGCACACCCCGCCGTTAGTCCGGTTCCTCACCGAGCTGTCCCGCGCTCAGTGCGCGCAGGTCACGTTGTTCGACTGGGGCGCCGCAAACGCGATGCCGTTCCTGCCCCGGCTGCGCTACGGGCGCATGGTGCTGGCTCCTGCACGGTGGCGGCTGGATGCGGCCGAGCTGCCGAGCCGCGACTGCTCCCGGGCCGACTGGGAGACGGCTCTTGACGAGTGGCGGAGCCTGCGGCGGATGCCGCGGCGGGTCTACCTGGCCGAGGACGATCGTCGCCTGCTCCTCGACCTCGACCAGGCCGGACCCCGAACCCTGCTCCGCCAGCACCTGAACCGCGCCCGCTTGGCCGTCCTCGTCGAAGCCCCGGAAGCCGACGCGTACGGCTGGTGCGACGGCCACGCGCATGAGGTCGTCGTACCGCTCAAGGCGACGCGGCCACCAGCGTGGCCGACCCTACCGACCCCCGCGCCGGCCCGCACCTTCTCCCCAGCGCAGATCCAGACTCCCGGTGATTCGCCCCTGCTGCTGGCCACCTTGTACGGCGACCTGCGCCGCCAGGACACCCTGCTCACCCAGTATTTGCCGGACCTGCTGGATCGACTCGGCGGTCCGCCGTGGTGGTTCATCCGCTTCCGCGACCCCCACCAGCACCTGCGGGTACGCATCGCCCTGCCCGATCCCGAAGCCTTCGCAGAGACCGCCCGCACGATCAGCACCTGGGCCGACGAGCTGCGCACCGCTGGACTGCTGTCGGATATGCGCTTTCCCACCTCGTACCGCGAGATGGGCCGTTGGGGATCCGGCGCCGCCTGGGACGCCGCCGAGGAAGTGTTCCGTGCGGACTCGCGCGCCGTCGTCACCCAGCTCTCCCAGCCCCAGCGTCCGCACCAGCGCGCGCTGGTGGCCGCGCACACCATCGCCACCGCAACTGCGTTCCTCGGCAGCACCGAAGCGGGCATGCGCTGGCTGATCGACCACATTCCCCCCACCGCGCCCGCGCCGGTGCTGCGTCCGCAGTTCACCGAGACCGTACGGCTGGCCGACCCATCCGACGGCTGGGCGGCACTGCGCGACGTGCCAGGTGGACAGACCATCGTGGAGGCGTGGACCGATCGCGACGCGGCACTCGCCGCCTACCGACCCCACCTACCCGGCCCGGACACCGAGGGCATCCGCCTGGACGACGTTCTCTCCTCGCTGCTGCACGTCCACTTCGTACGGCACGTCGCGGTCGACTTCCCCGAGGAAGAGGTCTGCCTCTACCTCACGCGCGCCGCCGCTCTGGCCTGGATGTCCCGGAGGACACGGTGACCCACCCTCTCGCGCTCAAGGTGGCGGACGCCGTCGCCGACCTCCTAGCCGACCCCGACACCGCCGCTGTGAGTCCTCGCACGACCACCACGCACCGGCAGCAACTCGCGTACGGGCCAACGGGGATCGCGCTGCTGCACATCGAGCGGGCCGCGGCCGACCTGTGCTCGTGGCAGCGGGCCCATGACTGGCTCGCCGCCGCCGCGGGGCACCCGTTTACTAGCGGCCCCGACAGCCACCCTTCTACGGTGCTGCCCGCCCTCGCGCACGCCTTGGGCTGTGCCGCCGACCACCTGCCCGGCGCCTATCAGCGCGCCCGGGACACCCTGGACCGGCAGATGGCCGCGGACGTGCGCCGCCGCCTCGCAGCTGCGCATCGCCGCATTGACGCCGGGCACCTGCCGGAACTCGCCGAGTTCGACACGATCCGGGGCCTGGCGGGCTACGGCGCTTACTTCCTGCGCCACGACCCGACCGGCACCGATGTTCGCGCCATCCTCGACTACTGCGTACGCCTCACCGAACCGGCTGCCCACGAAGGCGAGGCCCTGCCGGGCTGGTGGACGCCGACCGGACCCTCCGGTCGCCCCGACGACCGTTGTCCGGGCGGGCACGCCAACAGCGGCATGGCGCACGGCATCGGCGGTGTGCTCGCGCTGCTGGCCCTAGCCGCTCGGCACGGCATTGCCGTCGGCGGGCACCGCGAGGCCCTCCGCGTGATCCTGGCGTGGCTGGACCGCTGGCAGGAGGAGACCGGCCGCGGCCTTGCCTGGCCGTACTGGGTAACGCGATACGAGCTGCGCATCGGCCGCATCGCCCCACCCGAGCCACGGCGGCCGTCATGGTGCTACGGCACCGTCGGCCTCGCCCGCGCCCAGCAACTCGCAGCCATCGCCCTCGGCGACATCGACCGTCAGGTCGAAGCTGAGAACGCGCTCGTGGCTGCCCTCACCGACCCCGCGCAGCTCAAAGGCACTACGGACAACGGCCTGTGCCACGGCTACACCGGTCTCGCCCACGTCGCGGCCCGGACTGCCGACGACGCGCACCCCTCGATCGCCGGCCAGCTCCGTGCGGCCATCCCCTCCCTCCTGACCACGGTCTGCCCGCCAGGCACCGACCCGGAAGACGTGGCCACGGCAGTCGTGCAGGACGAGGATGCGGGGCCGGGCTTCCTGAACGGCGCGGCGGGTATGGCTCTGGCGCTCCTGGCTCCTGCCACCGCCAGCCCGCCCCTATCCGCCTGGGATGCCTGCCTGCTCATCGCCTGACCCACCGACCGAAGGACCCCGTCATGCCCCTGGACCGTTGGCACCAGTACAACGTCGCCTTCGCTGACCGCGAGTCCGGCAAGCGCGCCATCACCGAACGCCTCGGCCCCACCCTGGTCGCGGCCGAGGAAGACGGGCAGTTGAACGGCTGGTGGTTCATGAACAAGCAGCCCTGGCCGCTGCGGTACCGGGCCGCCGAACCGTCCCCGCTGGTCGAGTCCTTGTTGAGCGATCTTGTCGAAGACGGCACGGTTCGGTCGTGGGTTCCTGGCATCTACGAGCCGGAGACCACTGCCTTCGGCGGTACGAAGGCCATGGACGCCGCCCACGACCTATTCCACGAGGACAGTCGTCACCTGCTCACCTATCAGCCGGGCCCTGGGCGGCTGGGCGGCCGCCGGGAGACTGCCGTCCTTTTGATCAGTGCCATGATGCGGGCCGCCAATCTGGACTGGTTCGAGCAGGGCGACGTGTGGACGAAGGCCGCCGCACTCCGACCGGCGACCGATGCCCTCGCTCCCGAGCGGGCCGCCGCCTTGGTCCGGGCGATGCAGAAGTTGATGACCGTCGACACTCGCAGCCTGTGCCGCCCGAACGGGCCGCTCGACGGGCAGACCGAGTGGGTGGCCGCCTTCGAGCGGGCCGGTACGACGCTCGCCTACCTCGTCGCCGCGGGCGGGCTCACGCGCGGCCTGCGAGCCGTCATCGCCCACCACGTGATCTTCCACGCCAACCGCGCAGGTCTCCCATCGGACGACCAAAGCGCCCTGTTCAACACCGCACGAGAGGCAGTCATGGGATCGAGTGACAACACCGCGTCGTCCGCCGAGGGCACGCCCGAAACCACTAGCGTCAAGGCGGTGAATAGCGACACGATCGCCACCTCCCAGGCCGAGGCCTTACGGCTCCGCAACGGCCTAGTCGACAAGATCCGCGAATCCGGGTACGCCCGCACTCCCGCTGTCGAGACCGCGCTGCGCACATTGCCCCGCCACCTGTTCCTGCCCGACGCTTCTCTCGAAGACGCCTACGCCAACGTGCCGGTGAACATCAAGTACGACACCGACGGCACGTCGATCTCCTGCGCCTCCCAGCCCGGAGTCGTCGCCCTCATGCTGGACCAATTGGAGGCCCAGCCCGGTGAACGCATTCTCGAACTCGGTGCCGGCACCGGCTACAACGCTGCGCTGCTCGCCTACCTGGTCGGCGGGACCGGTCACGTCACCACGATCGACGTCGACGACGACCTGGTGGAAGGCGCCCGCGCGCACCTCGCCGCCGCCGGGTTCACCAACGTGGAGGCCCTGACCCGTGACGGGGCCGTCGGCCACGCCGAAGGCTCCCCGTATCACCGGATCATCGCCACCGTCGGCGCACACGGTGTCCCTCACGGCTGGATGCAGCAACTCGCCCCCGGCGGACGACTCGTGGTCCCCCAGCGCCTCAAGGGCAGCGTGTCCCGCTCCATCGCCTACGAGCAGCGCGACGGCCGCTGGAGGAGCGTCAGCAGCAAGATGAACACCTTCATGCCGCTGCGAAGGGGCATCGCCGACGACGACCGCCGCGTCATCCCGCTCAGCACGGACGGCTCCGTACGGCTCCAGGCCCCCGCGGGGCAGCAAATCGACGCCGAGGCCGTGGCCGGAGTGCTGGAGCAGCCGCGCACCGAGGAGTGGACCGGCATGATGGTCCGCGCCATGGAGAGCCCTGAGTGGATGGAGCTGTTTGTCTCCTGCAGTCTGCCTTCCGGCCTGATCAGGATGCTCTTCCCCAAGGAAGCCAAGGGCACGGTTCTCACCGAAGACCCCTATCCCTCCTCAACTGCCGCCGTCGACAAGGGCGCCGTCACCTACCTCGCCCGCCGTCTCTCGGAGAAAAAGACCGCGGAGGGCGGCAAGCTCTGGGAGTTCGGCGTCATCGGTCATGGCCCCGGCAGTGACGAGCTCGCCGCGAAGGTCGCGGACGCCATTCGCACGTGGGACCGCGAGTACCGCGGTCGTGAGGCGACATTCGAGATCCGACCCCTCGACGCCCCTGCGATCGAGCAGCGCCCCAGCCTCTTTGCCCTCGATACCCCGCTGAACCGCATCATCGTCGACTGGCGCTGATGCCAGCAGAGATGTGAAGCAGGTGGTGGCCCTAGGGGGGGCCCCCGGGGCACCCCCGTTCGTTACCCAAAAAACGCCCCCCATTAGGCCCATGGGGGCACAATGGAACCCACCGGCCCATATCAA
>NZ_JBIRTX010000033.1:0-4001 GCF_044334895.1 Streptomyces sp. NPDC020681 | reverse complement strand
CCCCACCATTTTGGCCCTCATACCCCCGCTTACCCCAATATTGTGCGCGGGGCGGGTTGGCCCCCAGTTTGTTCATGCTGGTGGGGCCGGGGGGGGGGGCCGCGGGGCACCACCGGTTCGTACCCATTCCATCGCGCCACTGTCGCCTCTGGGGGACACATGGATCCGCACGGCCCGATAGCAAGGCGTTTCCCGCTCGTCGCCCGATTCCGGCCCGCCTGCCTGCCGTTGCCAGCCCGTGTGCGGGCCCTGGTCGAACTGGCCGACAGAGCGGGGAAACAGGGCAAGCAGGGGTTGGCCTCTGCCGTCTACAACCAGGCGGCGCTTCTCGCCTCCGATCTCGGCCTTCCCGACCTCGCCCGATCAATGTGCCATCGGCACGCCGCGGCCTACCTGCACGCGTGCCCCCTGCCCGCCATGAGTGCCATTCGTGGGCTGGAACCTCTGGTCAACCTGGCCCGCTTGCAGATCCGTGCCGGCCGCACCGACGACGGCCGCCAGCGACTGCTGGACCTGTTCGCAGCCGTTGGCGCGGGCGAAGCGGCTGTGTTCGAGGGCATCACCGTCCCGGCCGACCTCATTCGCACAGCCGAGGACCGACGGGACGTGCACGCGTGGCTGTGGCGCGTTCTCCTGGCTGACGGCGCGCGCACCCTCACCACCACAGGACGCTGGCGTGAGGCCCTGGCCCATATCGAGCAGCACCGGGGCGTGGGCACACGCATGCTCGACGGGCGTCAAGTCGCCGTAGTCGCGTCCCTCACCGTGGGCGACACTGCCCGCGCCGAGGAACTGATCACTGGTACGGCTCCTGGTGATCCATGGGAGCAACGTGTCACCGCCAGCCTTACCGCGCTGTGCCGCTGCGAGGCAGGACAGCACGACGATGACTGCCTAGCCGACCTGGTGAACACCTACCTGAGCCATGAAGCGAAACCGGGGCTGACCGTCTTCGACATCGGCCTCGGACTTACTGCCCTCGATGCGGTCGCGTCCTCCCAGCACGCCGGATCCCGTAGCCTCGTGGAGGATCTGGTACGCCGCGCCACGGAAGCAGGCGACGGCTACGCGGCCCACGAGGTCCTGGCGCACCCTCTGTTCATCGCACTCGCCACGGACCGTCAGATACAAGATTGCGAGGACTTGGTGCGGGCCTGTGGTCTCGAAGCGGGGGCTCTCCAGGACGAGCTGTATCGTGCGCTCTCAGCCGCTGTCGACTCCAGCGAAGTGGTGATCACTCGCTCGCTGACCGCAGCGACGACCACGGGCAGTCCGAGTCGGTGAGGACAGCCCGAGGAATCCGGCGCATCAGCGGGTGCATCTACGACCACCACCGGCGCCGCCTTCCTGCCGGGCTGCTGCAACGGTCTGGAGGAGCGGCGCGACTGGTTTGAGGTCGTGGACGGCGACGGCCGGGCTTACTTCGGCCACGACCCATCGCCGCTTGCCGAACGCCGCGACGAAACAGTCCGATTGGCCGTCGACGCCGATCAGGACGACAGCTCGGTGATCGAGCTGCCCGTCGCCGAAGTGCGCCGCCTGCTCGCCGACCGGGAGCGCGACCTGGTCGACTTCCTCGAGGCGGCTGCCGCTTGGGCCGCACGACATCTGCCCGACCACGCCAGATCGGTCACCGCCGCGGCCGCCCGTGCCCTGGACGTGCCAGCACCGGTCATCCCATCGCAGCGTAAGGCGACTGTCCTGATCGAAGACGCAATTGCACTCCTCGCTTCTTCGGGCCTCCCCAGACGCTTCACCGTCCAACCCTCTGGAATGTCGAAGGGACTGTGCACAGCCGTAGCGTGTGCTGAAAAGACTGTGCAGCCGTGAAGTGGTGAGAGCGTTCCTGTCTTCATATCGTCGGTCCTCATGCGGGGTCTCGTCTCAAGCCCAGAAGCCTCTGGATGCGTCGATACGCTAAACGTCGGCGATGTCTGCATCGTGTGTTCGGAGCCGAGGGGTGGTGCTCCGAGGCGGGGGATGGGCGCCCATCATTGGGATTCCTCGATCTCGTTCCGTGATGCCGCCTATTGGTCCACTCACCAGGTGGGTGATCAGCTCAAAGTCCTGGGCGATTCTCCTCCGTTGCCGGCCCAGGACTGCTTCCTGAGGAACGGGGGTGCGCGAGGGCGGGAGTGCTTGGCGCAGGAAGGACTCCAGGCTGGAGGCCTGATGGCCGCGGCTGCTCCGCCATGCCGCCTCCAGGCCGGGTATCAAATGCCTTCTATCGGCAGGGCGTTGCTGCCACTCCTGCGGGTTGGCCCTTATTGCCTCATTCCGGGTTGCGTTGGAGCAGAGAAGTGATGCGGGACGGCGGAGGCGTCCGCCGCGGCGAAATGGCTGTGGATCACTTCACCCGGATTGCCAACGCCCTGTTTCGTGATACGAGGATCAGTTTCAAAGCGAAGGGCATCTTCGGTCTCATCTCGACGCACCGCGACGGCTGGCGAGTGTCGATCGGTGAGCTGACGCGTTCGGGCCGAGACGGCCGGGATGCGGTGAGTGCCGGATTGCGAGAGCTGGAGCAGTTCGGCTATCTCAGACGGGAACGGGTGCGTCAGGGGGATGGGACTCTCGGTGAAACCGCCTACGTCATAACGGACGTGCCGACCTGCGCGAGCGGCCGGACGGAACAGGAGGCGCCTGCAGCAGACTCTCCAGACCCCAGGGAGCGACCAGGACCGGGAAAACCGGGATTGGGTAATCCAGGGAAGGCTGACCGAGAGGGAAAGAACACCAGACCGCAGAAGCACATCGACCAGAATGTTCAGGAAGTCCTTCCGTCCTTCCGTGACGAGGGCGAACACTCAAATCCGGAGGATGCGCGGCAGGAGCCGCGGCCATCGCCGCCCGCGAGCGCAGGGGAGGGCACATGCGTCACCCCGGGGGTGGACCTCCTCCTGGCGATCGGTGCACGCCGGCCCGAACTGCTGCTGACCGGCCAGGCACTCCACGACCAGGGACAGGTTATCGACGAGCTACTGGAGGCCGGGTGGGCGGCCGCTCACCTGGAGCAGGTCATTGCCTCGCGTCCGCTGCCGCAGCCGGTTCGGAGGTCGGTCGGTGCGATCATTGCTGCGCGCCTCAAGGCCGTACGCCACCTCACCCCGCCCCAGGACCTGGCTGCCACCACCACCCGGACCCCCGAGCGCAGCGATGCACGGCGGACGCACCCCGACCGATCCGTGCCCGAAGCCGTTGGCTTCCGGGCGCTGGTTGAGTGCTCGGGCTGCGGCAGCCCTGGCACCGCACCCGGCTCGGAACTGTGCCCGGCCTGTCTCGACTGGCCGCCGTGCAGGGGATGTACCGGTCCGACACCTCGTCGCGCTCATCCTGCCGGCGACGGCCTGTGCAGCCTGTGCACGGCGAAACACACCCGAAATGCTCCTCACCCGCACGGCTCTTCCCTGACGCACGTTGGCAGTCCGACACGATCCGGGGCAACTGCCATCCCGCCGTAGCGATCTGCGATCCGCGCAAAGACCAGCATGGTCAACTCGCAGAGCTGCCCGCTGCGGACGGCCGCTGCCCTATCGCAGACTGTTCGCGTAGAGGCATCCGCGCCGAGAGGCTCCGCACGAACCTCCCGGCCTGCCCTCAAGATCTGCGCGGCGCCGTTCCTGGGCGGCTATCTGCGACTGTGCATGTCCGAAAGGCGGCGCGCCCCAGAGTGTGCACCAGTGCACTACTCATGGATCGGGCAACCTCCCTACCGTGGTGGCTCACCTGTCTCCCGGAGCCCTTATGTCTCTGGCCAACTCCCGGCCCGCGCAGCCCAGGAACGTGAGCAACGCGGGTCCTTGTCGGACTGAGACTCCGCTAGGGGTGGTTGGCTCTGCGCACCGCATACTCATCGGCCTGGTCGTCACGGGTGCGGTGATCATCGCCGCGATCGGTTTCGCGGGCTCGTACGCCGCCGTGCGCGAGCTCGCCGCGGACAAGGGCTTCGGCAACTTCGCCGTCGTCTTCCCGATCGGAATCGACGCGGGCATCTGTGTGCT
>NZ_JBIRTX010000032.1:0-46839 GCF_044334895.1 Streptomyces sp. NPDC020681 | reverse complement strand
TCGCCGCGTTGTCGTCGGTCGGCATGGCTCCGCCATGCCTCCCTCCTCCGCCTTGCGATCCACGGCACCAGACCCCGCTCACTCATCCGGCCTGATCCAGACGACAGGCCCTAGATCTCCGTATCCCGCTGAGGGAATCCCGGCTCCCGCTGAGGGATTCCCGGCCCCTCAGCGGGACGTACACTCCACCCATGGGTTGCACACATGCGGTGAGGAAGGGCCTGCGACAGGCGCCTCACACGCTGTGCCCCACCGCGTCCCGGGCGGGCTGCCGCGCGCTGCACGGCCACGGCTAGCCACTTCCCCACGGGCGTCCTGCCCGGCCTTCCTGCCCCGCCCGCGGAGTTCGTCCGCGCCGCCAGGGGCTTTTTTCCGGTTCCCGGACCGCACCACTGTGCCGACCCCATTTCTGGACCCATTGCGTATCAGAGGACCCCTGTGAAGTTGAGCGAGTTGCTGGCCGGGCACGACCATGAGGTTCTTCTGGGCGACGCGGAGACGAGGATCACTGCGGGGACGTGCTTCGACGCGCACCGCGTCTTGCCGGGATCGCTGTTCATCGCCGTGCCCGGTCACACCGAGGGCGGCCCCGAGGCCGTCGGCCAGGCGCTGGCGCGTGGGGCTGTGGCGGTGCTCGTCGACGGCGCGGCGCCCGATCTTCCCGCGGCGGTGTGGGCGTCGGCAGGCGGAGTGTGTGTCGTCCGCGTGCCGGACACACGGACGACGGCCGCGGTCGTCACCTCCCGCTACTACGGCGAGCCCGGACGCGCGATGGACATGGTGGCCGTCACCGGCACCAACGGGAAGACGTCGGTGTCGTACATGGTCGAGTCCGTGCTGCGGATCGCCGAGGGCGCGAAGGTGGGCGTGATCGGGACGGCCGGCAGCCGGATCGGGGACGCGCTGATTCCGATGCCGAGATCGGTGCTGACCACGCCGGAGTCGCCGGACTTCCAGTACCTGCTCGGGCACATGCGCGACCGTGAGGTGGGCACGGTGGTCCTGGAGGCCACGTCGATGGGGCTGCTCACTCACCGGGTGGACCACGCGTTCATCGACGTGGGCATTTTCACCAACCTGACGCAGGACCATCTGGACGACCACGGCACCATGGAGAACTACCGGGACGCCAAGCTGCGCCTGTTCCAGGGGCTGTGCCGGCGCGCGGTGGTCAACGCGGACGACCCGGTCGGAGCCGGAATCCGGGCGATGATGCCCGGCGCGGTCACCACGTACGCCCTCGACGCCGAGGCCGACTTCCGGGCGACCGACCTCAGCATGAACGCCTTCGGCACACGCTTCACCCTGCACCACGCCGGACGCAAGTACCCGGCCGCGATTCCGGTACCCGGGCGGTTCTCGGTTTCCAACGCGCTGGCCACCTTGGCGGCCTGCCATCTCCTCGGGCACGACCTGACCGGACTGGTCGGCGCACTCGACCGGATGCCTCCGGTCCCGGGGCGGTTCGAACGCTTCGAGACCCCGCGCGGCACGTCCGTGATCGTGGACTACGCGCACTCTCCCGACTCCCTGGAAAAGGTGCTCACCGCCATCCGGGACTTCGCCACCGGCCGGGTCATCACCGTCTTCGGCTGCGGCGGCGACCGGGACGTCACCAAGCGGCCGCAGATGGGAGAGATCGCCGGAACCCTCTCCGACCTGTGCGTCCTCACCTCGGACAACCCGCGATACGAAGACCCCGAGACGATCCTGGACCAGATCACGCCCGGCCTCACGGCGACCGGCACCCGGTTCGAGCGGTTCGCCGACCGTCGTCGGGCGATCGCCTTCGCCCTGTCCGCCGCCGGACCGGATGACATCGTGCTCGTCGCGGGCAAGGGCAGTGAGCCGTACCAGATCGTCGGCGAACAGCTGCTGCCGTTCAGCGACATGGCGACCGTGCGCGAACTCGCCGTCGCGAACGTTCACGGGGAGTCCGCCCGGGCTCTACCCGGCGCGGCCTAACGTGACGGCATGCGTCTGCGAACCGTTCTCGCCAGCCTGACCGCCGCTGTGGCCGTGGGCAGTTGTGTGACCGCCGCCGGGCCCGCGGCTGCCCAGTCCCTGCCCGCGCCGGGCCAGGCCTGCTCCGCCCGCGTCGGCATCGACAGCTACTCCGACGCCCTCGACAAGACCGAGTTCCAGGGCGTCTTCGTCGGCAACTTCTCCGCGCTCGCCGTCGACAGCGGCGGACGCCTCGCCGCGGTGTCCGACCGGTCCGAGCTGTTCGGCCTCGACGGCAGGAGCCTGGCGCCGAAGAGCGTCGTGCATCTCGCCGACGAGAGCGGTGCCCAGCTGGACTCCGAGGGCATCGTCGTCGAGCGCGACGGCAGCTATCTGATCAGCTCCGAGACCGAGCCCTCCGTACGCCGGTACAGCCGCGACGGCGCGATCCTCGGCAGCCTGCCCGTGCCGGACGCGCTGAAGGTCGCACCGGCCGGGCGCGCCACGCGGAATCTCACCTTCGAGGGGCTGACGCTCCAGCCCGGCGGGCGGACGCTCGTCGCCGCCATGGAAGGACCGCTCACCGGCGACGGCGCGGGCATCGTACGGATGCAGACCTGGCAGCGGCACAGCCCCTGGCACGGCTTCCGGCTCTCCGCGCAGTACGGCTATCGCGCCGACACCGGCCTCGGCGTCAGCGAGATCACCGCCACGGGCGACGGCCGGCTGCTGGTCCTGGAGCGCGGGTTCACGGCCGGCGTCGGCAACACCGTGCGGCTCTATGTCGCCGATCCGCGCCGGGCGAAGGACATGAGCGGTGTGGAGAACATCACAGGAGACGAGGGCCTGGTGCGCAAGACGCTCCTCGCCGACCTCGTCGACTGCCCGTCCCTCGGCGCTCCCGCCAAGCAGCCCCAGCCCAACCCGCTGCTCGACAACATCGAGGCCATGGCGGTCACTTCAGGCGCTCCCGGCGGCCGGCTGCGGCTGCTGCTCGCCAGCGACGACAACCAGAACCCCGCGCAGATCACCCGTTTCTACCGCCTCACGGTGAAGCTTCCGCACCACTGAGGCGCCTCGACTTCGGCAGGCCGTACAACTTTTCGGCCTCTCGTGAGTCATGAGGTGCGGGTGCGCCGGAAAGGCGCGCCCGCACCAGGCACAAGGGGACGGGAAAGCCTCCATGACTCACCACCGAATACCGCGCCGTGCGCGCCTCGCCGCGGTCCTGGCCGCCGCGACGCTCGTGCCGCTCGCCGTGGGCGCGACGCCCGCGACGGCCGCGACGCCGACGGTCACCTGTACCTCCGGCAAGGCCGGGCTCGCCGCCGAGCTGACGGCTGACATCACCGCCGCGCTCAAGGGCCGGGCCACCACGGCCGCCGTCGCCGTCCGCGACAACACCACCAACACCACCTGCGGTCTGCGCATCGGCGACCGGTTCGACTCGGCCAGCGTGGTCAAGGTGACCGTGCTGACGACGCTGCTGTGGGACGCGCAGAAGACCGGCCGCGCGCTGACCAGCACCGAGAAGCAGCTGGCCACCAACATGATCACCAAGTCGGACAACGCCGCGACCAGCACGCTCTGGAAGCAGCTCGGGACCACGAAGATCCAGGGCTTTTTGACCGTCGCCAAGATGTCCCGCACCATCCCCGGCTCGGGCGGCTACTGGGGCCTCACGCAGATCAGCGCCGGCGACCAGATGCTGCTGATGAATCTGCTGGCCCTGAAGAACAGCGTCCTCACCGACGCCTCCCGGGGCTACACGCTCGGCCTGATGTACAAGGTCGTGTCCTCGCAGCGCTGGGGCGTCTCGGCCGGCGCACCGAGCACCGCCCGCGTCCAGATCAAGAACGGCTGGCTCTCGCGGGCCACGCACGGCTGGCGCGTACACAGCGTCGGCGCGTTCACCAGCGGAGGACACAGCTACACGATCTCCGTGCTGACGCACGACAACAACTCCATGCAGTACGGCGTCAACACCATCCAGGGCCTCGCGCGCCTCGTCCACCAGGACCTCGCGCCGGCCGCCGTGCAGACCGCCCAGGTCTTCACGCCGCCCGCCGTCCCGCAGGAGGCGCTGCCCGGCACCCCGGAGACGGCCGCAAAGGACGCGGTCCCGGCCACCCGCTGACCCGAACAGCCGCCGCGGAATCATTGCGGCGGGATGAAATCTGCTGCTCTCCGCGTTGGTGCCTTCCGGTGGATCAAAATCAAACGGGAGGCACCACGTGGCGGCGGCAGACCAAGGGTGGGCACGGCGGCTTACCGGTTACGCGTGGCGCTACCGGCGCAATGTGGTGCTCGCGCTCGGCTCGTCGCTGGCCGGCATGGCCGTCATGGCGCTCGTCCCGCTGATCATCAAGATCGTCATCGACGATGTGATCGGCGACCGGAATCGCTCCCTCGCCGTATGGACCGGACTCTTCGTCGCCGCCGCGTTCGTCGTGTACGTACTGACGTACATCCGCCGCTATTACGGCGGCCGCCTCGCGCTCGATGTCCAGCACGATCTCCGTACCGACATGTTCGCGACGATCACCCGGCTCGACGGCCGCCGCCAGGACGACCTCTCCACCGGCCAGGTCGTCGGCCGCGCCACCAGCGATCTGCAGCTCATCCAGGGCCTGCTCTTCATGCTCCCGATGACCATCGGGAACGTCCTGCTCTTCATCATCTCCCTCGTGATCATGGCGTGGCTGTCGCTGCCGCTCACGCTGATCGCGCTCGCCGTCGCGCCCGCTCTCTGGTTCATCGCCAAGCACAGCCGCGTCCGGCTGCACCCGGCCACCTGGTACGCGCAGAGCCAGGCCGCCGCCGTCGCGGGCGTCGTCGACGGCGCCGTCTCCGGCGTGCGCGTCGTCAAGGGCTTCGGCCAGGAGGAGCAGGAGACCGGCAAGCTGCGCGAGGCCAGTCGCAAGCTGTTCGCCGGGCGGCTGCGCACCATCCGGCTGAACTCCCGCTACACCCCGGCACTCCAGGCCGTCCCCGCGCTCGGACAGGTCGCCATGCTGGCGCTCGGCGGCTGGCTGGCCACCCGCGGCCAGATCACGCTCGGCACCTTCGTCGCCTTCTCCAGCTATCTCGCGCAGCTCGTCGGCCCCGTCCGGATGCTTGCCGTGGTGCTGACCGTGGGCCAGCAGGCGCGGGCCGGTGTGGAGCGGGTACTGGAGCTGATCGACACCGAGCCGACGATGCAGGACGGCACCAAGGAGCTCCCGGCGGACGCGCCCGCGACCGTCGAGTTCGACGACGTGACCTTCGGATACGACGAGGAGCGGCCGGTACTGGACGGCTTCTCGCTGGAGATCCAGCCGGGTGAGACGGTTGCCGTCGTCGGCTCGTCCGGCAGTGGCAAGTCCACCGTCTCGCTGCTGCTGCCGCGCTTCTACGACGTGACGCACGGCGCGGTCCTCGTCGGCGGCCATGACGTCCGCGAGCTGACGCACGAATCGCTGCGGGCCGCGATCGGGCTGGTGCCGGAGGACAGCTTCCTCTTCTCCGACACGGTCCGCGCGAACATCGCGTACGGAAAGCCCGACGCCACCCAGGACGAGATCGAGACCGCCGCGCGCGCCGCGCAGGCCGAACGTTTCATCGCCGAACTGCCGGCCGGCTACGACACCAAGGTCGGCGAGCACGGACTCACCCTCTCCGGCGGCCAGCGCCAGCGCATCGCACTGGCCCGCGCGATCCTCACCGACCCGCGGCTGCTGCTCCTCGACGACGCCACCTCCGCCGTGGACGCCCGGGTCGAGCACGAGATCCACGAGGCGCTGCGTTCCGTGATGGCCGGGCGTACGACGCTGCTGATCGCGCACCGCCGCTCCACCCTCGGCCTCGCCGACCGCATCGCCGTGCTGGACGGCGGACGTCTCGCCGACATCGGCACGCACGAGGAGCTGACCCGGCGTTCGGCCCTGTACCGCAGGCTGCTGACCGACCCGGACGAGCTCGGCGGCGTCTCGCCCGGCCACATCCCGGCGCTGGAGGCCGAGCCGGAGGAGGACTACTCGGTACGGGACGAGCTCGAGGCGGAGTTCGACGCCGAACGCGGCATCACGCCCAGGCTGTGGGCGCGCGAAGAGAACGCGGCGGAGTCCGCGGAGCCCGGTGCGACCCCAGAACTGCTCGCGCAGGTCGAGGCACTGCCGCCGGCCGAGGACACCCCCGACATCGACGAGGCACGGGCCGAGCGCGCCGAGCAGACGCACGGCGAGGGCGGCGCGCTGCGCCTGCTGCTGCGCGGCTTCGGCCTGCCGCTGCTGATCAGCCTGGCTCTGGTGGCCGTCGACGCCGGCATGGGCCTGCTGCTGCCCATCCTGATCCGGCACGGCATCGACGAAGGCGTCGAGCAACTGGCGATCGGCGCGGTCTGGGCGGCCTCCGGCCTCGCGCTCGTCACGGTGCTCGTGCAGTGGACCGCCCAGTTCGGCGAGACCCGGATGACCGGCCGCACCGGCGAGCGGGTGCTCTACTCCGTACGTCTGAAGATCTTCGCGCAGCTCCAGCGGCTCGGGCTCGACTACTACGAGCGCGAGCTGACCGGCCGGATCATGACCCGGATGACGACGGACGTGGACGCGCTCTCCACGTTCCTGCAGACGGGACTGGTCACCGCCTTCGTCTCGGTGGTCACCTTCTTCGGCATCATGGTCGCCCTGCTGGTGATCGACGTGTCGCTGGCGCTGGTGGTCTTCGCGACCCTGCCGGTACTGATCGTCGGCACGTACTTCTTCCGCAAGCAGAGCGTGAAGGCGTACGAACTGGCCCGCGAGCGCATCAGCGTCGTCAACGCCGACCTCCAGGAGTCGGTGTCCGGGCTGCGGATCGTCCAGGCGTTCGGCCGCGAAGGCTTCGGCAACGACCGCTTCGTGGAGCGCAGCGACCACTACCGCGAAGCCCGCGTCCGCGGCCAGTGGCTGATCTCGGTCTACTTCCCCTTCGTGCAGCTGCTGTCGTCGGTGGCCGTGGCCGCCGTGCTGTGGGTGGGCGCGGGCCGGGTCGAGGCGGGCACGCTGACCACCGGCGCACTCGTCGCCTATCTCCTGTACATCGACCTGTTCTTCGCTCCCGTGCAGCAGCTGTCGCAGGTCTTCGACGGCTACCAGCAGGCGGCGGTCTCGCTGCGGCGCATCCAGGAGCTGCTCCAGGAGCCGACCTCGACCGCCACCGCGGACAAGCCCGCCGAAGTGGGCTCGCTGCGCGGCGAGGTGGCCTTCGAGGACGTGAGCTTCGCCTACGGGGACGACGAAGAGGCCCTGAAGGGCGTCGACCTGCGCATCCCGGCCGGCCAGACCGTCGCCTTCGTCGGCGAGACCGGCGCGGGCAAGTCGACGCTGGTCAAGCTGGTCGCACGGTTCTACGACCCGACGAACGGCCGGGTCGCCGTCGACGGCATGGACCTGCGGGAGCTGGATCTGACGGCGTACCGGCACCGGCTCGGCGTCGTCCCGCAGGAGGCATATCTCTTCGCCGGTACGGTCCGCGACGCCATCGCCTACGGCCGGCCCGGCGCGAGCGACGCCGAGGTGGAGGCCGCCGCCCGGGCCGTCGGCGCCCACGACATGATCGCCACGCTCGACGGCGGCTATCTCCACGAGGTCTCCGAACGCGGCCGCAACCTCTCGGCCGGCCAGCGCCAGCTGATCGCGCTGGCCCGCGCCGAGCTCGTCGACCCGGACATCCTGCTGCTCGACGAGGCGACCGCGTCCCTCGACCTGGCCACCGAGGCCCAGGTGAACCAGGCCACGGACCGGCTCACCGGCCGCCGCACCACGCTGGTCGTCGCACACCGGCTGACCACCGCCGCGCGCGCGGACCGGGTCGTCGTGATGGACGGCGGCCGGGTCGTGGAGGACGGCAGCCACGACGAACTGCTCGCGCTGGACGGTCCGTACGCGACCCTGTGGCGCACCTTCATCGGCGAGGACGAACCCGCCACGGTGTGACGCTTTCACGGGTGTCGCAACCATCACGCCTCCGATTGCGTCGTACGCATGTACGGAGCCGTGACGAGGGGAGACGACGTGGTCGGTGGGGCAGAGCGGAACTCGGGCAATCGGGCAACGTTCGGCCGGCGGCTGCTCGCGCAGGGGCTCGCCGTGCTCATGGCGGCAGGCCTGCTCGCCGTGGCCGGGCCCGGCACACAGCAGGCCGAGGCCGTCGCCTCCGCCTGCTCCGGCAGACCGCAGAAGACCTACCGGTTCACCTACGGCGAGCTGCGGATCTACAAGAGCCGGAACTACGCCTGCGCCGTGACCGTCGCCAAGCGGCCCGGGATGAGGCGCGCGATGTCCGTCTCGCTCCAGGCCCGCGGCGGCCGTCCCGCGGGCGACAAGGGCACCTTCACCCAGCAGGCCGGACCGGTCACCGTGCATGCGCTCAACCGCTGCGTACGTGCCACCGGAGCGATCTCCGGCGTCGCCCGCTCGACGGGCTGGATCCTCTGCTGACCCGCCTCTGACCAGGCCTTGAGCGGGCCGGTGGAATGTCCACTGCCAACTGGGGCTGGCGGGCCGGGCATTGCCCCCGCTAGGTTCACCGCGACCACAGGTGAATCAGGGGAGGGTGAATGCGCAAGGCGCTCAGATGGCTGCTGTCGCTCGTGGTGCTCATAGGCACCATGAGTGCGGCCGGTGCGACGGCCGGTGCGGCTACCGCCGCCGAGCCGACAGCCGGCACGGACATCAAGGACCGGATCCTCGCGATTCCGGGCATGAGTCTCATCGAGGAGAAGCCGTATCCGGGTTACCGGTACTTCGTCCTCAACTACACACAGCCGGTCGACCACCGGCAACCGGGCAAGGGCTCCTTCAAACAGCGGATCACCCTGCTGCACAAGGACACCAACCGCCCCACCGTCTTCTTCACCTCCGGCTACAACGTGTCCACCACGCCCCGCCGCAGTGAGCCGACGGCGATCATCGACGGCAACCAGGTCTCCCTGGAGTACCGCTTCTTCACGCCGTCCCGCCCCGACCCGGCCAACTGGTCCAAGCTCGACATCTGGCAGGCCGCCAGCGACCAGCACCGCGTCTTCACCGCGCTGAAGAAGATCTACGCCAAGAAGTGGCTCGCCACCGGCGGCTCCAAGGGCGGCATGACCGCCACCTACTTCGAGCGCTTCTACCCGCGCGACATGGACGGCGTCGTCGCGTATGTCGCGCCCAACGACGTGCGCAACAACGAGGACTCGGCGTACGACAAGTTCCTGGCGAACGTCGGCACCAAGGAGTGCCGCGACAAGCTGAACGCCGTGCAGGCCGAGGCGCTGGTGCGCCGCGAGCCGCTGGAGGCGCTGTACACGAAGTACGCCGCCGACAACGGCTACACCTTCACCACGGTCGGCTCGCTCGACAAGGCGTACGAGGCCGTCGTCCTCGACTACACCTGGGCGTTCTGGCAGTACAGCCTGGTCGCCGACTGCGCGTCGATCCCGGTCGCCAAGACCGCCACGGACCAGCAGATCTGGGACACCGTCGACGCGATCTCCGGCTTCTCCTTCTACACGGACCAGGGCCTGGGCCAGTACACGCCGTACTACTACCAGGCAGGCACCGAGCTGGGCTCGCCGGACATCAAGCAGCCGCACCTCAACGGGCTGAGCAAGTACGGCTACCAGCCGCCGCGGAACTTCGTGCCGCGTGACATCCCGATGCGCTTCAAGCCGTGGGTGATGAACGACGTCGACAGCTGGGTGCGCCACAACGCCAACCAGATGATGTTCGTCTACGGCCAGAACGACCCGTGGGGCGCGGAGCAGTTCCGGGTCGGCAAGGGCACTCGCGACAGCTATGTCTATGTCGCGCCCGGCGCCAACCACGGTGCCAATGTGGCCGGTCTGGTGGCCGACCAGAAGGCCGCCGCCACCGCTTCGATCCTGAAGTGGGCGGGCGTCGCCCCGGCCGCCGTCCAGCAGGACGAGGCCAAGGCGAAGCCGCTGAGCAGGTTCGACGCGAAGCTCGACCAGCGTGACATCGAGCGGGAGCCGGCCCTGCGGCCGTAACCCCTCCCTCGTGGGCTGTGCCCGTCTCCTCGTCAGAGGCGGCGGGCGCAGCCCACCGGCCTTTCTCCGCCGAGCTGCACATACAGGTCCGTGGACGAGGGGCACTGCGCCCGCTCCGCCACGGCGGACCGCACCTCGAACTCCGGTGCCCGCGCGCCCGATCCGTCGCAGGCGGTCTCCTTCACCCGGCCCTTGCCCTCGCTGTGGACGCAGTCGCCGACGACGGTGTGCGGGCCGCCACCTCCGCCCGGGTCCCCGGGGTGCGGCGGCTCCAGATTGCGCATACAGGCGTAGCCCTGGCCCACGTCCCCGTCGCCGTTCTCGTCGGCCGACGGACGGCTCTCGGAGACATGCAGCACGAAGTCGGTGGCCCGAGGACAGGACGGCCCGGCCTCCCGCGGCCCTTCGTGCCGGGCGATCACCCGGGCCACGGCCTTCTCACTGGTGCACGGCACTTCGCGGAAGTCACGGCCGCGTGAGCCGCAGTCGCCGGGGCCGAGGAAGACAAGTCCGTACCCGGGGCTGGGCGTGGGGCCGGCGGTGACGGAGGAGCCCGCGGTGTCCGCGCGTCCCGTCGCCTGCTGGCAGCCCGCGACGAGCGCCGCCACCAGCAGGAGCAACACCGTTGCCAGGGCGCTCAGCGGCCGCCTTTCGGATCTTGCCGGGCTCGCGTGCCCTGGCACGGCGCCTCGCCGCGTTGTCGTCAGTCGCCGACGCTCCGCGTCGGCTCCTTCCTCCGCCTTGCGATGCTCCCCCGTAGCCCTTCGGGCACGGGAGGTGCCCCCATCGCCAGACCCCGCTCGCTGATCCGGCCCGATCCGAAAGGCGGCCGCTTGTGCCCCCGCGGACCTCCGCCTTCGTGCCATACGGACCCCCCGAGCCCCGGCCATCCGGCCGGTGCCTCCAGCGTGACCCGTCGAGACGGGTCACGCCAGTCGCGTCGGGTCTCGTACGTCAGTCGTACGACAGCCCGTGGCCCACGGGATACAGCACCTGCGCCGGGTCGTCCGCACGCTGGACCGGCACCGGCAGCCGTCCCTCCGGGTCGGCCCGGCCCGCGATCACCCGTGCGGCGGCACGCAGTTCGACATCGGTCCAGCAGTACGCGGCCAGCGCCGCCGGGACCGCGCCGAGCTGCGCGATGTCGTACGGATTGCGGATGGCGAGCGTCACGACCGGCACTCCGGTCGCGAGGAGCCGGGCCACCAGGGTGCGTTGAGGGCTGGTGGCCGAGACGTTGTACGTGCCGACGATCACCGCGTCCTTGCCGCTTGCCGCAGCCACCGCCTCGTCGATCTTCGCGGCGGTCGGCGTGATGCCGGTGGACAGCGCGGTGGCCGTGAAGCCCAGTTCCGTGAATGCCTTCGCCAGCACGGCGGTCGGCGGTCCTGTCGTGCCGGTCGGCGAGGCCGGGTCGGCGCCGACGACGAGCAGGTTCGGCTCCCTGCGGCGGCTCAGCGGCAGCAGCCGGTCCTCGTTGACCAGCAGTGTGGTGGTGGATTCGGCGATCCGGTCCGCGGCGGCGAGATGCGCACGGGTGCCGACGGTGCGCTCAAGACGCCGCGGGTTCACGAACGGGTCGCGGAACAGGCCCAGCCGCTCCTTGAGCCGCAGCACGCGCAGGATCGATTCGTCGAGGCGGGCCGCACTGATCTCGCCGCTGCGCACGGCGGACAGCACGCCGTTCCAGGCGACGGCCAGATCGGGCGGGTTGAGCAGCTGGTCCACGCCCGCCAGCAGCGCGAGCACCGGCACGCGGTGGTCGCCGTACTTGTCTCGTACGCCCTGCATATTGAGCGCGTCGGTGACCACCACGCCGTCGTAGCCGAGCTCTTCGCGCAGGATGCCGGTGAGGATCGGGCGGGAGAGCGTGGCCGGGTCGTTGCTCGGGTCCAGCGCGGGGAACTGGATGTGCGCCGTCATGATCGAGTCGATCCCGGCGCCGATCGCGGCCCGGAACGGCGGTGCGTCGATCTCCTCCCACTGCGCGCGGGTGTGCGTGATGACGGGGATGCCCGTGTGGCTGTCGACGGTCGTGTCCCCGTGCCCCGGGAAGTGCTTGGAGGTCGCGACGACGCCCGCGCTGCGGTAGCCGCGTACCTGGGCGGCGACCAGCCGGGCGACGGCCTCGGGGTCGGCGCCGAAGGACCGTACGCCGATGACCGGGTTGGCGGGATTGACGTTGACGTCGGCGACCGGGGCGTAGTTCTGCAGGATGCCCATCGCGGCCAGTTCGACGCCGGCGATCTGCGCGGCCGTACGGGCGGCCGCGGGGGAGCCGCCCGCGCCGAGCGCCATCGCGCCGGGCAGCAGGGTGGCGGGCCTGCCCACGCGGGCCACGATGCCGTGCTCCTGGTCGGTGGAGATCAGCAGTGGCACGGGCGTCTGCTGGGAGAGCCCGGCGCGTTGGATGCCGTTGGAGAGATCCGCGATCTGGTGCGGGTCGCGGGTGTTGTGGGCCCAGGCGAAGTAGATGATGCCGCCGACGTGGTACCTGGCGATGAGCTCGGCGGCCGTGCGGACGCCCATCTCCTTGAGGTTGAGCTCGATGTCGGCCTGGTCGGGAGAGGTGGCGGAGTGCCCGTACACCCGCATCACAAAGAGCTGCCCGACCTTTTCCTCGATGCTCATACGGGAGATGAGCCGCTTGAGGCGGTCGTGATGAGGGGTGACGGCGGACGCGGGTGATCCGCCGGTGACTGCCCCCGCCGCCACGGCGGTCGCCGCGGTCGCGGTGAGGAGGGTGCGTCTGGAGAGGCTGCGGTTGGGCGTGGGTCCGTGCATGGGTCCGTGCATGGGTGCTCCTTCCGGCCTTGCTCGACAAGGGAGTTGAAGGAAACTTCCAAGGACTCACGGATAGCCCGAAAATAACTGCCAGGTCAAGAGTGCGGCAGCAGAAACCCCGCACGACGCGCGGAAGGTCACCGGGACGGCGGGTCGCGGGGCCCGCCCGGGGTCTTGGGGCGTGGCGCCTCCCGGGGCCCGGGCCCCGGTCCGTGAGACCGCCGCGTGTCGCTCAGGCGCTGGAGCGCGCCACGCCCGCCCACTGCCCCTGAAGCAGCTCCACCGCCGCCGTGATCGCCGGCCGCCGCGCCGCCCCCGGCCGCCACAGCGCGTACAGCCGCCGCACCGGCACCGGATCCAGCGCGACCGCCCGCACCCCGGCGGGCAGCGGGCCGCGGCCCAGGCGGGGAACCAGGGCGACGCCCAAACCGGCCGCCACCAGCGCCAGTTGGGTGTGGTACTCCTCCGCCTGGTGCGCGAGATCGGGCTCGCAGCCCGCCGCCCGCAGCGTACGCACCAGCCAGTCGTGGCAGACCGTGCCCGGCGGCTGGCAGATCCAGCGCTCACCGGCCAGATCCTCGCGGCGCACGGATGCCCGCGAGGCCAGCGGATGACCCTCGGGCACCAGCAGATCGCTGAGGTCGTCGCCGATGACCGCCTGCTCCACGCCCTCCGGCGCGGGCAGCGGCGCGATGTCCCAGTCGTGGGCGACGGCCAGGTCGACCATGCCGCGGGCGACCAGGTCGATGGAGAGATGCGGATCGACCTCGGACATCCGCGTGTCAAGCCCCGGATGCCGTCGGCCCAGCTCGGCGAGTACGCCGGGCAGCAGTCCGCGGGCCGCGGAGGCGAACGCCCCGATCGTGAGCCGGCCCGTCGGCTGGCCCCGTCGCTCCTCCAGCGTCGTCTCCGCGCGCTCGACGATCGCGAGCAACTCCTGTGCGGTGGCGGCCAGATGACGCGCCTCCTCGGTGAGCGCGACACCGCGGCCCCGCCGCTCCAGCAGGGTCGTCCGGGTCTCCCGCTCCAGCTTGGTGATCTGCTGCGACACGGCGGACGGGGTGTAGCCGAGGGCCATGGCCGCGGCGGCGACGGACCCGTGGACGGATACGGCGTGCAGTGCGCGCAGACGCCCCAGATCGAGCATGACCGCCTCCTACCTCGCCCTCACTCAGGATTCCCCGCCCTCTCAGGATTTCCTGCCCATGAGGCATTCGTAAGCATCACTCAATTCAACCATGTAGAAATGCGCGCTGGTGCTACATGGTCGTGCCCGGTGATCCTCAGTGCATGCGTCCCGTACACGTGACTCTCGCCGTACTCGTCACCGCCGTCTGGGGAGTGAACTTCGTCGTCATCGAGCTGGGCCTCGGTCACTTCCCGCCACTGCTCTTCTCCGCGCTGCGCTTCCTCGTCGCGGCCCTGCCCGCCGTCTTCTTCGTGGGCCGCCCCAAGGTCGCCTGGAAGTGGGTGCTCGGTGTCGGCCTCGCGCTCGGTGTGGCGAAGTTCGGGCTGCTGTTCATCGGCATGGACCGCGGCATGGCCGCCGGCCTGTCCTCGCTGGTCCTGCAGATCCAGGCGGTCTTCACTGCGGTCTTCGCCGCCGTGCTCCTCAGCGAACGCCCGGGGCGCATACGGATCGCGGGCATGACCGTCGCCCTGTCCGGCATCGCGCTCGCGGCGGTCGACGAGGGCGCGTCCGGCCCGGTGCTCGCCTTCGTCCTCGTCATCACCTCCGCCGCCTGCTGGGGCGTGTCCAATGTGCTGACCCGCAAGGCGTCCCCGCCGGACGCCCTGAACTTCATGATCTGGGTCTCCACCGTCCCCGTACTGCCCCTGCTCACACTGTCGTTGGTCTTCGAGGGCCCGGAGGCCGATCTGGCCGCACTGCGCGCGCTCGACTGGAGCGGCGTCGGCGCGATCGTCTATGTCGCCTGGGGTGCGACGGTCTTCGGCTTCGGCGTCTGGGGGTTCCTGCTGCGCCGCTATCCCGCCTCCGCCGTCGCCCCCTTCTCGCTCCTCGTGCCGGTCTTCGGCATGTCGTCGGCGGCGCTGCTGCTCGACGAGTCGGTCAGCCCGCTGCGCTGGGGCGCCGCGGTGCTGCTCGTCGGCGGCGTCGCGCTCACCTCACTTTCGCGAGCAGGCTCTCCAGGTGCTCCCGCCCCGGCACCAGCAGCGCCGGAAGGTCCGCCGCCTCCGGATGCCAGCGCTTCTCGTACTCCCAGCACAGCCACGTCTCCTCGGTGAGCGTGCCCAGGCACTCGGCCAGCGGCAGCACGCCGGCGCCGAGCGGCAGCGGCGCGAGGTCGTCGGCCGACGCGACGTCCTTGACCTGGACGTAGCCGAGGAACGGGGAGAGCGCGGCATGCGCGGCGGCCGGTTCCTCACCGTCCAGCCAGGGCCCGATCACGTCCCAGATCGCTCCCGCGTTCCGGTGACCGACCGGCCCCAGAATGCGGGACACGGCAGCTCCGCTCCGGTGCGAGTCATGGGTCTCCAGCAGGATCCGTACGCCGAGCCCGGCCGCGGTCTCCGCGGCGGCGCCGAGCCGGCGGGCGGCGACGGCCTCGGCGGTGGCCGGGTCCTGGCCGACTCCGCCGGGAAAGACGCGTACGTGCGGAGCGCCCAGGTCCTTGGCCAGGAGCAGCAGTTGCTCGAGCTCTTCGAGCACGGGAGCGTCGTCGCCCTCGGCCGCGACGCCGACGTACCCGCAGACGGTGAGGATCTCCACGCCGCCGCGCTCGAACTCCCGCCGCGCGTCGGCCCGTTCCCGCGCCCCGACCCCCGGGTGCACCGGCTCCTCGGGGTCGGCCCGCAGCTCCACCCCCTGGTACCCGGTGCCGGCGGCGAGCTGCACGACGTCACTGATGGCCATCCTCGGCACCCCGAGCGTCGAAAACGCGAACTTCACTTGGTTGTCTCCTCTTGCAGGGGCAGTCGCCAGTCCTGCCCGACCAGATCGACTCCGTACGAGCGGTGCGGCTTCTCGGCGACGAGGGTGAATCCGGCCCGCTGATAGATCCGGCGGGCACCGTCCAGTACGTCATTGGTCCACAGCACCAGTTCCCGGTACCCCACTTCGCGCGCGAAATCCACCACCGTACGCACGAGTCGGTCACCGAGCCCGTGCCCGCGGGCCTCGGGCTCGACGAGCAGCAGCCGCAGCCGCGCGGTGGCCGGTGCGTCGTCGCGTACGCACATCACCGTTCCGACCGGCCGCCCGTCCAGCTCCGCGATCCACACGCGCTCCAGATGGGGATCGTGGTCCTGCGCGAAGTCGGCGACGATCCGGGCGACAAGCCCCTCGAAGTCGGCGTTCCAGCCGTACTCGGCGGCGTACAGGGCCCCGTGCCGCTGCACGACCCACCCCAGATCACCGGCCACGGGATCGCGCAGCACCGGCCCGTCGCGATGCGCGGGCCTGTCGTGCCCGAGGATCTCCCGCACGGTCCGCATGGCCTCGACCAACTGCGGCTGCTCCTGCTTCGGCACCCTGTCCACCAGCGCCCCGACGGCCTCCCGCGACCGCTCGTCCAACAACGCGGCGGCCTCCCGCCCACGCGCGGTGAGCGTAATCCGCTGCCGCCGCGAATCCACTTCGGACGGCGCCCGCCCCACCAGCCCGTCCCGCTCGAACTTGGCGAGCAGCCGGCTCAGATACCCGGCGTCGAGCGACAGCTCGGCCCGCAGGTCGGCGGCGTCGGTACGGGGGCTGTGGGCGAGCTCGTAGAGGACGCGGGACTCGGTGAGGGTGTAGGGGGTGTAGAGGTGCTTGCTGTAGTCGAGCGCGCCGATGAGGTTGGTGTAGAAGCGGTTGAAGGCGCGGATCTCTTGAATCGGCATGAGCGTCTCCGAGATTTTCCTTTGACTGAGTCAAAGGTACGTCCGGACTCCGGAGCCTCGCAAGATGTCGGGACGCGGGGCCTCGGGGCGCGCAAGCCCGCCCTGAAGGCCCCCGCTCACCCCTTCGGTCGCGCCGTCGACTCCCTCGCCATCAGTTCCGCGGCGATCGTCGCGATGCCTCCCGGCGGCGGCGCCTCCTTGCCCATCGCCAGCCGGCCCGCCCGCGCTCCCGCCTCGTACAGCGGGAGTCGTACCGTCGTCAGTGCCGGGACCGCGTCCACCGAGAACGGGAGGTCGTCGAAGCCGGCGACCGAGATGTCCTCGGGGATCCGCAGGCCCCGGTCCCGCAGGGCTGCGCAGGCACCCAGTGCCACCGTGTCGTTCGCGGCCACCACGGCCGTCAAGTCGGGGTCCCTGCGGAGGAGTTCGAGCGTGGCGTCGTAGCCGGACTGGCGGGTGTACGGGCCGTGCACGGTGACGTGGTCCTGGTCCTGGTCGTCGATGCCGGCCGCGGCCAGCGCCGCCCGGTGGCCCTCAAGGCGGTGCCGGGTCGTCGTCCGTTCCACCGGGCCCGCCACGTAACCGATCCGCCGGTGGCCGAGTGACACCAAGTGCTCCGTCAGGCGACGTCCGCCGCCCCGGTTGTCGAAGGTCAGCGCGGCGAGGATCGAGTCGCCCGGCACCGGCGGCCGGCCGCACAGCACGATCCGGGTGCCCGCCTCCGCGAGTTTCGTCAGTTTCGCGGCCATCGCCTTGATGTGGTCCGGGTCCTCCAGCGCGCCGCCGGTCAGCACGACCGCCGCGGCCCGCTGCCGCTGGAGCAGTGTGAGGTAGGTCAGTTCGCGTTCCGGCGAGCCGCCGGTGTTGCAGACGACCGCCAGTTTCTCGCCGCCCGCGCGCCCGGTGCCCTCCTGTCCGCCGATCTCCGTCTGCGCCGCGCCCGCCATGATCCCGAAGAAAGGGTCGGCGATGTCGTTGACGAGGATGCCGACCAGGTCGGACGTGGCCGCGGCGAGCGAGCTCGCGGGTCCGTTCAGTACGTAGTCGAGTTCGTCGACCGCCCGCAGCACCCGTTCCTTCGTCGAAGCGGCGACCGGGTAGTTGCCGTTCAGCACGCGGGAGACGGTGGCCGGGGACACCCGGGCGCGCGCCGCCACATCCGCCAGGGTGACTGTCATCGCTTTCCTCCGCGGGAGATGCAACAGGGCCGAGCTGGGCCCTTGTCCGGGTCACTGTCGGCAGGCTAGCGTCTTATCGCGTAGAAAGCGCTTGCTACAGCGGTATCTAGGGAACACGGCCATAAAGAGGGAACCGTCCCGGCATCAAAGGACATGGAGGCTACTTCGTGACACGCAGGACAGTGCGGATCGCCATGAACGGCGTGACGGGACGGATGGGATACCGCCAGCACCTCGTGCGCTCCCTTCTCGCCATCCAGGAACAGGGCGGACTCGACCTCGGCGACGGCGACGTCCTGTGGCCCGAGCCCGTTCTCGTCGGCCGACGCGAACACGCGCTGCGCGAGATCGCCGAACGGCACGGCCTCGCACACTGGACGACCGACCTCGACGCCGTACTCGCCGACGACAGCGTGGAGATCTATTTCGACGCGCAGGTCACCTCCGCCCGGGTCGCCGCGATCAAGCAGGCCGTCGCCGCGGGCAAGCACATCTACACCGAGAAGCCGACCGCGACCGACCTCGCCGGGGCCCTGGACCTGGCGCGCCTCGCCCAGGCGGCCGGCATCCGGCACGGCGTCGTGCAGGACAAGATCTTCCTGCCGGGTCTGCTGAAGCTGAAGCGCCTGGTGGACGGCGGGTTCTTCGGCGAGATCCTGTCCGTACGGGGCGAGTTCGGCTACTGGGTCTTCGAGGGCGACTGGCAGGAGGCGCAGCGCCCGTCCTGGAACTACCGCTCGGAGGACGGCGGCGGCATCGTCGTCGACATGTTCCCGCACTGGGAGTACGTACTGCACGAGCTGTTCGGCCGGGTCACCAGCGTGACGGCGCAGGTCGCCACGCACATCCCGGAGCGCTGGGACGAGCGCGGCAAGCCGTACGCCGCGACCGCCGACGACTCCGCGTACGGCATCTTCCAGCTGGCGGGCGGCGCCGTCGCGCAGATCAACTCCTCCTGGGCGGTACGGGTGATGCGCGACGAACTCGTGGAGTTCCAGGTCGACGGCACACACGGCTCCGCGCTCGCGGGCCTGCGGCGGTGCCGCGTGCAGCACCGCAGCGCCACGCCCAAGCCCGTGTGGAATCCGGACCTGCCTGCCACGGAGTCCTTCCGCGACCAGTGGCAGGAAGTCCCGGACAACAGGGAGTTCGAGAACGGCTTCAAGGCGCAGTGGGAGCTGTTCCTGCGCCATGTCGCGCTCGGTGAGCCGTACCACTGGGACCTGCTGGCGGGCGCGCGCGGTGTGCAGCTCGCCGAGCTGGGCCTGCGCTCCAGCGCGGAGGGCCGCCGCCTCGACGTGCCGGAGCTGACCCTGTGACCGCAAGGTGCGGGGCTCACGTCGTGACCGCGAGGAGCCGGGCCGGCGCCGCGACCGGCCGACTGCCGGAGGCGACGCTGTGACTATCCGACTCCCGGGCACGGACGGGCAGTTGCGCCCGTACACCCCACGGGCCGAGCCGCTGCGGTTCACCGAGGGCGGCGCGTTCACCTCCCGTACCGTCTTCTCCGCCGCGCACGTCGTCGCCGACCCGTACGCCGACACGAGCCCCGACTCGCCCGCCGCCGTCGACTGGGACGCCACGCTCGCCTTCCGCCGCCATCTGTGGTCGCACGGTCTCGGCGTCGCCGAGGCGATGGACACCGCGCAGCGCGGGATGGGCCTGGACTGGGCGGGCGCGGCGGAGCTGATCCGGCGCTCGGCGGCGGAGGCGAAGGCGGTGGGCGGCAAGATCGCCTGCGGGGTGGGCACCGACCAGCTGACCGGGCCGGCCGCGGACCTCGCGACCGTACGCGCCGCGTACGAGGAACAGCTCGCGCTCGTCGAGGAGACCGGCGCGCAGGCGATCCTGATGGCGTCCCGCGCGCTCGCGGCGGCCGCGCGCACTCCGGACGACTACCGCGACGTCTACGGTCATCTGCTGCGCCAGGCGAGCGAGCCGGTCGTGCTGCACTGGCTGGGCCCGATGTTCGACCCGGCGCTCGACGGTTACTGGGGCAGCGCCGATCTGGACACCGCCACCGCCGTCTTCCTCGACGTCATCGCCGCGCACCCCGACAAGGTCGACGGCATCAAGATCTCGCTGCTCGACGCAGGCCGCGAGATCGCCCTGCGCCGGCGGCTGCCGGACGGCGTGCGCTGCTACACCGGCGACGACTTCAACTACCCCGAACTGATCGCCGGCGACGAACGCGGCTTCAGCCACGCCCTGCTCGGGATCTTCGACCCGCTGGGCCCACTGGCTGCCGAGGCGGTACGGATCCTGGACACCGGCGACACCGACGGGTTCCGCAAGCTCCTCGACCCGACGGTCGAACTCTCCCGGCATCTCTTCCAGCCGCCGACCCGTTTCTACAAGACGGGCGTGGTGCTGCTGGCCTGGCTCGCGGGCCGTCAGACGCACTTCACGATGGTCGGCGGCCTCCAGTCGGCACGCTCGCTGCCGCACCTCGCGCGGGCGTACGAACTGGCCGACGGGCTGGGCCTGTTCCCGGACCCGGACCTGGCCGCGACCCGGATGAAATCCCTGCTCAGCGTGTACGGAGTCGAGGTATGAGTGACCTGAGTCGGTTCAGCATCAACCAGATGACGGTGAAACAGCTGACGCTGCCCGAACTCACCGAATCCTGCGTGCGGTTGGGCATCGGCGGAGTCGGCCTGTGGCGTGAGCCGGTCCAGGCCCACGGCGTCGAAGCGGCGGCCAAGCTCGTACGGGACGCGGGCCTCACGGTCACCAGCCTCTGCCGCGGCGGCTTCTTCACGGCGATCGACCCGGCCGAACGGGCCCGCGCGCTCGCCGACAACCGCGCCGCGATCGACGAGTCGGCGACGCTGGGCACGGACACCCTGGTCCTGGTGTCGGGCGGACTGCCCCGGGGCAGCCGCGACCTGGCGGGCGCGCGGGAGCGGATCGCGGACGCGCTGTCCGAACTCGGCCCGTACGCGCAGGAGCGCGGCGTACGGCTGGCGATCGAACCGCTCCACCCGATGTACGCGTCCGACCGCTGCGTGGTCTCCACGCTGACCCAGGCGCTCGACCTGGCGGAGCGCTTCCCGTCGTCGCAGGTGGGCGTGGTGGTGGACACGTACCACATCTGGTGGGACGACACGGCCCCGGCGGCGGTTGCGAGAGCGGGCGCGTCCGGCCGTATCCACGCCTTCCAACTGGCGGACTGGACGACGCCGTTGCCCGCCGGCGTGCTGAACGGCCGCGGCCAGATCGGCGACGGTTCGATCGACATGAGGGAGTGGCGGGAGAGGGTGGCGGCGGCGGGGTACCGGGGCTGGGTGGAGGTGGAGCTGTTCAACGAAGGGCTGTGGGCGCGGGACGGCGCAGAGGTCCTGGAGGAGACGGCGGCCCGGTACGCACAGTTCGTGCTCTAGAGCCGTGCGTCCGGTGATCGGCCGAGGAGGATGCCACGCCCGGCGTAGAAGCGCTCCAGCTCGGTCCACGGGACGCGGGCGAACTCCTGCGAGTGATCGGGAAAGCCGGACGGATTGTGGATCAGGAGCTCGTCGTCCGTGGCCCCGACGGCGAGCACCAGATGTCCGCCCTTGCGCGGCGGCGCCGGATCGAGATGCCGGATGGACGGGTGTACGGAGATGATGGCCAGCCTGCCGTCGGCGAGATGCTTGGTGATCTCCGCTGCCGGCAACTCCGGCCGTACGTCGGCGGCCAGCCCCCACCGCTGCCGCGCATACGCGGCGAACGGCGCGTAGATCAGCCCGTCGAGGCCGTCACCGCGCTGCACATACGCTCCGGCGTCCACGCACTCCCGCGCCAACTCCATCGCGGACGGCACCGCGTGCCCCCAGTGGCCCAGCGCCATCCGCAGACACGCCATCCCGCACAGCCGCCACGACCACCACTCGTACTCCTCGGCGGTCGAGGCCCCGTACTCCCGCCAGAGCGGATCCTCGGTGGCCGGCATCCGCCGCGACACGATCTCGGGCACGAGCCGGGCGGAGGCCCACTGGGCGTAGTAGGGCACGGGGTGCACGATCGACTCAGGCATGGGGTCCAGTCTGCCCGGGTCGTGCGGGGGAGTCCGTCGAGAAAGAACGTCGGGAAAGAACGTCGGGAAAGAATCTTCATTCATGACCGAAACGCTCCGACCTGCGCCTTTCGTCCCCTTGTTGAGGGAATCCGCGAGTCCGCAAAAATAACTGCCCGCAGTCGTGCAACCCTTTCGCGGTGAGGCGGGTCGTACCTGTCATCAAGGCTTCCGGGGAGGGATCTGGGGGGATCGGGGAGTCCTTGACGGGAGGGAATGGGAAGGGGCCCGGTCGTTTCGACCGGGCCCCCAACGCTGTCCCGGGGTCCCGGCCCCGGGCCCCGACCGCAGAGCCGTGGCAGCGCCCGTACCGGAGTTGTCCACAGGCGGCCCGCACTGTCCGACCCCGGCGGTAGCGTCGGATCATGTCCAATCTGGCAGTGGTCGAAGGGGTCCTCGAGCGGATCACCTACGCCAACGAGGAGAACGGGTACACGGTCGCCCGCGTCGACACCGGTCGTGGTGCCGGCGATCTCCTCACGGTGGTCGGCTCGCTGCTCGGCGCGCAGCCGGGCGAGTCCCTGCGCATGGAGGGCCGCTGGGCCTCCCATCCGCAGTACGGCAAGCAGTTCACCGTGGAGAACTACACGACGGTCCTCCCCGCCACCGTCCAGGGCATACGCCGCTATCTCGGCTCCGGTCTGATCAAGGGCATCGGCCCTCGCATCGCCGAGCGCATCGTCGACCACTTCGGCGTCGACACCCTCGACATCATCGAGCTGGAGCCGAAGAAGCTGATCGAGGTACCCGGACTCGGCCCGAAACGCACGAAGTTGATCGGCGCCGCCTGGGAGGAGCAGAAGGCCATCAAGGAGGTCATGATCTTCCTCCAGGGCGTCGGCGTCTCCACCTCCATCGCCGTGCGTATCTACAAGAAGTACGACGACGCCTCGATCTCGGTCGTGAAGAACCAGCCGTACCGGCTCGCCGCGGACGTCTGGGGCATCGGCTTCCTCACCGCCGACAAGATCGCCCAGGCCGTCGGCATACCGCACGACAGCCCGGAGCGGGTCAAGGCCGGCCTGCAGTACGCCCTGTCCCAATCCACCGACCAGGGCCATTGCTTCCTGCCCGAGGAGCAGCTGATCGCGGACGCGGTGAAGCTGCTCCAGGTGGACACCGGCCTGGTCATCGAGTGCCTCGCCGAGCTCGCCACGGACGAGGAGGGTGTCGTACGGGAGACGGTGCCGGCCCCCGACGGCGGGGAGCCGCTGACCGCGGTCTATCTCGTGCCTTTTCACCGCGCGGAGCTGAGTCTCGCCGCCCAGTTGGCCCGGCTGCTGCGGGCCTCCGACGACCGGCTGGGGGCGTTCCGGGACGTCGAGTGGGACAAGGCTCTGGCCTGGCTCGCGGAGCGCACGGGCGCCGAGCTGGCGCCCGAGCAGAAGGCGGCGGTCCAGCTCGCGCTCACCAGTCGGGTCGCCGTGCTGACGGGCGGTCCGGGCTGCGGAAAGTCCTTCACCGTACGGTCGGTGGTGGAGCTGGCCCGAGCCAAGAAGGCGAAGGTGGTGCTCGCCGCGCCGACCGGCCGGGCCGCCAAGCGGCTCGCCGAGCTGACCGGCGCCGAGGCCTCGACCGTGCACCGGCTGCTGGAGCTGAAACCGGGCGGCGACGCGGCGTACGACCGGGACCGGCCGCTGGACGCGGATCTGGTCGTGGTGGACGAGGCGTCGATGCTCGATCTGCTGCTGGCCAACAAGCTGGTGAAGGCGGTCGCACCGGGCGCGCATCTGCTGCTGGTCGGGGACGTGGACCAACTGCCGAGCGTCGGCGCGGGCGAAGTGCTGCGGGATCTGCTCGCGGACGGCGGTCCGGTGCCCAGCGTCCGGCTCACCCGGATCTTCCGGCAGGCCCAGCAGTCCGGCGTCGTCACCAACGCGCACCGCATCAACTCCGGGGTGCAGCCCATCACTTCAGGGCTGTCCGACTTCTTTCTCTTCGTGGAGGAGGAGACGGAGGACGCCGGCCGGGTCACCGTGGATGTGGCGGCCAACAGGATTCCGGCGAAATTCGGTCTCGATCCGCGGCGCGATGTGCAGGTTCTCGCGCCAATGCACCGCGGACCCGCCGGCGCCGGCACGCTCAACGGCCTTCTCCAGCAGGCGATTACACCCGCGAGACCCGATCTCGCCGAGAAGCGCTTCGGCGGCCGGGTCTTCCGGGTCGGCGACAAGGTCACCCAGATTCGCAACAATTACGAGAAAGGCAAGAACGGCGTCTTCAACGGCACGGTCGGCGTGGTCACCTCGCTCCACCTGGACGATCAGCGGCTGACGGTGCTGACGGACGAGGACGAGGAGGTTCCGTACGACTTCGACGAGCTGGACGAGCTGGCACATGCGTACGCCGTGACCATCCACCGCTCGCAGGGCAGTGAGTACCCGGCTGTGGTGATCCCGGTCACCACCGGAGCGTGGATGATGCTGCAGCGGAACCTCCTCTACACGGCGGTCACCCGGGCCAAGAAGCTTGTCGTGCTGGTCGGCTCCCGTAAGGCGATAGGACAGGCAGTGCGCACCGTTTCCGCAGGCAGACGCTTCACCGCTCTCGACCACCGGCTGTCCGGCGGCTGACGCGGCGGAACTCCGCCGGCCGGGGGAGCCCTCCGGCTCCCGAGGGTGGGAAATGCCACCCCGGCTTCCGGAGCCAGGGCGAACGGGGCAAGATGAGCAGGTTGGCGGCACTGAGTGCCGCCGATAGGCCCAATGGTCGACCCCGAGTGCACTCTCCTGAGCCAAATGGGGGATGGTAGAGACAGTCAGGGCACCTCGAAGAAGAGGCACTACGTCGGTGAGGGATGACGTGAGCGACAACTCTGTAGTACTGCGGTACGCGGACGGTGAATACACCTACCCGGTGGTCGACAGCACCGTCGGTGACAAGGGCTTCGACATCGGGAAGCTCCGAGCCCAGACCGGTCTGGTGACCCTGGACAGCGGCTACGGCAACACGGCCGCCTATAAATCCTCGATCACCTACCTCGACGGCGAGCAGGGCATCCTGCGCTACCGCGGCTACCCCATCGAGCAGCTGGCCGAGCGCTCCACCTTCCTCGAGGTGGCGTATCTGCTGATCAACGGCGAGCTTCCGACGGTCGACGAACTTTCCGCCTTCCGGGGCGAGATCACCCAGCACACGCTGTTGCACGAGGACGTCAAGCGGTTCTTCGGCGGATTCCCGCGCGACGCCCACCCGATGGCGATGCTGTCCTCCGTGGTCAGCGCGCTGTCGACGTTCTACCAGGACAGTCACAACCCGTTCGACGAGAAGCAGCGCCATCTCTCCACGGTCCGGCTGCTCGCCAAGCTGCCGACGATCGCGGCGTACGCCTACAAGAAGTCGATCGGCCACCCCTTCGTCTACCCGCGCAACGACCTCGGGTACGTCGAGAACTTCCTGCGCATGACCTTCTCGGTGCCGGCCCAGGAGTACGACCTCGACCCGGTCGTCGTGTCCGCACTCGACAAGCTGCTGATTCTGCACGCGGACCACGAGCAGAACTGTTCGACCTCCACCGTGCGCCTGGTCGGCTCCTCGCAGGCGAACATGTTCGCCTCGATCTCCGCCGGCATCTCGGCCCTGTGGGGCCCGCTGCACGGTGGCGCCAACCAGTCGGTGCTGGAGATGCTCGAGGGCATCCAGGCCAACGGCGGCGATGTCGACTCCTTCATCCGCAAGGTGAAGAACAAGGAGGACGGCGTCCGCCTGATGGGCTTCGGCCACCGCGTCTACAAGAGCTTCGACCCGCGGGCGAAGATCATCAAGGCCGCGGCGCACGATGTCCTCTCGGCGCTCGGCAAGTCCGACGAGCTGCTCGACATCGCGCTCAAGCTGGAGGAGCACGCGCTCTCCGACGACTACTTCGTCTCGCGCAACCTCTACCCGAACGTGGACTTCTACACCGGCCTGATCTACCGCGCCATGGGCTTCCCGACCGAGATGTTCACCGTGCTCTTCGCGATCGGCCGGCTGCCCGGCTGGATCGCCCAGTGGCACGAGATGATCAAGGAGCCCGGTTCCCGCATCGGCCGTCCGCGGCAGATCTACACCGGCGAGGTCCTGCGCGACTTCGTCCCGGTCGAGGCCCGCTGAAGGCCGCTTGCGCGGCGGTAGGGCACGGCTGAGCCCGGCGTGCGGCGGGCTGGTACACCGCGAGCCGGGTGCGCGGCTGGGCGGGTACGGCACCGCGAGCCGGGTGCGCGGCACGCGGTGCAAGCCGGTCCGAGACCACCCGCGTGCGGGCTACGGCGCTCCAGGCGCACAGGCACGTGGGCTGAACGCTGAACCAGTACCTGACCGGTCATACCCGGTGAACGCAACCGCGTAGAACGCGGAAAGCGCCCCGCTGCCGATCCCCCCACGGGTCGACGGGCGGGGCGCTTCCCATATCCCCGGAGCGGATTCCCCCCACGGGATCCGGCCGGGTGTCTCTGCTGGGCTGCAGAAGCTCCTCACGCGGTCTGCCGGGGTACGTACGCACGGGAGGGCCGCTCAAAGCTCCCCGGGCACGTGCCCCGGCCAACGCTTGCCTGGGACGTCCCCCAAGACATCCCATGAACGTCCCCCAAGACGTTCTCGGCATCGCCCATTCAGACTCGCGAGGAGCCTCAATGGTTACCCCCAATATTCTGTGATCTAGCTCTCTTTGTGAAGGTCTTGTGCGTCACATGTAGTCACTTGAAGGAGCGAAGTCGCAGGCTGTTGGTCACCACAAATACGGACGAAAAGGCCATGGCAAAACCCGCGATCATGGGGTTGAGCAGGCCTGATGCCGCGAGAGGCAGTGCGGCGACGTTGTAGCTAAAGGCCCAGAAAAGATTGCCTTTGATTGTGGCAAGCGTCCGACGGGCGAGACGGATGGCATCGGCGGCGGCCCGCAGATCTCCTCGTACGAGCGTCAGGTCACCGGCCTCGATGGCCGCGTCCGTGCCCGTGCCCATCGCCAGACCGAGGTCGGCGGTGGCGAGCGCGGCCGCGTCGTTCACGCCGTCGCCGACCATCGCCACGCTGCGGCCCTGTGCCTGCAGCTCCTTGATCACATCGACCTTGTCCTCCGGCATGACCTCCGCGTACACCTCGTCGATGCCGACCTCGGCCGCGACCGACTCGGCCACCGCCCTGTTGTCGCCGGTCAGCAGCACCGGGGTGAGGCCCAGGGCCCGCAGCCGGGCGACCGCCTCGGCGCTGGTGTCCTTGACCGCGTCGGCGACCGTGAGGACGCCGAGCAGCTTGCCGTCCCGGGCCGCGAAGACTGCCGTACGGCCGTTGGCCCCGGCCACGTCGGCGCGCGCCGCTTCGGGCAGCTCGCGGGAGAGCTCCACGCCGGCCCGCTCGAGCAGCCGCGCCCGGCCGACCAGCACCTCGTGGCCCTCGACCGTGCCTCGTACGCCGAGACCCGGGACGTTCTCGAAGGATGTCGGGACCGGCAGCGGACCGACGCGCTCCGCGGCTCCGTCGGCGACGGCGCGCGCGATCGGGTGCTCCGAGGAGTGCTCCAGTGCGCCCGCGAGGCGCAGCAGTTCGAGCTCGTCGGCGGCTTCGAAGGTTTCGCCGGTTTCGCCGGTTTGGGCGGCGTACACGTCCTGAAGGCGCATCCGTCCGGTCGTGACCGTGCCGGTCTTGTCCAGGACGACCGTGTCCACCCTTCGAGTGGACTCCAGGACCTCAGGGCCCTTGATGAGGATGCCGAGCTGCGCGCCGCGCCCGGTGCCGACCATGAGGGCGGTCGGCGTCGCGAGCCCCAGAGCGCACGGGCAGGCGATGATCACCACGGCGACGGCGGCCGTGAAGGCCGCGGTCACGTCGCCCGTGACCAGCAGCCAGCCGGCCAGCGTGCCGACCGCGAGCAGCAGCACCACGGGCACGAAGACGGCGGAGATCCGGTCGGCGAGGCGCTGCACCTCCGCCTTGCCGTTCTGGGCGTCCTCGACCAGCCGGGCCATCCTGGCCAGCTGGGTGTCGGCGCCGACCCGGGTGGCCTCGACGACGAGCCGGCCGGCGGTGTTGACGCAGCCGCCGGTGACCGCATCGCCCGCGGCGACATCCACCGGCACGGACTCGCCCGTCAGCATCGAGGCGTCCACGGCGGACGAGCCGTCGACGACCGTGCCGTCCGTGGCGATCTTCTCGCCGGGGCGCACGACGAAGCGGTCACCGATGCTCAGCCGGGCGACCGGAATCCGTACCTCCGTGCCGTCGCGCAGTACGGAGACGTCCTTGGCGCTCAGCTGCATCAGCGCGCGCAAAGCCGCACCGGCCTTGCGCTTGGAACGGGTCTCCAGATAGCGGCCGAGGAGGATGAAGGTCACCACGCCCGCGACGACCTCGAGATAGATCGCGGACGAGGGGTCGGTGCGCGAGACCGTGAGGTCGTAGCCGTGCTGCATCTCGGGCATTCCCGCATCGCCGAAGAACAGCGCCCAGAGGGACCATCCGAAGGCGGCGAGGGTGCCGACGGAGACCAGGGTGTCCATGGTGGCCGCGCCGTGCCGGAGATTGGTCCAGGCGGCCTGGTGGAAGGGCAGCGCGCCCCAGACGACGACGGGGGCGGCGAGGGTCAGTGAGAGCCACTGCCAGTTGTCGAACTGCAGGGCGGGCACCATCGCCATGAGGACGACGGGCACGGAGAGTACGGCGGAGACGATGAGGCGCCGGCGCAGTGCGTCGGTGGCCGGGTCGGTGTGCGCGGCGTCGTCGGACGTGGCCTCTTGGCGGCGCGTGACTCCGGCGTCGGGTTCGGGCTCGGGCGCGGGCGCGGGTATCGGGGGCTGCTCGGCCGAGTAGCCGGTCTTCACGACGGTGGTGATGAGGTCGGCGATCTTCACGTCGGACCGGTAGGAGATCTTCGCCTTCTCGGTGGCGTAGTTGACCGTGGCGCTGACGCCGTCCATGCGGTTGAGCTTCTTCTCCACACGAGCGGCGCACGAGGCGCAGGTCATCCCGCCGATGGCGAGTTCGACCTGGTCGGTTGCCAACTGGTCGGTTGCCAGCCGGTCCGTTGCCAACTGGTCCGTTGCCACCTGATCCGTTTCGACCTGGGACGTTTCCACGTTCGGGACTCCAGAGAACGAGGCCGGGCCGTACTCGACCAGTATCGAAGGGGTCGGTACGGCCCGGCGGGAGGGCTGGTGGAGCGGGGAGCGCTCAGGCCTGGCCGACGAGCTCGTACCCGGCCTCGTCGACGGCCTCGCGTACGGCCTTCTCGTCGAGCGGGGCTTCGGAGACGACCGTCACCCGGCCTGTGGCGGCCACGGCGGTCACCGAGGTGACGCCGGCGAGTTCGGAGATCTCGCCGGAGACGGCACCCTCGCAGTGGCCACAGGTCATTCCGGTGACCTGGTAGACGGTGGTGACGCCGCCGATCTGCACATCGGCCGCGCCGGTGCCACAGGCGCCACCGCCGCAGCAGCCGGAGGCGGGGGCGGTCTGAGAGAGCTCGGTCTCCGCGGTCATGTCGTTCTCCTTGTACGTCTTGCGGGAGGTGCACTCATGGTGCGCCAGGGGCCTCCGGGGCACCCGGGACCCTGCGACACTCCCCATCGTATACCCCTAGGGGGTAGGTGCGGGACGACGTCTTACGGGTTTCCCTGTCCGTCGGTCGCCTCGGCGGCGCAGAGGTAGGGGTCCAGGTACCGGAACATGACCTTCTTGATCTCCGTGACGTATGCCTGCCGCTCCTCGCCCTCGTGCGAGAGCACCAGATCGAGGCCGGCCTTGAAGATGGTGAAGGTCATGGTGACGATCTTGCTGAGCTCGTCGGGAGGGGCGTCGGGCAGATAGCCCGCGATGACCTCCTCGATCCGGGCGAGCAGTCCGTCGTGGATGGAGTTGAACTCCTGGGTGATCTGGCCGGGGGTGTCCGGGCCGTGGATCAGTACGGCGAACGCCGGATTCTCGTAGTTGAACGCGAAGAGCGGGTCGAGCACGGCGTCGAGCAGCTCGTTGAGCGGCAGTTGGAGGTTGGCGGCGCCGAGGGCCGCGCCCTGGGACTCGCGCCACTGCTGGAGGAGGCGGCCGCCGAGTTCGATGGCGATGGCCTCTTTGTTCGGGAAGAACTGGTAGAGCGTGCCGGGGGAGACGCCTGCCTCGCGGGCGATGGCGTTGGTGCTGGCGGCGGTGTAGCCGGAGGTGCAGAAGACGTTCGCGGCGGCGTCGAGCAGCTGCGCGATACGGCGCTCTCCGCGGGCCTGGCGGCGGCGCGGCTTGGCGGCGGGCTCGGCGGAATGCTTGGCGACGGGCTCGGCGGAAGGCTCGTTGACGGGCTCGACCGCCGGCTCGGCGGCGGCGGTGGTTGTCGCGTCTGCCGCGGGCGGTGTCGTCTCGGTGTCCGTCGTGGCGGGCGCCGGAGGCGTGGGCTCCGGTTTCCTGTGCTCCGGCACGTGAAATCCCCAGCTTCCTGAAGCGGTTGACAAACGCGAGTGGTCGCTCGCATTCTTGATTAATGCGAGCGATTGCTCGTGTTTGCCATTCTATGGCAATGGTCGACCCATGCTGCCTGACGGGAAGCCTGCGCATGGGCCACGGTGAAGGGGACACCGCACCATGTCCGAAGTCAACAGCCCGCCGCGGCTCGGAGGGTGGACGCGCTTGGTCACCGCGCGGCCGCGTCTCTCGCTGCTGGCCGCGCTGGTCCTCACCGCACTCGCCGTGTTCGCCGGGAGCGGGGTCGCCGACCGGATGGGCAGCGGCGGATGGGCCGACCCGGCCGCCGAGTCGACCTATGCGACCGAGGCGCTGGAGCGGGAGTTCCCCGCCTCCCAGCCGAATCTGCTGCTGCTCGTGGACGGCGGGCGGGAGAGCGTGGACAGCCCGGCGGTCGCGGCCGAGGGGCGGCGGCTGACAGAGCGGCTGGCCGCCGAGAAGGACGTGACGGGAGTCGGGTCGTACTGGCAGACGCGCTCACCCGCGCTGCGGGCCGGCGACGGGCGGCAGGCGCTGATAGCGGCCCGGATCCAGGGCGACGAGAAGGCCGCCGCCGAGGTGCTGGAGCGGATCGCGCCGGACTACAGAGGCGCGCACGGGCCGGTCGAGGTCTCGCTCGGCGGCCCGGTGGCGGTGCAGCACGAGATGACGACGACCATCCAGGAAGACCTGCTGCGGGCCGAGATGATCGCTCTGCCGGTGACGCTGGTGCTGCTGATCATGGTCTTCGGCAGTGCGGTCGCGGCGCTGCTGCCGCTGGGGGTCGGCATCGTCGCCATCCTGGGGACGAACGCGGTGCTGCGCGGCATCACCGAGTTCGCCGACGTCTCGGTCTTCGCGCAGAACCTCACCACCGCTCTGGGCCTCGGACTCGCCATCGACTACGCCTTGTTCATCGTGCGCCGGTTCCGGGAGGAGCTGGCCTCGGGGTCCGAGGTGCGGGAGGCGGTGGGTGCCACCCTGCGCACCGCGGGGCGTACGGTCCTGTTCTCCGCGCTGACGGTGGCCGTCTCGCTGGCCGCGATGCTGGTCTTCCCGCAGTACTTCCTGCGCTCGTTCGCCTACGCCGGGATCGCGGTGGTGCTGCTGGCCGCGGCCGCCGCGCTGATTCTGCTTCCGGCCGCTCTGATGCTGCTGGGGCATCGGGTCAACGCGCTTGACCTGCGAGGGCTGTTCAGGCGGCGGAAGGAGGCCGCCGCACAGGCGGCGACCGCCGGGGCACCGGATTCCGATGAGACGGAGTCCGGTGCCGGGTGGGGCCGGATCGCCGGCCTGGTGATGCGCCGCGCGCCGCTGTTCGCCTTCGGCACCATTGCCGCGCTGCTCCTGCTCGGACTGCCCTTCCTGGGCGTGAAGTTCGGCACGCCGGACGACCGCCAGCTGCCGGCCACCGCGGAGTCCCATGTCGTCCAGCAGCAGATACGGGACGGCTTCCCCGGCAGTCCGGCCGGAGGCCTCGAGGTGTTCGCCGAGGACACCGCCGGGTCGCCGACCACGCCTGCCGCGTACGCCGACTACCGCGCTCGCATCGCCGCACTCCCGGGCGTCCTGCGGGTCGACGGGCCGATCACGGCGGACGGCTCCGCCTACTTCACGGTGCAGCCCAAGGGCGAGGCAGTGGGTGCGCAGGCGCAGCGGCTGGTGCATGAACTACGTGATGTACCGGCCCCGTTCGAGACGTCGGTCACCGGCCGGGCGGCGGTGCTGGAGGACTCCAAGTCCGCGATCGCGGACCGGCTGCCCATGGCGCTGGGAATCATCGCCGTGGTCACGCTGCTCCTGGTCTTCCTGCTCACGGGCAGCGTGCTGATCCCGATCCAGGCCGTCGTGCTCAACGCGCTGAGTCTGACGGCGATGTTCGGAGCGGTGGTCTGGGTCTTCCAGGACGGCAATCTCTCCGGACTGCTCGGCTTCACCTCCACCGGAGACATCGAAACGACCCTGCCCGTGCTGATGTTCTGCATCGCCTTCGGACTCTCGATGGACTACGGAGTCTTTCTGCTCTCCCGGATCAAGGAGGAGTACGACCGCACCCATGACCACGAGCACTCGGTGAGATTCGGCCTTCAGCGCACCGGCGGCCTGATAACCGCGGCGGCCGTGATCCTCGCGGTGGTGATGGTCGGCATCGGTACCTCACGGGTCACCAACACCAAGATGCTCGGCCTCGGCATCGCGCTGGCAGTCCTGATGGACGCGATGGTGGTCCGGAGTCTGCTGGTCCCGTCGGTGATGAAGCTGATGGGCGCCTCGACCTGGTGGGCACCCGGACCGCTGCGGCGGTTCCACCGGCGCTTCGGGCTGAGCGAGGGCGGCGAGACACCTGCCCAGCCGGCGGCGCAGCAGGCTCCGGCCCAGGAGCCGGATCGCGATCCCATGCCACCGCGGGACAAGGTCGGCGCCTGACGCGGCCTCCTCGGGTCCCGCACCCCTGGGGTGCGGGACCGGCAGGTCCGGATCAGGGTCAATCGTTGTTGCGGCCCCTGTTTCCAGGGCGGTTGGCCACCCAGACGCGGATCGTGTCCGCGTACCAGAAGGGCCTGCCTGCCTCGACATGGTCGGGCGGCGGGAGAAGACCGTGCTTCCGATAGGAGCGGACCGTGTCCGGCTGTACCCGGATGTGTGCGGCGATGTCCTTGTAGGACCAGAGTCTTCTGTCCGTCATCTGTGGCACCTCCCTGCGCGCGCGGCAGCGGCGGCCGGGGGGCCGTCGAGGGAGCCGCCGCGTCAACGCTGGCGATCACTGAGCCTGTGCCTCGTTGAACGACGGTGAGTGGAGGGAGAGATGGGGCTGTTGATCGGCTGTGACGGAAGACCCGCGTAATGGAGACATGCGTGACGAGCGGGCGACAACTGTGACAGAAGCGGCGTGACAGAAGTGGCGCGTGTGACTCAGGCGCCGCAAGAGCGCAGGAAGCCGCGCGTCCGCTGCGCGATCGGGAAGGGTTTGTCCGGCGGGCAGGGGTACATGTCCTGCTCGACGATGGCGAAGAGTTCGACGCCCAGCGCCTGGGCCGCCGCCAGTACGGGCTCCAGCGCGGGCACGCCGGCCGGCGGCTCGCACATCACACCGCGTCCGACCGCGGGCCCGAACGGCAGCTCGTCCGCGACGACTTCGGCGAGGATCGCCGGATCCACCTGCTTGAGGTGGAGATAGCCGATCCGCTCGCCGTAGGTCTCGATCAGCTTGACGCTGTCACCGCCGCAGTAGGCGTAGTGCCCGGTGTCCAGACAGAGCGAGACCAGGTCGGGATCGGTGGCGTCGAGGAAGCGGCTGACGTTCTCCTCGCTGTCGACATGGGTGTCCGCATGCGGATGCACGACGATCTTCAACCCGTAGCGCTCGCGCACCTCGCGGCCCAACCGCTCGGTCTGAGCGGTCAGATCGCGCCATTGCCCGGGAGTGAGCGTGCTGTCCTCCAGCACCTCGCCGGTCTTGTCGTCGCGCCAGAAGGAGGGGATGACGACCAGATGCTCCGCGCCCATGGCCTGGGTGAGCGCGGCGATGTCCGAGACGTGCGCCCAGGTCTTCTCCCAGACGGAGGGTCCGTGGTGCAGCCCGGTGAAGACCGTCCCGGCCGAGACCTTCAGCCCGCGCCGGCGCGTCTCCTCGGTGAGACGGGCGGGGTCGCTGGGGAGATAGCCGTACGGGCCGAGCTCGATCCACTCGTACCCGGCGTCGGCCACCTCGTCGAGGAAGCGCTGCCAGGGGACCTGCTGAGGATCGTCGGGAAACCACACGCCCCAGGAGTCGGGGGCCGAGCCGACCCGGATGCGGTTCAGGGAGGGGACGGAGGAGGTCATGCGGACGAGCTTTCCGGCCGTCGCGGAAGGGTGTCAAGCCTTCGTCCGAATGTAAGGACAAAATGTTGACAGGGCTCAGGAAGGAGCACTAGACCTGGGGACAGCCGGCGTCGAACCGAAGGGACGCGCATGCCTCAGCCGTACGACGTGATCACGATGGGCCGGATCGGGGTGGACCTGTATCCGTTGCGGACCGGGGTCCCGCTGGCGCAGGTCGACACGTTCGGGAAGTTCCTCGGCGGCTCGGCCACGAACGTCGCCGTCGGCGCGGCCCGGCTCGGCCGGCGCACGGCGGTCATCACCCGCACCGGCCAGGACGCCTTCGGGGACTATCTCCACCAGGCGCTCGGCGAGTTCGGCGTCGACGACCGCTGGGTGACGCCGGTGGCCGCGTATCCCACTCCCGTCACCTTCTGCGAGATCTTCCCGCCGGACGACTTTCCGCTCTACTTCTACCGGCAGCCCAAGGCGCCCGACCTGGAGATCCATCAGCACGAGCTGGACCTGGCGGCGATCCGCGAGGCGCGCGTTTTCTGGATGACCGGCACGGGTCTGTGCGCGGAGCCGAGCCGTACGGCGACGCTCGCCGCGCTCGCCCACCGGGACCGGTCCGGCACGACCGTCTTCGACCTCGACTGGCGGCCGATGTTCTGGACGGACCCGGACGAGGCGCGGCCGTACTACCGCGAGGCGCTGACGCACGCCACGGTCGCCGTCGGCAATCTCGAGGAGTGCGAGATCGCGACCGGTGAGCGTGAGCCGGAAGCCGCGGCCCGCGCGCTTCTCGCCGCCGGGGCCGAGCTCGCCGTCGTCAAGCAGGGCCCCAAGGGCGTGCTCGCCCTGCATCGTGACGGCAGCAGGGCCGAGGTCCCGCCGGTTCCGGTGGAGGTGGTCAACGGGCTGGGCGCGGGCGACGCGTTCGGCGGGGCGCTCTGCCACGGGCTGCTCGCCGGCTGGGAGTTGGAGCGCACCATGCGGTATGCCAACGCGGCCGGGGCCATCGTCGCCGCCCGCCTCGCCTGCTCCACCGCGATGCCGTACCCGTCCGAGGTCGACCAGGTCCTCTCCGGCGGCCCGGTCCCGCCGTCACCGACACCACCGCCGTCCGCGTTCGCACCTCCCGGGGACTCCTCGTGAGCCGCGTCGACATCGCCGAGCTGGTCGGGATCCGGACCCGGCACCCCGAGGCCGTCGCGGAGGCCGCCGCCCGGCGGCGCCGGAGGCCCCGGCTCATCGGCGAGAGCGGCCGGCTGATGATCATCGCCGCGGATCACCCGGCCCGCGGCGCGCTCGCCGTCGGCGACAGCCCGCTCGCCATGGCCAACCGCCTCGACCTGCTCGAACGGCTCTGCGTCGCGCTCTCCCGCCCCGGCGTCGACGGCGTACTCGCCACCGCCGACATCCTCGACGACCTGCTCCTGCTCGGCGCGCTCGAAGACAAGGTCGTCATGGGCTCCATGAACCGCGGCGGGCTCGCGGGCGCGACGTTCGAGCTCGACGACCGCTTCACCGGCCATCGCGCCCAGGACCTGGACCGGCTCGGCTTCGACGCGGGAAAGCTGCTGCTCCGGATCGACTACCAGGACCCGGGCTCGCTCGACACGCTGCACGCCACCGCCCGCGCCGTCGACGAGATGGCCGAGCGTCAGCTTCCCGTCTTCATCGAGCCGTTCATCTGTCACCGAATCGACGGACAGCTCCGCAACGATCTCAGCGCCGACGCAGTGACCCGGTCGATAGCGATCGCATCGGGCCTGGCCGGCACCTCCGCGTACACCTGGCTCAAGGTCCCCGTCACCGACGACCCCGACGACATGGCGTCGGTGATGGAGACCTCGACCCTTCCAGCGGTCCTCCTCGGAGGAGAGATCGGCGACGACCAGCACGGCGCCTACGAGAAATGGCGTGGTGCGCTGCAACTGCCCACCGTCCAAGGACTGGTGGTGGGACGCTCGCTGCTCTATCCGGTCGACGGCGACGTCTCCGGTGCGGTCGACACGGCCGTAGGACTGCTGTAGGGGGTACGGAGAGGTCATGAGCGACGACACGTTGCAGGAGCTGTACGTACCGGCGGGCAGTGCGGCCAGTGGGCCGTATGCCCTCCGGGTCGACCCCGAGCAGGCCGGCTGGGGGTACTCCGGCCTCCGCGTACTGGAGCTGGAGCCGGGCGGCACGCACACACTCGCCGCCGGGGACAGCGAGTGGATCGTGCTGCCGCTGGCCGGCGGCTGCACGGTGCACACGCAAGGCGAGTCTTTCGAACTGCAGGGCAGAAAGAGCGTGTTCGGCGGAGTGACGGACTTCGCCTATGTGCCGCGCGACGCCCATGCACAGATCGCCTCCGGCGCGGGAGGCCGCTTCGCCCTGGCAGGAGCGAAGTGCGAGCGCCGACTCCCCGCTCGCTACGGCCCCGCGCCGGAGGTACCGGTCGAGCTGCGCGGCTCAGGCAGCTGCTCCCGGCAGGTGAACAACTTCGCGGCGGCCGGCACCTTCGAGTGCGACCGGCTGATCGCGGTCGAGGTGCTGACGCCCGGCGGGAATTGGTCCTCGTACCCGCCGCACAAGCACGACGAGTACCGACCCGGCGTCGAGTCCGAACTCGAGGAGATCTACTACTTCGAGATCGACGGCGGCGGACTCGGCTACCACCGCGTCTCGCCGTCCCGTCCCGGCGGCGCGGACGTGCTCGCCGAGGTCCGCACCGGCGACGCCGTCCTCATCCCGGACGGCTGGCACGGCCCGTCCATCGCCTCGCCCGGCCGTGACATGTACTACCTCAATGTCATGGCGGGCCCGGGTGCGGACCGCGAGTGGCTGATCTGCGACCACCCGGACCACGGCTGGATCCGCGACACCTGGCCGGCCCAGCCCGTCGACCCGCGACTGCCCCTGTACGAGAGCGAGGGACGCCACCGATGAAGACGCGCCGACTCACCGTCGCCCAGGCCCTCGTCGCCTTCCTCGCCCACCAGTACACCGAGCGCGACGGCCGCCGCCACCGCCTGATCGACGCCACCTGGGGCATCTTCGGCCACGGCAATGTGGCCGGACTCGGCCAGGCACTGCTGGAAGCCGGCCCGGCCGCGCCTTCCGGAGGGACGTCGCCCCGACCCCCCATGCCGTACATCCAGGGCCGCAACGAACAGGCCATGGTGCATGCCGCTGTCGGCTACGCCCGCCAGTCCCGCCGGCTCTCCGCCCAGGCCGTCACCACCTCCATCGGCCCCGGCGCGACCAACCTCGTCACCGGCGCCGCGCTCGCCACCATCAACCGGCTGCCCGTGCTGCTGCTGCCCGGCGACGTGTTTGCGACCCGCCCCGCCGACCCTGTGCTCCAGCAGCTCGAAGTCCCGTACGCGGGCGATGTGTCGGTCAACGACGCGCTGCGCCCCGTCTCCCGCTACTTCGACCGCGTCACCCGGCCCGAGGCGCTGATCCCGGCGGCCCTGCAGGCGATGCGCACGCTCACCGACCCGGCAGACACCGGCGCGGTGACGCTGGCGCTGCCGCAGGACGTGCAGGCCGAGGCGTACGACTGGCCGGAGGAGTTCTTCGCCGGGCGGGTCTGGCAGGTGCGCCGGCCGCGGCCCGACCTGGACGCGGTCGCGGAAGCCGCCCGGGCCCTGGCCTCGTCCCGCCGCCCGCTGGTCGTCGTGGGCGGCGGCGTCCATCACAGCGAGGCCGAGGACGCACTGCGCGCGTTCGCGGACGCGACCGGTGTTCCGGTCGCCTCCACACAGGCGGGCAAGGGCTCCCTGCCGTACGACCACCCGTGCGACGTCGGCGGCATCGGCCACACCGGCACCGCGACCGCGGACGAGCTGGCCCGTACCGCGGACCTGGTGATCGGCATCGGCACCCGCTGGTCGGACTTCACCACCGCCTCGTTCACGCTGTTCCAGAACCCGGCCGTCCGGTTCCTGAACATCAACATCACCTCGTTCGACGCGCACAAGATGTCCGGCCTCAGCGTCGTCGCGGACGCCCGCGCCGCTCTCGAGGAGCTGACCGCGGCCCTCGGCCGGGGCTCCCGCGTCGAGCCCGCCTACGAGACGGAGTACGCCGACGACAAGGAGCGCTGGGAGCACCGCGTCGACGCCGCGTACGAGGCCGAGGACCCGGACATCCGGCCCACCCAGCCGCAGGTGCTCGGCGCGCTCGACAGCCTGGTCACCGAGGACGACATCGTGATCAACGCGGCGGGTTCCCTCCCCGGCGACCTGCACAAACTGTGGCGAGCACGGTCCGCCGACCAGTACCACGTCGAGTACGGCTACTCCTGCATGGGCTACGAGATCCCCGCGGCCATAGGCGTCTCGATGGCCGCGCCCGGCCGGCCCGTCTGGGCGCTCGTCGGCGACGGCACCTATCTCATGAATCCCACCGAGATCGTCACGGCCGTCCAGGAGAACATCCCCATCAAAGTGGTGATCCTGCAGAACCACGGGTACGCCTCCATCGGAGGCCTCTCCGAGTCGGTCGGCGGCGAGCGCTTCGGCACCGCCTACCGCCACCGCTCCCCGGACGGGACCTTCACCGGCCCGCCGCTCCCGGTCGACCTGGCTGCCAACGCCGCGTCGCTCGGGCTGCGCGTGATCCGCGCCAAGACGGTACGTGACCTGCGGGAAGCGCTCGCCGAGGCGCGTGAGGCGAACGTCCCCACAGGTGTCTACGTCGAGACCGAAACGGCAGACACTGTGTCGGGCGCGCCTCCCGCTCAGGCGTGGTGGGATGTTCCGGTGGCCGAGACCGCGACCCGACCGTCGGCGGTCAAGGCCCGGGAGGAGTACGACCGGCAGGCCGCAGCCCGACGCCGCCATCTGTGAAGGAGCTCGAAATGAAGACCGTCAACCACTGGATCGGTGGCAAGACCGTCGACGGCGCGTCCGGCAACTGGGGTCCGGTCACCGACCCGGCGACCGGCGCCGTCACCACGCAGGTGGCGCTGGCCTCGGCCGAAGAGGTCGACGCGGCCGTCACCGCGGCGAAGGACGCGTACGCCACCTGGGGCACGTCCTCGCTCGCCCAGCGCACCTCGATCCTCTTCCGCTACCGCGCGCTGCTGGACGCCCACCGTGACGACATCGCGGCGCTGATCACCGCCGAGCACGGCAAGGTGCACTCCGACGCGCTCGGCGAGGTCGCCCGCGGCCTGGAGATCGTCGAGCTGGCCTGCGGCATCACCACGCAGCTCAAGGGCGAACTGTCCACGCAGGTCTCCAACCGCGTCGACGTCTCCGCGATCCGCCAGTCGCTCGGCGTCGTCGCAGGCATCACGCCGTTCAACTTCCCGGCGATGGTGCCGATGTGGATGTTCCCGCTCGCCATCGCCTGCGGCAACACCTTCGTACTGAAGCCGAGCGAGAAGGACCCGTCGGCCTCGATTCTCCTCGCGGAACTGGCCGCGGAGGCCGGGCTGCCCGACGGTGTGCTCAATGTCGTCCACGGCGACAAGGTCGCGGTCGACGCCCTGCTCACGCACCCGGACGTGACCGCGGTCTCCTTCGTCGGCTCGACGCCGATCGCGAAGTACATCCACGCCACCGCCTCGGCGAACGGCAAGCGGGTCCAGGCGCTCGGCGGCGCGAAGAACCACATGCTGGTCCTGCCCGACGCGGACCTGGACGCGGCGGCCGACGCGGCGGTCTCGGCGGCGTACGGCTCCGCGGGCGAGCGCTGCATGGCGATCTCCGCGGTCGTCGCGGTCAGCTCCATCGCGGACGAACTGGTGCAGAAGATCCGCGAACGCGCCGAGAAGATCAAGATCGGCCCGGGCAACGACCCGGAGTCCGAGATGGGCCCGCTGATCACCAAGGTGCACCGCGACAAGGTCGCCTCGTACGTCACGGGCGCCGCGGCCCAGGGCGCGGAGGTCGTGCTCGACGGCACCGGCTACACGGTCGACGGCTTCGAGGACGGCCACTGGATCGGCCTGTCGCTGCTCGACAAGGTCTCCACGGACTCCGACGCGTACCGCGACGAGATCTTCGGTCCGGTGCTGTGCGTGCTGCGGACGGAGACGTACGAGGACGGCGTGGCGCTCATCAACGCCTCACCGTTCGGCAACGGCACGGCCATCTTCACCCGCGACGGCGGCGCGGCCCGCCGCTTCCAGCTGGAGATCGAGGCGGGCATGGTCGGCGTGAACGTGCCGATCCCGGTCCCCGTGGGCTACCACTCCTTCGGCGGCTGGAAGGACTCGCTCTTCGGCGACCACCACATCTACGGCAACGACGGAGTGCACTTCTACACCCGCGGCAAGGTCGTCACCACCCGCTGGCCGGACCCGTCGGAGGCCCCGGCGGGCGTCGACCTGGGCTTCCCGCGCCACGACTGAGCACGCCCGCAGCGTAATTCGGTGGTCCGGCCGCACCGGCCGGACCACCCTGGGCTCATGAACGAACCATCACGTCGGCTCACGGACGAGCCGGCACGCCGCATCCGCGCACTCCACACGGCGGACACGATCACCGTGTACCAGGCCTACGCCCCGCGCATCGGCCTGCCCGCAGCCCGCGACGGCCGCTTTCCCGCCGAGTGGAAGCGGGACCGCATGACGTGGATCAAGCCGTCGTTCCTGTGGATGATGTACCGCTGCGGCTGGGGCCTGAAGGAGGACCAGGAGACGGTCCTCGCCGTCGAGATCACCCGCGAAGGATTCGACTGGGCTCTGCGGAACGCCTGCCTCTCGCACTACGACAGCGATGTGCACACCGATCAGGCGGACTGGAAGCGGCAGTTGAGAAGCTCGCCCGCCCGGGTCCAGTGGGATCCCGAGCGCGATCTGCGGCTCAACCCCCTGCCGTACCGCTCGCTGCAGCTCGGCCTCGGCGGTGAGGCCCCGCGGCTGTACGCGGACGAGTGGACCGTGTCGATCAGCGATGTGACGCCGCTCGCGCACCGGATCCACGCCCTCGTGCGGGACGGTGACCTGGATGCCGCGGACAGACTGCTGCCCGAGGAGCGTCCGTACCCCGCAGGGCAGGACCTCCTCGGGCAGCTGACCGGCTAGAACAGCGAGTACAGCAGCTTGTTCGGGGAGCCGGAGATGGGGTTCTGGACCTTGCCGTTCGTGGCGTTGTTGACGAGGGCGTCCCGGACCTGGGCCGGGGTGGCCGTCGTGTGGGTCGCCAGGTACAGCGCCGCGACGCCCGCCGTGTGAGGCGTGGCCATCGACGTGCCCGAGATCGTGTTCGTGGCCGTGTCGTTCGTCCGCCACGCCGAGGTGATGTTGACGCCCGGAGCGAACAGGTCGAGGCACGTGCCGTAGTTGGAGAACGACGCCCGGCGGTCCGTGATGTCCGTCGCGCCGACCGTGATCGCCTCGGGGACACGGGCGGGGGAGACCCCGCACGCGTTGACCGGCATGCCCAGGAAGTTGCCGTTGCCCGCGGCGATCGCATAGCTGACGCCCGACGCGATCGACTTCTTCACGGCGTTGTCCAGCGAGGTGCTCGCGCTGCCGCCCAGGCTCATGTTCGCCACGGCCGGCTTCTTCGCGTTCGCGGTCACCCAGTCGACGCCCGCGATGACACCGGCCGTTGTGCCGGAGCCATTGCAGTCCAGGACGCGTACGGCAATGAGCTTGACGCTCTTGGCGACGCCGTACGTCTTGCCGCCGACCGTGCCGGCCACATGCGTGCCGTGACCCTGGCAGTCCTGACCGTTCTGGCCGCCGCCCACCGTGTCCGTGCCGACGCTCGCGCGGCCGCCGAACTCGCTGTGGGACGTGCGGATTCCGGTGTCGATGATGTACGCGTTCACATTCGACGCGGACGTGTTGTATGTGTACGTCTTGGACAGCGGCAGATTCCGCTGGTCGACGCGGTCGATGCCCCATGTCGCATTGGGCTGTGTGTCGTTGAGGCGGACGATCTCGTTCTGCTCGACATACGCCACGCGCGGATCCGCGGCGAGCTTCGCCGCCTTCGCGTCGGACATCGTCGCGGAGAAGCCCTTGAGCACATTGCGGTAGGTGTGTTTCGACGTGACCCCGAAATCGGCGGCGCGCGTCGAGCCGTCCCTCAGGACGACAATCCAGCTGTTCTGTACGGCGGTTGCAGTGGGAGCGAGACGAAGATCGCCGACGGGCGCGCTCTGCGCGGTGGGGGAGGCGGCGAACTGGAGACCGGCGGCAAGGGCGACTGTGGGTATCAGCGCCCCGTAGCGTCGGGCAGTGGCTCTCATCTCGTGCACCTACCTTTCGTTGACCGTTCACGGGCAAGTACGGGTGTGCATGGTGCCAGCCGTTGCATATGCGCTGACCAGCGTCTCGTGACGTGACGTGCGACACAAGACAGCATCGCCATCTGCTGCATGACGGATCCACACATTGTGAACACTCATCAAGCCGAAGTCCGGGGCGGATACGGGGGCCGCCACCGCGCCGGCAGCCCGTCCCGCTGCGACTTCCTCAACAGCCCTGCCGGCGCTCCGTTCCTGGCTGCAGCCCCCATCGATATGACCGATTCCGTGCTCGGCATCGACTGCGGCAACGGATGCCTCACCCCTCTCGCGCCCCGCCGCGCCGGGCACGCACGCGGCTTCCGCGCGGCGTCGACCTCGCTTGGCCGATGGTCACGCGAACCCGCGCGGGCGCCGACGAAGAAGGCATGGCGAACTGTGATCCCATCCAGGCCGCAGCCCAGGCGCACCCCTTAGGTGGGGCCGAGTCCGACGTTGCCGTCAGCCGCTACGGGATCTTGTTCTTCACAAACTCCGTTGCCGTCTTGGCCAACTTCGGCCGGGCGCCGCGGCCCGGCGGACGGCTCGTCTTCCTCTGTCCTGGGGCTTTTGAGCGGATGGACCAGTTCGCGATCTTCAGGGCCGCCGACGAGACGTGACGCTGCCGGACCTCTCGGAGGACGACGGACCGGCGCCGCCGCACGTCGCCGACCCGGCGCGTATGCGGCACATAAAGGACGAGGGGCGGTGCATACCGCATCTGGTGTACGGCGACGGCACTGCCTACTACTCGAGGAGGCTCTTCAGTTCCGCCTGGCGGCAGCCGAGAGAGCAGAGGCATCCGCTTAGGGTTTCAATCATGCAGATCCGAATCCCCCGGCCACGCGGCCGATGGCTCGCAGGCGTCGCCGCCGTCGCCGTTCTCGCCGGCGCGGGCACCTGGACCGCGGTCGCCGACGACGGCGCACCGACCGTGCACCGCGAGGACCGGGTGCAGGAGATGCCCGGGGCGAAGATCGACACCTCTTACTTCACCGCAGGCGGCACCGCCCGGCGCCCGGCCGTGCTCCTCGGGCACGGCTTCGGCGGCAGCAAGGACGACGTCCGCGAACAGGCCGAGAAGCTGGCCCGCGACGGATACGCCGTGCTGACCTGGTCCGCCCGCGGTTTCGGCGCGTCCACCGGACAGATCGGACTCAACGACCCCGACTTCGAGGTCAAGGACGTCTCGCGGCTGCTCGACTGGCTGGCGAAACGTCCCGACGTGCAGCTGGACAAGGACGGGGACCCGCGCGTCGGCGTCGCCGGCGCCTCCTACGGCGGGGCCATCTCACTGCTCGCCGCCGGATACGACCAGCGCGTGGACGCCATTGCTCCCGCCATCACCTACTGGAACCTCTCCGACGCGCTCTTCCCGGACGGCGTCTTCAAGAAGCTCTGGGCCGGGATCTTCTTCTCCACCGGCTCGGCGGGCGCGCCGGGCATCGCCGGTGACCAGCCCGCCGGCCGGCCGGCCGACGCACCCGCCGGAGACCAGCCGGCGGGCGGCACCGGGACGGACGGCGCCGGGACGGACGGCGCGCCAGGCACCAGCACGTCCGCGGGGCCCGCCAACCCCGGCAGCTGCGGCCGCTTCCAGCCCGCGCTGTGTGCCATGTACGAACGCGTCGCGGTCGCCGGAAAGCCCGACGCTCAGGCCCGCGCGCTCCTCGAACGCCGGAGCCCTTCCGCCGTCGGCGACCGCATCAAGGTGCCCACGCTGATGGTGCAGGGCCAGTCCGACTCGCTCTTCCCGCTCGCGCACGCCGACGCCATGGCCAAGAAGATCAGCGCCAACGGCGCGCCCGTCTCCGTCGACTGGATCGCCGGCGGCCACGACGGCGGCGACCGCGAGGGCGACCGCATCGAGAGCCGTGTCACCTCCTGGTTCGACCGCTATCTCAAGCAGGACAAGGGCGCCGACACCGGACCTGCCTTCCGCGTCAGCCGGACCGGCGGCGTCGACTCCACCGACGGCGAGGCACTGCTGCGAGGCGCGACCGGCGATCGCTACCCCGGTCTCACCAGCGGCGCCCAGCCCATCGCGCTCACCGGCCGCGAACAGAGCTTCGCCAACCCGGCAGGCGCCAGCCCGCCCGCCATCTCCGCCGTCCCCGGCCTCGGCGGCGGCCTGAGCCAGCTCTCCTCTCTCGGCCTCGGCCTCTCCCTCGACTTCCCTGGCCAGTTCGCACGCTTCGAGTCCCAGCCGCTCCAGCAGTCGCTGCGGATCACCGGCTCGCCGACCGTCCGCGTCAAGGTCAGCTCCTCCAGCGGCGAAGCGGTCCTGTTCGGCAAGGTGTACGACGTCGGCCCCGACGGCCGCGAACAGGTGCTGCCCGCCCAACTCGTCGCACCCGTCCACATCGAGGACGCCGAGCAGGGCAAGGACGTCGCGCTCACCCTTCCCTCCGTCGACCACGAGGTCGACGCCGGTCACCGGCTGCGGCTGGTGCTCTCCGCGACCGACCTCGGCTACGCGTCCCCGGCCGCGCCCGCCACGTACACCGTCGCGCTCGCCGACGGAGGCACGCTCGCCGTCCCGACCGCGCCCGCCGTGGAGACCCAGGCCACAGGGCTGCCCTGGTGGACCTGGGGGCTCCCGGCCGCGGGCGCGCTCGTGGCGGCGGCCCTGCTATTCACCGCCCGCCGCCGGACACTCGCACCGGCACCCGACCCGGAACTCGCCGAAGTGCCGCTGGAGATCACCGGGTTGACCAAGCGGTACTCCAAGTCGTCCGACCGGTACGCCGTACGGGAACTCTCCTTCCGTGTCGAAAAGGGCCAGCTCCTCGGCCTCCTCGGCCCCAACGGTGCGGGCAAGACCACCACCCTGCGCATGCTGATGGGCCTCATCAGGCCCGACGACGGCGAGATCCGTGTCTTCGGCCACGCCATCCGGCCCGGCGCGCCCGTACTCTCCCGGGTCGGCGCGTTCGTCGAGGGCGCGGGCTTCCTGCCGCACCTTTCGGGCCGCGACAACCTGGAGCTGTACTGGCGGGCCACCGGCCGCCCCGCGAGCGACGCGCACATCGAGGAGGCCCTGGAGATCGCCGGCCTCGGCGACGCCCTCGCCCGCGCCGTACGCACCTACTCGCAGGGCATGCGGCAGCGGCTCGCCATCGCCCAGGCCATGCTCGGCATGCCGGATCTCCTGATCCTCGACGAACCGACCAACGGACTCGACCCGCCGCAGATCCGCGAAATGCGGGACGTGATGATCCGGTACGCCGCCGCAGGCCGGACCGTGATCGTCTCCAGCCACCTCCTTTCCGAGGTCGAGCAGTCCTGCACCCATCTCGTCGTCATGGACCGCGGTCGGCTGGTGCAGGCAGGACCGGTCGCGGAGATCACCGGCGAGAGCGACACCCTGCTCGTCACGACCGCCGCCGAAGTCGCCGATCCGGTGGTCGAGAAGATCGGCGCGCTGCCCGGCATCGGCTCGGCCGTACGCGTCGACGAGGGCCTGCTCGTACGCCTCGACGGGGCCACCCCCACCGGCATGATCAGCGAACTCGTCCGGCTGGACGTGCCGTTGACCGGCGTCGGACCGCACCGCCGCCTGGAGGATGCCTTCCTCACCCTGATCGGAGGAAACGCATGAGCACGCTCGTCGACTCGGCACCCGGCTACCGGCCACGCCGCACACTGCCGCTGCGAGTGGAGGCCGTACGGCAGCTGAAGCGCAGGCGGACGCTGGTGATGGCCGGCGTGCTGACGGCGCTGCCGTTCGTGCTGCTCATCGCCTTCGCCATCGCCGGGTCACCGGAGGCCGGCGAGAACGGCCGGATCACCCTGATGGACACGGCCACCGCGTCGGGCGCCAACTTCGCCGCCACCTGCCTGTTCGTCTCGGCGGGCTTCCTGCTCGTGGTGCCGGTGGCGCTGTTCTGCGGGGACACCGTGGCCTCGGAGGCGAGCTGGTCCTCCCTTCGCTATCTGCTCGCCGCCCCCGTCCCGCGCTCCCGGCTGCTGTGGTCCAAGCTCGCGGTGGCGCTCGGCTTCAGCGCGGCGGCGATGGTGCTGCTGCCGCTCGTCGCCCTGACGGTGGGCTCGATCGCCTACGGCTGGGGGCCGCTGGAGCTGCCCACGGGAGGTTCCCTCGCCGCGGGCGACACCGTGCCGCGTATTGCTCTGGTCGTGGGCTTCATCTTTGTCTCCCAACTGGTCACCGCCGGGCTTGCGTTCTGGCTGTCCACCAAGACCGACGCACCTCTGGGCGCGGTCGGCGGAGCGGTCGGACTGACGATCGTCGGCAATGTGCTGGACGCGGTCACCGCGCTCGGCTCCTGGCGCGATGTGCTGCCCGCGCACTGGCAGTTCGCCTGGATCGACGCACTCCAGCCGCAGCTGGAGTGGAACGGCATGGTCAAGGGCGCCGCGGTGTCGGTGACGTACGCCCTGGTCCTGTTCGCACTGGCCTTCCGGAACTTCTCCCGCAAGGACATCGTGTCCTAGGGCCAGATCCAGACGACAGGCCCTAGATGTATTGATCACGAGCGTTGTTGACAGTTGTGGGTCTTGAACATGGCGAAGACCTCCGATGTGGTGGAGCTGTCTAGGAACACACCGCACGGAGG
>NZ_JBIRTX010000031.1:0-47257 GCF_044334895.1 Streptomyces sp. NPDC020681 | reverse complement strand
CCGAACGGACAGAACCTACTTGAGGGCACTGACAGCCACGTGCCGTCGAAATCGGCTCGCGGTGTTCAGCAGGACTCTTTCGATACACGGCCTAGCCGAGGCGGAAGCAGAAGGGGAACCGATATGACATCGATCATGGGAGTCCTCAACGTCACTCCCGACTCGTTCTCCGACGGCGGCAACTATCCGGATCTCACTGCCGTACTCGCCCACGCTCACGAGATGCTCGCCGAAGGCGCCGACATCGTCGATGTCGGTGGTGAGTCGACCCGACCCGGTGCCACCCCCGTGAGTGTGGCAGAGGAGCTGCGACGGACCGTCCCCATCGTCGAGGCCCTGGCGGCGCACTGCACCGTGTCCATTGACACCACAAAGGAACGGGTGGCGACAGCGTGCGTACGTGCAGGCGCCTCCATCATCAACGACGTCTCCTCATGCCTCGACGGGGTCGCGGCGGACCTTGGCGCGGGCTGGATCGCCATGCACATGCAGGGCGTACCTCTCACCATGCAGGCACAACCGCGGTACGGCGACGTCGTAGCCGAGGTACGGGACCACCTCGTCGCCACGGCGGACAGAGCACTGTCACGAGGCGTTGCGAAGGTGTGGATCGACCCAGGCATCGGATTCGGCAAGGGCTTCGAACACAATCTGGAACTCCTGCGGCACATCGACGAGCTCATCTCGACCGGCCATCCCGTGGCCGTGGGCCTCAGCCGGAAGTCGTTCATCGGCACGCTCACCGACCAGCCCGTGCCCCACAAGCGGGTCACCGGGTCCGCTGTCGCTGCGGCCCTGGCAGCGGGCGCCGGCGTGGACCTGGTACGGGTCCACGACGTGCGGGAGACCGTGGAGGCGCTTCGTGTCGCAGCGGCGCTGTCCACCATCCGGGTGGTCGGCAGCCAATGAACGGATAGTTTCACGGGACAGAGTCCCACGCGTGCGGGGAGGCTCGCGCCAGTGTGCAGGTGACCAACTCCCCGCGACCGAACGCCTCGAGACACTCGCCGACCTGCCATCGCTGCCGGTTCTGCTTGACAACTCAACTGCCCGTTCGCCTGTAGGCGACGAGAAGGGAAGACAACAATGACCGCACCCACCACTACCCGGCCCTCCAGCGAAACCGCGGACCTGCTACAACAAACCGCGCCTTCACCGCGACCTGTCGACGCTGAGCGCGTCGCCGCACTCGTGACCCAACTCCTGACCGCACTGGGCGAGGACCCGACGCGGGAGGGCCTGGCGGATACGCCAACCCGGGTCGCCTCCTGGTGGGCCGACTTCCTTTCCCCTCACACCTCGGCCAATGCGACGTGCTTCACCGAGACCGGCGTGAACGAGCAACTGATCGTGGTCGGGGGGATGAGCGTTTGGTCACTATGTGAGCACCACATGCTGCCTATGAACCTGGAAGTCGCCGTCGGATACATGCCTGACGGTGAGGTGGTGGGCCTGTCGAAGTTCGGGCGGATCGCTCAGCGGAACGCCGGGCGCCTTCAGGTGCAGGAGCGGTTTACCGAACAGGTCGCCGCCGAGATCACCCGCGCCACGGGCTCCGCGGACACGGCCGTCATCGTCCGAGGCACGCATCTCTGCATGAGCATGCGGGGCGTGCGGATGGAGCCTGCCCGCACCATTTCGTCACGGAAGGGGGGCCGGTTCCGGACCGACCCGGTGCTCTCGCAGGAGTTCCTCACCCTCGCCACCGCGCATTGGAGGACGCCCTGATGGCCAAGAGCATCGACTTGTCCGCCGTGATCGCCCCGCCCGCCTACCTTAGCCGCGGGCCGCCGTTGACCACCCCGCCATCGATGAAATCACGCATGAGGTCACGCGGTTGCGGCATCAGTGTGAAGCGCAGGTCCATCGAGCGCTCGCCCCACGGCAGCTCGGGCGCGTGATGCAGCCGCTGCGGCCAGCAGTACAAGAACAGCGGCCTCGTGACTCTTCCGCTCGTGAACGAGGGTGCCTCGCTTTGCCTGGTGAACAAACCGACGGACCGGCTCGGCCCGTAGAGCATTGCGTCTGGCTCGGATGGCTCCCACCTTCGACCTTCGAGGCGTTTTGCGCACGCAGGCGCGCTGCTGGTGGCAAGCGCGGCGGAAAGGCTTAGAAGGAGGTACCGGCGACCAGGGGTCTCCGGGATGCGTGGGGCTGCATCTCTTATGCGTACGCGATGAGACTCGAGCATGGTGGCTGGGCACCGTGCTGGGCTGCCTTACCAACGGGGTCAGTGACCACGACCAGGGTAGATTCGGCCGTCACCTGGTCCCACGTACCAGTGCCGATCACAAGCTCGCCGAAAAAGGGGAACTCCGTACTTCCCGATAGTTCCGCCCTTGCCCATTGCGCGCTATGCGGCCATTGCTCGTCCGTTACGGTCTCCACTGGCGGGCTCGTTCGCCTCCCCCTCCCCCGGTGCTGAACGGGCCCGCGCCGAAATCCCCCGACAAGAACGGCAGAGGCGCACCTTGCATGCCTCCTTGAACGGCAACGGCAACAGTCTTGGCGCAACACGAGGGCACACCGGCGGTTTCTCCCTGACATACCTTCACCCACCCAACCCACGGACAACTTGACAACGGCATAGGAGTCCACATGCCTACCCAGCCCGACGCGCCGCTTCGCACCACCCCACTCGACGCCGTACACCGGCGCCTCGGAGCGACCACCGGCCCATTCGCCGGCTGGGAGATGCCCATGCGCTACGGCAACGAGCGAGAGGAGCACATCGCGGTACGCACCAAGGCAGGCTTGTTCGACCTCTTCCACACAGGCGAAATCACCGTCAGCGGTATCCAGGCAGCCGAAGCTCTCGACCACGCGCTCGTGGGCAACATCTCCGCTCTCGCCACAGGCAGGGCCCTGTACACCATGATCTGCGCCGAGAACGGCGGGATCCTCGACGACCTGATCGTCTACCGCACCGGTGAGCGCGAGTACCTGGTCGCGGCGAACGCACGCAACGCGGAGACTGTCCTGGCCGAACTCACCGCCCGCGCAGCCCCGTATCCCGGCGCCAAGGTGCGTGACGACCGGGATACCTACGCGCTGGTCGCCATCCAAGGCCCGGAGGCAGCCGCCATCATCGCCCCGCTGGCGGGGGTCGACCTGGAGTACTACGGCGTCAGGCACGGCACAGTCGCCGGCACCGATGCGCTGATAGCCCGCACCGGCTACACCGGCGAGGACGGCTTCGAATTGTACGTCGCCGCCGAAGCCGCAGAGGCGATGTGGAACATCCTCACCGAGGCAGGCACCTCCCATGGCCTCGTCCCGGCCGGAATGGCATGCCGGGACACACTGCGCCTCGAGGCGGGGATGCCACGGTACGGACACGAACTTACCCCGGCGATCACCCCGTTCGACGCAGGCCGCGGCCACGTAGTCCACTTCAACAAGACCACCAACAAAGGCCGCTTCATCGGCAGGGACGCCCTGATCAGAGCCGCCGAAGCAGCCCACAAGTACCCTCTGCGCAAACTTGTCGGCCTTGTATCCACAGGCGAACAAAGCCCGCGCACCGGATTCCCCGTCGTCAACAAGCAAGGTGCGAAAGTCGGCGAGGTCACCTCCGGCGCCCTCTCCCCCACTCTCGTCATACCGATCGCCATCGCATACCTGGAGACGGCACACGCCGAGACCGGCACCCACGTGGCCGTGAACATCCACGGAAAGCACGAGCGCTACAAGGTGGTCGCGCTCCCCTTCTACAGGCGACCCAGTGCCCCAGTCCCCGCCTCAGCCAGGCCGAAGTACCTCGGTGCCGCCCACCGCCAGCAGCTGACCTCTCACCGCCCCCACCGGCAGCCAGCCGCCAGCAGCCCAGAGCACTGATGGGTCGGCGTGCACACTGGGGCGTGTGCGTAGCCGCCCAACACGGCAGGCCAGGTGACAAACAAGGCCCCCGGCTGAAGAGTTGAGACTCCATCCCTGATCTTCGCAGGGAATCCCGGCGTTGAGGCCGGGAGGGTATGCGATCTCTGGACTGCTCTGAGGCGCCCGCGGCAGTGGACGGTTGTGATTGTCAGTGGCGGCCGTTAGGTTGATCGCCATTGACCGAGGGGTGGGCTGGATGATGCGTGCGTACAAGTTCCTCTTGCGGCCCACCGTGGGCCAGATGGTTGCCTTCGGCGAGATGCTGGCCGATCACTGCTCCCTGTACAATGGGGCGTTGCAGGAACGCCGTGATGCCTACCGGCATGTCTCCAAGACCAGCGTCAGATACGGCCAGCAGTCAGCGCAGTTGAAGGAGATCCGGGCGTTTGATCCGGCGCGTCAGGGGCGTTAGTCGTTCTCGTAGCAACAGGCCACCTTGCGCCGGCCGGACAAGGCGTTCACGGCGTTCTTCCGCCGGGTCAAGTCCGGTCAGACGCCGGGGTATCCGCGTTTTCGCGGGGTGAACTGGTTCGACACGGTGGACTTCCCGAAGGACGGGGATGGGGTCCGGTGGGACTCGACCCCGCACGACCCGGTGACCCGTGTCCGCTTCCAAAGGGTCGGGCATGTCAGGGTCCACCAGCACCGGCCCGTAGCGGGCAAGGTCAAGACGATCAGTGTCAAGCGTGAGGGCCGCAATTGGTTCGTCGTGCTGACCGTCGAGCAGGAGCAGCCCGAGCCGCTTCCGGCGACCGGCAAGGCGGTCGGCGTCGACCTGGGCATCGCGAACTTCCTCGCCGACTCCCACGGCGGGTTCGTGCCGAACCCGCGTCACGGCCGGAGGGCCGCCGCGAAGCTTCAGGCCGCGCAGCGGGCCCTGTCCCGGTTCCCGCGGCGTAAGGCCAGGGACCGCACCGCCATCCACCAGCGGGCCGTGGAGAGGGTCGCGAAGCTGCATCGTAAGGTGCGCCGACGGCTCCTCGATCACGCGTAGCCCAACCGGCATAGCGAGAAGCTCCGCCCTTCAGGGCGGGAGGAGTCACACATCTCGCTCAGCAGAGGACCTCGACTCACACGCGTCAACAGCCGTCACCCGATCGGTGACCACCTTGAAGAACCGCGCTGGTCGTGTTGGAACCAAAGGGAGTGTTTCTCAGGTAAAAGTGGACCTTTACCAAACGCTGTTGGGAAACAACGCTGTCGAATCATGAAATCATTTCATGCGCGGCGCAGGCGCAATCACCCCGTGGTCCTGGCGTCCACCGCCGCACTGGCCGTCGCCAGCCTCTGCAGCATGTTCTTCCAGGCGAGCGCGCAGCCCATTTCGGCGGACGGAGCCGCATCATCGGACTGGGTGAGTTTTCGCGGCGGCAAGCTGTCGTACCGCGCTGACGCCCAGGGCAACCGAGTGCCCGACTTCTCATCCGTCGGCTACCGCGGCGGCGACGCGTCCATCCCGGACCTCCCCGTCGTCGCGACTCTCTCCCCATCCGCCCGCGGAGACGACACCGCCCGTATCCAGGCCGCGATCAAGCGTGCCACGCGCGGCGCTGTGCTGCTGCGGCCGGGCACCTACCGCATCGGCGGCACGATCAAGCTCAATCGCAGCGGGATCGTGCTGCGGGGCTCCAACGGCACGATCCTCAGCGGCACCGGCAAGGCGCACACCTTGATCGAGTTGGGCGCCAAGGGATCGGCGGGAATCCGCAAGACAGGCGGCTACTACCCAGTCACCGACGACTACGTCCCAGTCGGTTCCGCGGTGATCCACGTCAACGCCGCGTCCTCGAAGTTCAAGGCCGGCGACCGGATCGTCGTAGAGCGCCCGATGGAGGCGAGCTGGATCCACGCCATTGGCATGGACCGGATTCCGCAGCGCCCGGACGGAGGCCGCACCACTCAGTGGAAACCCGTCAGCGACATCAACTTCCAGCGCACCATCGCGGCTGTGCGGGGCAACACCATCACCTTGGACACACCCCTACCACAGGCGCTCGAAAAGCCGTACACCCACGCCACTGTCTCGAAGTACACCTACCCGGGGAGAATCAGTGGAGCCGGCGTGGAGAACCTCACCGGCGACGGTAAGGCGTTCCACTCCCACCCCTCCTGGCACAGCACCGGCTACTTCCAGTCAACGCTGGTCAGCGTCGCTGCCGCCGAGAACTCCTGGGTCCGGAACATCACCGCCCGGCAACTGAGTTCGGCCTTCGACATCGGCAGCGGCGCGCTGCGCGTCAGCATACTGAACACCCAGTCACTGGATCCTGGCGTCCCGCAGGACATCCACGCCCAGCCCGCCGCATACAGCATTGCGGGCCAGCAGACGCTCATCGCCGACTGCCGAGTCACTGGCAGCAACCAGCATGCCTGGGTGACGCAGGCCCGAGTCCCGGGCCCCAATGTCATCACCCGGTGCTCGGCCACCAACACTGGTTCGCGGCTGATGGACGCGGGCCCGCACCAGCGCTGGGCCTCCGGAACACTGTATGACGAGATCACCATGTCCGGCGGCGGAAAGCTGTCCATCAGCGACCGGCAGTGGCTCGGCAGCGGCCAAGGTTGGGCGGGAGCCAACCATGTGGCGTGGAACTGCTCGGTCGGCAGCTACAAGGTCGAGGACCCGCCGACCGCCCACAACTGGGCCATCGGCTGCACCGGCAAGCAGACGCCTCCCTCCAACGGCCACAACATGGGGCAGATCCAGTCCCCCGGCCAGCACGTCCTTCCGGCAAGTCTCTACGCCGCGCAGCTTCGCGAGAGGCACGCCGGGCAGTCCGACCCGACTCCGACACCAACCGGCACACCCGACCCGACCCAGACGGCCAAGCGGGATGACCCGACGCCGACCCCGACCCAGAGCCAGAGTGGCGGTAACGGTGACGCTGGCGACGGTGGTGAGCCCACCACTGAGCCGGCCGATCCTGACGGCCACCTCCCCGACACCGGGTCCAACACTCCCATCGGCCTGGTCGCAAGCATCGCCGCGGCCCTGATCGCCGCAGGCACCGCCATGGCCTGGTGGCTGTCCCGCCGCAAGACGGCCGCCAGCTGACCGGCACGCATCCCGGACATACCCCTGCAGTCCTGCGAATCCCCGAATGCTTTTGGTCCATTCGGGCCTCGCGTCACGTCGGCCTTCAAGACCTGATTGCGGTCTTGAAGGCCGACGTTGTCATACGGGGGCAGCTTCGTGTCGGCTTCCGTCACGCTCCTACCGCCGACGTGCACCACCACCGCTGCTGTGCGGCGCTGTCAACCTCGGCCGTACCGACGGTGTGCGCTCCGCCGTGTCCACGTGCCGGCGAGGGGTGCCTCGCAGCCCGTCCTACTGTTGTGGCGGAACCGGACCGGAATCACGCGGGGCGATACGGTACGCCACTCCGGCCTGCGGCGGCCGGCGCACGCAGGTGTGGGATTCCGCCGTGACGGACACAACGGGTCGTTGCTGCGCGGCTGGTCAGAGCCCGGCGACGAAGGTGGCCATTGCCGCCATCGCGCTGCCGCCGATGATGAGAGTCGTCAACGGGCACGCAGGCCCCCTCATAGGTCGGCCAAGTCCGGCCCTCGCGAAGATGCTTCTCCGCCACCAGTTAGGCGGCTTCCATCTCCTGAGCGGAGGAACTGCCCTCCGCAGGATCTGTCGTGGGCAGCACAGTGGCTTCAGGAGTCGCCGGACGCTCGATTCCGGCCTGGGGTCGGCGCGAAGCTTTCGGTGACCCAGGTCCCCAGAGAGGCTTCGGCCGTAATGCCGGGGCCGAATCCAGCGACCAAGCCGCGGACCCCTTCGGGCAGACCTTCGTCGAACAGCCGGCGCAGGGCGTCAAGCACCACTGCCGAGGCGATGTTGCCGTACTCGGTCAGAGTGGCCCGACTGTGGCGGAAGGCATCCGGCTCGACAGCCAAGAAGCGGCTCAGTCCGTCCAGAATGCCGGGGCCTCCGGCATGGATGACGTAGAAATCGAGCTTGGAGGCATTCCAGCCGTGCGAGCTTGCCAGCATGTGCAGGGAGGGCGCCAGCAGAGAGATGGTTCCCGGAACACGCCTCTCCGCCTGGAAGTCAAAGCTTGTGGCCACGGCCTCATCGGGCATCCAATTCTCGGTGTACGGGATGAGATAGGAAGCGTTGCGCTCCAGCTTCAGCCCCATGCCGCCAGCGCCGCGCATCACCGCGGCTGCGATGGCATCACCGAGCAGGCCGTTGGACAGCACCGATCCAACACCCATATCCATGGGCTGATAGCACAGTGAGCAGAACTCACAGGCCACAATCAGTACGTTGGTGTCCGGGTAAGCGATGCAGAAATCGTGGGCCCGGTTGATCGCCGCACCACCGGCCGCACAGCCGAGTTGGGCGATAGGAATCTGCCGTGCGTCCTTTCGAAAGCCCATGGCGTTGATCATCGACGCGGTCAGTGGGGGCATATTGAATTCACTGCATGATACGAACGCGATCGCGTCAATGTCCTCGGCTGCAACGTCGGCCGATGCAAGAGCCTGCTGTATCACCGAGGGAACGTGAGCCCGGGCTTCGCTCAGATAGATCCGTTTACGGGCCTCGACGCCTGGATGCTGCAAAGTTTGCTCTATCGGCTGGATCAGGTGCCGTTCTCGGATACCCGTATCTTCTACCATGCGCAGGATCAGCGGCAGCTTCTCGTGGTCGGCGTGCAGCCGACGGCACATATCCAGCGTCTCGTTCATCGAGATGGTGTACTCCGGGACCCAAACGAACGGGCGACATAATGTAGGCAAAAGGCACCTGATCTCGCGGTTGAGGTCGGATTCACGAACATGCGGTATCGAGTACTGCTATCGCCGTCCGTAGTGCACGCGTCTGCCAGGTGTGCGAGAACGGAAGGCCGCACTCATTCCAAACCCGTTGCGGCGAAAATAGGAAGCGTCTCCAGCTCGGGGCGCCCATAATGGGCAGAATGCTTGCCCATTAGGCAATCAATACCACAAGGGATGTTGCAGCGCTCCCGTCGCCAGGGCACCCTCTGTGAGGCCGATCGGCGCCAGCTTACGGGATTGAGACTGACCATGGGTGTACCTCTGGGAAATTTGGAAACGCTCTCGCGCACCGGATAGAGGACCTCGCATCCTTTCACGAGGTCACGGAGGCTTCCATGCCGAGCACCCAGAGCCGCCAGACGCGCCTCTTCGATTCGGGGTACGCATTTCCGCCCGCACCTCGTGCACCAAAGCCCCACGAGGCACCTCGCGTCGGTTGGCAGTCACTCTCAAGCATGAAGGTGCGATTCCTTCATCGCCCGGGGCGCAGTCAGCGGCGGGACCGTCGTTTGATCCCAGCCGACCCCTACCCCCCTCGCCGACTGCCGCATGGACGTGGTAGCGGGGTCACCCCTCAACCAGCTCCGCAACCGAGTGCCGACCTCCTACCCTGCCTGAGCAGACGCTGGACCTCATACACGCCGGCCTACTCCCTCTGTGAACCGGTCACCAGAGGTCTACCGGAATCGCTGGCGTTGCGGGCAGATCGCCCCTCTCCGGTACGTTGCGACCTTCCCGCCCCGGCCGCGGACGATCGCGCCGCCGAGGAACGCACGACCGCGCCCTCCCGGCGCGTCGCAACGCCCGACAAGCGATACAGCCGCACGGGCCGACGGGCAAGTGCAGGCTGCTTCCGGCTGACAGCCTGCCGGAGCTACCTGGAGTGACCTCGCGGGCGTACCGCCGAAGCCACCGGAGACCGGGTTGAGCTGCCGTCAAGACTTCGTGAAGTCCCCTCGGGCACCTTGGAGCACATAGATCGGCCCGGGTCCTTGGAGGAACGATGAACCGAGCACGCGTCGCATGGCACCAGCCGGATCCCATCACCACTGCCATGCCCGCGACTAACGCCCGGCGGATCGAGGGACCAGAGAGGGCTTCGGTATCAATGCGTCCAACGATGCCGGCAAGCCAGGTCCGCACGCTGAGGGACCTGTGGCGCGCAAGCGCTCAACCCGTGCCCCGCCGCATCGCAGCACAATGATTCGCAGCGCAGACGGCGACCTGACCAAGGGTGGCAGCAAGTGAGCGAGACCAGAGGCTATAACTCCAATCCCGCAATGCGGACTCGGGAAGAGGCCGCGAAGCGAACCCTAAGCGTGCCTGCCCAGGTGGTTCCACGCACACGAGGCACCTCCGTGAGAATCCACGCCTCCGACACAATCACGTACAACGGTCTAGCCCACCTGCTGCAGCAATGTTCTGACCTGACCGAGGCCTGTCCCGACTCGGCAGAAGAGCCCGACGTGTTCGCCGTAGCCGTGGAGAACGCTGACATTTCCACATTGAAGTTGCTAAAGTCTCTGTCCCCAAGCGGGTCAGCCCGTTTCGTGCTCATCGTCAGTAAACGATGGGATGCTGACGTATCCGCAGCTGTGGAATGTGGAGTACGAGCCGTGCTCTTGCGCACGAGTTTCTCCGCCGCTGCCTTCGCCCGGACGGTCAGTGCTGTTGTGACAGGGGAGGGGTTTTTCCCTCCGACACTGCAGGGCAGTCTCATGCAGCAGGTCCAACGTATCCACCGTGAAGTTCTCGAACCTCAAGGTCTCACGCCGTCCGGATTTTCCGAACGCGAAATTGACGTCTTCCGGCTGCTGGCCGAAGGTCGGGATCTGGAAGAGATCGCAGAAAAGTTGCGTTACTCCGAGCGCACCATCAAGAACATTCTCTACAACGCAATGAAGCGACACCAACTCCGCAACCGGACACACGCCGTATCCCACGCCATACGCTGTGGACTCATCTAGAGGATCGGGCGATCATGCTCGGAGCCAGAGTGCTGTCCACGAGAACGTGACGCTCAGCACCGTGACCGCTCGACGAGCGCACATGTCAGGTCGAGCGCGGCTCGATTCTTTGCGAACGACGCCCCCAGGCTGAAGCGTTGAGATGTCATACATCTCTCACCAGCCGAAGGGCCTCGACTCACGCGGGCAGCCCTAGCCACTTTGAACATCTGACCTCGAACGAGGGTCAGACCCCCCGCCCGGCTCAGCCGTGGCCCCGGGTTCCACGGATGCCATGTGGCTTTCCTCGAAGAGGCGTTGATGGTGTACGCCCTCTCAGCGCCTGACTGAGAACCGGTGACGGACTGGCGGGTGTGTGAGGTGTGTGTCGTGCGAGGCGGCGGGTCATGAGGATGTTTGACCACTTCAGCACGGCTTCGTGATGCTCTGGTAGACGTTCGTAGTCGCGGACGCAGCGTCGTCTGCGGCAGATCTAGGACAGGCTGCGCTCGACCATCCATCGGCGGGGCTGAGCGACAAAGCCTTTGGCGTCGTCGGTGCGTCTGACGATGTCGAAGGTGAGGAGACATTGCTCTTTTGTCCAGGTCACGAGCTTGCCAGCGTATCTGCGGTTGGCCCTCACTCAGGTGATGCGGGGGTGGAGTTGCGGCAGACGGGAGATCAGCGGCCGAGCGTCGTCGCAGTCCTGCACTGAGGGGTGGTGACCAGCACCACCAGCAGAAGGACCGAGTGTGTCGTCGGCGATGTGCCGCTTGCGGCCGTTCGCCTTCTTGCCCGCGTCCCAGCCACGACTGTCCGTGGCGATAGTCTCGGCGGGCCGGTACGGACTGCGAGTCGATGATGGCAGCGCTCGGCTCGGTATCGCGGCCGTCGTGCCGCGGGAGCCGGTCGCGGAGTGTGTCGTGCAGAGCGTCGACGTGGGCCCGCGCCCACGGCACGAAGAAGGCGTGGGAAGTCGCAGGGCAGGGCCGCCACTTGCAGCCATTGACCGACACATACCTGATCGCATCGACACTCTTTCGGCGTCAGTGTTTCTCCGGCCGGCCCCTCCGGCCCCACCGCCAGGCCGCAAGAGGCAGCAACGGTACGGTGACTTGCCATTCCGCTTCTCTCATGTCCGACGGATAACGCCGCGGACGCCCGGCACACACGGCTCTCTGCCCGAACCGGCAGGCCAGGCAACAACACGACGAAGGAGCCGCGGAGTTGGCATCGTGGGTTCGGAAGGATACAACAGCATGACACGGCTCCTGTGACAACGGTTTGGCTTGGTAACCGCTGTTGTTACGGGAGTCCAGTTCTGCATACTCCCCACTCCTCATCACCACGCCACCCGAACGTGACACTCCACCTACGGTCACCGGTTCTCAGTCAGGCACTAACGACCTGGTCGGGCGCCGCCCGATGCCGCCCCCGACCAAGTGAGCGAGCTGCGACACCGGCCCCGCATCCACGGCCGACAGAACGCTAAGCAGCCCCCGGCCAGCGGCGAGTCCTGCCAAGGGGGCAGCGTACGCCTGAAGAGTTCCTGCTCAATCAGCACGAGCACCGCGCGGCACTGGCTGGCGCGACAGCCATGCTGACCTGCGCGTAGAAGCATCCAGGACATGGTTTAGCTGCAATACCGGTGACTTTGTTGGTGGTGGGTCGTTGTCTTGGTGTGCCGAGGCCCGGTCAGGTGAAGTTGTCGGGTGAGCGTCTGTCGGATCGGATTGCTCTGGGTGTTCTGACGCGTGTGTTTCCGCCAGAGTTGGTGGATGAAGTAGTGGTGGAGTGCGGGCGGCTCGAGCAGCGCTCCCGGTTGTTGCCGGCTCGGGTGGTGGTGTATTTCGTGCTGGCGATGTGTCTGTTCTCCGGGCAGGGCTATGAGGAGGTGGCCCGGCTTTTTGACGCAGGGTCTGGAACGGGCGCGGCGGTGGGAGAAACCGTGGCGGGTGCCCACCACAGGGGCGATCGGCAGGGCTCGCCGCCGGCTGGGACCGGAGCCGCTGAAGGTGTTGTTTGCCCGGGTGTGCAGTCCGGTGGCTGACGAGGAGACGGTCGGTGCCTGGTATCGGCGGTGGCGGCTGGTTGCGGTGGACGGGACCGTCTTCGACGTCCCGGACACGGAAGCGAACGGTGAATTCTTCGGCCGGCCTGGCTCGGGCCGGGGGCAGCAGCGGAGCGCGTATCCGCAGGTGAGGATAGCTGCGCTGGTTGAATGCGGGACGCATGCGGTGTTCGGCGCAGCGACCGGTCCGCTGTCGGTTCACGAGCAGAAACTGATCCCCGGGCTGCTGGACCGGCTCAAGCCGTGAATGTTGCTCCTGGCCGACCGCGGCATTACAGGCTTCGAGCTGTGGCGGGCCGCCTCAGGCACGGGCGCGGACCTGTTGTGGCGGGTCCGCAAGAACATCGTGCTCCCGCTCCTCAAAACCTTCGAGGATGGCTCGTATCTGTCGGAAATCGCTGCCACGAGGGACCGCGAACGCGTTGATCCGGCCCGGGTCCGAGTGATCGAGTACACCCTCGGCAGCGACGGCGACGACACGGTCTACCGGCTGATCACCACCCTCTGCGACCCGGCCCAGGCGCCAGCTGCCGAGCTCGCTGGCCTCTATCACCAGCGGTGGGAGATCGAGAGCACCCTGGACGAGATCAAGACCCATCAGGGTGGGCACCAACTCGTCCTGCGCTCGCAACATCCCGACGGCGTCGAGCAGGAAATCTACGGCTTCCTCCTCGTGCACCACGCACTGAGGGATGTCATGCACCACACCGCACACCAAACCGGCCTCGACCCCGACCGGATCTCTTTCACCCGCACCCTTCGTGTCGTACGCCGCCACGTCACCGACCAGGCGGCATTTTCCCCCTCACGACTCCAGAGAGCCCTGACGCACACAGCCGGTGAGCTGGTGGAACGACTCCTCCCACCCCGCAGACCACGTGCCAACCCCCGGGTGATCAAACGCAAGATGACCAACTGGCACCTCAAACACACCCACCACCGCAACCCACCCCAACCACCCACCGCGGCAATCACACTCGTCCCGCCCACCAAACCCACCAGCAGACGCCAGAAAGGCCCCTAAAGCACCGGTATTGGGTTTAGCTGCCGTTCAGGGTTCGTGAAGCCCTCTCGGACACATTGGACTACAGGCATCGGCTAGCTCCTCTGGAGGGACCATGAACCGAGTACGGGTCGCCGTGCACGAGCCCGATCCGATCACGGCTGCCGATGCGGTCGACATCAGTGCGCAGCCCCGTGGCACCCCCACACGGCATCACCCCAGCGCTGCCGGGACCAGCACCTGGGACAGGCCGGGAACACGAGCGCGCCGGCCCGTCGTCGAGTCGCTCCCCGATGACCCGGTCGATGCCAACACGTGGCGACTAGAGCACCAACCACAAGCAGCAGGCGCCGCACGTGACATCACCGCTGCAGTCCTTGCCAGTTGGCACGTGGACCAGGAAACGACCGAAACGGCCATGCTCGTGGTCTCCGAGCTGGTCACCAACGCCATTGAACATGCGCAGCCGCCGCTGGCGCTGCACCTGATCCACGAGCACCGTCACCGCCAGCTTCGGCTGGAAGTCACGGACGGTGGATCAGCCCTCCGCGAAGGGGACTGGACGGCCTCCTGCGAGCCCGACGAACACGGCCGCGGCTTGAGCATCGTCAATGCCGTGGCAACCGCTCACGGCGCCTGCGTTTACCCCGGCGGCGCCACTCACTGGGCCTGTCTTTCGACCGCTGCCCAATCTCAGTAGCCGTCTGGCCGATTCAGGTTCCCATGCCTAAGGGCTGTCCCGCCAACGTTGGCTGGGTCGCGCACCAGGTGCTGACCGCGGTACTCGCAAGTCCCTGCCGAATCAGCTGTCAGCCGGCTGGCATGCCAGAACTGCGTGCTCATGCAGGCCGTCACTACGCCGTTCAGTTCCTCTACGCCGTGCCAGACGATGCCTGGTGTTTGGATCTGAGCGAGGCAGCCCGGCCACGGCTGCGTGAGCTGAGACGCCCAACGCGGCGACTCAACTGCGACCCTGCCTTCCTGGTGGCGGTGATACCAGACGAGGATCCGGACCTCGAGCCGATCGTGCGCATCCACAGCCACGACGAGCACGGCACCCTCATGCGATCATGCGCTGGTTCATGGAGCAGAGCCCGCCGCTGGAGGACCGGACCCTGCTGGTAGCCGCGCGCTGGCGGACGAACCAGACCCCGCGGCAGCTCGCTCCGTCTTCGGGATGTCGATGGCGGCCGCTGGCAGCATCATCGACCCCGCGCCACGCCACTCGAACGCAGCCTCGCATACGGCTCCGCGAGGACCCTGTGCTGATCGTAGACGGCACGCTGATCCCCGTCGCCGAGCAATCCACGAACTGCAGGTACTCGACTACCGCCAAGTCGTCGTCGACGCCGCCGCCACCCGGCTCGTCGTCTCCGCCGGCCGGCCAGTGTAAGACAACCGCAACGACCGCAACGCATGGGAGTGTTCGGCAGCCAAGGCCGCCGACGCCAAGACCATGGTGATCGCGGCGGCGGCTACTGAGGCACCGACCTGGTCATTCCAGAGCCCTCTCGAACCCGCCAAGCTGGAGCTCACTTGCTGGAAAGCGTCCAACTGGCCATGTTCGCCATCGCCCGCGTGCACAACCGCGTCCTCGCGGGATAAAGGAGCAAACGCAGGTCATCTCGACACACCTGAAAGCGTTACGGGCCTCACGCACCCTGCTTGCAGCGCCGAGCGGCTCGGGATGGCGTCTGCGGCAGCCACAGCGACGGCAAGGTCACAAAGGTGTATGTGGGCAAATCCGGTGTACCGGATGCTCCCTGTCAACCGTCGACGGTCATTGGCGACTCGCACATCCACTGTACTGACGAGCAGCGCTCGTCAGGCGAGACCTGAGACACACCACGGCAGATCGAGCCGGCGGCGTACGGCGAGGGCTGGGCCCAGCATCTGCCCGTCCTGAGCCGGACCGCACACTCCGGGAAGGGCCTGGGGCTCTCCGAAGACCCGCACATCAACCGAACGGCGAGGTGAGCCGCCATGACCGTTTCAACCGGGACTACCGGTGCGGAGGAGGCCGGGGCCAGGGTGGCGCCGGAGGCGAGCGATGCCGTACGCGGACCAGCACCCATGACCGGGCAGCCCGCGGAGCAGACCATCGCGGAAGCGCGACGGTGCATCGACGATCTCGACGATGCGATCATCAGACTGATCTGGAACCGCATGCTCGTTTCGGCACAGGTGCAGCGCGCCCGGCTGGCGTCGGGCGGACGCAGGCTCTGCCTGACCCGCGAGGGGGAGATTCTCGACCGCTACAACGACGCCCTCGGCAAGCAAGGGATTGCGGTGGCGACGTCGCTGCTGCAGCTGTGCCGGGGCCGGGACTATATTCGTCCACCTGTCTCCTGACGCGCAAAGTAGAAAGCGCCGTCGCGATCAGTGCCATGATCCGCGGTCTCACGGCGGCAAAAAGGATCTCATTGCAGCTCCCCCATTGTGCGAGCCTGGACAGATCAGCATTGGGCGGACCACATCGGGACCTGTGGCCGCGAGTTCCGCCGCACCTCGATCGGGGCAGACTGCCGCCAATTCCCTGCCCTTCTTGATCGTACTTTCCTACTTGCACGGCGATTTCACCGCACTCAACCGCCTGACCATGTCTGCGAATTCACGTTGCAGCCGGCCGTGCACGCTGCGGGCCTCGACCTAAGCGAGAGAAAGGCTCGGTGAAACGGGAAGGCCGACAAGGGCGATGGGGGCCCACGAGGACGCCGGACGCCGCAGCTCTGCCGGGAGGCATCAAGGCCGGGTTGCTCGACGCGACGCTTTCCAGAGGACCAGCATGCCAGAACCCTCACTACCATCATACGTACTGATCGAATATGACGGCGTGCAGAACTCGCCCACGTCGATCAAGAATGACTTTGTCATAGACCAAACGCATATGAAATGAATTCCGCGAGTACGGCGTTCAAAGCAGCCTGCCTAGTTGCCCCAGAGGCCGGTGCTTGAATGGGCAAGAATTCGACACCTCTGCAGCCGCTATGGACCGGGTGATGGATGCTGGCAAACGATGCGTCTGGCGCATCGCAAAAGATAATCCATCACTCTGCGCCACACAGCGAGGCCGCCATGGAAGTTGCTACGACGCAAGGGGCGACGTCCGAACGCAACACGAGCCGTCCCGAAGAGCCCACCAACTTGACCATTCACAGCACGGCAGAGACAAGAACTCTTCAGAATGCTCACCGGGCGGTCGACCCTCCCGACCGGTTGGCGATTCCCCCGGCCCGGACCGGCGAAGGCACGCAGAGCGCCTGGAGGTCCGCTGCTCCGGTAGACAGCCGGCAGCCAGATATCGCGCCGCCGATCGCCCCGCAGCGGGCTCACTTCACGAGCGACCCAGATCCTTTCGGCAGCCCCTGTACCGGCCCGTGCCACAGAACGACAGGCACTTGGGGTGACGTGCCTTTCCGTCGCGCCAACCAGCCCGCTGCCCGAGCATCGAACACCGGTCTTGATGGCGTGGTGGAAGACGAGCAGCTCGTACGGCACCAGTCGCCGAACACGACTCTGCACGCCCCGTACGGCGACGAGCTGGCAGCCTCAGCGGCCCTCCACCCTCCCGGCACCCAAGTGACTGTACATACCGCGGTGCTGGGTGAGGTGCTGCTCGACTTGGGCGACGCACAACAGCACGTCCGTGAGCAAGTAGGCATCGAGTTGCTCTACTCCCTCGGGCTGCTCGCTCGACCCCTCCCCTCGATAGCCGCACCGCTCCCGTGAGAAAGCGCCACGCTACCCGCGGCGAACTGCCACGTTGCATGGGGCGCTGGACAGCGAGTCCCACTGTCCAGTGACCGGTTCGGCCACGCCCCACCAGGAGCCCCAGGGGCGTCGAATCGGGCACGCTGCAGTCAACCTGGCTACGCTGACTCCACGGAACACATGAGCCCAAGCTGGTGCGAACCCAGGTCTCGTGAGGTCTGTTTCCGTTGCAAGAGGCAGCCTTGGACTGCGCATCCAGGGCTACAGTCTGCCCCGCCGTGCATACATTCACCACCGGTCTGAGCCAGTATCTCGACACCATCGTCGCCAGCCTGAGCAAGCGCGCTACGGCCGCTCGGCCCGCACTCAGGCAGGCGGGTGATGCCGAAACGTCTGCAGAACCGTCCTGACAGCCTGGCCGACGAGTGGCTGCACCCGAAGAGCACCGGGCTCCTGGACCTGTTCGGTGTGGTTCTCCCGTCAGACGAGCACACCGTCGTACGCTGCTTCGTCATGTGTCCCGAGGGCGGCGCCCCGGTGATGCCCTATACGCCGGGGGGCAAATCGGCATCACGCCCCGCACCTCTCGCCAGGCCGTGGCCCGCCCGGAAGTTCCCCGCAGCCGGACGAACGCCCCCTTGGCATCGGACAGTTCATGGCGACGCATCACTCCGCCACTTCCCTCAACCAAGAATCTCTTGACTGACAGGCCCGGGACCACACCGTCAATCAGACGCCGGACCGGCGAAGTTGAGAACAATCTCAGCTTATCCGGGTGAGGTCGCCCTCGCCGACCGGAGGGCCGTTGGGCACCAGAAGGCCGGCTGGGACCGCATTGTCCGCGATGACCTGAGCGAAGTACCGTCCGCTGTCCTTGACCGACCTGCGCATGGTGTCGAAGTCCACATGCACGATGCCGAACCGCTGTGAGTACCCCATTGCCCACTCGAAGTTATCCAGCAGTGACCTGGCGAAGTAGCCGCGTACGTCCGCGCCTTGCATGATGGCCGTGTGGATTGCCCGCTGATGGTCGGCCAAGCAGTTGACGCGTTGCTTGTCGTGCACCCCGCCGCCGTCCCCCACTACATTTCTGAAGGCGGCGCCGTTCTCGGTCACCTCCAAGGGAAGGCCTGGATGTCGCTGGTGCAACCACACCAGCAGATCGGTCAGTGAGGCCGGTGTTCGCTCCCACGCAAACGACGTGAGAGGTCCACGCGCGGGAAGAAGGCCGGATCCCCGAAGGCCGGGCAGGGGGTTGCTGCCCAACTCACTCGGGTCAGCAGCCATCGGCGCCAACCGGCTCGGTGCGTAGTAGTTGACGCCGAGCCAGTCGATCGGAGCCGACATCAACGCGAAGTCACCGTCCCGCAGTACCGGCTCCAGCGCACGGAGGTGCGCAAGGTCATCAAGCACATCCGCCGGGTACCCCCTTCCGGTCACAGCGTCGAGGAACCATCTGTTGTGCAGACCGTCAAATTTCCGGGCGGCTTCCCGATGTTCCTCATCATTCACCTCCAGCAGCACCGGCGAGAAGTTCAGTGCCACGGAGAACTTCCTATGGGCTGTTTCCTGCGCTCGCATAGCTTTAACAGCTAGCCCGTGGCCGACAAGCATGTGGTGGCCGGCCTGCAGCGCGTCAGCTGAGTTTGCACGTCCGGGTGCGTGTACTGCGCTGCCATAACCGAGAAATGCGGCGACGAGCGGCTCGTTGAACGTAGTCCAATCCGCCACCCGATCGCTCAGTACGGAATACACAAGCTGAGCGTAGTCGGCGAATCGCTGTGCAGTGACCCTGTTGGTCCAACCGCCTGCATCTTCCAGCGCTTGTGGCAAGTCCCAATGATAGAGCGTGACGACAGGTTCGATCTCACATTCAAGCAATTCGTCGACGAGTCGATCGTAGAATGACATCCCACGCGGCTCGAACGTCCTCCCATCCGGTTGCACTCGTGGCCACGCCACTGAGAAGCGGTAGGCGGGCAGTCCCAACTCGCTCATCAGCGCGACGTCGTCACGGAACCTGTGGTAATGGTCGCACGCGCGTGTGCCGTCGTCCCCACTGACACTGTTTTCCGCACTTGGAACGAAATTGTCCCAGATGGATGGCCCGCGCCCATCCTCCTTTGGCGCTCCTTCGATCTGAAAGGCCGACGTTGCCGCCCCCCAGCGGAATCGTTCTGGGAAAACCAGCGAGCGTTCCGGCGTCACCTGCTTACCTCTTCCGTAGCATCGCCACTCAATAGGTCTCTTCGTCGCGCCAAATCTGACAATTGGCTGGTAGGGGCAGGTCAGTTGCTCCATGGGACCGTAATCCGTGCCCTGCATGGTGCCTGCTCGTCACCGCCAGGCGAAAGCGACAGGGATCCTCCGTGGTTGTCGCGTCGCGGTGGCGGTCAGCGATTGCGTGGGATGACCCGCGGGAGCCGCGCCGACGCCTCTTACGCTGCGCGACGACGGCACGCGCCATAGGAAACCCAAGAGCTAATCGTCTCGCTGAGAGTGGCGACATTTCGATGCGGACCGCCCCCTCACCGGAGCGGGTCGATCTGTGTGCTCCACTGTGCTTGAGGAGACTTCACGAATTCTTGACGGCAGCTCAACCCGATCCCGAGTGGCCTCGATGGCCACCCTCACTGTCACCCCCACACAGTCGTACCGCAGGCTGTCTCCAGGGGCGCCCTGAGTGCGTTTCCCAACTTCGCCTTCTACTGGTTGAGATGTGCGCTGGTGGTGAAGGGTGTGCTGGCTGGACAGCGGGAGCGGCCGTCCTACACGCTCGAAGTGTCAAGCCATGGAGTGTGAAGCACGACCGCTGTGACGCATCTACCGGATAAGTCTCGAAGGGCGATTCCGTTGGGGCGTTGTCCGTAATTGGGTGGAGTTCCAGGACTTCCTGTATGAGTGCGTCAGTATGCTCTTCGACCTGACGGACGTGGTGCTGTCTGCGGGCGGGTGGCTCAGTCCCGCCGACGACATGTCCCGTCGTCACTGTCGCTCAGCGGCGCGAGGCCATCGACCGGATCACTGCGGCAGGCACTGGCAGATCGGCGATACGGGCATCCTGAATCCGGGCGGATGCGAGCTCCCGCACGGCACGTTGATCAGCGGCACCGTCAAACACTTGCCAGGCGAGCGCGGGACCCCCGGTCGGCCTGACAGTCGTCCTCGACCACCGGCCCGGCCACACCGACAACGACATCGACGTCCGCCGGCAAGTTGTTCTGCGCCCTCCGATCGACCCGAGGAGTCCTACCGGAGTTCTACCGGCTCGTCGATGGTCGATCATCGTCAGCGGCACAGCACTCAAGCCTGATGACACATGCACTGGATCGGTAGCAAGCTCCATTCCAATGACGATGCGATCAGGCCGGTAGCCTGGCCAGTTCCGCCGCAAGCGCTTCCCAGCGACCGTCGGTGCTCGGACATACCTGCAATGCCTTGCGCAGCAGGTACGCCGAGATGCCGGGGGCACGACGCGTCACCGCGCTGATGTTCGCGGCCACCCAGTCCAGTACCCACCTGTCAACCGGGACTTCGGCGGCAACGAGTTGCTCGGCCACACGCTCTACCGGCGACCGGACGCCAGCCAGCGCCTCCGCGGCGTAGCGGTGCAACGCGATGCGCTCTGCCATGGGGATGCCGCCGTAGAGTGCTTCCCGGACGAGTGGGTGCCGGAAAGCGAGCCGTGGTCCGGCGTCCACCACGATGCGGGACGACATTGCTTCCTCAATGAGACTGAGCAGATCAGAGACCGGTCGGTCCAGCACGGCTGCGAGATCGGTCAGAGCGAACTCCACACCCAATAGTGCTGCCCGGCACAGTACTTCCCTGGTGTCGTGGGACAAGAAGTCCAGTCGGCGGGAGACCATTGATGCCAGCGATACCGATAGCTCATAGCTCTCATCAGCGATGTCGGCTGTAGCCGCATCGAGGTGCAACACACCTTCCCGGGCCATGACCTCTGCCATCTCGCGCAGGTACAGCGGGTTGCCAGCTGCCCGATCTGCCCATGCTCGCAGCCTCGGACCAGGCTGGGCACCTGCCACCTGACCGATCAGCTCGACGGCGGCCGACGGGGCGAGCGGTCCGAGGTCCAGTACCCGCCCACCGCTGGACTCGACACCGAACCGCAAGGTGTCCAGTTCCGCCCGACGCGGTGTCAGACGGCACGCACCCACCATGAGCAGGGGAATCCGTTTGGTCAGCGGGCAAAGCCGATGCCAGACCAGGAGACTCGCCTCGTCGGCCCACTGCAGGTCATCCATGACCAGGACCAGCGGTGCCTCCGCGCACAGTTTGTCCACCAGGCCCAGTATGCGATCGATGGCCCAAAGGAGGGGATCGCTCTGGCTCCAAATAGTCGGGGCTGGGGAGTCGGTGTGCAGGGCGGCGGCCAACTCCGCGCGGCGGGGGTCGGGTGAGTCGGGTGTGACTTCCAGACAATCCATCATCACCCGCAGTGGGAACAAGTTCATCTGGTCGCTGGATGCCCAGGCCAGGTGGCAACCAGCGTCATTTGCTTGGGCAAGACCCGTCGCGAGGAGTTGGGTCTTGCCGATGCCGGGCTCGCCTTCCACCCACAGCACACCGCCTGTTCCACCAGCGACCTCGCTCAGCTGCTGCCGAAACTGCTTCAGCTCGCTTTGCCGGCCGACAAGCTTCATCTGAGACGCGCGTTTTCGCTGCACGGCTGCGGCAGGCGAGGAATTGCCATGCGGGGTCGTCGGAACCGATGGAGACTCTGGCTCACGGCCCGACAATGCGGGATCGTTGGCCAGGATCTGTTGGTGCACCTGCCGCAGCGCCGCGCCGGGCGAGACGCTCAATTCCCTGGCCAGCACCCGTTGGCCATCCTGGAACACCTCCAGTGCCTCGGCGTTGCGCCCGCAGCGACACAGCGCGATCATCAGCAGTCGGCGGAGCTCTTCGCGCAATGGGTGGTCGCGGAGAAGTCCGGTAAGATCCGCGACTGCCTCGCGGTGCGCACCGATCGCCAATGCGGCTTCGGCCCGTTGCTCCTGACAGTTCACCCTCAGCTCACACAGCCGAGCGCGTTCCCCCTCGGCGAACGGGCCGGGGACACCCGTGAATGCATCGCCGTTCCACAATTCCAGTGCGGCATCAAGAGTTCGCACGGCCGAAGCTGCATCGTTGCCGGACCATTGGTGTCGGGCCTGCTCGCGCAGAACGTGCAATCTGTGCAGGTCCAGCCCGTCGGGATCGAGATGAAGACGGTAGCCGGACGCGAGTGTCGCAAGCACCTGCCAGTTGCCGCGGCCGCTGTGATGGGGCTCAAGTGCTCTCCGCATCCCCGAGACGTACGTATGCAGGCTGCCGTCCACGCTGGCCGGCCGATCCTGCCCCCACACTCCGTCGATCAATTCCTCACGGGAGACAACGTGGTTGGCGTGAACCGCGAGCATGGCGAACACGGCACGCTGCCTACTCGGTCCAAGGCCGAGTTCGACGTCGCCTCGCCAAGCGCGGAGCGAGCCCAGCAACGCCACCCGCAGGGGCTCACGTGTCGTTGTGGTCATGGTCGGTTGACCCGCTTTAGTCGTGAGCCTGCCCAGTCCTGTGCACCGATATCTGCGCGGGAGTCGACATGCAGTTTCCCCAGTATGCGGTTCACGTGGGCTTGTACTGTCTTGCGGGACAGCTCCAGCTTGGCAGCGATCTCTGGGTTGGATTTTCCAAGCAGAATGAGCTCGGTGACGCGTTCCTCGATCGGCGACAGCGCCTCCCGACCACTGGCCGGCCGCGGTATGTGCACGGGGCTTTCCTGCCGGATACCGAAGGGGCGCAACCGGGACTCGGCGCGCCGCGTGTCCCAGGCAGCACCCAGACCGGCATAGATGGTGACCGCCTCGTCGAATGCGCGCCGGGCGCCTTCCATGTCGCTGCGCCCAGCCAGCAGTACGGCAGCGTCCTCCAGCGCTTCGGCCAGTTCTATCTGACGGCCGACCGCGCGGTAGTGCTCCGCCACCGCCAGAACCGGCGCAGGATCGCCCGCGATCAGCCCACGGCATCGGGCCGTTGCTGCGTGTGCCCGCGCCGGGACCGCTTCCAACTTCGACTCTGCCTCACAGACCCGCAGTGCCTGCTGTGCGGACTCGGTGTCCCCGATGGACAGGGCAAGCCGGACCAGCTGGGGCAACCACTGGTGCCGTAGCAGCATCCGCCCGTAGACCGGACGCAGAATCGGTTCCATCGCCGCAATCGCGCCGTCAACCCGGCCGTCCTGTTCAGCCGCAAGCGACTGAGCAGCCAACAGGAAGTCAGAGTTGTCGCGGTCGTTCATGGTGACGACGGGGTAGGCGGCCGCGCTACGCAGGAGTGCCTGGGCTTCATCGGCATGATCGCGGTGGCCGGCAATCAGCGCGGCAACCCCGTGCATCAGCAGCGTTGCACAGCGTTCCCGCAGTCCGTAAAAGGTGACCTCCGGGCCGTCAACAACGACAGCGTCCAGCTCCACTAGCGCGTTGTCCCAGCGGCCAAGCCAGTAGTCGTGCACGGCCGTCGAAATGTGCACGCCGCCGGGCATAGCGTTGGCGGCCAGCAGTTCTTGGGCCCTGCCCAGTGTGTCGTCCGCCTCCGCCAGGCGGTCCAGGTTTTGCAGACAGAAGATCCGGTTGTCCAGCAGCAACACCTTGAGGTGCGCCAGATCAGGGTCTTGAGCGACCACCTCCAGGGCCCGGTCGATGTAGCCCAACGCCTTGGCGTGGTCGCGACGGTTGCAGTTGACCTCCCAAAGGGTCTGCAGCGCGTGCGCGGTCGCAAATCGGTCCCCCACTCGCTCGGCGTTCGCCAGCGCGCTGCGCGCTGTGGCGAGGGCGGCGTCGAGATCGTCCAGACCGGAACGTTGGATCACAGCCAGCAGTGCCTCTAGCCGCGCCTTCCAGATCTGCGGCGTCAATGGGTCGCGCACGCCAGCCCTGAGCTGGTCCACGGCCTTCTCTACGGCGCCCCGCCGATAGGTGGTGTGGGCCAGGATCCACCGCATCTCAGCGGCCAGATCCCGGTCGTGGGTGTGGTCCAGCACGTAGCGCGCCTCGGTCTCCGGTTCCCGGCCGAGCCAGGAGTCGATCTGCGCGATCTGGGCGGTCAGTCGTACCCGCTGGTTCGCTGCAACTGCTGGCTGGGCCAGCACATCACGCAGCAACTGGACAGCCATGTCCGGTGCGCGCTGAGCGAGGACGGCGCTGTTGCCTAGCAACCACTCCAGCGTCCAGGTGTCGGGGGCTTCGTGGGTGTGGGTCAGTTGTTCGGCGATGCGTTCGACGGGTTCGCCGGCTGCTGCGAGTGCCTCGGCGGCCTGGCGGTGCAGTGCGACTCTGACGGCGGTGGGCATGCCTTCGTACAGGACGTGCCGGATCAGCGAGTGCCGGAAGGCGAGTCTGGGTCCGGCGTCCATGATGATGCCTGCCGAGGTGGCTTCCTCGACCGCGTGGATGAGGTCTGGCATGCGCAGGCCGAAGGCGACGGCGATGTCGCCGAGTGTGAACTGGGCACCGAGCAGTGTGGCCCGGCGCAGCACATCGGTTGTGGGGGCGGACAAGAAGCCCAGCCGGCGGCTGATGGCCGAGTTCAGTGAGCGCGGTACGCGGTAGTGGGAGCCGGTGCCCACATCGGCCATTCCGGACCGGATGACCAGGGCGTCCTCGCGCATCAACGCGCCGACGATCTCCCGTGCGTAGAGCGGGTTCCCGGCGGCCAGGTGGATGAGTCGGCCCAGTGTCTCGCCAGGCGGCACGCCGACGAGACCTGTCACGAGCTCATGGACGCGGCTTCCTGGCAGCGGGCCCAGAGCGATCATGTCACCGCCAGCGGTGAAGACGGCCTGCCACACCTGTTCCAGTTCGATCCGGCGGGGGACCGGCCGGGACACCCCTACCAGCAGCAAAGGCAACTGACCGATGGCGCGCGACAACCGGTGCCAGACCAGCAGACTCGCCTCGTCCACCCATTGCAGGTCGTCCAGGACCAGCACCAGCGGTCCGTCCGCGCACAATTCGTCGACCAGCCCGAGCAGCCGGTCGATAGCGGCGAGGACCGGGTCGCCCGCCCCCCACACGACACTGGCCGGTGTCTCCTCCCGCAGGGTCGCGGCCAGCTCAGCGCGGCGCACATCGGCCGAGGAACTGGTCACACCCAGGCACTCCAGCATGGCCCGCAGCGGAAAACGCTGACCGAGTTCGTCACCAGCGGCCCAGGCAATCTGGGTATCCGTGTCCAGCAGACCGGACAGTCCGGCCGCGAGGAGACTGGACTTGCCGATACCCGGCTCGCCCTCCACCCACACACACCGCCCACGCCCGGCGAGAACGTCACTCACCGCGCCACGCAGCGTGTCCAGTTCCTCCGCCCTGCCTACGAACACCGGCGGCGCGCCACGCAACACCGCCGGCCGCGATACCCACGGCCCAGCCCGCCGCGGTTCCCGGCCCGAGACACTGATCGCCGAATGGCCACCGGGCGCGTCCAGAACCGAGTCGCCGGCCAGCACCAGCCCGTGCACCCGCTGCAGCGCCGGCCCGGGTTCAATGCCCAACCCCTCGACAAGGGCCCGACGGCCGTCCTGGAACACCGTCAGCGCATCGGCCTGCCGGCCGGCCCGGTACAAGGCCGTCATCAGCAACACCCGAAGCCCCTCACGCAATGGAAAGTCGTTGACCAGGCCGGAAAGCTCGGCAATTACCTCCGCGTGACGACCCAGCTCGAGCAGCAGCTCAGCACGCCGCTCAACCGTGGTAAGCCGCATCTCGTTCAACCGCAGACGCTGTGACTCAGCAAACGGCCCCGGCACACCGGACAGCGCATCACCCCGCCACAGACCAAGAGCCTGATCCAGAGTCCGCACACCACGCGCCGGATCATGCCCACCCACCCGACCGCCTCGCTCTAGCAACCACTCGAATGCCCGCACATCCACCGCGTCAGCATCCAGCTTCAACGAGTAGCCCGATCCCACAGTGGCCAGCAACCGCACCCCAGACTCTTTGCACCGAGCGGGCTCCAACGCACCACGCAACGCCGAAACATAGGTATACAAACTGGCATCCACCTTCGCAGGCGGACTATCACCCCACACACCGTCAACCAGCTCCGCACGCGAAACAACCCGATTCGCCTGCAACGCCAACATCGCGAACACCGCACGCCTATTACCCGAGCCGATCCTCACCTCGGCCCCACCCCGCCACACAACCACCGGCCCCAAAAACTCCACCCGAAGCAAACCCCGCACATCCTCAGTCACCACGACCACCCCGTCCCGGCACCCACCCGACCAACACCCACACCCTCCACCCACCCAACCGACGACAGAGGCTAGATGAGGCCTGAGCGAATGGCATGCGAGACTGCATGTGTTCGATTCCGGAGCTTATGGCGCTTCATTGCACCATAGAGAATGTTCTTGATCGTGCGTTCAGAGTACGACAGTGCCTCGGATACCTTTTCGAGATCCATGCCTTCGGCGAGAAGCCGGAGAACATCAATTTCCCGGGTAGAGAATCCAGAAGCAGTAATGCCGCGCGAGGCCAACATTTCGCGTTGCATATGCTGAATTTCCCGCATAAGGCTGCCCTGCAGCGAGGAAGGGAGAATGCCCTCTCCTTCCGCCACCGCAATGACGGCACGGGCGAATTGTGCAGTTGAAAATCTCGAGCGCCACAAAATGGCCCGTACTCCAAGTTCCACAGCCGAGGACACACTAGCGTCCCATCCCTCGTCAACAACGAGCACAAAGCGGCCGGTACCGGAAGGCGACAGCGTCTGCAGCAACTCCAAAGTCGTGGAACCTGCACCCACTACGCCTACAACGACTACGTCAGGTTCCTGCGGCGCATCGGGGTCAATTTCCACCAGGCCCCGGAAGCGCGCCAGGCAATGTGACAGGCCGGCCTGGGTGAGGGTGTCGTCGGCATGAATACGCACGGTGACCGTCCGCACAGCATCAGCACCCATATAGGCCGATTGGTTCGTGAGTTCCTTCTTCATGGATTCATGCCGCAATGCCAAGTTCTGCAGCGCTGAGGAAGGGGCGCTGCGGCTGTCGGAAGCAGGTTGCCTCCGACAATCCGGCAGGACGGCCGCCGACCGCTCAGGATTCGACATAGGACTCCTCCTGCCGCTCATGGATTCCCTGACCACTCAATCCGGGTGCGTGGTTATTCCGTCCGCCAGTTCGATGTTCACCAGGCGGCAGCGGGGCAGCCCGCCGAACAAGAGCTGCACGGCGAGATCCGCACGGGGCCTCACCGGCATCGGGATGAACTTGGGCGCCGCGCAAGCTCCAGCCGGAGGCCGTGTCGTACGTGCGGTGCTGGACGGGCTCCGCTGCGCGATCTGCATCAGCGAACCGGAGTCGGTCGGCGCTCAAGGCAACACCTGACATAGCCCCGTCACCGGATACGAGCTACCGATGAGCACTACGCTCGACCGGCGCAATCGGTCAAATTGGCACATAGGACGTCCCTGGCGCTTAGCAGGTTTCAGGAAGCTCGCTCACGTACACCATGCGCCGGCCGAAGGCCTCGCACGTCGGGCAAACTACGTACGTCTCTACGTACGTATGCGAGACATCGCGAGTCAGGCGGCGGGGCGTGGATGAGTTCTGCGATCAACAGTCGGTTGATGAGGCCGTTCAACATTGTGTCCGCCGTGGGACCGGATCGGCGGGATGCGGGGCACGAGCCGGCCGCAATCTGGCTGGTGATGGCCTCCGTCACGCCGCACCTCCCCGCCTGGATGGAGAGGCCCGCCCAGACATTCAATCCCGCGCATGCTTTCGGCCGTCGCCACGTCTTTCGAGCGTCGCGTACTGGAGGGCAGTCTGGGTCCCGTATCGACGCACCCGGTCCATCACCTCTCCGATTCTTCCTCGGCCGAGCATCGATGGGTCACTGATCAGCATGTTGAAGAGCTCGTACAGCTCCCCCCGCTGCCTGTCGTCGAGAGGAATCCCGGGCGGCCGTAGGTTGACTCGAGGCGTCATTTCGTCGACCCACTCGCCGCAGTCGGAAATTCCCAGGAATTCACCGACACGGCGAAGACAGTCCTCGGGGGCGCGTACGAGATCCTCATAACGCACCCGAAGCAGGATCCCTGCAGGCACATGCTCCAGAACGGCTTCTGAGATGTGGTGCATCCTGGCCAGATATAAAATTGCACGCTTCATGGTCGCCGGGGCGCCGATGAAGGAGTCGAATATTTCAGCAGTTATACATTCCGGGAGGAGTTGAACAATGCGCGGTGGTGTATTCTGGTAGCCGCAATCGAAATTCGAAGCATATGGGTTGATGCCGATGTCCTCGGCGATGAGCAAGCCGATCTGAAAGAGCACCAAGATGGGTGATCTGCTCACGGAGACAGCGGTGTCGACGCAGTCTCGATCCAGATATACGATCGGCATCCCGGAAAAACTGTCCACCAGGTCCGCTGCGAAAAACGCTGACGCGCCGCTGCGCTCGACCCATTTCCCCTTTCCGGATAGGCGCGCCAGGAGATCGAAGAGCTTGAAGCAGTGGTCACGAGGCTCCTGGGTCGGAAATCCAGGAACCACTTTCGCCAGCTTGCTAAACAACGCGCCTGGATCCCCATCGAGGCCCGGAAGGGTATAACCCAGAATGCCGCACATGTTCAGTTCGTAGCCGCTTGGACGCTCCTTGAAATGGTAACGGAACTCCGCTGGCATACGGCCGATTCGGTGGAGTACACGAAGTACCGTGTTCGGCTCGCTGATCAGCCTCCAGAATTCGCGACCGGTCTGCCGGCTGGAATCGAAAACGTCCATCACTCGATTAACGGACAAAAAACATTCGTGTAAGGCTGCGGTCGAGGGGCTCTCTCCGATCAAGTCGGAAAGCAGAGCGGACCCACTACATTCGGTGCCGAGTATGAGTGCACCACCACGTCCATTCTCCATGGCGCTCTTCTCCTATCCGATCGCGCGAGGATCGACTGCACGCACGCATCAATCGACAGCGGCAGCTAACACGAGTTCGTGCTCGGCGCGGAGTGAGCACCGCCGAAACACGATGAGGATTCCTGGGCCGGATGTCGTACGCCGCGCACCGACCCAGGAATCCACTCCGCCGCGAGCCCCCACGCTCGCGTGCGGGGCCGGAGCACCCTGCTCCCCTTGAATCCGTAGCGGTGCGCTCCGGCCATCGGGATCACCCCACTACCAGGTCATGGCGGGGGCGACCGCGGTAACCGGATCTGTACCCGTAGATGCCGGTTGGCCTCAGGAGACTCTGCAGTTGGCCTCCCTCGGAAAAACCATAAGACCGCCTGTCATGGATCCCACCACCCGGATCTCGTCCGTGGATGCCCGTTTGTCGCCTACTTCGCATCGCGCTCCATGGCACCCCGGCGGTGGCTCATGGGCGCCCTATTGGCGAAATGTCCGACAACACGGCGTATACGGGCTCCTCGCCGGGACGGTGTCGCATCGGAAGAGGCCGGAGGTGGTGCCCTGTTGAGGGCTCGCCAGCTTTTGCCTGTTTGCCCGATCTCTGCCGAAAGCGCCACCTGTTTGTCCTGAAGGGCAAGTTCTGCTCACCCGGTTCGCCGCCACAGCGGGTTGCTGCTCGCGATCACCTTCCCGGCGGGCCGGTAGTAGTCGGCGAACGCGGAAACATCTCGGCGGCCTCCGAGAAGCACCGTGCGGTCATGGCCATCAAGCCGCTGCAGCTACCGGAGATGGCCAGCTGGACGTTCGCCAAGCCGTGGGCATAAATGGGTCGCTGCAATTCCAGCCGGGCCGGCTTGGAATCGCATTCGCCGACTGCCGGGCCGATGATCTCGAGCGGCCGGTGGCAGAGATGCCGGTGGCGATGACAACGGCCCAGGAAATGACGATCAGGTGGTTGACCCTAGCCAGTAGGTGGCGACAGGAAGGTAGGGGAGATGATGTGGGCCGACGGCCGTTCCTTCCGGCGTCGTCTCATGACCCGCTCCGCATCTTAGGGAATCTCAGTCATAGATCACCGGCGTGGTTGGTCATGAGTCGGTCCCGGTGGTCGTTGCGCCACGTCGTGCGCTCGCGCGAGTGATCGTCCAGGGCGGCGCCGATGCCTCGGCCTCGAGGATGCGCCCGCACAGGTCCATGATCGTCTCACCTCTGGCGGCCGTACGCAGTTACTACGGCAGCCGCATCGTGCCTGGGGAGGCCATCGTGGGCTCCCCCGATTGGCCTGCCTTTCACGAGGGAACGTGTACCGTGGCCTGCCCTCGGGCAAGGAGCAGTCGTCGATGGCGCGATGAGCGCCCGAGCAGGTACCCGTGTCTTCCCGGCTCTTTACCCCTTAGCTGTTTCTCTTCTTCTCATCCCGGTGCCCTGCGTCGCCGACATGTGTCATCGAGGCAGGGCTTCACCGACCGGCTCGTCCGACGCCCCTTTCGTCCACCTCAGTCCAGGGGGTCTGGCTCGCGGGCCCACCATGTCGGCGGAGGCCAGTACATACGGTTCCGTGGCGGCACGCGGACCGGTCACAGCCCGTTCCAGCTCCGCCCTCGTGCTCTCGTCCAGCCACGCGGTTCCACTGCCGTTGGAGCCGGAGGGGTCATCCTGGGCCAGTTCCGGCGGGAACAGTTCACGCATCAACACCAGGGGCTGCCCCCCGTCCGTCACTCGCAGCACCTTGAAGCGGGTGCCGGGCATGAAGACCACCCGGTCCGGGACGCTCGCGTCCAGGGCTGCCGTACTGCGAGCAGTCAGCGACCATACAAGGAACCCAGGTCCACCAATTCCACCGACCGGCGCAGATGCGCCCCAGAAGCTCCGCTCGGTTACAAACCGTTTCTCGCCGTACCACTCCGCCACCGGTTCGTCTGCTGAGGTACGTACGATCGCGGGGCCGCGGAACAAGGGCAGCCTGCGCAGCCCCGACGCGACACAGCGGGCGAGCGGAAGGTGCGGACCCGGAGTGCCACCAGACATCCCCTCATCGAGCCACGCCCACTCCCCGGTCAAATAGAGGTAAACGGCCGCCAGGTCGGCAACCACGCTGACCCGGTCGTCCCGGAAGCCGTCCCGAGGCTTCGAGGCTTCCGCCAGTGCCCGCGTCGCGGCGTCCCGGGCCAGCCGGTACCGCTCGCCGTACGCGGCGGCCACCCGCAGCCGGTCCCGGGCGATACCCCTTCCGCCTGTCGGCACGATCCGGGCCGCGGCGCTTGGGGCCGACTGCACCCGGGGTTCGTCCTCTGCCTGGGCCTGTACAAGTACAGGCCCGGAGAGTGTGTCCGGGCCCGGCCCCCGAGATTCGTTGATCCTGCTCATCTCGTCGGTTCTCCCTGGGAGTCTCGGACGGTGGCCGTACCACAGTTGAAGTGCCGTCAGCGACTCTAGGAACGGTCTGCCTCCCACGGCGGCCCGCGGAGTGAGATCAGCCCGCAAAAGCAGCCGGGTCTTCCCGATCGTGCCGACCGCTGGTCCTCCACGTACGGGACGCGCCCATGACCTTTCGTCAAGCTGCACCGATCTCGGGCCGTGTTCGGACCAGGTTGCCGCCGTAGAACAAGCGCTTGACCGCAGTCATTTTGGCGATGCTCGGGGCTGGGTGGTGACCTGCCGCCGTTCTTCGACGGCGAGTTCGACCGGAGAGACCCGCGAACCCGAGTTTCCGACCAGGACCACGTCAGGAATGTCAACGACTCGATGGGCCACGCGGTCGGCGACGCCGCGCCCCGGACGACGTCAGCCCGACGTACCGTCCAGCCGGTACGTCGGGGCCATCGACCGTCTGGCGGTGACGAATTGGCCGTCGCGCTGGCAGCACTGGTGCGCGACGAACGCGAGTCCGCCTCGCGCTACTGACACCCGCATGGTGCATACGCCGGTCACCCGGGGCAACGCCAGGTGGTCGACGTCGCTACTCGGTCGCACCGCGCTCCAAAACGCACTCGGTACCCGCGAACTGACACAGCTTCAGTGGTTCGCCGACGCCGCGCTCTACGACTGCAAGCACTCTCGCCGCGTGCACTCGCCGAGCGGCTGCGCGCGGGGCTTGCGCAGCCGCCACTCAACGGTGCCAGCCATTGCACCGGCACCGCGCACGAGCGGACCGTGCGGTGACGAGGTCTCGCGCTTCTTTCAACTTCCACGGTACTATGGCAAGCGCGTGATCTGCATAAGCGATCATGCTCGCGGGTGGGATGTGCGTCTGCCCAGGAGCTGCCACTGATCTCACCGGGCTCGCCCGGTGGACCAGTCGGTCGCTCTAGCCTGAGCCCATGAGTGAGATGAAGCTGCAGGTGAAAAGCATTGCCATGGTGAATGTCGGCGGTCTGCCGCATGACTCCACCAGCTTTGTGGGGCGCCGACGTCAGATCTCCGAGGCGAAACGGTTGCTGTCCGCCTCCCGGCTGCTGACGTTCACCGGCCCCGGCGGGGTCGGCAAAACCCGCCTGGCCGTCCGTTTCGCGGATGCCAAGCGCCGTACCTTCCGTGACGGGGTGCGGTTCGTCGGTCTGGAGGAGCTGCGGGATCCCAAGCTGCTCGCCAACACGGTCGCCGACAAACTGGGTCTGCGCGATCAGTCATCCCGCTCGGCCACTGACACGGTCATCGACCACCTGCGGGGGTGTCATCTGCTGCTCGTGCTCGACAACTGCGAGCACCTCATCGACGACTGCGCAGTCTTCGTGGGCGCCCTCATCCGAGGCTGTCCGCACCTGCGGGTACTGGCGACAAGCCGGCAGTCGCTCGGGGTGTACGGCGAGACGACCCTGATTGTTCCCCCGCTGCAGGTGCCCGATCCGGAGAAGCGGTACTCGCTCGAGGCGCTGTCGCAGTTCGACTCGGTCCGCATGTTCACCGACCGGGCCGTGACGGCCTTTCCCGAATTCGAAGTAACGGACCGAAATCGCACGGTACTCGCGCGCCTGTGCTCCAGCCTGGACGGTATTCCGCTGGCGATCGAACTGGCTGCCGTGTTGTTGCGGGTGCTGTCGCTGGAGCAGATCGACGAACGATTGTCGGCGCGCTACCGCCTGCTCAGCAACGGCCCAAGAGACGCACCGTCACGCCAGCGGACACTGCGAGCGCTCATCGACTGGAGCTACGACTTGTGCTCCGCACGCGAGCAGACGGTCTGGGCCTGTGCGTCGGTCTTCGACGGCAGCTTCGATCTCGCCGCCGTCGAACAGGTCGCCGCCGGCGAGACGGTGGCAGCCGAGGAAGTACCCGAAGTCATCGACTCCCTCCTCGACAAGTCCATCCTGCTTCGCCAGGACTACAGCGGTACCGTCCGCTACCGGATGCTGGAAACCCTACGGGAATACGGCCAGGAACGGCTGATCGAGGCCGGGGAATACATCCCCACACGGTGCCGACACCGGGACTGGTATGTGGGCTTGGTTGAAAGCTTCGGCAGGGAATGGATCGGGCCGGGCCAGGAGGCCTGGATCGACCGGCTCCGGCGTGAACACCCCAACCTACGGGTCGCGCTCGACTTCTGCCTCACCCAGCCGGGCGAGGCTGCCGCCGCACTGTCCATGGTCACCCGGATCGACGACTACTGGACCATCCGCGGCTACTTCGCCGAGGCGCGTCACTGGCTCGACCAGGCACTGGCAGCAGAGCCCGAACCCACCCGGGAACGTTGTACGGCACTGCGAGTGGACGGCTATTACGCACTACTGCAAGGGGACATCGACGCGGGGATGTCACTCCTGGCCGAGGCCACCGAGCTCACCGAACAACGCGACTACCAGGTCGAAGGCGCCTGGGCCACGCTCTCCAAGGGGCTGGCGAGCCTCTTCTCCGGTGACCTGGAGAACGCGGCGCTGCTGTTCGAGAGCGCACTGTCGCGATTCCGGGCCGATCGAGAGCGCCGTGGCGAGCTGTTCGCCCTGTTCATCTTCGGCCTCGTCCTGAGCGTGAAGGGGGAGGTGAACCGGGCTCTGGCACTCCTCGACGAGTGCCTCACCCTGACGTCACAGCGCGGCGAACTCTTCTGGCGTTCGTACACCCTGTGGGCTCTCTGCTGGGCCGAAATGCTCAACGACCAGCTGGAACGGGCCGACACGGCGGGAAAGGAGGCACTGCGCAGCCACCGCCGGATGGACAACAAACTCGGGATGGCACTGGTCATGGACACTCTCGCCTGGGTAGCGGAGCGGCAGGGCCGGCATGCGCGGTCGGCCACGCTCTTCGGTACCGCCGCCACCGTCTGGAACGAGATCGGTGTCTCCCCGCCTTCTTCGTCTCCATGCGGACTGGCTCAGGACGAGCACATCACGCTGGCCCGGGCCGCCCTCGGCGACGACGGCTTCGAGGCGGCCTTCCAACAAGGCCGCCATCTCGCCGGGGCAAAAGCCATGGACTACGCCCTGGAAACCAAGCCCAAGGCCCCGTCACGCAGCAAGGCCACCGAATCGCCGCTCACCCGCAGGGAGCGGCAGGTCGCCGAACTGATCGCCGAGGGCATGTCCGACAAGGACATCGCGGCAACACTGGTCATCTCGCCTCGCACGGCCGAGACACACGTGCAACACATCCTGGTCAAGCTCGAATTCGCCTCCCGCGCACAGGTCGCCGCCTGGGCCACCGCACAGCAGTCCCGACCGCCGACCGCCGACCGCTGACCGCCGCGTCCGCACACCCCGCCGAGTCACCTTCCGGGTGCCAGGGGTGATTCGGCAGGAGTGGCATTGTGCCGCCTCTTCGATGGCACGCAGGCTCGCCAATGCCACCCGAGCACATCCGCCGAGCGAGCCAACGAACGACGGCCCTGCGCCTCGTGCAGTACTGTCGAAGCGATGCCGCCACTGACCATGCTGGACGAACCGGACCATGCCCGCGAGTTGTCCGGGGACAGCGTCCTGCGATCTGCCTAAGTGATCACGTCGGCGGGCTGTTCGTACGCGCTGTGGCGGGTGCTGCCACTGATCTCACCGGGCTCGCCCGGTGGACCAGTCGGTCGCTCTAGTCTGGACTCATGAGTGAGATGGAACTGCAGGCGAAGAGCATTGCCATGGTGAATGTCGGCGGTCTGCCGCATGACTCCACCAGCTTTGTGGGGCGCCAGCGTCAGATCTCCGAGGCGAATCGATTGCTGTCCGCCTCCCGGCTGCTGACGTTCACCGGCCCCGGCGGGGTCGGCAAAACCCGCCTGGCCGTCCGTTTCGCGGATGCCAAGCGCCGTACCTTCCGTGACGGGGTGCGGTTCGTCGGTCTGGAGGAGCTGCGGGATCCCAAGCTGCTCGCCAACACGGTCGCCGACAAACTGGGTCTGCGCGATCAGTCATCCCGCTCGGCCACTGACACGGTCATCGACCACCTGCGGGGGTGTCATCTGCTGCTCGTGCTCGACAACTGCGAGCACCTCATCGACGACTGCGCAGTCTTCGTGGGCGCCCTCATCCGAGGCTGTCCGCACCTGCGGGTACTGGCGACAAGCCGGCAGTCGCTCGGGGTGTACGGCGAGACGACCCTGATTGTTCCCCCGCTGCAGGTGCCCGATCCGGAGAAGCGGTACTCGCTCGAGGCGCTGTCGCAGTTCGACTCGGTCCGCATGTTCACCGACCGGGCCGTGACGGCCTTTCCCGAATTCGAAGTAACGGACCGAAATCGCACGGTACTCGCGCGCCTGTGCTCCAGCCTGGACGGTATTCCGCTGGCAATCGAACTGGCTGCCGCGTTGTTGCGGGTGCTGTCGCTGGAGCAGATCGACGAACGATTGTCGGCGCGCTACCGCCTGCTCAGCAACGGCCCAAGAGACGCACCGTCACGCCAGCGGACACTACGAGCGCTCATCGACTGGAGCTACGACTTGTGCTCCGCACGCGAGCAGATAGTCTGGGCCTGTGCGTCGGTCTTCGACGGCAGCTTCGATCTCGCCGCCGTCGAACAGGTCGCCGCCGGCGAGACGGTGACGGCCGAGGAAATGCCCGAAGTCATCGGCTCCCTCCTCGACAAGTCGATCCTGTTTCGCCAGGACTACAGCGGTACCGTCCGCTACCGGATGCTGGAAACCCTACGGGAATACGGCCAGGAACGGCTGATCGAGGCCGGGGAATACATCCCCGCGCGGCGCCGTCACCGAAACTGGTACACCGGCCTCACCGAACAGTTCGGCAGGGAATGGATCGGGCCGGGCCAGGAGGCCTGGATCGACCGGCTCCGGCGTGAACACCCTAACCTGCGGGTCGCGCTCGACTTCTGCCTCACGCAAGGCGAAGCCGCTACCGCACTGCCCCTGATCACCCGGATCGAGGACTACTGGACCATCCACGGCTACTTCACCGAGGCGCGTCACTGGCTCGACCAGGCACTGGCGGCAGCGCCCGAACCCACCCGGGAACGTTGTACGGCACTGTGCGTGGACGGCTGGTACGCGCTGGTGCAGGGGGATGTCGACGCGGGGATGTCACTCCTGGCCGAGGCCACCGAGCTCACCGAACAACGCGACTACCAGGTCGAAGGCGCCTTGGCCACCCTGATCAAGGGTATGGCAGGCTTCTTCACCGGTGACCTGGAGAACGCGGCGCTGCTGTTCGAGAGCGCACTGGCGAGGTTCCGGGCCGATCGAGAGCGCCGTGGCGAGCTGTTCGCCCTGTTCATCTTCGGCCTCGTCCTGAGCGTGAAGGGGGAGTTGGATCGGGGTCTGGCACTCCTCGACGAGTGCCTCACCCTGACGTCACAGCGCGGCGAACTCTTCTGGCGTTCGTACACCCTGTGGGCCGTCTGCTGGGCCGAAATGCTCAACGACCAGCTGGAACGGGCCGACACGGCGGGAAAGGAGTCGCTGCGCAGCCACCGGATGGGTGCCAAACCCCCCATCGCCTTGACGATGGGCGCCCTCGCCTGGGTGGCCGAGCGGCAGGGCAGGCATGTGCGATCGGCCACACTCTTCGGCATCGCCGCCACCGTCTGGAACGAGGTCGGCGGGTCAACGGACTTTTACGTCCCCATCGGCGCCGCTGACGACGAGCACATCGCCCTGGCTCGGGCCGCCCTCGGCGACGACGGCTTCGAGGCGGCCTTCCAACAAGGCCGCCATTTCTCCGGGGCAAAAGCCATGGACTACGCCCTGGAAACCAAGCCCAAGGCCCCGTCACGCAGCAACGACGCCGAGTCGCCGCTCACCTCAGCAGAGTCGCCGCTCACCCTCAGGGAGCGGCAGGTCGCCGAACTGATCGTCGAGGGCATGTCCGACAAGGAGATCGCGGCAACACTGGTCATCTCACGTCGCACCGCCGAGGCACATGTGCAGCACATCCTGGTCAAGCTCGGATTCGCCTCCCGCGCGCAGGTCGCCGCCTGGGCCACCGCACAGCAGTCCCGTCCGCCCACCGCCGACCACTGAACGCCGCGTCCGCACACCCCGCCGAGTCACTCGTTCATGCCGACGCGCCGATGCCACCCGAGCCCATCCGCCGAGCAAGCCAACGACTGCCCCGCGGCTCGCGCAGTACTACCGCCTGGCCTCAGAGATGCCGCCACTGACCGTGCTGGATCAACGTGACTCTGCCTGCGAGCTGTAACGGGGACAGCGGCCTGCTGTCCCCCGACACCGAGCCCCGGGGATCGACCTGTGGCACCACAACCCCATGCCCAATGGTGCAGCGGGGCGCAGGGCGAGCAGGTGATGCCCGACTACTGCCTCCGAGCACCGGAACGCTGGTCAAGAGGCGTCCGCGATGACTGGCTGACCGACTGAGGGCGGCGGATCGTGGCCTCATTCACCTGCTCGCCCGGCCCGGCCTGGCGACATCGCTGCCCGTCAGCCTGCCTGGGTGAAGGGATCCACCAGGCAGTCCAGCGGCGACGGGCGACTGGGTCCCGCATTTCGGGATTTCACCCTTGTTGGACATCAGGGATACGTCCCCAGAGCGAGAGCCGAATACGTATCCATGTAGGTAGTTCCATCGGCGCGCAGGTAATCGCGCAGGAGCAGGCTGAGTGACAGACCGGCAGGAAGCGATCGCCATGTACGCAAGGACACTCAGCCTCACGGCACAGACCGAGTGCGCTGCCACCACGCACCAGCCAGGTGCCGTCGCAGCCAGCACCTGGGACGGACGCGGAACGCCGACGCCGGTGCCTGTGGTCCGACAACCTCGCATTGACGAAGTCGATAACACCACGTGGACGCTGCCACACCGTCCGCAAGCGGCCGGCGCCGCCCGTAAGATCACCGCTGCGGTCCTCGACGACTGGCACGTGGACGAGGAGACGAGCGAGGTAGCGCTACTCGTCGTCTCCGAGCTGGTCACCAATGCCGTTACACACGCACAGGCCCCGCTCGCCCTCCATTTGATCCGCGAGCCCGACCAGCTGCAGTTGCGCGTCGAGGTCGTCGACGGTGGCCCCGCCATCCCCAAGGGCAGGCGGACAGCCTGCTGCGAGCCCGACGAACACGGACGCGGCTTGAACATCGTGGACGCCGTCGCCACTTCCCACGGCACCCGCGTCCACGCCCACGGCGCCACCCACTGGGCTTGCCTTCCGACGTGCACGTGAGTATTTCGGTGGTCGGTCGCCGAAGCCTGGCAGATTCGGATGATCCGGTGGGTGCGAGCCGTGGTCAGGTCGCGGGCACGACCGGGCGGTAAGGGCGCAATGTGCAGGGGTCGGCCGGCTGGTTTACTCGCCACCTGGACGTTCACTCGATGGTGGCGGTGCTTGTGGGAGTAGTCACCTGTGTTGTCGTCGGCCAATCGCACCGCGCTAGTGCTGTGGCGTGTTGTTCTTGCGAGGGTTCTGCTCAGCTCCCCTGGGGGAGGGGGCGTCAGGCTTTCACTAGCACACTGGCGAGGTCCGCCAGGGCGGCGTTGACTTGGCCGGGTCGAAGGCCGGGGGTCGATTTGGTGGGCTGAGTCGAGGCCGAGCCATTCCCGACGTTCTCCGTGCAGAGTCGCTGAGGGTTTCGAAGAGGTGGTCGTAGCCCCAGACGCCGCCGCAGTCCTCGGACGGACAGGCCCTGCGGCCGGTGAGGCAACGGGGGTAGGCGGTGCCTGGCTCGGGGGAGGTGATGTCCTCGGTGTGGATGTCGTGCTCCCAGTGTCGCCGAAATCGTAGGTATAGGGGAGGCAGACGCCGACGCCTGGGGCACCTGGTCGAGCCGCTTGGACGCGGCGCTGCGTATCTGCAAATCTGGGTCGGCGATGCCGTAGCAGCCCGGGGATTCGAAGTCCCCCACATGCGGTACCCCTCCCAGCCGAAGGATGCCTGGATGGTCTCGTGCAGCCGAACCAGGGTGCTGCGGGACGGGATCTCCAGGCGGCGCCAGATCGGGGGCTTTGAGCCTCGCAATGCGATCTTGACTGGTGGACCGTGGGCCCCGGTGCTGTCCGGCTGGTGGGCTTCGCGCGCCTGGTGTCCGCCACGGCGGTCAGTTTCCACGGAGTATGGGCCCCCACGAGGCCGGGGCGAGCGGCAGTTCGTGTGCGGCAGAACAAGAAAGCAACAGGGCCCCGCGCCGCTGGATTGAGAACACCTACTCCAACAGCACGAGGGCCTTGCGCGTTGCGGGCCTGACACCGTCAGGCGACCAGCGACCACGCTGCTGAAAAGGCTCGCTCGGCGACAAGCGGAATTCAGCATCAGGTGCTTGAGCCCATGCGACTTGAATCAGTATTTCCAGGGTCCGCAGAAATAGGGCCATTGAGGAGGTAGCTGATGAACGCACACTCGTATCCTGCGGATGTCCTTGTTCAGGTTGCGAGAAGCCGTAGTGTTCCGACCATAGGTGTATAGCTCCCCCGAAGTATTGTCATTGAACTGGTACTCAAGGTGAACAAATTGCTGTGAGCCAGCCCAAACCCATACCCAGCTCTGGGCGCCGTTGCCCGGGTTGTTGTCGTAGGCGGCCTGGGCACCCCAGTAGGATGTAGTTACTTGAGCCGCCGAAGCGGGGGATGCGAGGATGCCCCCACCTGTGATGGCTACTATCGCCGCGACAACAGCTGCTCGACCAAACCTTTTGAGTCTCATCCTGTCCTACTTTCTTGATGGTTGCCTGACAGGCGTCAGGGCGGGAAGGAGAGTCGTTACGCAGTCTGATATTGGCAGCCGCCACATCCCTCACCTGGCAGGGCTGCTCTTCTGTGCCCCATGCGGCACACAACTTTGCCTTTATGCCCTGCGAGGATTGGATGGGGTCAAGGGCAGCCTGCGAGTCTGGAGCGGGTCCTGTTTGCGGGCGAAGTCGGTGTCTCTACGCAATTAGCTACGTAAATCGCGTTGGTGACCCCCTTGTGCGTGTGGTGTGTCCGTGGGGGGTGGGTGGATGCGGGCATGTCTGATGAACTATGTGTTGGCGGGGCCGGGGGTGCGTCAACCGGGGCGGCTGACGGCGGCTGTGTACCGGGCCTCGGCACATCTGCACCGTGATGCCGGAGTGGCAGTGCGACGGCAGTTGCTGGCGCTGAACGCGGCCCGGCACGGGGACCGGCAGTTGTCGGCGAGGATCACCGCCTGCCGGTGGACGCGAGGTCGAGGCGAAGTGAGGAGTGGAGTGGGCCGGCGACCGGTTCCCAGGGCGAGCAGTCATTCGGGCGTCCCCGGGTTGGCCACTGCGACCAGGTGTACGCGGTGGCGACGACCGTGGTGGACGGCCGGCCCACCGCTGTCACCGCAGGATTTGATGGGATGGTCGGGGTCTGGGACCGGGCCACCGGGCAGCAAGTCGGCGTTCTGACCGGCGGTGACGGCAGGCTCTGGACGGTCAGTACCGTGCTGGTCAACGGTAGGCCCCACGCCGTGTACGGGTCTGGGACTTGACCACCCTGCAGCAGGTCGGCGAGCCCCTGACCGGCATCGAAGGCAAGGTGTGGGCGGTCGCCACAGCCGTCGTGGACGGCCGGGCCCACGCGATCACAGCCAGCTTCGATGCCACGGTGCGGGTGTGGGACCTGACCACCGGGCAGCAAGTCGGCGAGCTGGCCGAGCCCGACGGCCGGGTGTGTGCAGTGGTGAGCACGGTGGCCGAGGGACTGCCCCATGCCATCACCGGCGGCACAGACGGAACGGTGCGCATGTGGGACCTGTCCACCGGACAGCGGATTGGGCCGGAGTTAGAGGTCCTAAGAGAAGCTGTCGGTTATGTGACTGTCGGTCTGGTTGCTCGTTGGTTTGGTCGTGGGAGAGAGGGAGTCGCGTCCGTGGATCGTCTCGGACGAACTGTGGTCGCTCATCGAGCCGTTGCTGCCCAAGCCGGGACCTCAGCTAGTGGAGGGCAGGCCGCGGATACCGGCCCGGCAGGCCTTGTGCGGGATTCTGTTCGTGCTGCATACCGGCGTCCAGTGGGAGTACCTGCCCCAGGAGCTGGGCTTCGGCTCCGGCATGACGTGCTGGCGGTGCCTGGCCGCGTGGAACGAGACCGGCGTGTGGGAGGAGTTGCATCTCGTGCTGCTGAAGAAGCTGCGGGCCGCGAAGAAGCTGGACTGGTGCGGGCGGTGATCGACTCCTCCCACGTCCGGGCCGCTCGGCGCGGCCCCAAAGCGGGCCCAGCCCGGTCGACCGCGCAGTCCGGGCAGCAAGCACCACATCGTCACCGACGGGCAGGGCATCCCGCTCGCCGTGTCGCTGACCGGCGGGAACCGCAACGACGTCACGCAGTTGCTGCCCCTGCTCGACAAGATCCCACCGGTGCCCAGCGTCGTCGGCCGACCCAGACGCAGACCCGACGCGCTCCTCGCAGACCGCGGCTACGACCACGACAAGTACCGCCGCCTGCTCTCGGCCCGCGGCATCCGCCCGGTCATCGCCGAACGAGGACAGGAACACGGCAGCGGCCTGGGCATCTTCCGCTACGTAGTCGAGCGCACGATCGCCTGGCTGCAGGGCTTCCGCCGCCTGCGGATCCGCTGGGAACGACGCGACGACATCCACGAAGCCTTCCTCGGCCTCGCCACCTGCCTCATCACCCACCGCCACGCCCAAGCCGTTGACCAGCGCTAATGAAAAAGTCCGGCTGGAGTACTAAGGGCGTGCAGATCATTAACTCGCGGCTTTCTGTTCGGTGGTTCGTTGGTCTGGCATGAGCAGGTTGGAAGGGCAACGGGCCGTGCTGGCAGCCAAGTTCGGGGCGATTCTGCCGCACCTCGACGAGCGACAGCGTCGTCTGTTGATAGGGGCGGAAGCCCAGTCCCTCGGGCACGGCGGGATCAGAGCGGTCGCCCGTGCCGTCGGTGTTCGTGAGGCCACGGTCTCTGCGGGAATGCGAGAACTCGGCTCCGGAGAAGTGCCGTTGGGACGGGTCCGCCGGCCCGGCGCCGGCCGCAAACGCGTCGCCGACCTGAACCCAGCCGTCCGCAAGGCGCTTCTCGCACTGGTCGAGCCCGACGTCCGCGGAGACCCCATGTCGCCGCTGCGCTGGACCACCAAATCCACTCGCAAGCTCGCCGAACAGCTGACCCGGCAAGGCCACAGGATCTCCGCGGATACAGTTGGCGACCTCCTGCGCGAGGAGGGCTTCAGCCTGCAGAGCAACGCCAAGACCCTCGAAGGCAAGCAGTACCCCGACCGGGACGCACAGTTCCACTACCTCAACGAACAGGCCCGCAACCACCAGGACAGCGGGGCGCCGGTGATCAGTGTGGACACGAAAAAGAAGGAACTGGTCGGCCCTTTCAAGAACAACGGCCGTGAATGGGAGCCGACAGGCCAGCCGGTGCGGGGCGACACCCACGACTTCCCCGACCGCGAGCTGGGCAGAGCGGTGCCCTACGGCATCTACGACGTCGCCGCAAACACCGGCTGGGTCAACGTGGGCACCGACCACGACACCGCCGCCTTCGCCGTCGAATCCATCCGCCGCTGGTGGAACGGAGCCGGGCAGGCCGCCTATCCGACGGCCCGGCGGCTACTGATCACCGCCGATGCGGGCGGCTCCAACGGGTATCGCACCCGCACCTGGAAGACCGAACTCGCCCGGTTCGCAGCCGAGACCGGACTGGCAATCACCGTCTGCCACCTGCCTCCCGGAACATCGAAATGGAACCGGATCGAGCACCGGCTGTTCTCTCACATCACCATGAACTGGCGTGGAAGGCCCCAGACCAGCCACGAAGTCATCGTCGAAAGCATCGCCGCGACCACCACCAAGACCGGCCTGACAGTGCACGCCGAACTCGACACCAATCCGTACCCCACCGGCATCCAGGTCAGTGACGACGAGATCGCCGCCCTGCCGATCACCCGGCACCGCTTCCACGGCGACTGGAACTACACCCTCCACCCCCAGCATCCGCTGGACGCGACGGCGATCAACAGCACGTCAGACCAGGCTCCGGCGAACAGGCCACATCGCCTCACACCGCGTTCGCTGCAGGACCCCGAGCTGACCGGTATGACCCGCCAACAACTCAGCGAACTCATCAGCACCCTGACTCCCGCGCTGGAAATTCAACGCGAGCAAGTGCTCCGCACACGTCGCGGCCATGAGCGCCTGGTCGCACCCGGAACAGGCGCCAAAGCCAAGCTTACCTCAGCCGAACGGATCCTGGTCACCGTTCTCCACCTGCGCAAACTCGCCACCATGGACCTCCTCGGCCAACTCTTCGGAGTCACCGCGATGACCATCAGCCGCGCGAAACAGGAAGTCCACCCCCTCCTCGAAGCACACGGCCAGCCCATCAATGCCTCTACCGCCCGCCTCCGAACACCAGCCGACGTCGCCACGTTCCTCGCTTCCAACCCACCCAAACCGAGATCAAGAAGACGAGTTAATGATCTGCACGCCCTAAGCAGGGACGACTCTGCTGACACCGAGCCCGTATATGGAGTTTGGTTACGCGTGACCAGCGCGTATGTGACAGCGCTCATTTGCTGGTCTTGAGTCAATGCGGTGCGAACCTCCGCATCAACTCCGGCCAGACCACCGGGTCATGACCGGGGATGAGTTCGTAGCCACGCTGGTCGGCGATGACCTTGAGCCGGAGGATCGGCTCCACCGTCTGCTCCGGATCGACTCCGATGGAGGTGCCGACCGGACGCTCGTGCTCGATGTTCTCGGTGAGGTCGGCTGCGTCGAAGGCGAACACGAAGCCTCCGCCGTCCGCGAGGTCCACCACGAAGCTCTGGTGGCCTGGGGTGTGTCCGGCAGTGAGTACGGCCGTCACCCCAGGGGCGATCTCCACGTCTCCGTCGGCCCGTCGCCAGTCGATGTGGGGGTCGTCGAAGTCAACTCGGAAGATCGAGTTGTGTTCCACGTCGGGCTGCCCCGAGAGGCCGTAGGTGAGCTCCGCCCGCTGTACGTGTACTGGCACCCGGCCCGCGAAGTGCTTGAGCCCGCCGGCGTGGTCGGCGTGCAGATGGCTGACGGCCACCGCGTGGATGGCGTCTATCGCGACGCCGGCCGCATCGAGGGCCGCGTCCAGAGGTTCGCCGGGGACCGGCAAGATGGGGCGATAGTTGGGGGAGTTGTAAAAGCGCCGCCGGAGTGCCGGGTCCCGGATCAGTGCCGTGTTGAAGCCGGTGTCGAGCAGCAGCCAGCCGCCGTCACACTCCAGCAGCACCGCGGGTACGGGCTCGCGCAACCGCTCCTCGTACGGGGCGCCGTGCACCGAGACGGACTTGGGGAGTTCCTCCCAGCCGAGTAGCAGCGGCACGATCCGCCGCACGCCGCGGCGGTTCACACGAGGTACGGGTGGCGGTGTGCGCCGCATTGCAGGGGGTTCTCCTGACGAGTTGTTGTTGCTTTCGACGCAGTCCGATCCAGCTGGTGGCGCGCGAGCAGATCATGTGCCGAGATCGCATTCAGCCCGGACGGCATCGCCATGCTGCAAGGACTGACGGCTTTCCAGTTGCCGCACCCGTGCCGCGAGGCGTTTGTTGCGTTTCCAGCGCGTTCGTGAGCTCGGTCCGGAGCGTAGCCTGGCTGGCCCGCGTGATCCGCCTCTCCTCATCGGGAGTGTTGGCGGCGGCGTGTACTTGTTCCAGCAGGTCGCGGTGACGGTACAGGAAGCTGCGATCCACTCATGCGCCTGGACGATCATGGCGAATCCCTTACGTAGCACGGACGGGGGCTCTCCGGAGCCGACCACCGATGGCCGGCGGAGTGCAGAAGGGCGGGGGGAGCCAACTCTTCTGCGTGTAGCCCTCTGTGGGCATCCAGAGCCCTGAACGGCGGAACGAAGAGGAGCGGATGCTGCCTGTCCATACCGGGTTATGCCCGTCCGAGGTGACTCCCGCGGCAAGTTCCGACCGTCCTTTCCGAGATGCCCGCATTGCCGGATGAGGCTGGAGGGGAGAGGTAGGAGTACATCCCGGCGCGCCTCCGCGGCTACGGAGCGGGGCAGTAGACCTAGAACCAGCGCCAAAGGCGCGTTGGAGGCACCCGGTGGGAAGAACAGACACCGGCCTCTGTGATCATGGAGTTGCGACGCTGTGTGATCCCTGAGGAGGGCTGTGCCTGTTCTGCCGTCGTGGCTGACGGAGCCGCTGTGGGAGCAGTTCGCGGTACTGCTGCCCGCACGGCCGGAGTACCACCCGGACCATCCACAGGGCTGCCACTGGAGGCGCATCAGCGACCGGGGCGTCTTTGACAAGATGCTGCAACTGCTGCGCTTCGCCTGTTCTTACGCTTCGATCGCCGACACGACCTTCTCGGCCACCGCGATCCGCAGCCGTCGCGACGAGTGGATCCGCCTCGGCGTCTTCGCTCGCCTCAAGCAGATCGCGCTGGCCGCCTACGATCGGATGGTGGGACTGGTCCTGTACCGGATCGCTGTTCACGGCTGCATCACCAAGGCGCCCGGTGGTGGTGAGGTTGCGGGGCGTTCGCCGGTCGACCGGGGCAAGCAGAGCCTAAAACGCTCGGGCATGGTGGACGGCTACGGCATCCACCTCGGCCGCGTCCTGGCAGGGGCAAACCGCCACGACTCACCACTCCTGGCCCGACCCTGGACCTCTTGAACGGCCTTGGACCCCTACCCGAACCGATCACCGTCCACCTCGACGCCGGCTACGACAGCGACAACACCCGCACCCTGCTGGGCGCACGCCACCTGCACGGCCGCATCGCGCACAAGGGCGAGAAAGCCCTCATCCAGGCCAGCCAGCGGTGGCATGTCGAGCGGACCCATGCCCGGCAGAACGCCTTCCGCCGCTTCGCCCGCTGCCCGAGCGCCGCGCCACCGTCGTCGACGCCTTCTTCGATCTCGCCGACTCCATCATCACCGTCCGCAGCATGATCCGCCGGGCGTGGACCACGCACCGCTGGTGCGCCTGACCCCACCGTCGCCCCTGAAAAGCCAGCACCGAAACGCCCCGGCACCGGCTTCTGCGCGGCAGGCGCACAAGGGCATGCCGCGCGGGACCCGGTCAGCGGCGGGCCAACACCGCGACGTCACGGCCGAAGCCCACGACGAGCCGCCCGGCCGAAGCCAGGCTCACAGCATCCCGCAGAACAACGTAGGGAGCATGTTCAGCGGTTGCTTTCCAGGGCGAGGACGGTTTTGGCTGCTGTGGTGAGCCGGGTGTGGCTGCAGCGGGCTTTGCGGAAGATCCGTCAGGTCTTGAGTCGGGCCTTGCAGGGTTCGACGGGGTAGCGCAGCCGGGCGTGGGCTGTGTTCGACGACCTGTGGGTGGGGGTGGGTTCTTTTCCTGGGCGGCGTGGCACGGGGACGGCGAAGGTGCCGCCGGCCCCGAGGTAGTCGAGGTCGGCCAGGACCGGGACACCCAGCCGTCGGCAGGTGGTGACAGTACGGTGGATACGCGCGGCGGTGATGTCGTGGGTGCGGCCGGGCAGGAGCGGCGAGATTCATGAGATCTGGCCGTCCGCAGCGGTGATGACCTGGAGGTTCACGCCGTGTCGGCGGTGCTTTCCCGAGTGGTTGCCGCGGCCGTCGCCGACCCGGTCGCACTGCGCGAGGGTTTCGTCGACCAGTACATAC
>NZ_JBIRTX010000030.1:0-53626 GCF_044334895.1 Streptomyces sp. NPDC020681 | reverse complement strand
CGACAACACCAAGCCCGCCTCAGTCACTACAAACGACGCGGACACAGCCCATAAAAACTGCCCAACCGTCACGGCAAACACCGTTGCAGTACTAGCTCACCCGTAGCAGGAAGTCCTCCACCGCCGACCGCACGTCCCGCCCGGTCCACTCCAGGCCCTCCCGGCCCACCGTCACCTCTGTGGCGGCGATGCCAGGCGGGCAGCCGTCCGTGAACCAGCGGCGGAACAGCGTCACTCCCGTCTCTTCCGACTGGCTCAGCGCCGCCGCGTTCAGCGCCTGGGCATCCCCCGCCAGCCAGACCTGGAACTGGTGGGTGTGCGGCTCCTCCGGATGGATGCGGAACCAGGGCGTGCCCGAGTCGCGGAAGCTCTCCGTCAGCGCCGCCGCGACCGTCTTCGCGTGCGCGACGTACGACGGCAGCTGCGGCAGTTCCCGTTCCAGGCCGAGCAGGGCCGACAGCGCCGCCGGGTACTGCTGGAAGACCAGGCCGCCGTACCGGTGGCGCCAGACGCGGGCCTCGGAGATCAGGTCCGACGGGCCCGCGAGTGCCGCGCCCGAGAGGCCGTCCAGGGACTTGTAGAAGGACACGTACACGCTGTCCGCGAGCGAGGCGATCTCGTCCAGCGCGCGGTCGAAGTGGGGCGCGCACTCCCACAGCCGCGCGCCGTCGAAGTGCACCACTGCATCCCTTTCGCGCGCCGCGTCCACCACCGCCGTCAGCTCGTCCCACGTCGGCAGCACAAAACCCGCGTCCCGCAGGGGCAGTTCCAGCATCAGGGCGCCGAAGGGCTCCTCGAAGTCCCGCACCTCGTCGGCCGTCGGCAGCCGCAGCTCGTGCGTCGGATGGACCGTGCGCAGCCCGCTCACCGCGCCGAACGCGCCGCCCTCGTGCAGCTCCGGATGGGCCATCGGGTGCAGCGCGACCACCGGACTGCCGGTGCGCCCGGCCCAGCAGCGCAGCGCCACCTGCTGAGCCATCGTCCCGGTCGGGAAGAAGAGCGCGTCCGGGAAGCCGAGCAGCTCGGCCACCCGCCGCTCCAGTGCCGCGACGACCCCGTTGCCGTACACATCGGTCCAGTCGTCCAGATCGTGGACCTTGCCCGCCTCCGCCGCCAGGGACGTCAGACGCTCGCCGATGCTGCGGTCCGCGGAGGCCCGCCACAGCACCCGGTCAGAGGCCCGCCACGCGGCGAGCCTACGTCCGCGCTGGTCCTGGGCGCTCTGTGCGTCGTCGTACGGGTTCGCCGACTCGTCCTGCGGGTCCGATCCGACGGACTCGGTCAGCACGCTCTCACCGCTCGTTTCAGCCATGGCTCGATCATCGCCCACAGCCTGTGGACAACCGATGGAGACGCTGCGGCCCTGGCGTAGCATGACGGGAAATCGTCCGGTACCCCCCGCGGACTGGAACGGAAGGCCCCGCCGCGTGAACCCCACAGCACCACAGGAACCGCTCGACCCGCGGGACCGCCCCGCCCGCCTGACCGTCGGCGTCGTCGGCGCCGGCCGTGTCGGCCCGGCACTCGCGGCGTCGCTGCAGCTCGCCGGGCACCGGCCGGTCGCCGTCTCGGGCGTCTCCGACGCGTCCGTGCGGCGGGCCGCCGCGCTGCTGCCCGACGTTCCGGTGGTGCCGCCCGCGGAGGTGCTCGCGCGCGCCGAGCTGGTGCTGCTGACCGTGCCGGACGACGCGCTGCCCGCGCTGGTCGAGGGACTCGTCGAGACCGGTGCCGTACGACCCGGGCAGCTGCTTGTGCACACTTCCGGGCGGTACGGGGCGAAGGTGCTGGACCCGGCGATGCGGGCCGGTGCGCTGCCGCTCGCGCTGCATCCGGCGATGACGTTCACCGGGACGAGCGTGGACGTCCAGCGGCTGGCGGGCTGTTCGTTCGGCGTGACCGCGCCCGAGGAGCTGCGGCTGGCCGCCGAGGCGCTGGTCATCGAAATGGGCGGCGAGCCGGAGTGGATCGAGGAGGAGTCCCGCCCGCTCTATCACGCGGCTCTCGCGCTCGGTGCGAACCACCTGGTCACGCTGGTCGCCCAGTCGATGGAGCTGCTGCGTACGGCAGGGGTCACCGCGCCCGACCGGATGCTCGGCCCGCTGCTCGGCGCGGCCCTCGACAACGCTCTGCGGTCCGGGGACGCGGCCCTCACCGGACCCGTCGCACGCGGCGACGCGGGCACGGTGGCGGCCCATGTCGCGGAGCTGCGCAAGCACGCGCCCGGCACGGTCGCGGGCTATCTGGCGATGGCCCGCACCACCGCCGACCGGGCGCTCGCGCACGGCATGCTCAAGCCGGAGCTCGCGGAGGATCTGCTGGGCGTACTGGCGGAGGACGACGCGCGATGAGCTTCGACGTCGTACAGACCGCGGACGAGCTGCACACCCTGCAAGAAGCCAAGGCCCCGCGGTCCACCCGGGCCGTCGTCATGACCATGGGCGCCCTCCACGACGGCCACGCCACCCTCATCCGCACCGCGCGCGAACACGTCGGTCCCGACGGCTTCGTGACCGTCACCGTCTTTGTGAACCCGCTGCAGTTCGGCGCCGGCGAGGACCTCGAGCGCTACCCCCGCACCCTTGACGCGGACGTCAAGACCGCCGAAGAGGCGGGCGCCGACGTCGTGTTCGCCCCGTCCCTCGACGAGGTCTACCCGGGCGGACGGCCGCAGGTCAGGATCTCCGCGGGCCCCATGGGCGAGCGCCTCGAAGGAGCCAGCCGCCCCGGCCACTTCGACGGCATGCTCACCGTCGTCGCCAAGCTCCTCCACCTCACCCGGCCCGACGTCGCGTTCTACGGGCAGAAGGACGCCCAGCAGCTCGCGCTGATCCGCCGGATGGTCCGCGATCTGAACTTCCAGGTCGAGATCGTCGGCGTACCGACCGTCCGCGAGGCCGACGGACTCGCGCTGTCCAGCCGCAACCGTTACCTCTCGGCGGCCGAGCGGACCACCGCCCTGGCTCTGTCCCGCGCCCTGTTCGCGGCCCGCGACCGCCTCGGCGCCCAGCAGGCGCTGCACGCCCGCGCCGCGGCCACGCCCGGCACGCACGCCCGAGCCGCCGCGCTCTCCGCCATAGGCGAGGCCCGTGCCGCGGCCGACGCGCACGCTGTGGCCCAGGCGGGACCCGGCGGAGCCGACGGCGTGCGGGCCGCGGCCCGCGTCGTCCTCGACGAGGCAGCCAGGATCGTGCCGCCGCTCGCCATCGACTATCTGGCTCTCGTGGACCCGGACACCTTTGCCGAGGTCTCCGACGACCACTCCGGCGACGCGATCCTCGCCGTCGCCGCCAAAGTCGGCACGACGCGCCTGATCGACAACATCCCCCTGAGGTTCGGAGTCCCCACGTGACCGGCATACGGCTGAACGCCCCCGCGCCCGGCTGGGCCATCGCCGCCGACGTCGTCGTGGTCGGCTCCGGCGTCGCCGGCCTCACCGCCGCACTGCGCTGCGCGGCCGCCGGGCTGAGCACGGTCGTGGTCACCAAGGCCCGTCTCGACGACGGCTCCACGCGCTGGGCGCAGGGCGGGATCGCCGCCGCGCTCGGCGACGGCGACACCCCGGAGCAGCACCTTCAGGACACGCTCGTCGCGGGCGCGGACGTCTGCGACGAGACAGCCGTACGGGTACTGGTGACCGAAGGACCCGACGCCGTACGCCGACTGATCGCCACCGGCGCGCAGTTCGACACCTCCGAGGCCGGCGAGATCGAGCTCACCCGCGAGGGCGGCCACCACCGCCGCCGTATCGCGCATGCCGGAGGCGACGCGACGGGCGCGGAGATCTCCCGGGCGCTGGTCGAGGCGGTCCGCGCGGCCGGACTGCGCACCATCGAGAACGCACTGGTCCTGGACCTGCTCACGGACGCCGAAGGCCGTACGGCCGGCGTCACGCTGCATGTGATGGGCGAGGGCCAGCACGACGGCGTCGGCGCCGTCCACGCACCGGCCGTCGTCCTCGCCACCGGCGGCATGGGCCAGGTCTTCTCCGCCACCACCAACCCCGCTGTCTCCACCGGGGACGGCGTCGCGCTGGCGCTGCGGGCCGGCGCGGAGGTCTCCGACCTCGAGTTCGTGCAGTTCCACCCGACCGTGCTGTTCCTCGGCGCGGATTCGGAGGGCCAGCAGCCGCTGGTCTCGGAGGCGGTACGGGGCGAGGGCGCGTTTCTCGTCGACGCGTCCGGCACCCGCTTCATGCTCGGACAGCACGAACTGGCCGAGCTCGCCCCGCGCGACATCGTCGCCAAGGGCATCATGCGCCGGATGCAGGAGCAGGGCGCGGCCCACATGTACCTGGACGCCCGCCACTTCGGCGCCGAGATGTGGGCCTCCCGCTTCCCGACCATCCTCGCCGCCTGCCGCGCGCACGGCATCGACCCGGTCACCGAGCCGATCCCGGTCGCGCCCGCCGCGCACTACGCGTCCGGCGGCGTCCGCACCGACCTGCGCGGCCGCACCACGGTCCCGGGCCTGTACGCCTGCGGCGAGGTCGCCTGCACCGGCGTCCACGGCGCGAACCGGCTGGCCTCCAACTCCCTCCTCGAAGGCCTGGTCTTCGCGGAGCGCATCGCCGCCGACATCGCCTCCCGCGCACCACTGCGGGCCGGTGCGCCGGCCGCTCCGGCGACCCCGTCCGTACTGCCGCTCATCGCTCCCGAGACGCGTGCCGACATCCAGCGGATCATGTCCCACGGCGCGGGCGTGCTCCGCTCGGCGGACAGCCTCAACGAGGCGGCCGCCGCGCTGGACACCGTCCACCGCAACGCCGTCGAGGACGGGAACGGGCCCACCGCCAAGACGGCCGAGCCCGGCGTCGAGTCCTGGGAGACCTCCAACCTGCTGTGCGTGGCCCGGGTCCTGACCGCGGCCGCGCTGCGCCGCGAGGAGACCCGCGGCTGCCACTGGCGCGAGGACCGGCCCGAGCGCGACGACGCCGAGTGGCGCCGCCACCTGGTCGTACGCCTCTCACCCGACCGCAGCCTCGTCGTCCGCCGCACCGACAGCACCGACTTCGCACCGACCGTCCCCGACGCCCCCATGGAGCCGTAACCGTGAGCACGCCCGAAGAACGTCCGCGACCGGTGGACGTACCGCTGATCCAGTACGGCGCCCCCGCCGAGACCGCCGACAGCGGCTGCGGCGACGCCTGCGGCTGCGGCGACGAAGCGTACGAGTGCGGTCTCGACCCCGCCCTCGCGCGGATGCTGGCCGACGCGGGCCTCGACCCCGTCCAGGTGGAGGACATCGCGCACCTCGCGATCAGCGAGGACCTCGACGGCGGCTCGGACGTGACGAGCATCGCGACCGTCCCTCAAGAGGCAATGGCCACCGGCGACTTCACCGCACGCGAGGCCGGCACGGTCGCGGGACTGCAGATCGCCGAGGCGGTGCTGTCCATCGTGTGCTCGGACGACTTCATGGTGGAGCGGCACGCCGAGGACGGCGACCGCGTCGAGGCGGGCCAGAAGCTCCTCTCCGTCACCGCCAACACCCGTGAGCTGCTGCTCGGCGAGCGCAGCGCGCTGAACATCCTGTGCCGTCTCTCCGGCATCGCCACCGCCACGCGCGCCTGGGCGGACGCGCTGGAGGGCACCAAGGCGAAGGTCCGCGACACCCGCAAGACGACACCGGGCCTGCGTGCTCTGGAGAAGTACGCGGTGCGCTGCGGCGGCGGCGTCAACCACCGCATGTCGCTGGCCGACGCGGCGCTGGTGAAGGACAACCACGTGGTCGCCGCGGGCGGCGTCGCGGCGGCCTTCAAGGCCGTACGGGACATGCTCGCGAAGCACCGCCAGGACATTCCGGTCGAGGTCGAGGTGGACACGCTGCACCAGGTGCGCGAGGTCCTCGACGCGGGCGCGGACCTGATCCTGCTCGACAACTTCACGCCGGCCGAGACCGCGGAGGCCGTCTCGATCGTGGCCGGCCGGGCCGCGCTCGAATCCTCCGGCCGCCTCACACTCGACAACGCCCGCGCCTACGCCGAGACCGGCGTCGACTACCTCGCGGTGGGCGCCCTGACGCACTCCTCCCCGATCCTCGACATCGGCCTCGACTTCCGTGAGGCTGACGTCTGATGCTGCTCACGATCGACGTCGGCAACACGCACACGGTGCTGGGGCTCTTCGACGGCGAGGAGATCGTCGAACACTGGCGCATCTCCACCGACGCCCGCCGCACCGCCGACGAACTGGCCGTCCTGCTACAGGGCTTGATGGGCATGCACCCGCTGCTCGGCGACGAACTGGGCGACGGCATCGAGGGCATCGCGATCTGCTCGACGGTCCCTTCCGTCCTGCACGAGCTGCGCGAGGTGACCCGCCGCTACTACGGCGACGTCCCGGCGGTCCTCGTCGAGCCCGGCATCAAGACCGGTGTGCCGATCCTGATGGACAACCCCAAGGAGGTCGGCGCGGACCGCATCATCAACGCGGTCGCGGCGGTCGATCTGTACGGGGGCCCGGCGATCGTCGTCGACTTCGGCACGGCGACGACGTTCGACGCGGTCAGCGCGCGCGGGGAGTACGCGGGCGGTGTGATCGCCCCCGGCATCGAGATCTCGGTCGAGGCACTCGGCGTCAAGGGCGCCCAGCTCCGCAAGATCGAACTGGCCCGCCCGCGGAGCGTGATCGGCAAGAACACGGTCGAGGCGATGCAGTCGGGCATCGTCTACGGCTTCGCGGGACAGGTCGACGGCGTCGTCCGCCGCATGAAGGTCGAGCTGGCCGACGACGCGGACGAGGTGACGGTGATCGCGACGGGCGGCCTGGCGCCGATGGTTCTGGGCGAGGCCTCGGAAATCGACGAACACGAGCCGTGGCTGACGCTGATCGGCCTGCGCCTGGTCTACGAACGCAACGTCTCCCGCATGTGACGGACCTCCCGGGCCCGGGGCCCTGTCCCCGGCGCCCCGGGGACACCCGGACCGCAGAAACTCACGGCGCGCCCGGGGTGGGTGAATAACCCGATTTTGTCCTCGTCGCACGTATCGTCGGGCCATGCCCACGCCATACGGATCCCGCGGCGGCATGGCCTTCAGCGCAGACGAGCTGCGTGTGCTCCGACGCGCTCTCGCCAGCGCCCTCCATCCCGTCCCGCTCGCCGACGAGGACGTCCAGGACTGTCTGCGGCTGGCCGATTCCGTGGACGAGGCGATGCGCGAGGCCGGTCGGCTGCGCGCCTTTCTCCTCGCCGACCTGGTCAGGTACCGCGAAGCGCTCCCCGGCTCCACAGCGGGCTATCTGGAGCTTCTCCAGGACGCCCTGGCCGCCGGCTACGACCCCCGTCCGGAGGATCTCGCCGCGCTGCGCACGCTGCGCGGCCATCCGGTCGGCGCCGCCGTGCTGCACCGCTGCCAGTCGCTCGCCGAGCAGTCGGTGCGCGCCCGGCTGGCCGGCCGCTCCGTACCGTTCCAGGCCCCCGCGGCGCGTACCCGCCTCCTCGCACTGCCCGGCGGCCGCGCCGCCGACGAGGAGAAGTCGAAGCCCCAGCGCAAGCCGGAGCCGAAGCCCGAGCCGGGGAACCCGCAGCCCAAGCCGTCCGAGCCCGCCGAGCGGCCGGTCCCCAAGCCGTCCGAGGTCTTCCCGCCCCGCCGCCGCCCCGTGCCCCCACCCGAACAGCGCGCCGCCGGCTAGCTACTCTGGGACCCATGGACTACGTATCCGCGCTGCTGCCTCCCGTGGTGATGGCCGTCTTCTTCACCGTGCTCGTCGTCACGATCGTCAAGAGCCAGGGCGGTCCGAACAAGGCGAAGGAGGACGCGTTCGTGGACGCCACGATCGCTCGCGCCGAGTCCACCCGCCAGGCCGTCCGGGACAGCTGACCGGATCCGGTCCCGGTTCCGGTCGGGCGCATCACGCAGATCAAGGACGTACGGCGTATTTCCAGCCGTACGTCCTTTTTCCTACGTCAATAACCAGCCATGCCGGGCATCTCCCACTATGGTGGCGATGTGCCCCGCCAATTGGGAGAGCTGGAAGACGCCGTCATGACGCGCGTCTGGCAATGGAACCGGCCGGTCACCGTCCGGGAAGTCCTGGAAGACCTTCAGCAGGAACGGTCCATCGCCTACACCACCGTGATGACCGTAATGGACAATCTCCATCAGAAGGGCTGGGTCCGCAGGGAAGTCGAGGGCCGCGCCTATCGATATACGGCGGTCTCCACCCGCGCCGCCTACTCGGCCGCACTGATGAACGAGGCATGGTCCAGGAGCGACAACCCCGCGGCCGCACTTGTCGCCTTCTTCGGCATGATGTCGCCCGAGCAGCGTGAGGCGCTGCAAGCCGCCGTGAGCATCGTTCAGGGCGACGTTCCGAGCGATGTTCCCGCCGACGTTCCGGCCGACGTTCAGCGTGAGGTTCAGGGCGAGGTTGAGGGCGACGAGGCCGCCGACGGCGAGACCGCTCAGGGGCGATAGCGTCGGCCCATGCCTTATGCCGCAGCAAATGCCGTCACCGTCCGACGGGCCAGGACCAGCGATGTGTCGGCGGTCCGCCGGCTCTTGGATCCGTACGTGAGTGAAGGCATCCTGCTCGACAAAGCCACGGTCACTCTTTACGAAGCCATCCAGGAGTTCTGGGTCGCGGAACGCGACGTGGACGCATCGGTCGTCGCCTGCGGTGCACTGCATGTCATGTGGGAAGACCTCGCGGAAGTCCGCACTCTCGCCGTCGATCCCGCCTTCAAGGGCACCGGGATCGGCCATCACCTACTGGACAAGCTGTTGCAGACGGCGCGCTGGCTGGGTGTGCGGCGGGTTTTCTGTCTCACCTTCGAAGTGGACTTCTTCAGCAAGCACGGCTTCGTCGAGATCGGTGAGACACCCGTCGACGGCGAGGTGTACACCGAACTGCTGCGTTCCTATGACGAGGGCGTCGCCGAGTTCCTCGGGCTCGAACGAGTGAAGCCGAACACCTTGGGCAACAGCCGGATGCTTCTGCACCTGTGATCACCACAAGAGCCGGAACCCTATGTCCGAATCGCTCACGTTTCCCGCGTTCTTGAGCTTCTGAACCTCTCCCAAGGGTTTGTGTTTTCCTGGGAAAAGCGGTTTCCTTTCCGCGTACTGCATTTTCGATGAAAGGAAATCCGGTGGCACAGAAGGTTCAGGTCCTTCTTGTCGACGACCTCGACGGTGGCGAGGCGGACGAGACCGTGACGTTCGCGCTGGACGGCAAGACCTACGAGATCGACCTCACCACCGCCAATGCCGACAAGCTGCGCGGGCTGCTGGAGCCGTATGCCAAGAGCGGCCGGCGTACCGGTGGCCGGGCCGCGTCCGGCCGTGGCAAGGGTCGCCCGGCGGCGAGCGGCAACAAGGACACCGCGGAAATCCGCGCGTGGGCGAAGGCGAACGGTTATGAGGTCAACGACCGCGGCCGTGTCCCGGCCACGGTCCGCGAGGCCTACGAGAAGGCCAACGGCTGACCTGCCGACGGCCGAGTATTCGCACGCGACGTATTCGTACGCAGCAAACGGGCTCGGTGGCACTGAGTCGCCACCGTGTCCAGAAGTCGCACGAGATCGGTGCTGATTCCCCCGCCGGTGCCAGCTTTGCTTCCGAAAGGGACCAGGGCCGGCAGCGTCGGCTCCACCTCGCGTCCCGGCACGGGGGGCCGCAGCCACACGGCGGCCCCCCGGGATCCGGACCATCCGGGGGGCGGCGGGGCGGTCATCAGCCCGCCCGTGCCGACGGCGGTCAGATCGAGAGCGATCCCGCCCCACTCCAGCCAGTCGAGCAGCCCCGGCAGCTCCTCCGCGCTTCCCGCGGCCACCAGCAGCCGCATTCTGCGTCCCGCCAGGGCCACGGGCCCGCTGAGGTCGATCCGGCGCAGCACCGCCGCACCCGCGTCCGCGGGCAGATCCAGTACGTCGAACCGCAGCCCGGTGCGCAGCCGGACCGGGGAGCCGTCCGCCGCCGCCCAGCCGAGCCGGGTCTCGTACCACTGCGCGACGCCGCCGTCGGAGGGCGTGCGGGGAAGCGGGACGGTGAGAGCCATGTCTCGGGAACTCCCGGGAAGGTCCCAGAGTTACGCAGAGTGGGGGGCCGATCGCGCAGGGTGTCCAGATTTGGGGCGTACGGGAGCATTCTTGAGCGCAAGGTTGTTCGCCCGTAGCTGAGGGAACCGGTGTCCGCCGCATGGAGTGTCAGTGCTTACGGGTAAGACATTCCTAGTGGGGAGGGGCGACACGCTCGCACGGCCGTCTCACGTTCGCCATCGGCGTAGTGGTGGTGAGGGTAACTGCCTGGCCTGCGGGAACATCGTCTCGCACCATCGGGTTGGAGCAGGTGTCGGCGTTCAGCGGTCAGGAGGCCACGGACGGGTGTCGGCAGTTGGAATGAGCGGTCCCCGCTTGCGGGACTAAGCTGCGGAAGGACAGGGAGGGGATCGTCCCCAATCTTTCTGACCGCTCTGAGGAGCGATTAACGATGTTCGAGAGGTTCACCGACCGCGCGCGGCGGGTTGTCGTCCTGGCTCAGGAAGAAGCCCGGATGCTCAACCACAACTACATCGGCACCGAGCACATCCTCCTGGGCCTTATCCACGAGGGTGAGGGTGTCGCCGCTAAGGCCCTGGAGAGCCTCGGGATTTCGCTCGAGGCGGTCCGCCAGCAGGTGGAGGAGATCATCGGTCAGGGCCAGCAGGCCCCGTCCGGGCACATCCCCTTCACCCCCCGTGCCAAGAAGGTCCTGGAGCTGTCGCTCCGCGAGGCCCTTCAGCTGGGCCACAACTACATCGGCACCGAGCACATCCTGCTCGGCCTGATCCGCGAGGGCGAGGGCGTCGCAGCCCAGGTCCTCGTGAAGCTGGGCGCCGATCTCAACCGGGTGCGGCAGCAGGTCATCCAGCTGCTCTCCGGATACCAGGGCAAGGAAGCCGCCACAGCAGGCGGCCCGGCCGAGGGCACGCCCTCGACCTCGCTCGTCCTGGACCAGTTCGGCCGGAATCTCACCCAGGCCGCTCGTGAGTCCAAGCTCGACCCGGTCATCGGGCGCGAGAAGGAGATCGAGCGGGTCATGCAGGTGCTGTCCCGCCGTACGAAGAACAACCCCGTGCTCATCGGCGAGCCCGGCGTCGGCAAGACGGCGGTCGTCGAGGGCCTGGCGCAGGCCATCGTCAAGGGCGAGGTGCCCGAGACCCTCAAGGACAAGCACCTCTACACCCTGGACCTCGGCGCGCTGGTCGCGGGCTCCCGCTACCGCGGTGACTTCGAGGAGCGCCTGAAGAAGGTGCTCAAGGAGATCCGCACCCGCGGCGACATCATCCTGTTCATCGACGAGCTCCACACCCTGGTGGGTGCGGGCGCCGCCGAAGGCGCGATCGACGCCGCGAGCATCCTGAAGCCGATGCTGGCGCGTGGCGAGCTGCAGACCATCGGCGCCACGACGCTCGACGAGTACCGCAAGCACCTGGAGAAGGACGCGGCCCTCGAGCGCCGCTTCCAGCCGATCCAGGTCGCGGAGCCGTCGCTGCCGCACACCATTGAGATCCTCAAGGGCCTGCGCGACCGTTACGAGGCCCACCACCGGGTCTCCATCACGGACGAGGCGCTGGTCCAGGCCGCGACCCTGGCCGACAGGTACATCTCGGACCGCTTCCTGCCGGACAAGGCGATCGACCTGATCGACGAGGCCGGTTCCCGGATGCGCATCCGCCGGATGACCGCGCCGCCGGACCTCCGCGAGTTCGACGAGAAGATCGCGGGCGTGCGCCGTGACAAGGAGTCGGCGATCGACTCCCAGGACTTCGAGAAGGCGGCCTCTCTCCGCGACAAGGAGAAGCAGCTGCTCGCCGCGAAGACCAAGCGCGAGAAGGAATGGAAGGCCGGCGACATGGACGTCGTCGCCGAGGTCGACGGCGAGCTCATCGCCGAAGTCCTCGCCACGGCGACCGGCATTCCCGTCTTCAAGCTGACCGAGGAGGAGTCCTCGCGTCTGCTGCGCATGGAGGACGAGCTCCACAAGCGCGTCATCGGTCAGAAGGACGCCATCAAGGCCCTTTCCCAGGCGATCCGGCGTACGCGCGCCGGCCTGAAGGACCCGAAGCGTCCCGGTGGCTCGTTCATCTTCGCCGGCCCGTCCGGCGTCGGTAAGACCGAGCTCTCCAAGACGCTCGCCGAATTCCTCTTCGGCGACGAGGACGCGCTGATCTCCCTCGACATGTCGGAGTTCAGCGAGAAGCACACGGTTTCCCGTCTCTTCGGTTCCCCGCCCGGATACGTGGGTTACGAAGAGGGCGGCCAGCTCACCGAGAAGGTGCGCCGGAAGCCGTTCTCCGTCGTCCTCTTCGACGAGGTCGAGAAGGCCCACCCCGATATCTTCAATTCCCTTCTGCAGATCCTGGAGGACGGTCGGCTGACCGACTCCCAGGGCCGCGTCGTGGACTTCAAGAACACGGTCATCATCATGACGACCAACCTCGGGACCCGGGACATCTCCAAGGGATTCAACCTGGGCTTCGCCGCGCAGGGCGACACCAAGTCGAACTACGAGCGGATGAAGACCAAGGTCAACGAAGAGCTGAAGCAGCACTTCCGGCCGGAGTTCCTGAACCGTGTCGACGACACGGTGGTCTTCCACCAGCTCACCGAGGACGACATCATCCAGATCGTCGACCTCATGATCGCCAAGGTGGACGAGCGCCTGAAGGACCGCGACATGGGCATCGAGCTCAGCTCGGACGCCAAGTCGCTGCTCGCGAAGAAGGGCTACGACCCGGTCATGGGCGCCCGGCCGCTGCGCCGGACGATCCAGCGCGAGATCGAGGACCTGCTGTCGGAGAAGATCCTCTTCGGCGAGCTGCGCCCCGGTCACATCGTGGTCGTGGACACCGAGGGCGAGGGTGAAGAGAAGAAGTTCACCTTCCGCGGCGAGGAGAAGACGGCGCTGCCGGACGTCCCGCCGATCGAGCAGGCGGCGGGTGGGGCTGGTCCCAACCTGTCGAAGGAGGCGTGAGGCTCGCGCGCTGAGCCGAATGCTTGAAGGGGCTGCCCCGGATCCGTACGGAGACGTACGGGCCGGGGCAGCCCCTTTTGCAGTGGTCGGCGCTAGCCGATGATCTGCCGCTTTGGCAGACCGCGGACGCTGATCTTGAGGCCTTCCACGGCGCGCAGAGGGGTCAGGTTCAGACGCCGCTCCTCCGTGTCGGGGTATGAGATCGAGAGCTTGCGCAACCTTGGCATCCGAGCCATGGCCTCCACATCGTCGACCGAGACCCGTACGGCGTCCAGGTGCACCTCCTCCAGGGAGTCGAGCTCCGTGAGGAAGGCGAGACTTCGCACGGCCGGACAGCGTTTGACCGCCACCTGCTGGAGCTGCGCGCCGCAGCAGTCCAGGAAGGTGAGGTCGGTGAGCGACGCGTTGTTCGCGATGCCGATCGTCGCTACGCGATGCCCGTCGAGGTGGGCCACCAAGTCGGCGGCGCCGAAGTCGCCGGTGATGTCGAGGTTGCGGGCGTGGCGCAGCAGGTGCAACTGAGCCAGCTGGTCCCGGTTGTTGATGAACAGCGGCACGTCCGCCAGGTCGACCCGGGTCAGAACCTCCCGCGCGTACACCTCGGCCGGATAGTTGGCCCAGTTGCGGGCCAGCGAGAACGCGATGCGACTGGGGCCGTCGGCCACGTCGGCGAAGCGGCGGGCGTAGGGGACCGCTTCGGCGCCACCGATCTCGTTGATCAGATCGACCACCCGCTTCACGTTCATGGCCGCCCGTTCGTCGGGGCCGGGCAGCAATGGCAGGAGATACGGACCCAAGCCCGCCAGCAGTTGCAGTTCGCTCGCGTCGCCGGGCGGGATGACGGACGCGATGCCCTTCCGTACCCGCTCGAGCGTGGTGGTGTCCAGCCAGGCCGCGTGCTGGGCGCAGAGGTTCGCCAGTACGTACAGGGCCGTGCGGCGCTCGCCGCGCATCTGTGAACCCGCAGCCATCAGACCGTTGACCAGCACCGGCAGTTCGCGACGTGAACAGTGGCCGGCCGCCAGCAGCAAGACGTCGTGCCACTGCTGGTCATGGGCGTGCTGCAGCATCTCCCTGATGTGGTCGCCCTCCACGAACTCCTTGGCCGCCAGGAAGTCCTGGAATGTGCGGTGGGCGAACTGGAACACGTCGTCGCTGCGTTCCTGGAGGAGACCGCTGCGGTTCAGCAGATGGTTCAGCACGTCCACTCCGGTGCCCTGCTCGCGCACCCGTTGCATCCCGGGCAGCGCGCGGTCCAGCTGGTGCAGGGCCTGTTCGCGGGTGAACTCGGACTGGCCGCCGCGGACAAGCCAGGCCGCGATGCGCTGCAGCAGCTGCTGATTCTCCTCAACGTTCATGGAGATGCCTTCGGGCGCATCGATCTTGCGGCGCTTGTCGCGGTTGCCGAGGAGCATCTGGAGCGCGGACTGGTACAGCGCCCATCTCGTCTCCGGCAGAAAGCCCTGCCGCAGCCGGTGCAGGGCGCAGATGACGGCGCAGAGCAGCGGCGTACGGGCGAGCTCACTGAGTGCGCGACTCTGGGCGAACTGCTGGTCCAGATCCCGCTCCAGGTCGACCAGGGCTTTCTCGTCGTCGCCGTCGAGACGGGCCGCCCGGTGCCAGGCGGCGATGAACGCATGGATGTCCGCGCCCGACAGAGGCAGCAGGCTGAGCTCTTCGAACTGCTCCGACGACAGCCAGTCCGGTTCGACTGCGAGAGGACGCGAGGTCACCACGCAGCGGGTGTCCGGGAAGCGCGCGAGCAGCGCGGACAGCCACTCGTTGGCCTCCTCCCGGTCGCTCTTCGGTACTTCGTCGAGGCCGTCCACGAGCAGCAGCGCACGCCCGGCCTTGAAGACCCGGGCCGCCCAGCCCTCGGGCGGTTCCTCGCACATGAGCCGGGCGACGGAGTGGAGTTGGGCGAGCGCGGGGAAGGCGCCCCCGCCTGCCCGCAGAGTGCGCATCGGGACCACGAACGGAATCAGGCCGTTCAGCTGGTCGAGCCGGGCGGTGAGCGTCCCGGCCGAGGCGTGCGCGGCCAGCCACCACACGAGCGTCGTCTTGCCGGCGCCCGCCTCGCCGCGCAGCAGAACCCGGGGACGGTCGGCGAGTAGATCGTCTATTCGTTTGGGTGCGAGGCTTCCGCCCGTGCCCCCTTCGAACAGGCTGGCTCCCTCGCTCGGGCTCTCGCCCTCGCGCGGCTGCGCCTCCAGGCTCACGTACGCCGTGTCGAGCTCCCACTCCGAGTCTCGTTTGCCCAGCTCGTCGAGGCCGAAGATACGTGTCTTGCGGTAGGCCGTGCCGACGGCCTCCGCGTACTCCTTCTCGTAGCGCAGGTCGTTGACGGCCGAACTCATGAGTTCGCTCAGCTGCGGCGGCGGGTGGCCCGTCGATGTGCCGTACGCGTCGAGGAATCCCTGGTCCATGGCGAGCGTCTGCAGAGGGAGGCACTCGACCCTGCGGTGGCCCCGGCCCCGCGGGACCTCTTGGACGATGCCGAGGAGACCGTCGTCCGCGAAGACCGGCGCGCCGGAGAGGCCGGCGAGCGGTGACGGCCCCTCTTCGGGCTCGGTGGCAGGCGGGCGGTCGAACTCGAACACCATCGTGCCGCGGATGAGTCCGGCCATCGGCAGCAGCGTCCCGGTGTACTGGTCGACGTCCAGCTGCCGGCCGCCGTCGTACCGCTGGACACGTGGGAAGCCGATGATCTCGCAGCCGGGCAGCGGCCGGTCGGTGGCCACGGTGCTCATCCGCGGCAGCCGGGTGCGGGCTTCCGCTGCCGGCTCGAAGTGCAGTAACGCCGCGTCGAGCCGCTCGTCGCTCCACAACACCCGGGAGGTCAGCCGGCTCGAACCGCCGGGAAGGGCCACTCGGGCCGCTTCCGCGTAACCAACGACATGCGCGCAGGTGAGCACCGTGCCGGGGCCGATCAGCACACCGCTGCCCTGTTGCTCGGCGAGAACCGCGACGACGCTCCGGGAGGGCGTGAAGGCCATCACTCACCCGGTCCGGCGCCGAAGCCGTCCGTGCTGCCGAGGTCCTCGTTGCCGACCTTCCACGGCCCGCCGGTGGCCGCGTTCGTCGGCTTGAGCGTGAAGGCGACCTTGTGGGTCTGTCCGGTGGTGCGGGTGCCGTCGGCGCCCGCCTCCACGACCCACGCCTTCACCTTCGCGCCCGCCTTGACCTCCTTGCGGAGTTCGATCGTGAACTCCATCTGGATGTCGCCGACTTCGAAGACGACGGGCCGGCCGGCCGACCGGGTCGCCGCTTCGATCAACTGGTCGCGTACCGACTGGATGGCGTCGGCGAGCTCGATGTCCGTCATGGCCCGGACTGTACGGAGGGTGCAGTCCGGGCCGCCCGCCGTTCAGCAGAACTTGGGCTTCTGCCAGGAGCATTCAAGGTCGGACGGAAGCTCGCGGGAGCGCGCAGCCGTCGGCTGGGCCGCCGCAATCGTGCCGCCCGCGGTGTCCGACTTCGCGAGCGTCACCACAATCGCGTCCTCGATGCTCTTCACCGAGGAGGCGAGGTAGTTGTTGAGCACGACGCTGAAGACCAGTTCCCGGCCGCCGGCATCCGTGACATAGCCGGAGAGCGCCGAAGCGCCGGTCAACGAGCCTGTCTTGGCACGGGCGTTGAGAGCCGCCGGAGTGCCGCACATACGCGTACGGAGCGTGCCGCCGATCGCGCGGTCGGAGTTGCAGGCGACCGGGAGGGACGTGTTCCAGTCCGCGTACCAGGGCGCGTCCCGGACCGCCAGCAGCAGGGTCGCGAGTTGCTCGGCCGGGAAGAGGTTCATACGGGACAGGCCCGAGCCGTCGACCTGGCGGAGTGTGGAGGTGGTGACGCCTTCCTTCTTCAGATAGCCGTCGACGGCCGCGAGCCCCGCCGACCAGGTGCCCTGGCCCGACGCCTCGTCGCCCATCGTCTTGGTGAGCGTCTCGGCGTGCATGTTGTTGGACAGCTTCATGAACGGCAGCATCAACTCCCGCAGCGGCATGGAGTTGTGAGTCGCGAGCTGCTTCGCGTCGGGCGGGGTGGGGCGGCCGAGGCGTGGGGTGCCGGTGAGGCTGATGCCGTGCGCCGCGAGCGCGTCGGAGAAGACCGCGGCGGCGTAGCCGGTGGGCTCCCAGACGGCGACCCACTCCTTGGTGGCGCTTGCGCCGACCGGGATGTTGCCGCTGATGGTGATCGTGTTCGTGCCGTGCTGCCGTTCGACGGCGAGTGTGTCGGGCTGTCCGGCCGGGACGGTGGTGCCGCGGATGTCGAGACGTACGTAGTCCGTCCGGGGCGTCACCGTCACCTTCGGCCGGTCGCCGGGCTTCGCGCCCGGCAGCGCCTCGACGATGACCGTGCCCGAGTCGTAGTCCGTGTCCGGCGCGACCGTGAGCGGCGAGATCTGCGCGGAGTAGTACGAGGACTCGTCGTCGGCGGCCCACGAACGGCCGAGGCGCTGCGTGTCGAAGCGCGTGTCGTCCGCGACGAGGCGGCCGGTGACGCGCTTGATCCCGGTCGCCGCGAGATCGGCGGCGAGCTTGTCGTAGTCCTTGGCGAGCGTCGTCGGGTCGCCGCCGCCGCGCAGATACAGATCGCCGTGGAGCGTCGAGCCGTAGCGGCGGCCCGGGGAGAGGACGTCGGTGCGGTAGCGGTAGTCCGGGCCGAGCAGTGCCATTGCGGCTACGGAGGTGGCGAGTTTGGTGTTGGAGGCGGGCATCACACGCTCAGCGCCGTCGCGCTGATAGAGCCGCTCACCGGTGACGGCGTCGGCGACGACCACGCTCGCCGCTCCGCCGTCCATCCGGGCGTCGGCGAGGATCTTGTCGATGGCGCCCTTGAGCCCGTCGTCGGAGGGTCCGGCTCCGGCGGGCGCGCTCCAGCTGAGCGTGGAGATGAGTAAGCAGGCGAGCCCGATGACGACGGGCCGGATCCTGGCATGGCGCTTCGCGGGTCTACTCGGTTCACTCATGGGACAGGAGCATTCCGGAGAGGCGGGCGCGCGGGAAGAAGGCACGCGTCAGGAGCCCATGTGCAGCCTGCCGTCGAGCAACTCCTCACCGGCGAGCCTCAGCTCGACGGACGGGTGGTGCCTGACCCTGACGTCCAGGTCCGGCAGATTGCTCAGTGGCGTCATGTCGATCTCGTACTCCCGGACCCTTCCGAGGTTCAGCTCCAGCCGGCGCAGGGACGGGAAGACCCGTGCGAGCGCGGCGGTGTTGAGGTACCGGTCGACGTCCCGCAGCGTCAGCTCTGTGATCCGGGGAGCGGCGGCAGTCGCCTCGATGTCGAAAATGCCTATCTGCTCGATCGACAGCCGGCTCAGCCGGGGCATGGGCCTGATCGAGTCGACCAGCGAGGAGATGCGCTCGCCGGTGGTGACGATCAGATGCTCGATCACGTTCCAGCGCGCGAGGTCCGCGTACGGGATGAGGGTCGGACCGAACAGCCGGAGCGTCTGGACCTCCGGATACGGACCGGGCAGTGACAGTCGGTCGGTGTCCAGGGTGAGTTGCCTGAAGGAGCAGTCGGACAGCTCCTCCAGTGTGGACACCGCCGGGGAGTCGTGCAGGGCGAACCAGTCGATCGAGGGACGGTGCCGTACGAAGGACAGGTCCGTCACCGCCGCGTTGAGAATGACGGACAGGTGCTTGATGCCGGTACGGGGCAGATGGGCGTCGAGATCGGCGGTCGAGTGGTCGCCCTCCACGATGATCGAGGAGGCGGGCCCGCAGAGGTGCAGATGGCGGAGCTGGTCCGCGGTGGTGATTCTCAGCATGAAGTCGTCCAGGCGCACGCCGGACAGCACCTCTCGGGCGTACTTCTCGGCTGGGAAGGTGGTCCAGGCGTCCACGAGGGCGGACCGTACGGCGGCGCTGCTGTGCCCGGTGAACTCCTGCAGCCGGTCCATTCCCGCGACGTCGCCGACCATCGCGATGGTCTCCACGATCGCCGCGTCCACATGCGGCGATCCCTTCGACGGTCCGGGCAGCAGCGGCAGCACGTATGTGCCCAGGGAGGCGAGTTCCTGCACATGCCTGGGCCGCTCGAGGGGCGGCATGAGCGCCTTGACCCGGCGTTCGGAGTCCGCCCGGATCCGGTCGTCCAGAAAGACCGCGGACCCGGCGCAGTACCCGGCCAGAAGGTGCAGTGCCCGCCGGGTCTCGGGGCCTGGTGCCGTATCGCCCAGCTTGCCCAGCCCGTCGATCAGCCCGCTCACCCTGCCCCGGTCGAAATGCCCCACCGACAAGCGGATGACGTCCTGCCACTGCTCGTCCGCCGCTCGCTGGAGCAGCTCGCTCACGCTGTCCGTATCCGCGAACTCCTTGGCGGCCAAGTAGTCCTGGAAGGTCCGGTGGATGAACTGGATGACTCCTTGGCTGCGTTCCTGAAGCAAACCGCTGCGGTTGAGGAGATGCGTCAGGATCTGCTTGGGCGTGCCCTGCTTGCCGACCTGTGGCATGCCCTTCGTGGCCTTCTCGATCTGGGTGATGGCCTGCCCGTGGCTGAGCTGTGTCTGGCCGCCGCGTACGAGCCATACGGCGATGTGCTGGACCAGCAGTTTGTGCTCGTCGACGCCGAGGGACAGGCCCTCGGGCCGGTCGATGCCGCGCAGCTTGTCCCGCTTGCCGAGCAGCATGTCGAGGGTCGCTCGGTACAACTCCCAGCGGGTGTGCGGCAGTTCGCCCTCCCGCTTGCGGTGCAGCGCGCAGATGACGGCGCACAGCAGCGGCGTACGGGCCAGGTCGCGCAGCACACGGTTGCGTGCGAACTCCCGGGTCAGGGCCTGTTCCAGGTCCTCCAGATGCCGTTCTTCGGCCGCGGCCCGCGCGCTGTCGGCCAGCCCGGCGTACTCCAGGCGGGCCGCCCTGTGCCAGGCGGCGACGAAGGAGCCGATGTCCTGGTCGCTCATCGGCAGCAGCAGGACATCGGCGAAGCCCTCTGACGTGAGCCAGCGCGACTCGACGGCTCCGGGCCGTACCGTCGCGAGGCAGCGGCTGTTGCTGTGGTGCTTGATGAGGTTGGTGAGCCAGGCGCGGGCCTTGTGACGGTCGGCCTGGGGGAGTTCGTCGAGGCCGTCGACGAGGATGAAGGCCCGGCCCGACTCCAGTACGCGCTCCGCCCAGCCGTCCGGGGCATGGCCGACGGGCAGCCCGGCGACACGGGCCAGGTCGTCGGGGCCCGGGAAGCCGTGGCCCTGCGCGTACAGGCTGCGCATGGGGATGACGAACGGAACCAGACCGTTGAGCTCGTCGAGTTCCGCGGGCAGGGTCCCGCAGGCGGCATGGGAGGCGAGCCACCACACCAGGGTCGTCTTGCCCGCGCCGGCCTCGCCGCGCAGCAGCGTGTGGCGCCTGCCCTTGAGTAGATCCTCCACGCGCTGCGGACGGGATTCGGCCTGGGCGTCGAAGTGCTGCGGGAAACCGGGGCCGTAGTCGAGGTCGGTCGCTTCGAGGCTCAGATACGCGGTGTCCAGGTCCCAGCTCGCCTCGCTGATGCCCAGGTCGTCGATGCCGAAGATCTCCGTCTTGCGGTACTGCGCCTTGAGCGCGTTCGCGTACCGCTCCTCGAAGGCGGCGTCCTGCGGGTGGAAGCCGGAGAGGTTCTCCAGCGCCGGCAGATCGAGGATCGTCCTGTTCGGGTCGGCCTCGATGTCGGTGAAGCGCCTCCGCAGCGGTAACTGGATCGCCTCCACGGGCACCGCTTCGAGGTGCTGGTGCCCGTCCGTCGCCGCCACGTCGGACACGATCCCCAGCAGCACCGACCCCGCGAAGACCGGCGAACCGCTCAGCCCGGCGAGCGGTGAGCCGCCGTTCGGGCGTACGGCTCCGGGGGACTGGTCCAGCCAGAACGTGAGCGCGCCGTGCATCCGGCCCGCGACGGGCAGGACGCTGCCCAGGTACTGGCCGAAGTCCAGCTGGTCCGCGTCGTACCGCTGATGGGCCGAGAAGCCCAAGGTCTGGCAGCCGGGCAGTGGATCGTCCCTGGTCAGGCGGGCCCAGCGGAGTCTGCCGAGCTCGGACGGCGGGAGTACGTCATGGTCGGCGCGCAGCAGGGCGGCGTCGGTCACCTTCGGGTCGCCGATCCACAGCGTCTCGCAGGGGACAAGGCCCCGGGAGGCGGGATGGGCCACCGTGACGCGCTTCTTGCCGACCACATGTGCGCAGGTCAGAAGGTATCTGGAGCTGAGCAGCACCCCCGTGCCCTGCTGGTCGCCGAAGACCACGACCACCCGCTTCGAGGCACTGCTCTTCATGTCCCCACCCCCGTGGTCCGTGCTCCAAACCGAGCTCGAGATTAGCGGCGCGGGCGGACGGTACACCGGCGAATCCGTGACAAGGCACACAGGCCCATCAGGGCCTACTAGCCGGAGTAGTGGAGAGTTTCGGCCCTGACGGGGACTTTCGGTCCGCTTGCGGGGAGGACCTTCGGCCCGTCGGGCCGGGACGGTGGGGGACCCCGCACTTGTCGGGCACTCACTTGGCTCGTACGTCCCTGGTACGCGGGCGGTACGTGTGCTTAAACCTCAATGAAAAGGGATATTTCGACCAGTCTTCAGAAGGCTTCCGCGGCGTGTCCGGAAGGCGTCAATGGTCCAGATCACGCCGCGACAGCTACGACGCAATGTCGTAGATGGGCGGTTTGGGCCTTGCTGGGGGGTTCGGTTACCAAGGTATCGCCAGCCCGGCGCAGAGCCGGGTCCCTTTATGCCTCGGAGGCTTGCCCCGTATGTCTCGCGAAACGAACCGCCGCACCCGCCCGTCCGTTCTCCGTATCCGCACCGCCGTCGTGGCCGCCGGTCTGGGAGCGTCGATGGTGCTCGGAGCCGGGGCCGCGTTCGCAGCCGGGACCGCTGCGACCGGCACCACGACCGCTGCCTCCACCACTGCGGGCGCCGTCGCCGCTCAGGCCCAGGCGCAGGCCAAGGCCGCTGCCGCCGCCAAGGCCGCGACCGTGGCCAAGCAGGCCGCCGCCAAGCAGGCCGCCGCCAAGCAGGCTGCCGCCAAGAAGGCCGCCGCGAAGAAGGCCGTCGCCAAGAAGGCCGCGCCGAAGAAGGCTGCGGCCTGGGTGAAGCCGGTCAGCAAGTACACGCTGTCCGCCAGCTACAACCAGGGTGGCGCCATGTGGTCGCACAAGCACTCCGGCCAGGACTTCGCCGTCCCCACCGGCACCCCGGTCAAGGCCGCCGGCTCCGGCACCGTCGTGAAGGCCGGCCCGAACGGCGGCGGCGACGGTCCCGCGTACGGCAACGCCATCGTGGTCAAGCACTCCAACGGCAAGTACTCGCAGTACGCGCACCTGTCGAAGATCAACGTCAACGTCGGCTCGAAGGTCTCCGCCGGCCAGGTCATCGCCAAGTCCGGCAACACCGGCAACTCGTCCGGCCCGCACCTGCACTTCGAGATCCGTACGACCCCGAGCTACGGCTCCGCGCTGAACCCGATGGCGTTCCTGCGCACCGTCGGCGTCACCATCTGACGCAGCCCCTGACGTACCCCTCGCTCCGTGACCGCCGTCACGGAGCGACGTGGTGGGCCTGGCTCACCAGATCGATCGCGACCTCGAGGACGGCCTGCCGCTTGTCCTCGGGGTTGGCCTCGATGTCCTTGAGTACGAACATTCCGGCGTGCATCGTGAAGAGCGCGCTGATGCACCGGACCTGGTCGACCAGCGGGGCCTCCGGTTCCTTGATCAGGTCGAGCATCGCCAGCATGCGGTCCTTGAAGGTCTCGCCGATGCTCAGATCGCGCATCGTCGCCTGGTTCTCCTGCATGAAGCGGAAGAGCGGCGCCGCGTCGGTGAGTGCGGTGCTGTAGCGGCGCAGGATCTCCTGCTTGGTCTCCAGGGTGTGCGGCTGTGTGCGCGCCCATTCGATCAGCTCGTCCATCGGACGCGTCAGGTCCTGGAAGAGGCTGATCAGGATGTCTTCCTTGGTCTTGAAGTGGTAGTAGAGCGCGGCTTTGGTGACGTCCAGTCGCTCCGCGATCTCCCGCAGCGATGTCTTCTCGTACCCCTGCTCGGCGAAGAGTTCGAGGGCCACGTCCTGAATGAGCTGGCGCGTATTGCCTCTGGCCATGGTCTTCTCCCGAGAACTCGTACTTACTTGACGCCCGGCTAGTTAGGGGTCTACCTTCCCCAGTGTAGTCAACTAGCCGGGCGGCAAGTAAGTAGTTGGGGGAGAGGAAAGAACGATGGCAGTCGCAGCTCAAGAAACAGACCAGGGGAAGGAACAGCCGCAGGCCCGCAGCGTGCGCGTGGTGATACTCGCGCTCATGATCGCGATGCTCCTGGCGATGCTGGACAACATGATCGTCGGCACCGCGATGCCGACCATCGTCGGTGAGCTGGGCGGCCTGGAGCATCTGTCCTGGGTGGTCACCGCGTACACCCTGGCCACTGCCGCCTCCACTCCCATCTGGGGCAAGCTCGGCGACCTGTTCGGGCGGAAGGGCACCTTCCTCACCGCCATCGTGATCTTCCTGATCGGCTCCGTCCTCAGCGGCATGGCCCAGGACATGGGCCAGCTCATCGGCTTCCGCGCCATCCAGGGACTGGGCGCGGGCGGACTGATGGTCGGCGTGATGGCGATCATCGGCGATCTGGTGCCGCCGCGGGAGCGCGGCAGGTACCAGGGCATGATGGCCGCCGTCATGGCCGTCGCGATGATCGGCGGACCGCTGGTCGGCGGCACCATCACCGACCACCTCGGCTGGCGCTGGAGCTTCTACATCAACCTGCCGCTCGGCGCGGTCGCGCTGGCGATGGTCACCGCGGTGCTGCATCTGCCGAAGGTGGAGCGGACCAAGCCGCGCATCGACTATCTGGGCGCGGCGCTGCTGACGGTCGGCATCACCTCGATCGTGCTGGTCACGACCTGGGGCGGCACGGAGTACGCCTGGGACTCGGCCGTGATCATGGAGCTGATCGCGATCGGCGTGGCCTCGCTCACCGGCTTCTTCTTCGTCGAGACCAAGGCCGCCGAGCCGGTCGTTCCGCTGCACATCTTCCGCAACCGCAACTTCTCGCTGATGGCGGTGATCGGCTTCTTCACCGGGTTCGTGATGTTCGGCGCGGTGCTGTTCCTGCCGCTGTACCAGCAGTCGGTGCAGGGCGCATCGGCGACCAACTCCGGGCTGCTCCTGCTGCCCATGCTGATGTCGATGCTGGTCGTCTCGATGATCGCGGGCCGGGTCACCACCAACACCGGCCGCTACCGCCTCTTCCCGATCATCGGCGGCGCGCTGATGATGACCGGCCTGTTCCTGCTCTCGCAGATGGACACCGGGACCTCGCGGCTGACCTCCGGGCTCTATATGGCGGTGCTCGGCGCCGGCATGGGCTTCCTGATGCAGATCACCATGCTGGTCGCGCAGAACAGCGTCGAGCAGAAGGACATGGGCGTCGCGTCGTCGGCCGCCACCCTGTTCCGTACGCTCGGCAGCTCCTTCGGCGTGGCGATCATGGGCGCGCTGTTCACCGCGCAGGTGCAGGACGAGATGACGGCCCGGGGCGGCAGCGAGATCACCGCCGGGTCCGCGCAGCTCGATGCCGCGAGCCTGGCGAAGCTGCCGGACCAGGTCCGTGAGGCGTACGAGTTCGCCGTGTCGTCCGGGACGCATGCGGCGTTCCTGCTCGGGGCGGCGGTGGCGGTCATCGGCTTTGTGGCGGCGTTCTTCGTCAAGGAGGTGCCGCTGCGGGGTGCCGCTCCCGGGCAGGGCACGGAGCCGGAGCCGAGCCCGGACGACAAGAGCCCGGACGACAAGACGGGCAAGGTCGCCGAGACCGTCTGACGCCCCGGCCCGCTGCGCCTTACCGGCCCCCGATGTGCCTGTGCACATCGGGGGCCGCTGTCAGTGGTGGGTGTCAGCATCGGTGATGTGACGCACCTCGCCCGTCTCAAGCAGCTGCGGCTTGCGAAGGACGCCATGGACCGCGACTGGGCCGAGCCGCTCGACCTGGACGCGGTGGCCTCCCATGCCGGTTATTCGCGCTATCACTTCGTCCGCGCCTTCAAGGCGGTGTACGGGCAGACGCCCGGCCAGTACCTGTCGCGCAGGCGCATAGAGCGGGCCGAGGAGCTGCTGCGCTCGGCGAACCTCTCGGTCACCGAGATCTGCACGCTGGTCGGCTTCAGCAGCCTCGGCACGTTCTCGACCAGGTTCAAGAAGCAGACCGGCCTGACCCCGAGCGAGTACCGCGCCAAGCATGTGGGACGAGGGGCAGCGCTGATACCGGGGTGCTACGCGCTGCTGTGGGCGGGCGGCTTCCCGGGCAGGGAGGTGCGCGGCAAGGGGGAGGTCCGGGCCAAGGAGCGCAATTCTGAAGAAGCCGGGTGACGTGCTCGCTGCCTACGGTGGCGGAGCAGACACCGACCCGCCATCCGCAGGAGCTGGACATGATCAAGGGCCTTGGCATCACCACCGTCTGGACGCTCGACCAGGAGCGCACCAAGGCGTTCTTCACCGAGAAGCTCGGCTTCGAGGTCCGTACGGACATGGCCCTCGGAGAGATGCGCTGGGTCACGGTCGGCGCGAAGGACCAGCCCGATGTGGAGCTGGCGCTGATGAGCCCGGACGGGCCCGGCATGGACCCCGAGTCCGCCCAGGCGCTGAAGACGCTGGTCAGCAAGGGGGCGCTGGGAGCGGGCGCGTTCCGTACGGACGACTGCCGCGGGGACTACGAGACGTTCAGGACCCGGGGCGTGGAGTTTCTGCAGGAGCCGAAGGAGCGTCCGTACGGCATCGAGGCGATCTTCCGCGACGACAACGGGAACTGGTACTCGCTCACGGAACGCAGCGAGGAGCTGGACATGACGAAGGACTTCTTCTGAGAAACAGGACTTCGTCCGAGTCCGAGACGGAGGTCCGGCTAGTCCGTGGGCGGGAGCATCGGGAAGCTGCCCGTGTTCGTCGGCGCGTGCTCGGGCAGCCACAGGACCGCGATCGCGCCGCCGGACTCGCCCAGCGGCGTGGCGCCCTCCGGCGCGGCATTGCGGAAGGTGAGGCGCGCGCCGAGGACGCGGGCCTGGCCCGCCGCGATCGTCAGGCCCAGGCCGTGGCCCGTGCCCGCGCGGTCGCTCGCGCCCGTGCGGAAGCGGCTCGGGCCCTCCCGAAGCAGCGCTTCGGGATAGCCCGGGCCATGGTCGCGGACCCGCACCACGCGGCCCTCGACGGTGACCTCCACCGGCGACTTGCCGTACTTCGCGGCGTTGGTGAGCAGATTGAGGAGGATGCGCTCGAGCCGCCTCGGATCGGTGCTGACCCAGGACTCGTGGATCACCTGGATGACGACCTCGGGGTTGAGCGCGGTGATCCGGCGGCTGACGAACTCGCCGAGCGCGATCTCCTGCAACTCGGCCCGCTCGGAGGCACTGTCGAGCCTGGCCACTTCCAGTACGTCCTCGACCAGCGTCCGCATGGCCTGCGCCCGGTCCCGTACGAGCTCCGTGGGGCGGCCGGGCGGCAGCAGCTCGGCGGCCGTGAGCAGCCCGGTCACCGGTGTGCGCAGTTCGTGCGCGATATCGGCGGTGACCCGGCGCTCGGCCTCGATGCGCTCGTTCAGTGCGTCGGTGAGGCGGTCGACGGCGCGGGCGAGATCGTCGGTCTCGTCGCGTACGACGCCGCCTATCGCGTCCCGTACGCGTACGTCCGTGTTGCCCTGCGCGACATGGCCCGCGGCCGCGGCGGCCTTGCGCAGCCTGCGCGAAAGCTGTCCGCCGATCAGCACGCCGAGCGCGCAGCCGCCGAACACCACCGAGACCGAGCCGATGACCAGCGCCCGGTCGAGGTCCTTCATAACGGTGGCGCTGCGGCCGGCGAACTCCGAGTGCAGCGAGAGCACGTCGCCATTGGCCAGCGGCACGGCCGCCCAGATCTCCGGCGTGCCGCCGCGCCCCTCGTCGACATAGCTGCCGCGGCGCTTGTCGTCCATGAGCTTCTGGAGCTCCTTGGGCAACGTGGGGTCATTGATCTTGGAGCTGAACCGCGGGTCCTTGTTCTTGGACGTCTCGTACCAGCGCTGGGCGAGCAGCACGCGGTCCATCTGCACATCGCGCGCGTTGTCGAGCATCGAGACGCGGGCGGCGTTGTGCACGACAAGGCTGAGCGCCATGGCGATCAGAGCCCCGACCCCCGCGATCGCGATGCTGATCTTCCACCGGACGCCGGTGCGCAGTCTCGGGCGCCTCATGCCGTGCCATCCCGTTCAGTCCGCTCCGGCCCCGGGGTCTTTGCTGCCGGGGGTCCGGACCGCGGCGCAGCCGCTATCCGGTGCAGTGCCCCCGGGTGATGCAGCCACCGGACGCCGGTGCGCAGTCTCGGGCGCCTCATGCCTTGAGCTTGTATCCGAAGCCGCGGACCGTTTCGATCCTGTCCTGGCCGATCTTGGTGCGCAGGCGCTGGACATGGACGTCCACGACCCGGGTGTCGCCGCCCCAGCCGTAGTCCCAGACGCGCTCCAGCAGCTTGTCGCGGGAGAGCACCGTGCCCGGCGCGGAGGAGAACTCCAGCAGCAGCCGCATCTCCGTCGGCGTCAGCCCCACCGGCTCACCCGCCTTGCGCACCTCCATGCCCTCCGTGTCGATCTCCAGATCGCCGAAGGCCAGCAGCGGACCCTGCGCATCCTGGCCCGCAGGAGAGGCGTCGCCGACGCCGCCCGCGTGGCCGAAGCGGCGCAGCACCGCGCGGATCCGCGCGACCAGCACCGCTCCGTCGAACGGCTTGGTGACGTAGTCGTCGGCGCCGGCCTCCAGGCCGAGCACCACATCGATCGAGTCGGCACGCGCCGACAGCATGATCACCGGCACGGTGGACTCGTCCCGGATGCGCCGGCACAGGCTCACCCCGTCCAGCCCCGGCACCATCACATCGAGCAGCGCGATGTCCGGACGGTTGGCGCGGAAGGCCTCCAGGCCCAGCAGCCCGTCCGGCATGGCGGTGACCACGAAGCCGTCGCGCTCCAGCGCGAGCTGAGTCGCCTCGCGGATGACATCGTCGTCCTCGACGAACAGGACATGAGTCTCGGCCATCCCGCTGCTCTCAGTTCTCGTTCGTGGCAGGCGCTTCGGGGGCGACCACGTCGCCGTCACCGACCGACCCGCTGAATTCGTTGCGTACCCAGTACTGCTGCGTGAACTTGCCGTTCGCCCAGTGGTATGTGGTGATCTCCTCGCCGGACGGCTCGGTCACCGGGTCCCCCTTGGCGTACACCTGCTTGGTCACCACCAGGTCGCCCCGGTCGATCGCCGCGTACACCGCCGGCTCCTCGGCCGCGAAGACGTTCTCGTACTTCTCGCCGTCCGCGCGGTACACATACGTGCCCATGCCGACCGCGTCGTCGCAGGTCATCACGTTCACGACGACGTCAGGCGTGGTTCCGCCGGTGAGGTTGCCGTACGAGGTGTCCACCGGGTACGAGTCGCGCGCGCAGGGCTTCAGATCGGCCTTGACCCGCTCGCTGACCTGCGGATCGGTCAGGATCAGCTTCACCGAGTCGACGGGATCCACACGCTGTCCCGCTTCACCGGACGGCGGGGCCGGTGAAGGGGTGGCCTTGGCCACCGAGTCGGTGCGGGCCGCACCCTCGTCCTGCGCACCGGTGCCGCCCGAGGAGCAGGCGACGGTGAACAGCCCAACAGCGGCGAGCCCGGCAATCGCCGTACTGCTCGCCGCTATGGAGGCCCTGCCGCCTCTGGCTTTCAGGCCGCCGGTTTTAGGGCCGCTGGTCTTCAGGCCGCGCAACGCTCCTGCCCCCGATCCTCGTGCTCACCGGCACGCCGCAGTTCGCCGCGCTCCAGAGCCCGCGCGTCCAAGTCCCGGCTCTCCAGCTCCTGGCGGAGCCGGGCCAGTGCCCGGTGCAGCGTGCTCTTCACGGTACCGGCCGACATGCCCAGCGCGGCAGCCGTCTCCTCGGTGCTCATCTGCTCCCAGTGTCGCAGCACCACGACGCTGCGCTGCTTGGGTGCCAGCACCTTCAGCACGTCCATCAGCAGAGCGCGGTCCGCGCGCTGCTCGCTGCCGTCCTCGACGCTCGCGTCGGGCAGCTGCTCGGTGGGGACCTCTTCCAGCTTGCGGGCGCGCCACCACTCCGTACGCGTGTTGATCATGACTCGTCGGAGGTATGCGTCGGCGAGTGACTTGTCCGCTATGCCGTCCCAGCGGCCGTACGTGCGGACCAGAGCGGTCTGCAGCAGGTCCTGTGCGTCGATGGGGTCGGGCACGAGGCGCCGGGCGCTTCGCAGCAGAGCCTCCTGCCGGTTGCGTACGTACTCCTCGAACTCGAGCACCTCGCCGTGCGCCATGCCAACCGCCTCCGTCCCCGTCAACTTCACTGCCGTTCGCTTACGTCGAAGAAGCTACGGAGCTGTTGTCACGGGGCTGTGCGGAGCAGCCGTCGGAGGACGCACGGCCATCCATCGGTTATGTAACAGCCGATGTTTCAGGCACGGTTAGTCGGGGAAGCGTGGCATTCCGTCATGTGGTGTTCAGCTGCTCGGCAGTCGGTACAAGCCGTTCTCCAGCGGTTCCACGAGTCCGTCGGAGACCAGACCGTCGAGCGCCCGGGCCCGTTGCACCGGCTCGTGCCAGACCGCGTCCAGTGCCGACTGCGGCACGGGAGACGTGGCCTCGCGCAGCACGGCCAGCAGCTTGCCGCGCACCTGGCGGTCGGTGCCCGCATACGTCTGGCCACGGCGCGCGGGCCCCTGGTGCGCGGGCTTCCCGGCCAGCCGCCACGCACAGCGCCCGGAGATCGGGCAGCGCGAGCAGTCCTCGTTCTTCGCCGTGCACACCAGCGCGCCGAGCTCCATCGAGGCCGCCGCCCAGCGGGCCGCGGTCTCCTGGTCGTCGGGCAGCAGCGCGCGGGCCAGCTTGCGCTCGGCCGCGGTCGTCGCCGTCGGCGGGTACTGGACGCCGGCCGCGGCCCGCGCGAAGACCCGCCGCACATTGGTGTCGAGCACGGCATGGCGCTGCCCGTACGCGAACGAGGCCACCGCGGCGGCCGTGTACTCACCGATCCCGGGCAGCGAGAGCAGCTGGGCATGCTCGCTCGGCACGTCGCCGCCGTGCCGCTCCGCTATCGCCTGCGCGGCCCCGTGCAGCCGCAGCGCACGCCGCGGATAGCCGAGCCGGCCCCAGGCGCGGACGGCCTCACCCGGGGCCTCGGCCGCGAGATCGGCGGGCCGGGGCCAGCGGGCCAGCCACTGCTCGTACACCGGGAGCACCCGGCTGACCGGGGTCTGCTGCAGCATGAACTCGCTGACCATCACGCCCCAGGCGCCCGCCTCGGGGCGTCGCCAGGGCAGATCGCGGGCGTGCTCGTCGAACCAGGCGATGACGGGGCTGTGGAGCGACGCCGCGTCAGCGAGGACAGAGTCGGAGGGGGCCAGGTCTGTGAGGGCGGGGTCTGTCGTGGTGTCAGTCATGGCACTCCGATCCTGGCACGTCCGAGGGTGCTGACGGTGCATACGCTCCGGTGACCGCGCGGTCGGGCACGGCGGACCCGGCCGGCCGGCCTCGGTCCGGCGAACCGGAGCACCACTCCCGTACGGCTCGTACGCATCGTGGCGACCAGCGTCCGGGCCGGCCGGGACAGCGCCGTGGCGACCAGTGCCGCGACCAGCGCGCCGAGCAGCAGACCTGCCGCCGCATCGTGCGGGTAGTGGACTCCGGCGAAGACCCGCGAGAACGCCATCAGCAGCGCCATCGGCACGGTCAGCAGCGCGATCCGCGGCCGCGGCCGAGCCGGCGATCGAGGCGTGGTTGCTCGGGAAGGACCAGTCGCCGGCCGGCGGGCACGGCACCAGTGACGCGGCCGCCTCCGCGACCGAGCGGCACGGACGCTCCTCGTCGACGGCCGACCTGAGCAGCTCGCTCGCGACATGCCCCTGGTACGGCGACCGCGAAGGCACGCGAACTCCCGCTGCGCGCACGCCACCAGGCGGCGGCGAAGAGAGCTCCGAAGAGCAGCAGCCCTGCCTCGGCTCAGAGTTCGGCGAGCTGCCGCGCCCAGCAAGGCGTCGTATGAGCGAAGTCGGTGGTGTCCCGGTAGAGGCCGCGGGTGATGCTGCTGTCCATGGTCACGGACCGTACCGGGCAAGGGATATCGGTCACTCGTAGCGATCGGCCGGAGGCGGCCTTGACGAAGGAGAGGGGTCCGTGCGGCGCATGGCGTGATGATGATCCGCAGAACTCGCGAATCAGGGCGGCGGGTGGGACGGGAGTTGGCCCGGATCTCTCGTAGAGTTCGCCTCGTGGGATCTCTGCGCAATCCGATCGGGCCGCTCCCCTCCTCCATCTACTGGCGACGGAGGGCAGTCGCGCTGTCCCTGATCGCGGTGCTGGCGCTGCTGGCCGTCTGGGCCCTCGGCTCCGGTGGCGGCGGCAACGGGGCCAGCGAGGACGGCAAGGCCAACGGCGGTGCCACTCCCGCGCCTTCGATCACGCCCGGACCCTCGCAGTCCGGTCCGGCGATCAGTGAACAGCCGGGCGGACGCGACGAGTCGGGCGACTCCGGCGACAACGACGGCAGCGGCAGCGGTGGTACGGACGGGGGCACCGGCGGCGAGGGCGCCGACGGAGGCCAGAACGGTGCGGGTGGCGCGGGCGGAGCCGGCGGCGCGGCCGCCGGAGGCACCGGCGGCCAGCAGGTCCCGGCCGGATCCAGCCTGCCCGACTGCGCGCCGGGCGCACTGAAGTTGACCCTGCGCAGCGTCAAGGTGGCCTACGAGCCGGGGGAGAAGCCCACGTTCCAGCTGGTCGCGGCCAACTCGTCGGCGACGACGTGCAAGGCGGACTTCGGTCCGAGGGCCGCGGTGCTCACGGTCACCGACGACGGCGACGACGAAGTGTGGTCGACGAAGGACTGCCCGCGCACGGCGGGGAGCATGTTGCTGAGGGTCCCGGCGAAGGGGTCGATCACGCACACCGTGCAGTGGGACCGCAGGCAGAGCGAGCCGCAGTGCGCGACGCCGCCGGCGGGCGCGGTGCCGCCGGGCACGTACCTGGTCGAGGCGACGATGCCGGGGGTGACGGTGCTGCCGGCGTCGTTCCGCCTGGAGAAGGACTAGCCCTTCGCGGGCCGGCCTCGCGGGACGGCTCTCGGGACCGGGCTGGACGCGGACGACCGCTCGGTTCTCGGGACCGGGCTGGACCCGGACGACCGCTCGGTTCTTGCGACCTGGTCCGAGCTACACGTACCGCTCGAGGATCGAGGACTCGGCCAGCCGCGACAGGCCCTCGCGCACGCTGCGTGCCCGCGCCTCGCCCACGCCGTCGACCGTCTGCAGATCGTCGACGCTCGCCGCGAGCAGCTTCTGCAGTCCGCCGAAGTGCTCCACAAGACGCTCGATGATCGCGCCGGGCAGCCGCGGCACCTTCGCCAGCAGTCGGTAGCCGCGCGGCGAAACCGCGGAGTCGAGGGTCTCGGGCGAGCCGCTGTAGCCCAACGCCCTCGCCACTATGGGAAGTTCGAGCAGCTCGGTGTGGGTGAGGGAGTCCAGCTCGGCGAGCGCCTCGTCGACCGTGCGGGACCTCTTCGCGGTCGGCTCCGGCACATAGTCGCGCACGACCAGCTCACGCTCCGGCTCCACGCCCGCGATCAACTCGTCGAGCTGGAGCGAGAGAAGCCGGCCGTCGGTGCCCAACTCCACCACGTACTCCGCGATCTCCGTGGCGATCCGGCGCACCATCTCCAGGCGCTGCGCCACGGCCGTCACGTCCCGGACCGTCACCAGGTCCTCGATCTCCAGCGCGGAGAGCGTGCCCGCGACCTCGTCGAGGCGGAGCTTGTAGCGCTCCAGAGTGGCGAGCGCCTGGTTCGCGCGGGAGAGGATCGCGGCCGACTCCTCAAGGACCCGGCGCTCCCCGTCCACGTACAGCGCGATCAGCCGCATCGACTGCGAGACGGACACCACCGGGAAGCCGCACTGCCTGGAGACGCGGTCCGCCGTGCGGTGGCGGGTGCCGGTCTCCTCGGTGGGGATGGACGCGTCCGGGACCAGCTGCACACCGGCCCGGTGGATCTTGGTGATGTCCTTGTCGAGGATGAGCGCGCCGTCGAGCTTGCACAGCTCGCGCAGCCGGGTCGCGGTGAACTCCACGTCCAGCACGAAGCCGCCGGTGCACATCGACTCGACGGTCTTGTCCATGCCGAGGACGATCAGGCCACCGGTATTGCCGCGGAGGATGCGCTCCAGGCCGTCGCGCAGGGCCTGACCCGGCGCGACCGCGCTCAGAGCGGCGCGGATCAGTGCTTCGTTGCCGGAGCCTCCGCCGGACTTTCCGGGTGCTGCTGCCCGGTCGTTGGCTGCCACTGCACTCCTCCGGCTCGTACGGATGGGCGAGACCAGGGCAAAGTCTACCGGCGCGTGTCGCCCGCCCGGGGGGCCTCCGCACGCTCTTTCCCCGCGGCGGCCCCCGAAGCCCCCTCGGAACCCTTCTGCCGGCCGCGCGGGAGCACCCTCAGAGCGTCCCCCACATCCGCCACCTCCGTCACTTTCATCCCGGTTGGGATCTTGCCGGGATCCGTGGGGACAAGGGCGTGCGTGAAGCCGAGACGGTGGGCCTCGGCGAGCCGGCGCTGGACGCCCGTGACCCGTCTGACCTCGCCCGCAAGGCCCACTTCACCGATCGCGACCAGGTTTTTCGGCAGCGGAGTGTCGCTGGCGGCCGAGGCCAGCGCCAGCGCGATCGCCAGGTCCGCGGCCGGCTCCGAGAGCTTCACCCCGCCGACGGTCGCGCTGTAGATGTCGCGCTTGCCGAGAGCGGTGATACGGCCCCGCTGCTCCAGCACGGCGAGCATCATCGACACCCGGGAGGTCTCCAGACCCGAGGTCGTGCGCCGCGGCGAGGGGATCTGTGAGTCGACGGTCAGCGCCTGCACCTCGGCGACGAGCGGGCGGCGGCCTTCGAGCGTGACCGTCAGACAGGTGCCGGGGACGGGCGCGTCCCTGCGCGTGAGGAACAGGCCCGAGGGGTCGGCGAGGCCGGTGATGCCCTCGTCGTGCAGCTCGAAGCAGCCGACCTCGTCCGTCGCCCCGTAGCGGTTCTTGACGCCTCGTACGAGACGCAGCCGGGCGTGCCGGTCGCCTTCGAAGGACAGCACCACGTCCACGAGATGCTCCAGCAGGCGCGGTCCGGCGATCGCGCCGTCCTTGGTGACATGGCCCACCAGGATGGTGGACATGCCGCGCTCCTTGGACGCGCGGATCAGCGCACCGGCCACCTCGCGGACCTGTGCCATGCCGCCGGGCGCGCCATCGATCTCGGGCGAGGCCACGGTCTGCACGGAGTCGAGGACCAGCAGGGACGGCTTGACCGCGTCCAAGTGACCGAGGACCGAGGACAGATCGGTCTCGGCGGCGAGATACAGATGGTCGTGCAGCGCATTGATCCGGTCGGCCCGCAGACGGACCTGGCTCGCGGACTCCTCGCCCGTGACATACAGCGTGCGGTGGTCGTCGCTCGCCGCCTTCGCCGCGACGTCCAGCAGCAGCGTGGACTTGCCGACGCCGGGCTCGCCGGCGAGCAGCACGACGGCGCCGGGCACGAGCCCGCCGCCGAGGACGCGGTCGAGCTCGTCGACCCCGGTGGAGCGGGCGGTGGCCTGGCGGCCGTCGACCTGGCCGATGGGCAGGGCAGCGGTGGAGACGCGGCCGACGGCGGTGGTGCGCACGGCAGGCGCGCCGTACTCCTCGACCGTGCCCCAGGCCTGGCATTCGGGGCAGCGGCCGAGCCACTTGGCGGTCGTCCAGCCGCATTCGGTGCAGCGGTAGGACGGCCGGTCCTTCGCGGATTTCGTACGGGCAGCCATGCCGGAACCGTAGCCGTACCCACTGACAACGCCGTCGGCGCGGCCTGCCTCGGCTGCTTCACGGCCTGCGCAACCGCCTACGAATCGGCCTGCTTCACGACGTCGAAGCGCAGATGGGTGATGTCTGAAGACTCCAGGGACCACAGCCGCTTCAGCTCGACGGGCCCGCCGACATGGTCGAACAGCCGCTTGCCGGCGCCGAGCAGGAGCGGGACGAGCATGATGTGGATCCCGTCCAGAAGCCCGGCGGCCAGCGCCTGCTGCGCGACGGTCGCGCCGTGCACGCCCACGTGCTTGCCGGCGGCGGCGGCCTTCGCCTGCGCGATCAGCTCCTCGACGCCGCCGGTGACAAAGGTGAACACATCGGGCGCGACCACGTCCTTGGGGTCCGGCGGTCTGTGCGTGAGGACGAAGCACGGCACCTTGCCGGCCGGGCCGCCGTCGCCCCAGCCGCCGTCGCCCTCGCAGAGGTCGTACGAATGCCGGCCCATCACGATCGCGCCGAGCTCCTCCGCCATGTCGCCGAGGACTTTGGCGTCGGTCTCGTTCATCTCCTCCACCCAGCGGTGCAGGCGCATTCCGCCCACGCCGAGGGGATTCTCACGGGTGTCGTCCGGCCCGGCGATGAAGCCGTCCAGCGACATCGACATGCCTGAGATCACTCTGCTCATGACGGGTTGACTACCTGGCGCCCGGGAACTCATCGGTGAGGGCGCGACCGGTAGGGGCGGAATTAACGATTCCTGTCCCCCTTCGAGCGAACTGTTCACCCGTAAGAATTAAAAGTGTTCAACCGGTACGAACTGGGTGTGGGACTGCGCCTACGGTCACGGCGTGACGAGCAGCAGGCTGGAGCCACCCACACACACCACCGGCGCACACCGGGCGTACCGGCGCGCGCCGCGTCCGGCCCCGAAACAGCCGCCCGCGCGTTATGAGCCGTACCTCGACGGCCTGTTCACGTACTGCCTCTCCGTGCTCTGCGACCACGACGCGGCGACCGCGCTGCTCGGTGACGTACTCGCCATCGCGGAGCGGCAGTACGGGCGCTGCCCGACGTGCGAGCCCGAGCGCAGGGCATGGCTGTACGCGCTGGCGCGCTGGGCCTGTCTGCGCCGGCTGGCCGAACAGCGGCGCAGCCGGCAGGGGGCGCACACGGGCAGACCCCTCGTCTCCGAGGAGCGACCTCGCGTTCCGGAGCACCTCGCCCAGCGCCGCCGTGCCGAACTGGCGCTGCTGGCCTGGCCGGAGGCGGCCGGTACGTCCCCCGAACAGCGCGAGGCACTCGAACTGGCCGTCCGGCACGGTCTCGGCCCGCGCGAGGTCGCCGCGGTCCTCGGCCTCGACGGGCTCGCCGCCCACGAGCTGCTGGCCACGGCGGCGTGCGAGCTCGAGCGCACCCGCGCCGCGCTCGCCGTCGTCGAGACCGGCAACTGCCCGGCCGTCGCCCGGCTCACCGGCGACCACCGCGTCCTGCTCTCCCCGGCACTGCGCCATGAACTCGTCCGGCACGTCGACGACTGCCCGCGCTGCCGCCGCGCGGCCGAGCGGGCCGGAGCGGGCGGGCCGTGGCCGGGGTCGGCCGTCACTCCGGCGACCCTGCCGATGGTCGCGGCGGACCGGGCCGCCGCGTATGCCGCGATGGTGCACGTTCCCCGGGCCCGGGCCGGCGCGCCGCGCTTCGGCCCCGGCGGCTTTCCGCTCGACCCGAAGGACCACGCGGCCCGCCGCGACCGGCTGCGGGCGCGCGCCGTGACGACCACGGTCGTCGCGACGGTCGTCGCCGCGCCCGTGCTCGCGCTGTGGGCGGCCTACCGGGGCGCTCCGCTGACGGGCGAGGGACAGCACGGCCGGACCTCGGTCAGCGCGGCTGAGGCGGACGGGCAGGCCGGTCTCGACGGCGCGCCGTACGACCACTACGAGAACGCGGGCAACGCGGAGGCGGAACCGGACACGAGGTTCACGGTCGGCTCCCGCGCGCCGGACGTCTCGGTCGAGGTCATCAGCGAGGGCGCCTCCGCGCAGCCGACCCGCCCGGGCAGCCGCGGTCCCGGCCGCCTCACGGTCGAGGCGGAACCTTCCGGCAACACGACCCGGATCACGCTCCGGGCGTCCGGCGGCTCGCCGGTGACCTGGTCGGCGTGGACGAATGCGTCGTGGCTGTATATGAGCCGCACCTCGGGCACGCTGAACCCGGGCGAGTCGGTCACGATCTACGTGACGGTGGACCATGACCGGGAGCCGGCGGGGGCCTGGAGCGCGCGGGTGGGGGTGGATCCGTCGGGAGCGGTGGTGGAGATCGACGGCTTCGGCGCGACGAATCCGCCGTCCCCGTCACCGTCGGACCCGTCACCCACGCCTACGCCGTCGGATCCGTCCCCGTCTCCGACGCCCTCGGACCCGTCTCCGACGCCCACGCCGTCCGAACCGTCACCGTCGGACCCGTCCCCGACCGACCCGACCCCGTCGGAGCCGCCGCCGTCCTCGGAACTGTCGGAAGCGCCGCCGTCCTCGCCCGAGGGCTGAGCGGGCCTAGACCCCAGGGTCCGCCGGGTGCGGGGCCAGGAGCGGGAGCTGGGACGACAGGCGGGACTCGCACAGGCCCGCGAGGACGTCGTACGCCTCCTTGCCCATCAGTTCCGTCAGCTCCGGGCGGTAGGTCACGTACACCGGTTCCCCCGCCCCGTGCGCCGACGTCGCCGATGTGCACCACCAGTGGAGGTCGTGGCCGCCCGGGCCCCAGCCCCTTCTGTCGTACTCGCCGATCGAGATCTGGAGCACGCGGGTGTCGTCCGGGCGGTCGATCCACTCGTAGGTGCGCCGCACCGGCAGCTGCCAGCAGACGTCAGGCTTCGTCTCCAGCGGCTCCCGGCCCTCGCGCAGCGCCAGGATGTGCAGCGAGCAGCCCGCGCCGCCCTCGAACCCCGGGCGGTTCTGGAAGATGCAGGACCCCTCCCAGCGGCGCGTCTGGCGTTCGCCGTCGTCGTCGACCTCGACCCAGCCCGTCTCCGCGCCCACGTCGTGGAACTGCCACAACTCAGGAGTCAGCCGGGCAACATGATCAGCGACCCGCTTCTCGTCGTCCTCGTCGGAGAAGTGCGCGCCGAGCGTGCAGCACCCGTCGTCCGCGCGGCCCGCCTGGATCCCCTGGCAGCCGCTGCCGAAAATGCAGCTCCACCGGGAGGTCAGCCAGGTCAGGTCGCAGCGGAAGACCTGTTCGTCGTCGGCGGGGTCGGGGAATTCCACCCACGCCCGCGCGAAGTCCAGCCCCTTCTCGTCGTTCTTCGACGGCTTCGGGGACTTCGCGGGCTTCAAGGGCTTCGAATCGCGGGCCTTGCCCGGTTTCGCCTTTTTCGTCTTCGGCACGAGTCAAGCGTATGCGCGCACCGGCAGTAGCGTTCAGTCCATGAGACTCGGAGTCCTCGACGTCGGTTCGAACACGGTGCACCTCCTGGTGGTGGACGCGCACCCCGGCGCACGCCCACTGCCCGCCCATTCGTACAAGGCGGAGCTGCGCCTGGCCGAACTGCTGGACGGGCAAGGTGCGATCGGTCCCGACGGCGTCGAACGGCTCATCGAGACGGTGTCCGGCGCGGTGCAGGCCGCCGAGGACCAGGGCTGTGAGCAGGTACTCAGTTTCGCGACCTCCGCCGTGCGCGAGGCGACCAACGCCGACCAGGTCCTGACCAGGGTGAAGGCCGAGACGGACGTTGACCTGACGGTCCTGACCGGCGAGGAGGAGGCCCGGCTCACCTTCCTCGCGGCGCGCCGCTGGTTCGGCTGGTCCGCCGGCAAGCTGCTCGTCCTGGACATCGGCGGCGGCTCGCTGGAGATCGCTTTCGGCATCGACGAGGAGCCCGACGCCGCGGTGTCCCTGCCGCTGGGCGCGGGCCGGCTGACCTCCGAGCGGCTGCCGGGTGACCCGCCGGACCCGCAGGACGTGAAGGCGCTGCGCCGCCATGTGCGGGCCGAAATCGCGCGTACGGTCGGCGAGTTCAGCCGGCTCGGCAAACCGGACCACATCGTGGCGACGTCCAAGACCTTCCGGCAGCTGGCCCGGATCGCCGGGGCCGCCCGTTCCGCCGATGGCCTGTACGTACAACGTGACCTCAGTCTCAGCTCGGTGCGCGAGTGGGTGCCGAAGCTCACAGCCATGACGGCCGAGCAGCGCGCCGCCCTGCCCGGAGTCTCCGAGGGCCGGTCCCGGCAGCTGCTGGCAGGAGCCCTGGTCGCGGAGGGTGCGATGGACCTGTTCGGCGCGCAGGTGCTGGAAATCTGCCCGTGGGCGCTGCGCGAGGGCGTCATCCTGAGACGTCTTGACCACCTCCCCGTCACCTGATGGCGGCCCGTAATCTGTCTCCCGTGGCAGAACCCGAGGCGGAACCAGTCGTGCGCATCCCGGACGCGAAGGTCGTGCTGTCGACGGCCTCCGTCTACCCGGAGTCCACGGCGACGGCCTTCGAGATCGCCGCGCGCCTGGGTTACGACGGCGTCGAAGTCATGGTCTGGACCGATCCCGTCAGCCAGGACATAGAGGCCCTGCGCCGCCTCTCCGACTACCACGAGGTGCCGATCCACGCCGTCCACGCGCCCTGTCTGCTGATCACGCAGCGGGTCTGGTCCACCGATCCGTGGATCAAGCTCCAGCGCGCGCAGGCCGCGGCCGAGAAGCTCGGCGCGTCGACGGTCGTCGTGCATCCGCCGTTCCGCTGGCAGCGCCAGTACGCCCGGGACTTCGTCAACGGGATCTGGCGGATGGCGCACGAGACGGACGTCCGCTTCGCCGTCGAGAACATGTACCCGTGGCGCTACCGGGACCGCGAGATGCTGGCGTACGCGCCGGACTGGGACGTCACCAAAGAGGACTACCGGCACTTCACGGTCGACCTCTCGCACACCGCGACCTCCCGCACCGACACCATGGCGATGGTCGACCGGATGGGTGACCGGCTCGGCCATGTCCATCTCGCGGACGGCAAGGGTTCCGCGAAGGACGAGCACCTGGTCCCCGGCCGCGGCAACCAGCCCTGCGCCGAGCTGCTGGAGCGGCTTGCCCGTACCGGCTTCGACGGCCATGTGGTCATCGAGGTCAACACCCGCCGTGCGATGTCGGCGGCAGAACGGGAGGCCGACCTCGCCGAGGCCCTCGCCTTCACCCGGCTCCATCTGGCGTCGGCCGCATCCTCCGGAGTACGCGGCTCATGACCGGCGACGGCTCATGACCGGCGACGCGGCTCCGGCCCCCAGGCGACGCGGCCGTCCGGCCCGTACGGAGGCGTCCGAAGGCCCCGGCGCGCGCGAGCGGATCCTGCAGGCGGCCCGTACGGAATTCGCCGAGCGCGGCTACGACAAGACGACCGTCCGCGGCATCGCGAAAGCGGCGGACGTGGACGCGGCCCTCGTCCATCACTACTTCGGCACCAAGGACGAGGTCTTCGCGGCCGCGATCGAGGTCTCCTTCGAGCCTGCGATGGTCATCCCGGAGATCCTGGGCAAGGGCACCGAGGGCATCGGGGAACGGCTGGCCCGCTACTTCATCAGCGTGTGGGAGAACCCGGTCAGCCGGGCGCCGCTGCTGGCGATCATCCGTTCCGCGCTCACCCACGAGGCGGCGGCCAAGGTGCTGCGCACCTTTGTGCTGCGGCGGCTGCTGGAGCGGATCGCGGCGGATCTGGACGTGCCGGACCCGAAATTCCGGGCGGAGCTGGCGGCCTCGCACATGATCGGCATCGCGATTCTGCGGTATGTGATCCAGGTGGAGCCGCTGGCCTCGGCCGATCCGGAGACGATCGTGGCGATGGTGGCCCCGACGCTGCAGCGGTATCTGACCGAAGCGTGAGCCTCGCGTCCCGTATAGCGGACACGATGTCCAGATCTTGGAGCCGCGGCGTACGCTCGACACAGACCCATCTGTCTAAGGAGCGAGCGACGATGCCCGAGCTGAGGTCCCGCACTGTCACCCACGGCCGGAACATGGCGGGCGCCCGCGCCCTGATGCGGGCGTCGGGCGTAGCGAGCGCGGACATCGGCAAGCCGATCGTCGCGGTCGCCAACTCCTTCACCGAGTTCGTGCCCGGGCACACCCACCTCGCGCCGGTCGGCCGGATCGTCTCCGACGCCATCCTGGCCGCGGGCGCAGTGCCGCGCGAGTTCAACACGATCGCGGTCGACGACGGCATCGCGATGGGCCACGGCGGAATGCTCTACTCCCTGCCCTCGCGCGACCTGATCGCCGACAGCGTGGAGTACATGGTCGAGGCGCACTGCGCCGACGCCCTGATCTGCATCTCCAACTGCGACAAGATCACGCCGGGCATGCTGATGGCCGCACTGCGCCTCAACATCCCGACCGTCTTCGTCTCCGGCGGCCCCATGGAGGCCGGCAAGGCGACCCTCGTCGACGGCACGGTCCGCAAGCTGGACCTGATCAACGCCATCGCCGACGCGGTCAACGAGAACGTCTCGGACGAGGACATCCTCCGTATCGAGGAGAACGCCTGTCCGACCTGCGGATCCTGTTCCGGCATGTTCACCGCCAACTCGATGAACTGCCTGACCGAGGCGATCGGCCTGTCGCTGCCCGGCAACGGCTCGGTCCTCGCCACCCACACCGCACGCCGCGCCCTGTACGAGAACGCGGCCCGCACGGTCGTCGACATCACCAAGCGCTACTACGAGGGCGACGACGAGACCGTCCTGCCGCGCAACATCGCCACCCGCGCGGCCTTCGACAACGCCATGGCGCTCGACATCGCCATGGGCGGCTCCACCAACACGATCCTGCATCTGCTGGCCGCCGCGCAGGAGGCGGAGCTCGACTACGACCTCGACGACATCAACGACGTCTCGCGCCGCGTCCCGTGCCTGGCCAAGGTCGCGCCGAACGTCGCGCCCGGCGGCACGTACTACATGGAGGACGTGCACCGCGCCGGCGGCATCCCCGCCATCCTCGGCGAGCTCTACCGCGCGGGCCTGCTCAACGAGGACGTGCACACCGTCCACTCGCCCGGCATCAAGGAATGGCTCGAAGCGTGGGACGTGCGCGGCGGCTCGCCCTCCGACGAGGCCGTCGAACTGTGGCACGCGGCACCGGGCTGCAAGCGCTCGGCCGAGGCCTTCTCGCAGTCCGAGCGCTGGGACACGCTGGACGTCGACGCGGCCGGCGGCTGCATCCGCGACTTCGAGCACGCGTACTCCAAGGACGGCGGTCTCGCCGTGCTCAAGGGCAATCTCGCCGTCGACGGCTGCGTGGTGAAGACCGCCGGCGTCGACGAGTCGATCTGGACCTTCGAAGGTCCGGCCGTCGTCTGCGAGTCGCAGGAGGAGGCCGTCGACAAGATCCTCACCAAGCAGATCAAGGAGGGCGACGTCGTCGTCATCCGCTACGAGGGCCCGCGCGGCGGCCCCGGCATGCAGGAGATGCTCTACCCGACGTCGTTCCTCAAGGGCCGCGGCCTCGGCAAGGCCTGTGCGCTGGTGACGGACGGCCGCTTCTCCGGCGGCACTTCGGGCCTGTCGATCGGCCACGCCTCGCCGGAGGCGGCGTCGGGCGGCACGATCGCGCTGGTCGAGGACGGCGACCGGATCCGTATCGACATCCCGAACCGCTCGATCGAACTGCTGGTGACGGACGAGGAGTTGGCGTCCCGCCGCGAGGCGCTCGGCGGTGTCTACGCGCCGAAGAGCCGCGAACGCAAGGTGTCGGCGGCGCTGCGTGCGTACGCGGCGATGGCGACGAGCGCCGACAAGGGCGCGGTCCGGGACGTGTCGCTGCTCGGCTGACGTTCGTACGCGCGGCCCGGCTCGCTCACCAGCGCGCCGGGTCCCGTGCGTCCAGGGCGAAGACCGACCCGTCCGGCGCGGTACCGAAGACGCGGCCGCCGACAGCGACCGGCGTCGGCAGCATCGGCGCGAAGGTGTAACGCCCGTCGTCCATACGCGGCTCGGTCTGGCCGATCAGCGCACCCCGCACCGCGTCCACCGCCAGCAGCCGCCCGTCCCCGGCCGTCACATACACCGCCCGCGCGTCGGCCGCCGGGCGCGAGAGATGCGTGACCGAGGTCTCCAGCCGCCAGAGCGCGGCGCCCGCACCCGACATGTCGACGGCGAGCAGCGAACCGCCCGATCCGCTCAGATAGACGGTGCGGCCGACGACCGTGGCCTGCGCCTGGTCGACGGGCGCGGTCAGCTTGAGGCGGCGGACGGTGCGCGCCGCGCCGTTCGTGTCCACGCTCACGACCGCGTCCGTAAAGCCGTCCTTGTCCGCGGAGAGCAGATACAGCACGCCGTCCGCGGCCCGCACCGGACTCAACGTCCCCGTGGCCCGCTTCTCCCACAGTTTCTTGCCACTCGCCGGGTCGACCGCCGCGACCAGCGTGGACGTGCCGTCCGTCGACGGTGTCGCGGCCAGCGCTGGCCCGGCGACGCCCGGCGACGACACCCACTGAGTGCCGACTCCGCCGCGCTGCCCGGTCCAGCGCTCCTTGCCCGTCGTGGCGTCGACGGCCTGCACCTTCCCGCTGTCGGCCACCAGCAGCGCCACGTCCCCGGCGTGCCGGACGGTGGCGTACGCGGAGATGTCGCGGTCCCAGACCACCGTGCCGGACTCGGGGTCGAGCGCCTCCAGCCGCTTTCCGCCGGGCGCGACGATGTGCAGCAGCCCGCCGGCGAGCACCGGCGTCATGCCTTCGTCGCTCTGCCCGCCGACGCGGCTGTCCGCCTGCTTCGACCAGAGCGTCCTGCCGTTGTCGGGGTTCAGCCGGGTCGCCTTGAGGCCGGGTGCGGCGCAGTAGAGACCGGGACCGTCGGCCGCGCAGACCGGTGTCCGGTTCTCGTACTGTCCTGCGCGCAGGGACACGCTCCACGGGCGGAAGGTCTGCTGGGCGTGCGGCACGGTGGGGGCGGGGCTCGTACCGGGGTCGCTGTTCGTGACCTTCAGGACCACGATTCCTGCGGTGACCAGGACGGCGAGCGCCGCGCCCGCCGCGGCCCAGCGGACCTTCCGGCTCAGCCTGGGAGGCTTCCGATTTCCCGGACGGAGATGGGTCTCGACGGCGTCCCCGAGCCCCTTCGGCGCACGTTCGCGCGGGTCCGGCGTCCGCTGCGCCGGTATGTACGCCTGTGTGTCGTACGAGGAGGACGGCGAGGACTCGCGCAGCGCGACCATCAGCTCGTACGGAGTCGGCCGGTCCGCCGGATCCTTCGCCAGGCAGCGCCGGAACAGCGGCACGAGATCGACCGGCACACCCGCCAAGTCCGGTTCGTTGTGCACCACTTGGTACGCCACGATGTACGGGCTGTCCGAGTCGAACGGCCCGCGCCCGGTCGTCGCGTGCACCAGCACCGCGCCCATCGCGAACACATCTGCGGCGGGCCCCACTTCGCGCGGCCGCTGGAACTGCTCGGGAGCCATGAACGGCGGCGTACCGATCAGCTTCCCCGTCTCCGTCCGCAAATCGCTGTCCGTGGGACGGGAGATGCCGAAGTCGATGACCTTCGGCCCGTCGGGCGCCAGCAGCACATTGCTCGGCTTGAGATCGCGGTGCACCACGCCCGCGCGATGGATGTCGCGCAGCGCCTCGGCGAGTCCGGCACCGGCTTTGCGCAGCTCGACGGAGCCCAGCGGGCCGTTCCGCTTCACCCGCTCGGCGAGGGTCGGGCCATCGATGAACAGCGTGGCCATCCACGGCCGTTCGGCTTCCGGGTCGGCGTCGACTACGGGCGCGGTGAAGGCGCCGCTGACCCGACGGGCGGCCGCGACCTCCTGCTTGAAACGGGCCCTGAACTCGGGATCCGATGCGTGCTCGGCATGGATGACCTTGACCGCGAGGCGCAGCCCCGAGGCGGATGTGGCCAAATGGACGACACCCATTCCGCCTGTGCCGAGGCATGCCTCAAGGCGGTACTGCCCGGCGTATTCCGGATGTTCCGCTTCCGATGACTGACCGGTGCTGCGCAGCGGTGGCATCTTCCACCCCCGTGTTGTTCGTGCGCACGCGCGACTCACGGAGCCTAGTCGATGATGCGTACGAGACAGGTGTGGCTTGCTAGCCTGCGCGGCGAACGGTGCGCATACCGCGCACATACAGCAACGGGGGAGATATCTGATGGCACTTGAAGAAGTCCGGCCTGAAAGAGCCGGTCAGGACGCGGTGGAGACGCTGGAGACAGCAGACGCCTTGACGGTCAAGCGCTACCCGATCGCGCCCGGCTACCGCGTCAATGTCCGCAGTGGCCCCGGCACGAACTACTCGATCGTCAAGGTTCTGCCCTACGGGGCCTCGGTGCCGATCAACTGCCAGAAGCCGGGCGAATGGATCTCGGGCCCGTACGGCACGACGAACCTGTGGGACAACATCGCCAACGGGCAGTTCGTCTCGGACGCGTATGTGAACACGGGCAGCGACGGATATGTGACGATCCGCTGCTCCTGACCGCCAGGGTTGCTTGCCCAGGGATAATCGACCCGTGAGCGAGCAGAGCGAGATCAGTGAGCAGGACGGCACCGGCACCGGTACCGGCACGGGAGACACCGGCAGCACGGGCAGCACGGGCGGCAGCGGCGGCGGGCCGCAGCCCGAAGCCATCCGTTTCTTCGGTACGACCTGGGTCGGCCACGACGGGGGCTACGGCCTGCGCCGCGCCGGTGTCGCCGCCGGTTCGCTCGCCGCTGCCTTCGGCGGCGCCTTCGTGCTGCGCTTCGCCTATGAGGGCCTGGCGGTCGCGCAGGTCGGCGGCTTTGTGAACGCGCTTGTCGTCGTGATGTTCGCGATCTGCAGCGCGGTCGCCTTCCGCAAGACCTGGGAGAGCTTCACGCGCCGTCCAGCGGGCCCGACCGGCCCGGACGCGCTGCGCAGCCTCAAGGCGATCGGCTTCATCGGCGCGCTGCTCGCGTACTTCCTCCGCTCGCTGGCCGAGGCGCCGGGCGAGAAGCTGCACCGCGAGGAGTACGAGTCGGCCCGCGTCCAATACGAAAAGCGCCGCAGCACCCGCACCGGCAACCCGGCCGCCCGCAAGCAGAAGCGCACCAAGCCGCGGCGCAAGTAGGAAGCCGCGCGCAGGCAGGAAGCCACGTGCCGGTAAAACGGCGGGCGGGGGCGGCCGTGTCCCGGTGAGGATGAGCCGTATGACGGATCACCTGCCGCGCGCTCTCTCGTTCGATGTCGCCGCCGCACAGTACGACGCCGCCAGGCCCGGCTATCCGCCCGCGCTCTTCGACGCCGTCGAGGAACTGACCGGCCGCCCGCTGCACGGCTCCCGGGTCGTCGACGTCGGCGCGGGCACCGGCATCGCCACCCGCCTGCTGCGCGAGCGCGGCGCGCGGGTCACGGCCGTGGAACCCGGCCCCGGCATGGCCGCACAGCTCCGCCGTACGCTCCCGGACATACCGCTGGTCCACGGCCTCGGCGACGCGCTGCCGCTGGCCGATTGCTGCGCCGACCTCGTCACGTACGCGCAGTCCTGGCACTGGACCGACCCGGAACGTTCCGTCCCTGAGGCGCTGCGGGTGCTGCGGCCCGGTGGCGCGCTGGCGCTGTGGTGGAACGTCGCCCCCACGGAGGTGCCGTGGATCGCCGAGCAGGACAAGCGGCTCCGCCGCGAGCTATCGGACGGCGCCCATGGCGCACCGGACCCCACCCGGCACCTTCTCAACGGTCTGAACGCCGTCCGGCGCGAGGTCCGCTGGACCCGTAGCGTCCCGCTCGACCTGCACCTGGCCAACCTCGGCAGCCACTCGCTCTTCCTCATGCTCGGCAAGGAGGCCACGGCCGATTTCCTCGACCGGGAGCGGGCGTTGCTGCTCCAGGTCTTCCCGGACGGCGTCGTCGAGGAGACCTACGACGTCGAACTGAGCGTCCTCGTGGCCACGGCATAGGGCCAACGGCCTGGGGCGTCGGGCCCTTGGGGGCTTCCGGCCCCGGAGACTCACGCCTTCCGGTTCCGGGCGAACCGTCCCGCGAGCCCCACCACGACCGTCACCAGCAAGCCCGTCCACAGCGCGTCCCACACGCCGCCGAAGAACCCCTGCGACGTGAGCGCCTGGTTCACCACCAGGTCCGCCGCCGCGGCCAGCGCGCCCGGCACCGACGCGACCCGCCACGGGTGCTCGGCGGCCCAGCGGCGTATGCGCCGGTCCGCCGGCGGACCCGCGGTCCTGTCGCCGAGCACCGCCCCGGCTCCGCCGACGATGAAGAACAGCGTCAGCGCGAAGGACAGCGCCGCGGCCAGCATGCCGAGCCCGAATCCGTCGGCGATGGTGCCGAGCCCGAGGGCGGCGCCGCCGCCAAGTCCGCCGACCACCGTGGCGGTGCGCCACGGCCCGAGGGTCACCGAGGCGACGGCGAGCCGTCGCTGTTCTGACTTCGAGATCTCACTGTTGTGGCTCATATGTCCACAGTCGTCCGACCGTCCCCGGAAACGCCATGGGGGATTCCCCTGACGCACCCCCCATCTCTGCGCCCCCATCGCTGCGCGCGGCTTGACGCGGCACGGCCCGAGGCGCATTATTCATCGCATGATGAATAACTCTGGGGTTGCCGTACTGGCCCGCGGCCTCACCGTCATCCGGGGAGACCGCACTGTCCTGCACGGCATCGACTTCACCATTCCGCCCGGCCGTATCACCGGCCTCCTCGGCCCTTCCGGCTGCGGCAAATCGACCCTCATGCGCGCGATGGTCGGCACCCAGGCCAAGGTCACCGGCACACTCGAGATCCTCGGCAAGCCCGCGGGCGACGCCGCCCTCCGCTCCCGCATCGGCTATGTCACCCAGGACCCGTCCGTCTACGACGATCTGACGGTCCGGCAGAACCTCGACTACTTCGCGGCCGTCCTGAAGCCCGGCCGCCGCCACCGCGAGGCCCGCCACGAATACGTCGACCGTGCCATCGCCGACGTCGACCTCGGCTCGCACGCCGACGCGCTCGCCGGCCGGCTCTCCGGCGGCCAGCGAACCCGCGTCTCGCTCGCCGCAGCCCTCATCGGCGCGCCCGAACTGCTCGTACTCGACGAACCGACCGTGGGCCTCGACCCCGTACTCCGCCGCGACCTGTGGGAACTCTTCGACCGCCTCGCCACCGAGCGCGGCGCGACGATCCTCGTCTCCTCCCATGTCATGGACGAGGCCGAACGCTGCCACCGCCTCCTGCTCATGCGAGAAGGCGTGATCCTCGCCGAGGACAGTCCCGACGACCTGCGCGTCCGTACGCACTCGGAGACGGTCGAAGCCGCCTTCCTCCGCCTCGTCGACGAGGCCAACGCCCGCCAGACGGCCGCCCCGCAGGCCCAGGCAACCCACACCCAGGTCATCCAGGAGAACGCCCGATGAGTACGGCTCGCACCCTCGCCACCGCCGCCCGCGTGCTGCGCCAGCTGCGCCACGACCCGCGGTCCATCGCGCTGATGGTCTTCGTGCCGTGCGTGATGCTCTTCCTGCTGCGCTACGTGTTCGACGGCAGCGAGCAGACCTTCGACTCCATCGGCGCCTCGCTGCTCGGCATCTTTCCGCTGATCACGATGTTCCTGGTGGCCTCCATCGCCACCCTGCGCGAACGCACCTCCGGCACCCTGGAACGGCTGCTCGCCATGCCGCTCGGCAAAGGCGACCTGATCGCCGGCTACGCACTGGCCTTCGGCCTCGTCGCCGTCGTCCAGTCCCTGCTCGCCACCGGCCTCGCACTCTGGGCGCTCGGCCTCGACGTCGTCGGCTCGCCCTGGCTGCTGCTGCTCGTCGCACTACTCGACGCGCTGCTCGGCACGGCGCTCGGCCTCTTCGTCTCGGCCTTCGCCGCCTCGGAGTTCCAGGCCGTGCAGTTCATGCCGGCCGTGATCTTCCCGCAACTGCTGCTCTGCGGACTGTTCATCGCACGCGACAAGATGCAGCCCGTCCTCGAAGCGATCTCGAACGTCCTGCCCATGTCGTACGCCGTCGACGCCATGACCGAGGTTCTGCACCACCCGGACGCCACCGGCGACTTCGTACGCGACGTGCTGATCGTGGCGGCCTGCGCCGTCCTGGTACTCGCGCTCGGCGCGGCGACCCTGCGCCGCCGCACGGCCTGACGCTCCTACTCCAGCGTGACGGTGTCGCCGACATTCAGCCGGTCGTAGACCCACCCGGCATCGGCGGCCGGCACCCGCAGCACACTCCGGTTCATGGGGCTTCCCGAGGCGTCGTCCGCGAACAGATACAGCACCTCACCGCTCGGCAGCGAGAGCTCCACCACCCAACTCGCCTCGACGTAGTACGTGCTGTCCGGCGGCACCGACAGCAACGCGGGGATCTTCCGCCTCGGGTTCTTGTACCTGACCTTGGCGCTGCCCGCGGTCACGTCGTCCCTCATCGTCAGACGGAAGGAACGGGCCTTCTCACCAGCAGGCTCGAGCGTCAGCACCTTCGTACGGACATCGATGCGCGCACGGGTGGACGCAGGCACGGGAGCCGACAACGACGGGCTCGGCGGATCGGTCGCCACCGGCCGCCGGATCTCCTTGTGCCCGTCCATCACCCACGGCACCCCGACCGTGGCACCCGCACTCAGCACCACGACCGCGGCCGTCGCCGCCACAGCCCGTCTGCGCCGCCCGCGCGCCTCACCGCGTCGCCGGATCTGCCCGCCCGACAGCGTCGGCGGCACGGATGCGTCGGCGGCCAGCACCCGCAGCGCGGAATCCAGCTCGTCCCGCTCGTGCTCAGACACTGCTGCCCTCCCTCTCGTCAGCGGGCTCACCGGGAGACAACAGTTTGGCGAGAGCGGCACGCCCACGCGACAGCCGGGCCTTGACGGTCCCCGTCGGTGCCCCCGTCTCCGCCGCGATCTGCTCGACGCTCAGATCGCACAGATGATGCAGCACCACCGCGTGCCGCTGCGGCTCCGGCAGTTGACGCAACGCCTGCACCAGCATCGTGTGCTCCGGACCGGGGCCCGGCACCCGGTCCGCAGGCGCCTGGTGGCGCACCAACTCCACCCACCGCTTCGCCCGCCGCCACCGGCTCACCGCGAGCCGCATCGCGACCGTACGGATCCACGCCTCCGGAGCCTCGTCCGCCAGGAGGGAGACACGCCGGTCCCAGGCCCGTACGAAGGCCTCCTGGACCACGTCCTGAGCCTCGCCGTGATCGCCCGTCATCGCGTACAGCTGGCCCACCAACCGGGGGAAAGCGGTCGCGTAGAAGGCGTCGAACTCCTCCTCCGTCACGAGCCGTAGGACCGCTTCAGCGCCTCAGCGGTTCCACAGAAAACTCACCGCCCCAGATGCAACCCACCTCCTTCTCCCATGCGTACAGACCCCGAATGAACAGCTGAACGTCAGCTGACCCAGGGGGAGGAACACCATGCGACGACACCTCGGCGCCGCCGTACTCGGACTGCTCTGCGCACTCGCACTCACCGGCTGCTCGGGGACGGGCCTGATCCCGGATGCCGCCGCCGCACCCGAGCACCCGTCCACGAACGGCTCGACTCCTCCCGCCCGGCCCAAGCCCACCGAGACCCCGCTGTCTCCCGCCACCCGCGCCCATCTGTCCGACGCCTCCCTCAACATCGCCGACGGCCGGCACGTCGGCGTCGGCATGCCGATCTCCCTCACCTTCAAGCGCCCGGTCCCCACGTCCGAGCGCGCCGACGTGGAACGCCGCCTGAAGGTCACCGCCGACCCCGGAGTCGTCGGCTCCTGGGCGTGGATCAAGGACCGCAACCTCCACGACGGCCAGCGGGTCGACTTCCGCCCGCGCACCTTCTGGAAGCCGGGCACCAAGGTCAGCGTCAGCGCAGGACCGGACATCTCCCGCACCTTCACCGTCGACCGTTCACTGGTCGCCACCGTCGACGTCCGCACCCACCGGATGACCGTCGTCAAGGACGGCGCCCCGACCCGGACCATCCCGATCACCGCGGGCCGACCGGGCCTGGACACCTGGAACGGCACGATGGTCGTCCTCGACAAGCAGCGCCGCGTCTATATGGACTCCCGCACCGTGAACCTCGGCGACGCCTACGCCGGGTACTACGGCTACGCCGTCCACCTGACGACCTCGGGCACCTACCTCCACGAGAACCCGAAGGCCAACACCCACGCCGGCAGCCGCAATGTCACCCACGGCTGCATCGGCCTCGCATCCGACGGCACGGCCGCCCGCTTCTACGAGCAGATCATCCCGGGCGACGTCATCCGCGTGACCAACTCCAAGGACACGGTCGCCTCCGGCAACGGCTACGGCGACTGGAACCTCTCCTGGTCCGAATGGCGCTCCCGCAGCGCCCTCTGACCCGAAGAGCCCGGTCCTGACCCGAGGCGGTCAGAACCTTGTCGGGACCCGGCGTCCGAAGAGCGGTGCGGTGCGCTCACCGCTTGTACCGCCCCTCGGACGCCACGGCACCGTCCCGCCCCCGGTGCGAGGATGTCCGCACGTAGTCCCCACCGGCGAGGTGAACAGAGCCATGACCCAGACAGTCGCAGTCCTCGGTACGGGCAAGATCGGCGAGGCCCTTCTCAGCGGCATGATCCGCGCCGGCTGGCGACCTGCCGACCTCCTCGTCACCACCCGCCGCGCCGACCGCGCCGAAGAGCTCCGCACCCGCTACGGCGTCGAACCGGTCACCAACGCCGAGGCCGCCAAGCGCGCAGACACCCTCATCCTGGCCGTCAAGCCCCAGGACATGGGCAAGCTCCTCGACGAGCTCGCTCCGCACATCACCGCTGACCGTCTGGTTATCAGCGCCGCAGCCGGCATTCCCACCTCCTTCATCGAGGAACGCCTGACCCCAGGCGCCCCCGTCGTCCGTGTCATGCCCAACACCCCCGTGCTCGTCGACGAGGGCATGTCCGTGATCTCCGCCGGCAACCACGCCACCGCCGAACACCTCGCCCACGCCGAGGAGATCTTCGGCGGCGTCGGCAAGACTCTCCGGGTCCCCGAGTCCCAACAGGACGCGGCCACCGCCCTGTCCGGCTCGGGCCCGGCGTACTTCTACTTTCTCGTCGAGGCCATGACCGACGCCGGCATCCTCCTCGGACTGCCCCGCGCCCAGGCCCACGACCTCATCGTCCAGGCCGCCATCGGCGCCGCCGTGATGCTCCGCGACAGCGGCGAACACCCCGTCAAGCTCCGTGAAGCCGTCACCTCCCCCGCGGGCACCACGATCAGCGCCATCCGCGAACTCGAGAACCACGGCGTACGCGCCGCCCTGATCGCCGCCCTCGAAGCGGCCCGCGACCGCAGCCGCGAGCTCGCCTCCGGCAACGGCTGACCTCCGCGTCCGGACCGTCACCCGCCCTGCCGCCTGCCGTCCTACCGCCGTGGCGAAACGGCGGTAGGACGGTGGACGACAAGCCGTCCACCGCTACCCGGGCAGCAGCCCGATCGCCGCATAAGCGGCATCCACCCTCGGCCTGGCCATCCCCCTGGCCCGCTCCGCCCCCTTCCTCAACACCTCGTCGACATATCCCGGATCCGCCGCCAGCTCGGCATGCCGCTTCTTCACGGGCCTCAGCAGCTCCACCACCGCCTCGGCCGTGTCCTTCTTCAACGCTCCGTACGACTCATATACACCGGCCAAGTCGATCGGGTTCCCACCCGAACACGCAGCAAGCACCTCGAGCAGATTCGCGACACCGGGCCGCTCCTCCCGGTCGTACTCGACCTCGTGCCCGCTGTCCGTGACCGCCCGCATGATCTTCTTGCGCACCTGGTCCGCCTCGTCGAGCAGATAGACGATCCCGGCGCCCGAATCGTGCGACTTGCCCATCTTCGACGTCGGATCCTGCAGATCCATCACCCGCGCGGCCACCGGAGGATGCGTCGCCTTGGGCACGGTGAACGTGTGCCCGTACCGCTGGTTGAACCGCACCGCCAGATCCCGGGTCAGCTCCACGTGCTGCGTCTGGTCATCACCCACCGGAACCTCATCGGTCCCATAGGCCAGGATGTCCGCCGCCATCAGCGCCGGATACGTCAGCAGCGACAGCCGCACGCTCTGCCCCGCCGCCTTCGCCTGCGCGGCCTTCTCCTTGTACTGGATCATGCGCCGCAGCTCGCCGTCCGTGGCCGTGCACTCGAGCAGATACGAGAGCCGGGCGTGCTCGTCCACGTGACTCTGTACGAATACGGTGCACAGCTCGGGATCCAGCCCGGCGGCGAGCATCATCGTCGCCGCCTGCCGACTGAGTCTGCGCACCCGCGCCGGATCGTGCTCAACGGTCAGCGCATGCAGATCGACCACACTGAACAGTGCGTCCGCCTGATGCTGATCGACCTCGACCCACCGGCGCAGCGCCCCGAGGTAGTTGCCCAGCGTCAGATGCCCTGTCGGCTTGATCCCGCTGAAGATCCGCGTCATCACGTTCTCCCTCTCCTGATCGGAGCCGCCGCGTCAAGCGACCGGCTCTCCGGAGGGAGAAACGAGAACGGCCGCCGAAGCGGCGGCCGTTGAGTGCATGCGTAGGTGCCGGCCGCCGTCAGGCGGCCCACCACTGAAGGAAGCACGTACGCGTAGTCATGTGTACGAGGCTACGGCACCGGGTCCCAGGTTGACAGTGGATACCGGCGGTCCGTAGTGTTCTCCGAGTTGTCCGACGTGAGCACCGACTTCGGCCGGTCCCCGGACAGCCATTCCGCAAGACCCACTACGAGCGAGCGACTCCTTGTCGCCCGTCTTTCTGTGCGCCTTTGCGAAATGAGGAATCCGCGTTCGAATGAGCGCAACCCCGATTAGCGTCGGGGCTGAGGATTCCGCTAAAGTCTCACTCGTCGGAACGGCTCAAGGGCCGGAAAGACAACCCGAGTTCGACCGGGAATCAGGCCCGAAAGGTTCTGATAGAGTCGGCACCGCCGGAAAGCCGAAAGGCTGGAAAGCGAAACCCGCCGGC
>NZ_JBIRTX010000029.1:0-55543 GCF_044334895.1 Streptomyces sp. NPDC020681 | reverse complement strand
GCTTGTGAGGAACGCCAGAGGAACTCGGCCTCCCTCAACCGCTCGGCCAGCTCCGGCCGCAGCCCGGCCCAGACATCCCCGGCCCAGCCGGCGAGTTGCGGATGATGCCCGGGTTCGGCCAGCACATGCAGCATCGCGGTCAGCTCGGCCAGCGGGGAGGCGGCGAACCGCAGTCGCTCGGACGGCAGGCCGCTGATGTCGATCCTCAACGTCACCCCCTCATCATCACTGACCCGATGGCCGGCGACGACGTCGGTTGACGGTGTCCGTCAACCGACGTAGCCGGCCCGGCGGCCGAACGCACCGTTGACGCCATGCCAACCACCACCAAGATCCAGCCCCGCGCCCTCGTCCGTGCCTCCGGAGGCCCCCGCTATGCCGTCGCCCTGGCCGTGGACGCGCTCGGCACCGGCCTGCTGCGGCCCTTTCTGCTGCTCTACGGGGTGATGGTGCTGAGGCTGTCCGCGCCGGCAACCGGCATCGCCATGACGGTCGGCGTCGTCGTGGGTCTGGTGTGCATGCCCGCGGTGGGCCGATGGCTGGACCGGGGCGCACGCAGCACGGTCGTGGCAGCGTCGATGCTGGTGCGGGTGCTGGGCGTGGTGCTGCTGCTGGCCACCCCGGCGGGGCACGTCTGGCTGTTCGCGACGGCGGCGCTCTTCCTCGGCATCGGCAACCAGGCATGGCCGGCCGCCCACGCAGCTCTCGTGGCCACGGTCGCCCACGGCCGGGAACGCGACGTCGCTCTCGCGGGAGGCCGCGCCCTGCGCAACGCCGGCCTGGGCGCGGGCGCTCTCCTCGCCACCGCATGCCTGGCGGGCGGCACGACCGCATTGCAGGCGCTGGCAGCCGTCACCGGGCTCGCCTATCTCACTGCGGCGGCCTTGGCGTGGTCGGTTCACCTGCGCGCGCATCCGGCCGCTGCCCTGGCCAAGGACACGGACGATGGGCCCGCACCCCGGATGCGCGCGCTGCTGGCGGCCAACGTGGTCTACGTCTTCTGCCTCAACGTGCCCGAAATCGCGCTCCCTCTGGTCCTGGTGACCCAGTTGCACGCGTCCCCGGTGTGGTCGGCGGCCATCTTCGTGGCCAACACGGTGCTGGTGGTCACCCTGCAGGTTCCGGTAACCGTCCTGATGTCCCGCTTCTCCCGGCGGACCGTGCTGGCCCTCGCCGGCGTGGTACTCACCGCGTCCTACCTCGGCTTCCTCGCGGCGACCTCACTGGGACACGGCTGGGGTGCCCCGGCCGTCGCCGTGGTGTCCGTGGTCTGCACTGTCGGCGAGATCATCTATGCGGGCAGCGCCACCGCGCTCGTCACCAACCTCGCCCCGGCCCATGTCCTGGGACGCACCCTCGCCCGCTTCGAGCTCTCCACGGGCTTCGGCCTCGCCGTCTCCCCGGCGGTCATCACCACTCTCGCACCCCACGGCTCGGCCGCCCTCTGGGGCAGCCTCGCCGCTGCGACGCTCCTCTCCGCCGGCGCCGTTGTCACCGAGAAGGATCAAGGAACGCGGCTCAGCGGTTGATGCCAACGGGCGCGAGCAGGCGCGTGAGCTCGGCAATCGCCTCTGGCGACGGTTTGAAGTAGCGGCGGACGCGTTCTCCGGCTTCTTGTGTCGGGACTTCGCCATCAGCATCAACAGGGACGCGCCCTGCTCCCCGAGACGAGTCAGTGAGGAGTGGCGGTACTCGTGCAGATCCCAGCCTGTGCCCGGCCCGCGAAGCGCGGTGCGCGCGTCCAGCAGGACGCGCGCCTGGTCGCAGGATCTCCGGGTTAGGGCCTGTCCGGCGGATCTCGCGGAGCGATCATGTGCGCCCTTCACGGTGAAGAAGGTGGTGAACTTCCTGACCGCGCTGGCGCTCGAAATCGCCGGCCCCCGGGCTGTGCCGACAGCTGGCCCCGGCACAATCCGCACGCCGTCATGGTCTGGGCGCGAGGACCAACTCGACGCGCTCGCCCACGTCTACCCACTGGGCCGGGCGGGCGAGCCGGACGACATCGCGGCGGGGGTGGCGTTTCTGGCGTCGCGAGACGTGGGCTGGATCAGGGGGACGCTGCGGGTGGAGGGGGATGGCTGGCGGTGAACACGGGGTTCGCGGGGGGCGTGGAGGGCGAGTGACCGTGCCTAAGAGAGACGGACAGTCTTCCGGCCGTTGCGCTTCCGGCCGCGACGCCACGCGGAGGGCTGCCTGCTCGGCTCAGGGACATTCTTCACAGCGGCGAGGAAGGGCTCTTCACCGTTCTGGACTTTGGGCTCCCCGGCCAGCCAGTCGCGCAGCGTCTGCCAAGCTGCCGCATATCCATGGGCGAGTTCGCGGACGGTGGTCGCGTTGAGCGAAGTCAGGCTGTCTGCGGCTGAGGCCTGACTGAGGGTCTGTTGCCATTGCTGACTGCTCGAGTCGGGAGCCCAGCCCCCTTCCGTATCTTTCTTCAAGTTCTTCAGTAGGTCAGCGATGTCCTTGGGGGACGGGCGTCCGTCCGGGGCATCATCGTCAACGAGGACGGAAGGCGGGAAGCCTGCGGTGGCACACGCAGTCGGGTGACTGTTGGCCTGAACGTAGCGTATGAGCTCCACGCGATGTTGCCACCTGTCTGTGTGGTCAGAGGCCGCAACCTCGTTGATCCGCTTCCAGATGTCACGTTCGACTCGCAGCCACTCAGTCGCTTCATGAGTATCGACGCCCGCCGAATTGCTCCGTTGCCGCCAGACTTCCTGCATCACGTTGGCGGTTTCCTCGAGGAGTCGATAGTCGTAGTCCCTCATTTGCTCGATGTTGCTCGGAGCGGATTTATCGGAGGCCTCTGGGGACGGGTAGGCGGTCTGCACGAAGCTCTGGAATTGGTCGTCGGCCTGGAGTACTTTCAGATCGGGATCCTCGTGGACCAGCCATGCCTGCTCCACAGAAGCGAATCTGCCTTTTGAGACCATGACCGCTTTCTCCAGCGTCTCGACCGCACGCTTGGCAAGGTCTTTTTTGAGGTCTTCGGTGGCGTCTTCGGTGGCGTCTTCAGTGGCGTCTTCAGCGGCGTCCTCAGTGGCATCTTCAGTGGCATCTTCAGTGGCGTCCTCTATCATCATTGCCACGGCGTACACACACGCACTGTTGTAAAGGGTCAGCCAGTCACGGCGGCGCCAAAGAGGGCAAAGGGGAAATCTTCTCCGGGCCTTGAGGATCTGCCTGCGGAGTTCCCAGATCTGGATGCGGCGCTGTACAGGAGACCGGGGCCGGAAGACGGATGAGCTCCGCAGCTTCTTCGGCTCGTGCTTGGCATTGAAATACTCACTGGCCCAAGCCAATCGTAGTGGTCCCCACACTCTTTGGTTGACCTTGAATGCTCCGCGGGTCACAGGCTGCAGTGGGCCGCGCGCGCTTTGGACATAGGAGAAGGGCCAGAAGAGCCGTATCCAGCTCCACACCCTGTCGGGCGCATAGAGTCCAGCAACGCGGGCCCACAGGTCATCGGCGGCGAGGAGGCGTGTCTCCTGTGTAGAGGCTCTCTGGAAGGCCAGGCGGATCCGGCTCACGTTCTTTTCGGTCGTACCGGAGTCCTCGCCCGGGCGGCTCTCCAGATTCAGCACTTCCTCAAGCCATTTTTTGCCCGCCTTTTCTTCATTGCCGGAACGTGCACGGTCAGTGGGCAGCGGATCGATTGCGGCCAAGTCGACGGCCACTGGCCAGTATCGATCCACAAGTGTCGATATCAGATTCTCGCGTGTGCGTCCGCTATTGGTTCCCATGCGCTCATACCACTGTTTCGCCGTCAGCTCTGAGATTCCCAGGATGATGGTGTTCCGGTAACGCAGACCGAGCACGTCACGGTAGAGGCGAGGGTGCCAGAGATAACGGAGCCGGCGCGAGTGCAGCCACAGGCGCTTGTGATATCGGTGTTCGGTCTGCCCATCGAGAGTAAGAGCCCGTTGGCAGGTGTCGAGCGCGTCGATGTGCAGCCCCATCTTCTCCTGAACCTCTGCCAACTCGGCTCGCAGATAGGGATTTGCGGGGTCGATCCCGATCGCGGTGTAGTACCGCCTCAACGCCTCGTGATAGCGCCCTGCCCGGCTGAGCTCGGTCGCCTGCTGATAGGCCTCGTACAGCGCGGGGTTCAACTCCCGTCCCCACCACTGGCGCCAAGGCGGCTGCCTCCCTGCGCGAGTCACGGGCAGCAGCGAGCTGATCACACAGCATGCGGCTCTGTGGACGACCTCGTCCCAGTCCTTTCCCCATACGGTCGTCGCGCGTGAGCCGCCGAATACGAATGCCATGACGGTGACTGTCATGCCGTATTGATCCGGCCCTTCATCCCGGAACCGGAGCACCCCGCCCACCCGATAGGCCAGCTTGGGGCGGAGCCTGCTGAGCAGGCGCGGCAGAACTACACCCAGCTTCTTGGGGTCGATCTCGATGTCGCCGAGCAGTTCCAGAAAGCTCGTCGGCGGTGCCTCGGCGGGCAACGTGGTCGGCGCGTACATGCTGCTCTCGGACAGCTGCCGTCGAAACTCGGCTGTCAGGTCCTCGACGGAAGGTGTGTTCCTTCCCAGGGTCGGTGTCGAGTCAGTGAGTTGCTGTACGTCGACCGGGCCCGGCTTGTAAGCCAGCCACGATCGCGTCGCCCTCCAGTAGAAGTAGAGGAGGAGCAGAACGAATGCGAAGAACCCAAGTCGTTGGCCCAGCGAGAGGCCTCCCTTCTGATCGAAGACCCTGCCGAGGCCACCGAAGATTTGCGCCAACCATCCGACGACGTGTTGCACCCATCCCCACGCCCAGTCCCACGCGCTGTCGTCCCAGGCTTGATGATCTTCGCCATCGCCGGCCCACATCAGCAGACCGATCAGTGCTGCGGACCCCAGTCCGCTCCACACCCACCAGGCCACTCTCCGTGGGGCAGGCAGTGAAGAGGTCAGGCCGTGTTCGCTGGCTCCTCGGCGGTTGAACATGGCGATCTAGTCCTGTGTAGTGAAGCTCTTCTCTCAAAACCACCGTATCCACGAACACAGTCGTAGACAGGGCAACCATCTCGCGCTGCCGAGGAAGGAACCGCCCGATTCCGACGGTCGAACTGCGGTGACGAATTCAGCTCGCCCCCCGAATGATCCCGATCCCCACCACCTCAGCCCGGCTGCCCATCCTCGGGCCGCCGAAAGTGTTCCTTGAAGAACGGTGCTCCGATCGCCCCGCCCACGATGATCGAGGTCAAGCATTGCCGACGTAGTGATTGACCTTGGCTGTGACCAAACCGCGCTGGTACCCGCGCTGGTCTTCGATGGCCGGAAGGACACGGGGTCGAGGCGACGAAGCGTGTGGTGTAGGCGCCACCCACTGAAGGAAGCCCTGGCCGCTGCTTTGCGTCTGGGGTCAAAAATGGGAGTCCGGGACCGGGATCCCCGAGTTCGGGAAAACTGAAGGTAGTTCATCGGGAACACGAGGGTCCGGTGCCGCCATTTTCAGCGATAGGCCCCTGGGTTCTTGGGGGTGACGCTGGGGCGACTTCGGCAGGGAGGGCGCGTGGAGCTGGGGTAGCGGAGGACGGCCAGTCGAGAAAGTCGATCGACAGACGAGTCCACGAGGCACTGTGATGGCTCCGACTGCCCGCCGCATGGAGCGGGCCCACCGCAGGAGGTGCTCGTGGCAACCGGGAAAACCGCGGGCTCCTGCCCCGCGATCGATGCCGCACTGGCCAGGCGCCTGGTCGATACGCAGTTCCCGCAGTGGGCCGAACTGCCCCTCAAACTGCTCGACCCCGCCGGTTCGGACCATGTGATCTACCGGCTGGGCGAGGACCTGACCGTCCGGCTGCCCCGCCATGCGGGAGCCATCAGGCAGGCCATGAAGGAGTCTGAGTGGCTTCCCCGGCTCGCCTCGCACCTGCCATTGGCCATCCCCGAACCGGTGGGGGTGGGCGAGCCCGACTTCGACTATCCGTGGCCGTGGGCGGTGTCCCGCTGGCTGGACGGGGAGTTGGCGACTGCCGAATCCCTGGCCGACTCGTCCCAGGCTGCCGTCCAACTGGCGGAATTCCTCACCGCTCTTCAGGCATTCGTGCCCGAGGACTTCCCGGTCGAGGACGCTCCCCAGGACCTCACCGGTCGGCCGCTGGCCGACCGGGACCGCGCGACGCGGGCCGCCATCGCGGAGGTCGACGGTGCGTTCGACGCCGCCGCCATGACCGAACTGTGGGACGCTGCGCTGAGCGCCCCCGAATGGGATCGCCCTCCAGTCTGGTTCCACGGCGACTTCCACACCGGCAACCTGCTGACCGTCGACGGCCGCCTCAGCGCGGTCATCGACTTCGGCGAACTCGGCATCGGCGACCCGGCCTGCGACCTGACCATCGCCTTCACCTTGATGTCTGCCGAGAGCCGGGCTGCCTTCCGCGCCACGCTCGGCGTCGACGACGCCACCTGGACCCGGGGCCGCGGCTGGGCCCTGGCCACGGGGCTGAACGCCTACACGTCCTACGCCGCCGTCAGTCCCCGGGTCGCCGCGCAGACCACCCGACAGATCACCGAGGCTTTGATCGGCTGACTGGCTGATCAGCCGGTTCCGGGATATGTGGTCACGGTTGCAGACGCCTACCACGGGCTGACCGAGCGGCACATAGAACTGGCCCGGCAGATCTCTGCCGTGGCACGCACGCTGGACATCCCGGCCGACGCGTCCGCCGTGCAGACCGTCCAGGTCACTGTCGACGCCCTCGCCGGTCCGGACGTGGTGGCCTTCTGGCGTGCCCTGCTCGGGTACCAGGACCGCGCGAACAGCGGCGAGGCCTGATCGACCCGCACCGCCGCGGGGCACCGTTCAAGGCCTGCAGAATCAACGAGCAACCAAGTCGACAGGCACGTGATCGGCAGCGTCTGTTTCACCGTTGACGCGGCTCCTGCTGACCAGGACGAGCGGCATCATGCGCACCTGTAGCGGACCGAGCTGGCACTGCGCAGACCAACTGCTGCACAATCCGCCCCTCCTGGGTGGTCAGTCTGCGCACCCGCACAGGCTCGGCCACTCGCGCTTTGAGCGCTCGGACGGCACCGTATGCGGAAGTCACCTTATGGACCGTATGGGTCAAGTCCCCAGTTTCGTCTTGACATCCGCCCCGGAAGTCGGCAGAGAATCGAGACATGGCAAACACCGAGCTCCCTCAAGTAGTGGTTACGCCGTCCTCTCTGATTTTCTCGCTCACGCCTGAACATCGGGAACAGGCACGCAAGTGCCTCGAGGGGTCGGGGCAGATCCGGATCTCTTTCGAGGAGGTTTCCGTGACCAATCTGACTGAGATTCGGGAATTGGGCAAGGAAGGTGTGATCATCGACTGACCTGCCCGGCGTATGTCGCCCCACTGAGATCGGCACGGAAAGGAAAAGGGAGGGTTGGGTGCCGCGCTTTCACGTGTCGGCTGGGACTGAAGTCGGGGTTGCGTACAGCAGGTCCACGCCTGACTTCATCGGGAGAAATCCCGGCGCGGTCGACTACGTAGAGATTCCATTTGAACTCCTCCGCCACGACCCGGCGGTTGCGACGAAAGTCGGTACGCCTGTCGTTCTGCACTGCGCGAGTCTGTCCATCGCCGGGTCGGTGACGCCTCCATCGGCGGTCGTGAGGAGCGTGGAGGAGTGGATCAGGCGGACGCGGACCCCATGGCTCGGCGAGCATCTGTCCTTCATCACGGCCGAGAGGGAGAAGCCCGGCGAGTTCGCTGACGAGTACGCCCCGGGCGAACCCTGGAACATCGGATACACGGTCAGTCCCCCGATGAACTCCGAGACGGTCGAGACGGTCGTCCGGTCCGTGGACCGTGCCACGTCCGCGTTCAGCGTACCGGTGATTCTTGAGAACCCGCCTGTCTACTTCTCCATGCCCGGCTCCACGATGAGCCAGGTCGAATTCATCTCGGAGGTATGCGCGCGATCGGACGCCCGTCTGCTGCTCGACCTCGCGCATTTTTACATCACCTCCCGGAATTTGGGATACGACCCGCTGGTCGAACTCGCGCGGTTTCCGCTTGAGGAAGTGGTGGAAGTGCATGTCTCAGGCGTCGACACCGACGCCGGCGGATGCTGGGACAACCACGCGAGCCGTGCACCACAACTGGAACTGGACATGCTGGCCGTGGTCATGGAGCGCGCTCCGGTACGCGCCGTGACGCTGGAGTACAACTGGTCCTCCCGTTTTCCCGAGAGCGTCTTGCGGGAGGAAATCGCCCGTGTCCGGGAGGTGGTCGACGCATGTCGGCCGTAGTGAACGCAGCGGTCAGCTCGGTCGTGGCCCGGTGCCTGCTCGACCCGGGATATCTGGACCGGCTGACCCAGAGTCCGGATGACGAACTTGCAGAACTCCCGGTCGATGCCGAGACCCGGGTCGCGATCGCGGGGCTCGACTTCGAGCGGGTGCGGCTGTTCGCCGGGTTCATCAGCAAGGTCCAGCACAACGATCTGTGGGACAACTTTCCCGGTACCCGCGCCCTGCTCAAGTACTGCGGAGCCGAGCTCGCCACCTTCGCGGACTACCGCGCCCAGCACCTGGAACTGGGACGCGCGGCCAAGCCGTCGCGTGCGGCGAAAACGTTGGCCTTTCTCGATTTCCTGGAAAGCCGACTCCGCAGCCCGGACGCGCCCGAGTACCCCGGACTTCTGGACGTGCTCACCCACGAGCGACTGCACTGGGAGGTGACCGAGAGTGTCCTTGAACGCCGCCTCCCGATCCAAGGAAGGCCGGCCCCCGGTCCTGTCCGCATGGACACTGCCGACCGTCGCGCGGTGGTCGCATGGGACGCCGTCCGTGTCGCCGTGCTGAGCTACGACCCTCTTGAGGTGAAGGCTCGACTCCGTAACGGCGGACAGGCCCTGAGTGATCTCTCTCCGAAGGCCGTCTGCCTCTGCTACTGGGGGCGCCACAGCCTGGGACGGGTCTCCGTTCTCACCGTGGATCCTCCGACCGCCGCCGTACTGGCCGCTGTAGACGACGGCCGGCCCGTCCATGAAGTGCTTGACGCGAGCCAGACCCTGCTGCCGGAGGCGGATCGCAGCGATCTGGCTCGGATCCTCGACGCGGCGGCGCAGCAGGGCCTTGTACGGCTGATCGACGTTCCGACGCCAGTGGGGTAAACATGCGGGTCGCCTTTGTCGACAACCTTCTCCTCGAACAGAGGCCGGACGGATACCACTTCGACCTCCAACCGCATCTCGGTCTCATCTCCTTGCTCGCGGTTCTCCAGCAGGGCGGACACCAGGGCACCCTGATCGACCCCAAGCTGGAGGTCAGCTCGGGGCGAATGCCCATGGACGTGTCGCTGTACGAGAACATCGCCGAACTGGTCCTTGCCTCACAGCCTGACGTGGTCGGCATGACCAGCCTCGGCTGCAACTTCATGGCAACCGCCAAGATTGCGGCGCACTTGAAGCACCGGAGCCCCGAACTGCCGGTTTTGCTGGGTGGTCCGCACGCCAGCATTCTCGATCTGCCGGTGCTGCAGCGGTTTCCGCAGTTTGATCTCGTAGTGCGGGGGGAGGCGGAGCTGACCCTGCTGCCGCTGCTCGACAGGCTTTCCTCCCGACGGTTCTCAGGACTGCGCGGAATCACCCACCGCAGTGCGCATGGCGTTCACCGCACCCCCGATGCGCCGCTGGTCTCCGATCTGGACACGCTGCCACCGGCGGACTACAGCCACTATCCCGTGGCGGAGGCAGGACTGTCGCTGCTCCGGGTGGAAGCCGGGCGAGGCTGCCCCTTCGCCTGCACTTTCTGCTCAACCGCCAGCTTCTTCGGACGCCGGTACCGGCTGAAGTCAGCGGAACAGCTCTGCGCGGAACTGGATCGGCTGCACGAGACATACGGGATCAGCCACTTCGCGCTGACCCACGACCTGTTCACCGTCAACAAGGCCAAGGTCAGGGAGTTCTGCGAAGCGGTGACGCCACGGGGTTACACCTGGACCTGCTCCGCGCGCATGGACTGCGTCGACAGCGAGCTCCTGGGCATCATGGGGCAAGCTGGCTGCCGCTCCATCTATTACGGCGTCGAAACCGGGTCACCCCGTATGCAGAAGGAGGTGGCCAAGCGTCTCGACCTCTCCCTGTTCCGGCCGACGCTCGAAGCCACCCGCCGGGCCGGGATGGAAGCGATCGCCTCCTTCATCACCGGGTACCCCCAGGAGACCGCCGAGGACCAAGAGATGACCCTGGACCTCATCGGGGAAGCCTGGAACCGGCACGCCGGCACCCTGACGACACAGCTGCACCTGCTGACACCGGAACCCGGCACCGAGCTACTCGACCAATACAGGGACCAACTCGAATACGACGGTCATATCTCGGACTTCAACCTCCCCGCTCTTGAAGCGGACGACGCAAACATCACGCGCAACGATTCCGAGATTTTCGTCAACCACCACTACTACCGCAGTGTCCTGCCAAGGCAGCGGCACGTTCTCGTCACCTCCTTGTACCGGACCCTGTGCCGACTCAGCCGCGATGTGCAGCGTCATCTGCTCGCGCGCTACGACAACAGTCTCAGTGCGCTCATCACCGATCTGCTCTCCTGGGCCGGCGCCCACACGGACCCCCCGTCGGACGCCGCGGAGCTGCTGCAGGCGTACGGGGCAGACAGGTGGGGTGCCGAGGACTACTTGCTGTCCCTGGTCCGCTATCTGCTCGCGGCTTCCGACCCGGTACGGGGGGCTTGTGGCGGCCGGGCTGACCCGTCGGAGTCTCGTACAGACACCGCTCAGCCGCTGATGCAGCTCTCCCCCCGGGCCACGATGCTGAGGGACATCCACGCTTGCCCGGAGATCCTGGACGTACTGAGCGCGACTCCGGCGCCGGAAACGGCAGAGGTCTCGGCGGAACTGCGAGCGCGGCGGGGCCACTACCTGTTGCTGCCGGGCGACGTCGACCTCACGGTGCGCAACCTGACCATCAGTGGCGACTCGGTGAGACTGCTCACCTTCCTTGAGACGCCGCGGAGCAGACCTGAGATCGCACGGCACATCGGCGTCGAAGACAGCGGCAGCGGCGCGGAAGTACTGGGCGAGCTCCTCGACCACCTGCTCGATCTCGGCGTTCTCCGGCGCGGGGAGCCCCACCTGACGGCTGGGGTCTGACATGCCGCAGCGGGACGTCATGGATGTCGTCGAAGGGTTCTGTGCCTCGCACGCCGTGTGGGCACTGCACCGGCTCGGTGTGCTTCCCAGACTCGAGACAACCACTGAAGTCCGCTGTCTTGCCGAAGAGTTCGCCCTGGACGAACAGATCCTCTCTGCGGTGCTGGACTACATCCACCAGACGACCGGCCTCCTGGACCGTGAAGGCCACGGATACCGCCTGGCTCCGGACTGCCGGCCATACCATCGCGTCGCGTTCCACCTGGAAAAGTTCCTGGGAGCCTACGGAGCCACCGTCGTCCGGACCGGAGATATCCTCCAGAACCCGGGAACAGGCCCCGCGCTGAGAGACTTCGACGCGCTGGCCCGGGCGTTCGCGTATCTGCAGCCACGTAGTCCCTCGCTGACGGCACAGGTGCTGCGGGCGTGGGATGTCGACTCGCTGCTGGATCTGGGCTGTGGAGCCGCCACCCTGCTCATCGAACTCGCCCTGGCAAACCCTCAGTTCCGGGGCTGGGGTGCCGACGCCGGTGAGCGCATGGTGCGGGTCGCCGACGGTCACATCCGCCGTGCGGGCCTCAGCGATCGCCTCAGCGTGGTGCACGCAGATGTGCGGGCACTTGGGGACCTGACGACGCTCCCGGCGCCGGAGGACGTGCAGGCGCTGTATGGCAGGAGCATCCTGAACGAGTTCTTCGCTGACGGCGGCAAAGCTGCCGTCAGCGTGCTGACCGGGCTCAAGGCGCGGCTCCCGGGGCGCCTGCTCTTTCTCGAGGACTACTACGGCCGACTGACCCACGACCGGCCCGCAGACGGAGCCCACGGGCACGCCCTGGCGCAAGATCTCACGCAAGTGCTCAGCGGACAGGGCCTTCCGCCCCCGGACCTGTCCAGCTGGGCGCGCGTCTATCAAGCCGCCGACTGCACTTTGGTGAAGGCATACGAGGGGGACAACGACGGAGTCGCTTGGTTCATCCACGTCGTAGCCCTTTGAGCGCGAGGCAGTACTCACCCCACTGATCAATCGGCTCCGCGGTTGGCCCCCCTCGCGGCGCCACCCGTCTCTCCTTGGCTCATGCAGCTACACAAACGACGCCTCCCGCTGGGCTGGGCGCTACTGATGCGGAGCAGTTGGCGCGCGGAGTGGACGCTGACCACCCGGCGCAGGGTTCGGAGCACTCGTGCGTGCAGTTGCGTCGTGCAATGCGCTCGACACCGGCTGGGGGCCAGGCAGCTTCCGCCGGCGGAACTGGCCCGGCATGTGCGGGAGGCCGCCTACGAGTACCGGGAACAGTTGCGCGCCCGGGGCTGGATCGCCTGGTGGTGGGTCGGCGCGACGTCGCTGGCCTGGAGACGCGCCGAACCGCATCGGATGCGTCCGTGAGGCCACTGGGCGGTGAGCCCTTCGCGAGGAGTCGCACAGGCCCGCGAGGGCTGGAGGAACGGCACGCGTTGCGGTGAGTCAAGGGCCACCACGGCGCCGCCTCCCTACTGCGGAATGTGTCGACCCTGTCGGCCCGCCGACGATCCCTTCCAGCTCGCGCCGCACGCCGGCGTCGATGCCGCCCCTGCTCCAGTACCACCTGCACAACTGCGGCACCTGCGCCGTGTCCGCGTCGTACCAGGCGAACGCGGTGCGGTGAGTGCCGTAGGCGTGGGCACCGAGCACGTTGAACTCGGAGAAGCCCCGAGGCGGCCGACCCGTCACATAGCGGTCCAGCGGGATTCCGTGACGCTCCAGGGACAGGGCGCGCACTTCCGGGTAGAGCCGGCGCGGGTAGGTGAAGGGCGGCTGCTGCATGAAGTCGTAGGCGACCGGCCGGCCCAGGAACTCCTCCGTCGGGGCGAGCCAGGGCCGGTGCCGACCGAGTTGGGAAACCGCCCGGCGGACGATCCACGGGCGGCCGCCGTCCAGGAGGTCTGCGGGTGAGACGGGGCGGGTGAAGATGACGTCCGAGTCGACGTGGCAGATGAGGTCGGCGGCCGTGAACTCGTCCGCGTACAGCTTGCTCACCTGCTGCCCAAGGTAGTCGTCCCGGTAGTCAGGGCAGATCTCCAGACGTACGTCGCCGCCGATCGCTCGGCGCACAGCGGCCGATCCGGTGCGCGGGGTGATCACGACGACCTCCGCGAACCCGTGGCACCACGTCTCGATGGCCGCCAGCGCGTACCTCAGCCAGGGGACATCCCGGTGGTAGGTGCGAATGAGAAGGGCGGTCCGTTCGCTACAGTGAGTGACGTGGTCGATACCGTACCCGCCTTCTGGTGCCGGGCGCCCAGCCAGGGCAACGTCGGTGACCGGCTCACTCCCTGGCTGATCCGCCGGATCTCCGGAGCCCCGGCCCGGTGGGTCGCTCCGCATACCCCGGGCCGCAAGCACTTCGTCACGGGCAGCGTGGTCGCGCTCGCGGGGCCGGGCTGCGTGGTGTGGGGAGCCGGTGTGATGGAGGCCGGCGAGTACGTGGATCCGCGGGCCGAACTGCTCGCGGTCCGGGGGCCACTCACCCGGGAGGCCGCTCTGCGGTCGGGTGCGGCGTGTCTCCCGGTCTACGGTGACCCCGGTCTGCTGGTGCCGAGATACCTGCCGCGTCGCCCCACCCGGGCGGGCGGAGGGCCCGCGGTCGTACCGCACTTCGCCGACAAGGCCCGGGCCCGGCGCGGCGTTCCGGAGGGCTGGCAGATCGTCGATGTGCAGAACAGCGTCGAGGACGTCGTCGAGCAGCTGATGGGTGCCGGCCTGGTCGCCTCGTCGAGCCTGCACGGCATCGTCCTCAGCCACGCCTACGGGATTCCCGCTGTCTGGATCAGCTTCCGGGACCTGCCCAGCGGCGACGGCAGCAAGTTTCACGACTACTTCCTCTCTGTCGGGGTGCCGGTACCGCCCCCGGTGTCCGTCGGTCCCGTCGGCGCCGGTTTGGACGCGGTCGCGCTGGGCGATTTCGCGACGCTCCCCACAAGCCTGCCTGACCTGGACCTGCTCCTCGAGAGGTGTCCCTTCCGTTGACCGGTGAAGATCGAGACCAGCACCACGATCAGGACCATGATCCGGATCCGCGACTGCTCCTGTACGGCATCCGTGACGCCAACTACCATCGCGCCGGCATCCGCTGTCTGCGGCTGTTCTCCGCGGACGCCCCGACCACGAAGAGTCTCGCTGCGGAGGTGGAGCGGTTGCGCGCCCGGCACACTCCCTCGCTGGCGAGCGCCACGGGCCACGTGACGGCATGGGCCGGTCCTCGGGGCCGAGTGGAGCAGTTCAGTCTGCTCAACGCCTCCGGGCGCTGTGACGACTTCTCCCGGGATCACGATCTGTCGTGTTTCGGCAAGCGCTTTCACCATCGCGCGCACTACCCAGCGTTGGCGGCACTGACCGAAGCTCTGCCGCACTTGGTCAACTTCCGGATCAACGTGCTCGGCCCGGGTGCCGCGCTCGCGCCGCACGAGGAGCACAGCGTCGTGCGGTCGCGGACCGGCACGGTAGGCGTACGAGCCCGTTTCCACCTGCCGCTGGTCACCAGCCCGCAGGCGTCCCTGCTGCTCGAGGGCGATGTCCACCACTTGGAGGCCGGCACCGTCTACCTGGTCAATCACGGCTGCGTGCACGCGGCCGAGAACGCCGGGGCCGCGGACCGGATCCACCTCGTGTGGGACTTGCTGCTGACCGTCGCCGCCGCCGAGGCGATGTTCGGGACGGGAGCGGCGCCCGAGGGCTTCACCCGCACGCGGGCACGCGAAGTACGCCCTGCGGGCCGGCGGCTGGTCACCCGGTGGGAACGGATCGCGCCCCAGGTCACGGAGGCCGAGGCCCGGCAAGTCGGCTTCCTCGAGCCGCAGTAGCCGCTTCAGTACAGGGTCCTGGAGAACTCGGCCGGAACATAGTGGAACAGCAGGGTGGTGTGGGTGCTCCCGTCGGGCAGCGGAGGGCGCCAGTGCGCCACCCGGGTGCCCCTGAAGAGCACGGCTTCGCCGGGACACTGGAGCAGGGAGACGGACCCCCGGCCCGTGTCGAGGAGCAGCGGCCACCCGCCTTCCATTCCCGATCCCGATTCCCCGAGCAGCAGGGAGACCGTGTACTCGCACTGCTCGCGGTCAACGTGCCGGTCGAGGACGGCGCCGCCTCGGTACGCGGAGACGTAGGAGTACGACGGCCGCACCGGCCGTCCGGCGAGGCGGCTCACCAGAGCGCGGAACTGATGGTGGAGGAAGCGCGACAGCGACTCGTTGTACCAGCCGTAACGGCCTTTCACCTGCGCGTCTCCGAGCGGCCAGCAGCCGGTCGCGATGAGCCGTTCGTAATAGTCGAGCAGCGCCTCGCGATGCCGGGGGTGCAGCAGGCGGCCCATCCCGCAGACATCGGTGCGGGCGAACTCCTCGGCGGCGACGGCCACGGTGTCATCGGCCAGAGCCGTCCGCCGGGCGCGCACCTCTGCCGCCCCGAGCGCACCGGCTCCGGTGAGCGAGGCGCGCAGCCGTGCGGGGAACCCGGGAGGCAGGGGGCGCCCGGGGGTGAGGTCGCGCAGCGCCCAGAACTCCTCGAAACGGATCCAGAACGGTACGAGTGCCCCGGTAGCGGGTTCGTCGGTCCACAGGATGGGGTGGCCGGGCAGGAACCGGTCCCGGAAGCGGGCGCGGCGCGCCAGCCCAAGGGGGATGGTGACCCCTGCCTGGAGCACCACGGCCGGATCGAGCACCATGCCATCGCGATGGCCCATGGTCTCGGCGGTGTCCGGCGCATCGGCGTCCACCTCGTGGAGCCAGCAGGCGAAGGAGGGGAGATCACGGGTGGCCGCTGGCGTTGCCCGCGTGACCTGGGCTGCCCGGGAGGCCGGGGTGGACTTGGGCATCGTGGTGCGTCCATTCGTGAGGCGCCGCAGGGTCTCCTGCACGGCATCGAGCGCCGATGGGTCGAAGCCGGGGGTGTGGCGCCATTTGCCGGAGCGTGGGGGGCTGATCGTCGTGGCCGACAGCGGCAGGTCCCTGCCCTGCGCTGTTGCGGGCAGGCCCAGCACCGCCTCCAGCCACCGCAGCGTTCGGGCCGGTGCGCCGCGCAGCTCGGCGTAGTCGACGTCCACCCAGGGGACGGCCGGACGAAGGGCCCGGGCATCCAGGGTCGCCTCCACGGCAGCGGCCCACTGCCGGGCCGCGATCCGCGTGAGGTCCTGGCCGGCCCAGGCCCGCCAGCCCGGTGGCAGCAGCAGGTGCCAGGCCCGCCGGGGCCAGCCGGGCAGGTCCGGGATGTTGACGAAGCCCGGGTGGGCCCATGCCCGCACCATGCTGGCTACCGTGTCGCAGATCTCGCGGTGCAGGTGGATGACCGTGGCGTCCGGAAACAGGTGCAGCAGGAAGGGGAGCCGCAGGCTGTTCTCCGGTGTTTTCTCCAGCAGCCTGAGAGGCGCGGCCCGGGGGCCACCGTTCTCGAGCCGGCGTCGCCCTCGCGCATCGAGCAGATCAGCGAGGAAGCCCGCGCGCACCGGCTCTCCCCAAGCTTCGGCATCCTGGGCACCCAGCGCGTGCGAGGCGTAACCGCGGGCCGCCGGATGGAGTCCGGGCACGCCCTCGATCACCCCCTCGCTCTCCCCACCGACCGTCCACAGGGCAGGGTTGCGGGCCAGGGCATCGAACAGCGCGGTGCTGCCCGAGCGGGGCGGAGAGACGATGATCACGGGCGCCACGAGCGCGGCCGCCGGGACGGTGCGTACCGGCCCAGTAACCGGTGTTCCCAGACGGGTCAGTGCGGGGTCCTGCGCCGCGGAGAACCCCGAGGCCGCCGCGGCTGAGGCGAAGAGGAAGCGTGCGCGCACTCCACGGGCGTCGGCCCGCACACTGCGGGCGAGCAGCTCCGGCACATCGGGGAAGGGCCCGTGGTGCGTCGCGCGCGCCGCCTGCCGCGCGCGGCCGGACGGGAGCGCCACGTGGCCCACCAAGGACCATGCCGCGAAATCCCTTCGCTCCTCCAGTCCGTCCCGCCCGTTGTCTTCCCGTCCTTTCTGCCGGCCGTTCACTTCCGGTGGATCCAGCCGGTCACACTGAACCGGCTGTCGGTGAACGCCTTGCTCGGCACCCGGATGGGCAGTACCTCGTGGTCGTGCCGGCTCGGGAAGAACATCGCTAGGTTCGCACGCGGCACGATCGTCTGGCTGCGATCCGTAGGGACGACCTTCCCGTCCTCCACGATCGTCTCGAAGACGCGCAGTTCCCCACCGGAGAACCGGCGCGGCTCGGCAGAGAAGAAGTAGACGAACGTGAGCTCGCGGGTGTCCCCGCCATCGCTGTCACGGTGCATGCCGAAGTAGTCTCGGTCGCCGTTTGCCGTTACCTGCAGCTCGATACGGCCCAGCGGGAAGGCCGGGTGGCCCAGGCGGGCCCGTACCGCCTCGAGTTGCTCCTTGATGCGCTCCGTGAACAACGCTTCGAAACGACCGAGCCCGTCGAGGACCAGGCTGCTGCGGATCCGCTCATCCACCACCGCAGAGCGAGTCCCGCGCGGCTGGACGGTGGCCGCCGAGAACTCGGATTCCCTGCCCAGCACGTACTGAAGAAGCTCGTGCTGCTCCGCTTCGGTGAGGAACTCCCGCACCCCCTGGGCGACCTCGGCGATCACGTCCCTCTCGAACCGGCCTGTCCCCGTCGGCACTCCCGCCGGCTTGCTGTAGTGGCCGCCCCGCACCAGGCGGGCGATCTCGGACGGGACACTGACCCGGTCCGCCATCCATTCCGCGCGCGACCCCAGATAGACAGTCCCGTGAAAGGCGGCGTTGCGCTCGTACACGTCGTCCTCAACCGCGCCCGCGAGCACGTCGACGGAGTCGGTCCCGGCCAGACCGAGGCTCTCCAGCAGCTCACCGGCCGGCGCGCGATAGGTGAGATAGCGCGCCGCCTCGGTGAGGAAGACATCCTCCGTGCGCTGGAAGCCGACGCGGCGCATGGCCAGGTCGGCCAGCCTCGAGTTCTCGGCGATGAGGTAGTGCACCTCGGCGCCGGGGTCGACGGCCAGAGTCTCCAGCGCCTCCTTGTACAGCGCGGCGCACAGCCCGGTATTCGTCAGACTCTCATCGCCGACGTGCACCGGGCTCAGCCCCCAACAGCCGTCGGAGACCAGGTGCGTCTGCAGGACGGCGACGATGTTGCGCGCGCCCAGACCCCACGGCGGCCACGGCCGGTCGCGGACCGCGGCGAAGATCTGCGAATCGCCGTCATAGAACATGGGCAGCACCACCTCGTCCATCAGATGCGGTGCGCCCGTCCGCCGGAAGAACTCGTACAGGGCGGCCTTCGCGGTGTCACTGAGCTCGTCGAAGATCTCGATCCGCGTGCCGCCGTTGCGATCCGTGAAGAAGTCGCGTCTGATGAGCTGGGTCATGGCCTCTCCTGTCATGTCGCTGTGGTGATCCGGGTGTGGAGGACGACGGGTGGACCTCGCCGCAGGCGCACCTTTTCTGCGGGTGACCCGTCCCTGCGGCCAGGTACTGCCGTGGGTGGTGGTCCGGGCGCCCGTCGTCACACGCGCCCAGCACGTACGCCTGAATCAGCTGGCCGAAGAGGGCTGCCGCTTCGTCGGTGCCACCAGCTATCTGGGCTTCCCGGGGACGGGGTTCCGTGACGAACGCGACTACGGACTGCTCTGCGAGGCGTGGCTGCACTGCTTCCGGGACCCGGACCGGTTCCTGCCGCCGAACGGGCCGCGGGCCCAAGTGAGCGAGTCCGACTTCACCGACCCGCTCCGCGTCGACCCGTGTCTGGCGGCACGAACCCTGCCCCCGGAACTGGTCGCGGACGTGGTCCACGTATCCGGTGCGGAACCCTGGCGGCAGCGGGCCAAGAACTGGCCGCTCGCCGCTCGCTGCCTGCGCCGGCTGGCCGAGGAGACGGACCTGCGGATCCTGGTCGTCGACGCCCCTCCCGACGTGGAACCGCCGCCCGGCGTCAGGCTGACAGGACCGCTGGAGTGGCCGCTGCTGCTCGCCGCGATCGCCGCCGCGCGCTGCCTGTTGGTACCGGCGGTTCTCGACGCGTCGCCGAGGGTGCTCGCCGAGGCGCTCTGCCTCGATGTGCCCGTCGTCGTCAATCAGGCCATCCTCGGCGGCTGGCAGTACGTCAACCCTTTCACCGGGATTTTCTTCGACGGCGCGGACGACGTGGTGCCCGCCGTCCTCAAGGTGGTCGCTGCCGCGGGCCGGCCGAGGGCCTGGTTCATGGCCCATCACGGGCCGGCCCGCGCGGGCGCGCGCGTGCTTCGCCTGCTGCGTCCCCTCGATTCCTCGCTGCCGGCCCTCACCCACGTGCTTCTGGCCTCCGACCGCGGCGGGCGGGAACAGGCTGTGCCGGGGACACGTTGAGAACCAGCCTCGGAACGCCCTGCATGGGCGATCGGTGGATCCACACGTCTGTCACGGGATGCGGCGACCAGTGCTGTCGTACGTCGATGTGCTTGAAGTAGACGGTCGCATCGCGCGGCACCCGGTGAACGGGGGCGCGGGGCCGCAGGAACGAGGGTGCCTCGTCCATGGCGATCAGCTGGCCGGGCGTCGAACCGGCGGCTGTCACGCTGCAGGCCTCGGCGCCCGTCGCCCGTGACAGCCGCTCCCTGCGAGACAGGTAGGTGTAGAAAGCCGCCATGCTCACCACGTCGTCGCAGGCCACGTACTCGGTCGTCGGACCGTTGTAGACCCGCACGGCACCGATCGTCGGCGCCTGCGGTGGGACCGTGTCGACGTGGAACCCGCAGCGGCGGGTGGGGGGCTCGGTGAACACCCGCACCATCACGTGCCCGACATCGGCCGTGGCCATGACCTGCTCCACGATCCCCTTCATGTCGTCCTGGAGTGGACCCGACACGGCCCTGGTCGTATCGGCGAGGGCGGTGCGGGACCAGCGGGCGAAGTCGTCGAGGGAGGCCGCGGTCAGTGTCGTACGGGCGATGACGAGCCGCCGCGTGACCACCAGCTCGGCCAACTCGTCCAACCAGCCGGCATGTTCCTCCCGGGGAACGATGACGGCGGTTAGCCCGGGGTCCGTCAGCCGCGCGATGTCACGTGCCGTGGATCCGTGCAGGACACCTGAGGGGAACGTATCCCCGTTCCGGATGATTGGGACCACGGGTCGCACCGTAGTCACCGGCTCGTCCGACAACGGGCCGACAGGCAAGACCCGAGGCGCGAGCACCCGTTCAGCTCAGACGCCGGTCCCGGATCCCTCGGGATCAGGACTCGCGGGGGTGCTGTCGGCCGGCTGGTCGGTGGCGGTTGATGCCGGCGTTGTCGGCGCTCTTCAGGTCGCGGACTAGGCGGTGCCGGTGGTGGCGACGAGGTAGGGGTCCTCGCCGAGGGTCTCCCCGACCCGGCCCAGAGGTAGTCGCGAACGACGATCAGGACGGGGGAGAGGCCCTGGTGGACGCCGACCCGCCGCGTGCTGGAACCGACGGCGTGGGACACGCGCTCGACCAGGTCAGGTCAGGGTTGTGGGCGGCGGCCAAGGCCAGGCGGCGGGCGTCTCTCAGCTGTCAGGAACCGCCCGTGCCGGACTGTGCCTTGTGCCATGGCACAAACGCATTTGTCAGCCCCGCTAGGGCCGGGCGCAGCTCCGGGTGGTGCCGCAGGATCACCGTGGCCATGGTGTTGTCGTCGATCCAGGCCATTCCGGCCTTGGAGTACACCTCCGGGGTGTAGTACGCGGTGAAGAAGCGGTCACTGCTCAACCTGACCGAAGCCATCAGGATGAAGATGCGGAACGCGGTGTTGCTGAAGGTGAACCCGGCCGGAAGCTTCTCGGCGTACATCCCGATCGTCAGGTCGACCTTCTCGATGTCGTTCCCGTACAGCCGCTTGATCTCCTCGGCCCACGTCGGATTGTCTGTCAGATCCTCGAAGCCTGCCGCCGGCTTCATCCGTAGAAGCCGTCGGAACTCGTTGTAGCGGGGGAGGCCCAGCTCCCGGCTGCGCAGGATGTCGGTGGCGGCAAGATCCTGCAGGTGCCCGTCGGGGCGCTGGAACTCCTGAAGAAACTTCGGGAAGTTGTGCAGGGTGACCAGACCCGGGTGGAGCGTGCCGAAACTGTAGAACAGGTCGGCCATGTTCGTGGTCTCGAGGACCTTCAGCGCCTCGGGTCCGGAGATCTCGCGCAAGGAGCAGTGGCGCAGGGTCTCGTTGTCGACAGCGGAGCGCAGGTGCCAATCGTCGCGGATCAGCGGATGCATGCGGTAGATGGCCACGAACTCCTCGGTGAGGGCGAACGGAGCGCCATAGTGATCCGTTTTCGCGCCGGGGATGCCGCTGACGAGCTCACTGTCGCTGATCCGGCCAAGAAGGTTGTGGACGTGTTCCCCCGCGAGGCCCCACCAGTTGGTTTGCAGGGCCTTGACGGTCGTGGGATGGCTGATCACAGCAGGCGTCCACTCCACGGTGTGGATCTTGGCGATGAGTGCGGAGTTGACGAGCCGCGCCCGCTGGAACAGCTCCTCGTCGTCCCAGGACGGATACGCAGCATGCAAGTGGTCGCAGATTGCGTTGTGCTCCCGGGCGAACAGGTTCTGCATGATCACCAAGCCCAGCCAGAAGCCGGGCACCCGCGACGGGTCGCGAGAGGGGTCGGGGAACGGGGTTTGCTCGTCGTCCCACAGCCGCAGCCTGCCCAGCTCACCGGTGCGCAGTTGGCGTTGCTCCGCGTCACTCGACCCGTAGATCTGCGACGCATCCCACCAGTGGGAGGAGACGTTGACGCGCGTGTCGGGCATTTCGGCACCCGCCTGCGGGTCCCGGGTCGGGTCGTCGGGTGTCCGCATGATCCGCATCGGGCGCTCCGGCCAGGGATCGTCGTCCATGAGGGGCACTTCCCAGGGCCGGCTCTCAGGACTTGTACCGTGGCTGAACCAGTCGCGGATCATGAACTGCAGCCATGTGGAGATGAGGGAGTTCACGGACTCGGCCGGGATCAACTCGTGACGGGTGAGCAGGGCTCGGCTGACCTCGCGCGGGTTGGGGCGGGACAGGACGTCCTCGGGCGTGGCCGGCGCGATTTTGTTCAGCGGGATATTGCGGTTGAAGCGTGTGCCCGCCATGCCCATCCGAGGCTCGTCGAGGTCGTTGAAGCTGCCGTCGGCGCTTCGGTTGACCTTGCGCTTCTCGGACTTCGGCCCGGGATCGGGAAGGTTGACCGAGGGTAGGTGCGTGGTGTCGTGGAGGTTCTTCTGACGGAGCCTCACGCGCAGTCCGAAGAGGACCGCCAGGCCAGGAATTACGGCCAGCTTGTCCCAGCCGATGCGCCGGTCGACATACTCGGCGAGGTCGCCGGCGATCCTCCACAGAAGAGACGCGGATGAGGAGCGGGAGCGGCGGAAGAGGGAGCGTTGTGTGCTCATGGTGGTACTCCTTGGGCACTCCTGGTGGGTCCTCCATCGGGCTGACCACACCGGCCTTGTAGCGGTTCGCGTCGTCACCCGCGCCGAGGAGGCATGACGCGCATGCAGACGGCGGCGAGACCGGCCGCGGACGGCATCCGCAGGCTCCCGCGCTGACGATGTAGTCGAATCCCGTGTCGGGCTCGCGGAACGCCGGACTCCGCCGTCACCGCGGCGCCTTCTGCCCGGATAGCCGGCGGACGGCACGGTGTTGGCAGCGGAGGAGAGACTAGGTCATGGCGGCGGCGCTATGGAGCGGCCGCTGGGCCGCGACCGCCGAACTGACCTCACGGTTCGGGTCGAGGCGCCGGGAGAGCAGGGCGGGCACCAGCAGGCCAGTGATCCCGTTGAAGAGCCGGGCTCCGGCTGGCACGTGACCGAGGCGAGCGGCCGGGAGGCGCGTTGCTTGGCCATGGTGGCTCCTCGGATCTCGGATTGCGATGACCTCTGCCGCGATGGCGCACATGCGTCTCAACATCACATCTGAATCGGCATGAAATTCACACTAGGAGAAGTTCCGCTCGCCCGCATGTCGGAACAGCACCGGACGCTGGGCGGTGAGCTGCGGCCAGACCGGAACGGAGGCGGGCGCCCGCAGGGCGCGGCGTGCCGTACGGCGGGTCATCCGGCGACTGGCGCGCCTGGTGGAGAGGAGGGTGGTTCCCAGCGGGGTGGTGGTGTGCCGCACCGTGTTGGCGTGGCGGAGGCTGGTGACCAGACCGGCGGCTCGCAGGGAGGTGGCATGTTCGGAAGCGGAGGCGGGGGAGATGCCCAGGTGCTGGGCGAGCTGTTTGGTGGTGTGGCCGGCGGGGTCTGCCAAGGTGTGCAGGACGGCGGCGCGGGTGCGGCCCAGCAGGGCAGCCAGTGCTGTTGGTGCACCTGACAGGGCATGGGATGGCTCGGCAATGAGGTCGCTGGTCTGTAGGTCACGGATTGGTGCGTAAATCAGCACTGGAGTGTCGACGTCGTTGAGCAGGGCCCGGGGGCGGGGGCCGCAGAAGATGTGGGCGCACACGAGGATTCCCCGTCCTTCCAGGTGGAAGTCGACCTCGCCTTGTTCGGGGAGAACGGGAAGTTCCAGTACCGGTTCCCGCCAGCGCACCTGCGGATGCAGTCCCGCCAGCAACGCGCCGACTCCAGCGCGCGCCATGGTGTGCACCCGCCAGGCACGGTCCGCGTCCAGCACGGCTCGCATGCGGTCGGCGAAGGGCGTTATGGCGATGTCGTAGTAGGCCGCCAGTGCGTCGGCCACCGCGTCCAGTGCATCGCGGTCGCCATCGGCCAGTTGTCCCACCCTGGCAGGCGAGCGGCGGTGAGTTGTCAGGTGGCCCAGGTCGGCCGCCGCACGCCTGCGGGGCGTGGCTCGTATCGCCTCGAACGGCCCTCGACGGGCCACCGCCAACCATGCACGAGCTCGTTAGAGCTTCTCGCCGCCGCGCCAGCGCATCCAGCTGGATCCCGTGACCGTGCAGAGAGCGAGCGAGACCAGGGGTGTTGGCGTCCGGCTGCGCCTCCACCAGGTCGCGCCACAGACGTACCGCTTCTGCACCAGCCTCCAAGGCTTCCCGCCGCCGCCCCAGAGCATGTAGCTGAGCGCCGCAGCTGTCGAGGGCAAGGGCGAGGTCGGAAGTGTGCGTGTCAGGTGCCGCCGCGTCGAGCTCCCGCCACAGTTGCACGGCTTCTGCAGCAGCCTCCAGCGCCTCCGCGGGCTGCTCCACCCGAGTCAGGTGGTACCCAAGGTTGTCCAGAGCGCGGGCGAGGCCGTCGGTGTGCGCGTCTGGGGCCAGTTCCACCAGTCTCCGCCGCAGCCGCACCGCTTCCGCAATAGATTCCAGTGCCTCCGCGCTCCGCCCTACTTCATCCAACCGTTTCCCGAAATTCAGCAGTGCGCCGGCGAGGCCGGGGGTGTGCGCGTCTGGGTCCACTTCCACCAGTCTCCGCCGCAGCCGCACCGTTTACGCGATGGTTTCCAGTGCCTCCGCACGTCGCCCTACAGCACCAGCCGGTTCCCGAAATTCAGCAGAGCGCCGGCGAGGCCGTAGGTGTGCGCGCCCGGGTCCTGGGCGGCGAGCTCCCGCCGCAATCGGACCGCTTCTGCAGAGGTCTCCAGTGTCTCCGCACGTCGCCCCACAGCAGCAAGCCGGGTCGCAAGGGAATCCAGTTCGTCAGCGAGGGCAGCGTCATCAGGGGCCTTGTCACGGCTCTGTCGTGAAGCAGTGCGGTGCGGGGCAATGTGGTGGTGAGGGGAGGAATTTGCCGCTTGAGGGCCGCTACGCCGTCGTAGTCCAATGAGGCTGCGCTGACAGCAGCGACGATGGCGTTGTCGAGTGGGTAGTGTCCGGCCCGTGCCACATCTACTGCTACGGACAGGAGTACTTTCGGGTAGGCAGTGACGACTTTGGTGAACACGTGTTCCGCATCTGCCGAGTGCTGGGCGGCTCGAGCGAGCCGGAGCAGGAACCGAAGTGCTTGGCCCGCGTGCGCAGAGGAGGCAGAACTAGGCATGGTTACTCCCAACGTCACGTGGTGAGAGCCGCTGTAGCTAGGGCGGCCGGTAGCGCAGGCTGGGTGGCGGCACAGCGGACCGCGTAGCGTTCGGCGAGCCGGGCGGGTAGGTGAGGGTCGAGCCATTGACCGCTGCGTTGGGCGTAGAGCTGGTGGAGCCAGAGGGCCAGTTCGGTGAGTTGGTCGACAGGTCTGGTGGCGAGCCCTGGTAGGCAATGCAAGCGGCGCGCCATCTGTGCGCAGTCGTCGGCGCCGATGAGAGTGGCGGCTGTGATCGCTGCCTGCAAGGCAGCGAGAGGGTAGGTCAGGCCCATGTCGGCAGCGTTGCCCTGCCACCAGGTCTCTTCGATTCTGAACAGGTGGAGCAGGGCGTTCTCAATCGTTAGCGGGCCAGTCAAGGCTTGCTGGGCGGCGGCCGCGGCGGCTGCATGTAGTTCGGCGAACGTGGTCGTTGGCTCCAAGCCAGTGAGGGTCACGGACGGTGTTCGGCAGTTGAGGTGACGGGCATAGTGCTGGGCCGCAGCGTTGAACAACTGCTGCTGGTCAGCCGACCCCCCGGCGAGAGCGCTTAGCTGTGTGGGGCCGGAGGGGGAGAGGGCGGCATGCACGCTCGGGTCCAAGCCGGCGCGCAGCTCGCGCCACCAGCTACCGAACTCGCGGCCTGCCAGCACGATACGGACGTGTTGGGTGTCGTCCCGGCGCACCCGCGTTGTGATCATCTCGGCAAGATCGTAGTAGTCGGGCACGGTGTCAGCGTCATCGACGATCAGCAGGACACGCCCGTGCTGCAAGGCTGCGGCTTCTACGGCTTACTTGGCTTTACCCCGACGCACCCACTCGCAGGACCAGCCTTTGGCCTCCAGTCGGTGCGCCGTCTCCAGGAGCAGCCGCGTCTTCCCAGTGCCAGCCGCACCAGCCACCCGCCAAACTGGGCCCCCGTCGGGGCTGCTACACCAGCGCGATATCGCCGACAGCGGCCGAGTGTGCAGCGGGGAGAACGGCACTACTTCCCGGTCTGGGTTCAAGGCGGCTAGGCCGCGTATCGAGTCGTGATCATCGGGTGGTCCTGGTGAGGTCTTTGATCCAGATCATCGAGGCGTGCAGGTGGAGACTGGCGAGGTAGCTGTCGGGAGTCTTGTCGTATCGGGTGTCTCACCGTCCCAGTTCCGGCCTCCTGGTACGTCACGCTCTGGGGCGGGTGAGGCACGTGGAGCCGACGTGAGCCGACCGTGCACTGATGTCCGGGCGGGGACTCATGGGACATGGCCCGGCACCCGGCTCAGGTTCCGGGGAGGATACGGCGCGTTTCGTAGGCCCACATCGCGATCTCGACCCGGTTGCGGGCGCCGAGTTTGGCCATCAGGCTGGCCAGATGCGTCTTCACCGTGCTGAGGCTGATGTGCAGTGCATCGGCGATCTCGGTGTTGGTCAGCCCGCGAGCGACGGCGAGGAGCACCTGCTCCTCGCGGGCGGTGACGGGGGAGACCGGCTGGGCCACGGGCCGGCCGGCGGGCAGGTCCGCGAATGCCTGGAGCAGACGGACGGTGACGCTGGGCGCGATGAGCGCCTCACCGTCGGACGCCGACCGTACGGCCTGCGCCAGAAGGTCCGGTCCCGTGTCCTTGAGGAGGAATCCGCGGGCGCCGGCACGCAGTGAGCCGTAGACGTACTCGTCGAGGTCGAACGTGGTGATGACGACCACGGCCAGCGGGTCGGCGACGCCCGGGCCGGCGACCAGCCGGGTGGCCTCGAGCCCGTCGAGTACGGGCATGCGGATGTCGAACAGGCAGACGTCGGGGCGTAGTTCGCGGGCCAGACGTACCGCTTCCCGCCCGTCGGCGGCCTCGCCGACCACCTCGATGCCGGGCTGGGCGTTCAGCATGATCCGCAACCCGGTGCGGATGATCGTCTGGTCGTCAGCGACGAGGACGCGAATGGACACCGCTCTCGCTCCTCGCTCTCGGCAGTTCGGCTTCGACATGCCAGCCCCGGTCAGTACCCGGGCCGGCTCGTAGTGTGCCGCCGAGCAGGGTCGCGCGCTCGCGCAGTCCGGTAAGTCCGTATCCGTCGCGACCCCGGCCGGTGCGCCGGCCGTTGTCGCGCACGCTCACCCGTACCGTGTGCCGTTCCGCGGCGACCCGAACGACGAGCTCGGTCGCGTCGACCGCATGGCGCAGCGCGTTGGTCACCGACTCCTGCACGATCCGGTAGACGGCCGCGTCCACGGCCGGGGGCAGCGCGTCCAGTTCGCCGTCGAGCCCCAGGTCGACCCTGAGGCGACCACCCGGGGTGCGCACCAGGCGCTCCAGATCCGCGACTCCGGCAGGGGGCGCCAGCTCGGCGCCGACCCCGCGGTCGCGCAGTGTGGCGACCATGGCGCGCATTTCCTCCAGCGTGCGCGCCCCTTCCTCCTCGACCCCCTCCAGCGCCTCGACGGCGGCGGACGGGTCGGTGCCCGCGAGCACCCGGCCCGCCTGGGCGATGATCACCATGGCCGACACGTGGTGGGCCACCGTGTCGTGCAGTTCCCGGGCGAGCTGCTCGCGCTCGCGGGAGCGCACCTGGTCCAACTGCCGCTCGCGAGCGGTCACCCGGAACCGCACGGCAGCCCCGACCACGCCGGGCAGCAGCAGGAAGACGAAGCCCCCGACCTTTTCGACGACCGGGGTCTCGTACGTGACGACACACAGCGCGCCGACCGCGAGGATCACCGCGCCGCCCAGCACGATCTCGCGTCCCGATCCCCACCGGGTCAGCGCGTACACCAGCACGAGCACGACCGCGCCGGTGTCCAGGCCGACGGGCTCGCGCGGTGCGGCGACGAGCGAGGCCACCGGAAGCAGGATCACCGAGCCGAACGCCAGCGTCACCATCGCCAGCGGGCGGGTCCGGCGCCACAGGGGCAGCAGGCACAGCCATACGGCGACCACCACCGCCACCGGCCGCCACACGACGTTCTCGCGCAGGGTGGCCTCCAGCGCCACACCGGCAAGGCCCGCGGCGAGCAGCGCCCAGTCCCGCCACACCCGGGCGGGCGCGTCGGGCGGCCGGGGTTCGGTCCACAGGGTTCGCAGGTCGTCTCGGAGCACGGTTCTCAGCCTAGGGACCGCGGCGTGCCGCGCATCGGCCGAAAGGACGGGTCGTCACTCCGCCCTGGGGCTGACGGATCCGCGGCCCGCGGGCCGATGCCGCGGAGCGCCGTGGCGACGAGCCTCGGCATCGGTGGCCGTACTAGGACGGCCACCGAGGTGGTTGGAGGACCCGATGCTCTCGAAAGCCCTGTTGCGCCTGGGCGCAAGCGCCGCCCGCCATCCCTGGCGGGTGATCGCGGCATGGCTGATCGCCGCCACGCTCGCCGTCCTCGCCGCCGTCGCCTTCGGCGGGCGGACCGCGGACTCGTTGACCGCTCCGGGACTGGACTCCCAACGGGCCGCGGAACTGATCGAGCGGGCAGGCACCGGCCAGGAGGGGATGACCGCCCAAGTGGTCGTCACCCCCCTCGACGGCGCTGCGACGTTCTTCGACCACGACAGCGCGCGCACCGCTCTCACGCGGCTGCAGACCGAGGTGAAGCGGCTGCCGCACGTGCTCGGCACGAGCGACCCGGCGGGGGCACTCGGCACGGGCGGGGACACCGCCGTGCGCGGCGGCCTCGTCTCGGCCGACGGGCGGATCGCAGTCGTCCGGGTGCAGTACCCCGACCAGAGCCGGCTGTCGGCCGAAGACCTCGACGCCCTCGTCGATCTCGGCGACCGGCTGCGCGCCGAGCTGCCGCTGCGCATCGAGATGGGCGGGAACCTCTTCTACGCCTTCTCCGACCCCGACGGCGGCGCGAGCGAGCTGATCGGCCTCCTCGCCGCGGCCGCGATCCTGTTCCTGGCGTTCGGTTCGCTCGTCGCCGCCGCGCTGCCGATCGGCATGGCGGTCTTCGGGCTGACCGTCGGGGTCGCCACGATGACGGTACTGGCGGGGGTGACAGAGGTCCCCACCTTCGCACCGGTCCTGGGCAGCATGGTCGGGCTCGGAGTGGGCATCGACTACGCGCTGTTCGTGCTCGCCAGGCACCGGGAGTACCTCGCGTGCGGGCTCGATCCGCAGGCGGCGGCCGGACGAGCGGTGGCAACGGCGGGGCGGCCGGTGGTCTTCGCCGGCGGCACCGTCGTCGTGTCGATCCTCGGCCTGGCGGTCGCGAACGTGCCGTTCATGACGGTGGGCGGGGTTGCCGTCTCGATCGTCGTCCTGACGATGGTGCTCGCGTCGGTGACGCTGCTGCCGGCCTTCCTCGGCGCGGCGGGCCCGCGCCTGGCCCGGGCCGGCCGGATCGGCCGGGCTCTGCAGACCAGGAAGCCAGCCCGACTCGCACGGCGGCGGGACCCGGCGGCAGGCGCCGCCCACGCCGCCGGGTGGCGGCGCTGGATCGGGCACGTCAGCCGGCACCCGGTGCCGTACGCGATCGGCGCGGCGGGGCTGCTGCTGACCGCGACGCTGCCCGTGCTCGGCCTGCGCGTCGGCCTGCCCGACGACGGCTCACTGCCCCACAGCCGTACCGAGCGCCGGGCCTACGACCTCGTCGCCGAGGGGTTCGGCCCGGGCACCAACGGTCCCCTCGTCATCGCCGCGGACCCCACCGGTGATCCGGGAGTGCTGGACCGACTCGTCGCAACGGTCGCGGCGGATCCGGGCATCGCATCCGTCGCGCCGACGCACATCGATCGGGCCACCGGCATCGCGACCCTCGTGGTGTTCCCGACCACCAGCCCTCAGGACAAGGCCACGGCCGACACCATCGCCCGGCTGCGCACCGACGTGCTGCCCACGGCGATCGGGCACGGCCCGGCCAGGGCCCACGTCGGCGGCGCCGCCGCGAGCCTGTCCGATGTGGGCCAACGCACCAGCCAACGCCTGCCGGTGTTCGTCGCCGCCGTGCTGGCGATGTCGTTCCTGCTGCTGATGCTGGTCTTCCGCTCGATACTCGTACCGCTCAAGGCGGTACTGCTGAATCTGCTGAGCATCGGCGCGGCCTACGGCATCATGGTCGCGGTCTTCCAGTGGGGCTGGGGAGGCGCACTCATCGGGCTGGAAGCGACGGTTCCGATCGTGTCGTTCATCCCGATGTTCCTCTTCGCCATCCTGTTCGGCCTGTCGATGGACTACGAGGTGTTCCTCCTCTCCCGCGTACGCGAGGAGTACCTGCGCACCGGCGACAACGGCACGGCGATCGTTGAGGGCGTCTCGCGCACCGCCCGGATCATCACCTCGGCCGCCCTCATCATGGTGGCGGTCTTCCTGTCCTTCGCCGTCGCCGAGGACCCCTCCACCAAAATGTTCGGGCTCGGCCTGGCCACCGCGATCTTCATCGACGCCACGGTCGTACGCATGGTGCTGGTACCGGCGACCATGACACTCCTCGGCCGGACCAACTGGTGGCTGCCGAAGTGGCTAGACTGGATGCTTCCCCGCGGCCCGGTCGGCACCGACGACACCGACGCGGAATCCACGGGTGAGGCCCCGCGTCCACGGCTGGTTGACCGTTGACTCAACTCCTGCCCGCCCTTGGCGTCCGGCACCTCAGCGCGTCACCTAGGGGCATATCGAGTCCTGATGTGGCGTCGAGGCCGAGGTCCGTCAGTCGGGTGGCCAGGGCGGAGCCGCCCGCGATGGCCTCCAGGCAGCCGGAGTTGCCGCAGCGGCACGGATCGTCGCGTTCTCCGACGCGGATGTGGCCGATGTCGCCGGCCGAGCCCTGGGCGCCGCGGTGCAGCCGGCCGTCGGCGACGATGCCACAGTCGATGCCTGTGCCGATCTTGATGTAGAGCAGGTAGCGGGTGTCGGGGAAGGCGCCCGTTGCGGCCCGCCACCTTCTTCTCGCCGTCCGGGCCGACACCGTCGGCGCCGACAGTGTCCACCGCCCACAGGGACTGCGAGTCGACGATCGCCGCCGTCGGCGTGCGGCTGCAGGCGTAAACTGCTGGGCAAATCATCTTTTTGACTATTTTGGACCTGCAATTTCGGCAGGAGCGTAGCCGGAACCGTCGGATCCGGCGTCTGATCTGCCCGGAAGGTCCGCAGCGAGTGGCCGTCGGCAGCCTGGGGAGGGCGCGGGCGGATCACAAAGGCGCCAGGAGGAAGATTCCTCGATGACCCGGCCCGATGACCCGCGCACTGCTGCGGCCCGGATGTTCGCCGATGCCGGCGCGTTCGGTGAGCGTCTGGCCGGGATCGACTGGGCGACGACGCCGCTCGGGCCCCCCGAGTCCTGGCCGGGGCCCTTGGTGGACACCCTGCGCCTCATGCTCACCTCTGAGCACGGGATGGCTCTGTACTGGGGCGCCGAATTCGCCACGCTGTACAACCTGGGCTCCACACCCATTGTCGGCGCCAAACACCCCTGGGCGCTCGGCAGGCCGTATAAGGATGTGTTCCCCGAGGTCTGGGACCACCCCGTGAGCTCCCACTTCCACTATGTGACCGACACCCGCAAGCCCCTGCTGATCCCCGATGAGCCGCTCATCATGGAGCGCCACGGCTTTCCGGAACAGTGCTACTTCGACTCCGCCTTCCAGCCCGTGCTGCTGGACGACGGCACCGCCGGCGGCGTGCTGCAGATCATCACCGAGACCACCGGCCGGGTACTGGGCGAGCGCCGACTGCGTCTGCTGAGCGAGACCGCAGCCCGCACCGCCGGGCTGCCCACCCCGGACGAGGTCGCCCGCGTCGTCGCGGAGGTGCTGGGCTCCTATCCCGAGGAGATCCCGTTCCTGGGCCTGTACCTGGCCTCCGAGCCGGGGATGCTGCGGCCGGCGGCCTCCGCCGGGCTCCTGCCGGCGCCCGAGGCCGTCTCCCTGAGTGCAGCCGACGGGTCGGAGGTCGCGGCCCGGCTGGCGCAGGTGGCAGCCGACGGTGCCCCTGCCACGCTGCCGGCCGCCGCGCTCACCGGCGCCAACACGGCCGGGCAGCACGCCGCGGCCGCCCAGCTACCAGTCAAGCAGGCGCTGGCCCTGCCGCTGCACTGCGCGGGCCAGGTGGAGGGCGTGCTAGTGGTAGGCGTCAACCCCTGCTTCCCTCCTGCCGGGGCCTATCGGGACTTTTTGGAGGTGCTCGCCGCCGCCGTGGCCGGGGCGCTGACGGCCGCGCTCGCCCACGACGAGCAGCGCCGGCGGGCGGAGGCGCTGGCCGAGCTGGACCAGGCCAAGACCACCTTCTTCGCCAACGTCAGCCACGAGTTCCGCACCCCGCTCACCCTGCTCCTGGGCCCGCTCCAGCAGGCCCTGGCCGACGAGGACCGGCCCGAACGGCGCGAGCAGCTGGAGCTGGCCGAGCGCGGCGCCCTGCGCCTTCTGAAGCAGGTCAACACCCTCCTGGACGTCACCAGGGCCGGGGCCGGGCAGATGCGCCCTGCCCTCGAGCCGGTCGACCTCGCCGGTGCCACGGCCGAGCTGGCCGGGGTGTTCCGCTCCGCCTTCGAGGCGGCCGGGCTGACGCTGGAGGTGGACTGCCCGCCGCTGCCCAAGCCGGTGGCCCTGGACCGGGAGATGTGGGAGAAGATCATCCTCAACCTGCTCAGCAACGCCTTGAAGTTCACCTTCACCGGCGGCGTCCGAGTGCAGGTGGCCCCGGCCGGCGACCGGGCCCGTCTGACCATGACCGACACCGGCACCGGCATCCCCGCGGACGAGCTGCCGCGCCTGTTCGAGCGCTTCCACCGGGTCCGCGGCGCCCGCTCCCGCTCCCACGAGGGCAGCGGCCTCGGACTGGTGCTGGTGAAGGACCTGGTGGAAGCGCACGGCGGCACGGTCGGCGTGGACAGCCGGCTCGGCCAGGGCACTGCCGTCACCGTGGACCTCCCCTTCGCCGCCGCCCCCCGGCCCCGCCCGGACCCGCCCGCAGTCGGCGCCGGATCCCCCGGGGAACCCCCCGGGGAAGGCGGCGGCTGGCCCGGCCGCGCCGCGTCCTACGTGGACGAGGCGATGGGCTGGCTGGCGGCCGACCCCGCCTCTGCAGCAGCCACCCCCGCGGCACGCACCCCGCACGCGCCCGCGACCAACGATGCCCCCCACGGCCCCGGCCCGCACGAAACCGACCGCCCCCACCGGGCCCGCCTGCTGGTCGTCGACGACAACACCGACATGCGCGCCTACCTCACCCAGCTCCTGCAGCCCGACTACGACGTGCTGCTCGCCCCCGACGGCCGGGCCGCTCTGGAGATGGCCCTGGCGCAGCCGGTGGAGCTGGTGCTCAGCGACGTGATGATGCCCCGCATGGACGGCTTCGAGCTGGTCCGGGCGCTGCGCGCCGACCCGCGCACCGCCCGCCTGCCCATCGTCTTGCTCACCGCCCGCGCCGGCGAGGAGGAATCCGTGCAGGGCCGGCATGCCGGCGCCGACGACTACCTGGCCAAACCCTTCTCCGCGCGCCAGTTGCTGGCGCGCGTCCGCACCGGGTTGGAGCTGTCCCGGCTGCGCGAACAGGTCCTGACCGAGACCCGCAACCAGCTGGCCGTGCTGACCTCCCTGGCCGACGCGGGCCTGCGGCTGTCCTCCACCCTCGACCCGGACCAGGTGCTGCAGACTGTCGGCCAGGTCCTGCTGCCCGACTTCGCCGACCAGATCAGCATCCACCTCACCGCCGCGGCACCCGCCCCGGCGCAGTCGCCCCCGGCATACATCGCCGGCACCCCTCTCCTTACCCGCGAGGCCCTGGCTACCGCGGCCACCCACGCGATCAACAGCACCGCCCCAGCCGGCCCGCACTCGGCGCCCGCCGCCGTGCTTGCGCTGCCGCTGCACGCCCACGACCAGACACTGGGGGCCCTGGTACTGGTCCGGCGCACCGACTACTCCGCGGTCGAACACAAGTATCTGGAGAACCTCGCCCACCGCCTGGCCCTGGCCTACGACAACGCCACCCGGTACCACAACGAGCGCCGCCTCGCCCTGACCCTGCAGCGCGCCCTGCTGCCCCACCGCCTGCCCCAGCTGCCCGGGGTGCGCCTGGCTGCCCACTTCCGGGCCAGCAACCGCGGCGCCGAGGTCGGCGGCGACTGGTACGACGTGCTCGCGCTGCCCGACGGTGCCGTGGGGCTGGCCATCGGCGACGTCATGGGCCACGACGTGGAAGCCGCCACCTTGATGGGCCAACTCCGCTCCGCCCTGCACAGCCTCGCGATGGAGGGCGCCGGCCCGGCCCAGGTGCTGGCCAGGCTGGACGCCTACCTGCAGTCACTCGCCACCGAACGCTTCGCCACCTGCCTGTACGCGGTGTACAACCCACACCGCCACCGCCTGCGCTACGCCGCCAGCGGGCACCTGCCGCCCCTGCTGATAGCCGCCGACACCGCCTATCTGGAGTTGCCCCCGGCTCTGCCGCTGGGACTGGGCAGCACACCAGTCGACCGCGAGGTGGCGTTCCCGCCCGGTACCAGCCTGCTGCTGTACACCGACGGCCTGGTGGAAAACCGGGCGCTGTCCCTGGACGACTGCCTGGCGGCCCTGCGCCAGACCTGCGGCGCGCTGCCCGCCGCTGCCCGTACCGACCCCCAGCAGATCACCGAACGGGCCCTGGAGCTGCTGAACACCCCCGACCGGGTCGACGACGACACCGCTCTGCTCGCCGCCACCGCCGAACCGTCGCGTTGACCGGCGACCGCAGGCCGGCGGAAGTGCCATACGACCGACCGCTACTGCTCGTAGTCATTGCTGAAGAAGCTGCGGATTGCCAAGCCACTGCCGACGAACGAGACGGGGTGACTCGGGCCGCCCCCCGCGTGCATCCGGCGGGGCCGAAAGGAGGGAAGGCTGGATGTGTAACCCCGCTCAGAACGGGGCGGTATCCGATACGAGGTGTCCGGCCGGTCAAAAAGGGGAGTGGCTGTCGATGGTGACGCACACACGGACCGCATCTACGGGCGAGCGGTGTCTGGTCACCGGGCCCGGTGGCTACATCGGCGGCCGGCTCGTGCCCGAACTGCTCGACGCCGGGTACACCGTCCGCTGCCTGGCCCGCACCCCCGCCAATCTCCGCGAACATCTCTGGGCGGATCGCGTCGACGTGGTCTGCGGCGACGTCACTGACGCCGACAGCCTGCGCCCCGCCCTGCGTGACGTTCGGGTGGCCTACTACCTGGTGCACTCCATGAGCTCCGGGCGGGACTTCGAGGAGACGGACCGCCGCGCCGCCCGCGTCTTCGCTGCGGAAGCCCGCGCCGCCGGGATCCGCCGGATCGTGTACCTCGGAGGGCTCACCCCCGCGGGCATCCCGGACGAGGAGCTCTCCCCGCACCTGCGCTCCCGGGCCGAGGTCGGCAGGATCCTGCTCGCTTCCGGGGTGCCGACGACCGTGCTGCGCGCGGCCGTTGTGATCGGCTCCGGTTCGGCCTCCTTCGAGATGCTCCGCTACCTCACCGAACGCCTCCCGGTCATGGTGACTCCCAGCTGGGTCGGCACCCGCGTCCAGCCCATCGCGGTCCGCGACGTCCTGCGCTACCTCGTGGGCAGCGCCGCTATGCCCGCGGACGTCAGCCGGACCTTCGACATCGGCGGCCCCGACATCCTCACCTACCGGCAGATGATGGAGTGCTACGCCACCGTCGCCCGGCTGCCCCGCAGGCTGATCCTGCCCGTCCCCATGCTCACCCCACGCCTGTCCAGCCTATGGATCGGACTGGTCACGCCGGTACCTGCCGCCCTGGCCCGGCCTCTCGCGGAGTCCCTGCGGTGCGAGGTCGTGTGCGCCGAGCACGACATCGCCGAGCACGTGCCCGACGCGTCGGGGTCACCTGTCCCCTTCGATCGGGCCCTCGCCCTCGCCCTGCAGCGCGTGCGCGACGCCCAGGTCGTCACCCGCTGGTCCTCCGCCGCGTTGCCGGGCGCGCCGAGCGACCCGCTGCCCACCGATCCCGGCTGGGCCGGGGGCAGCCTGTACGCCGACGAGCGGGAACGGGAAGTCGCGGCCGGCCCCGAGGCCCTGTGGCGGGTCATCGAGGGGATCGGCGGTGAGAACGGCTGGTACTCGTTCCCGCTCGCCTGGGCCGTGCGCGGCTGGCTCGACCGCCTCGTAGGCGGGGTCGGGCTGCGCCGCGGCAGGCGTGACGCAGCCCGGCTGCGGGTCGGCGACGCCTTGGACTTCTGGCGTGTGGAGGAGATCGAGCGGGGGAGCCTGCTCAGACTCCGGGCGGAGATGCGGCTGCCCGGCCTCGCATGGCTGGAGATGCGCGCGGAGAAGGACGGCGTTGGCCGGTCGCGGTACCGGCAACGCGCCCTCTTCAACCCCCGGGGTCTTGCCGGACAGCTCTACTGGTGGAGCGTCGCCCCCCTCCACGCCGTCGTGTTCGGCGGGATGGCCCGCAGGATCGCGCGGGCCGCGGAGCAGTCAGCCGGTGCGGGCGACGGCGACGCGCGCGGCCGTGCGGCGGCGGCCGACGGCACCGCCACGGGAGACGGCGTGGGGCGGCCGCATACGTGAGGGTTCTGCCCGGGGATGACGGTGTCCCTGGTGGCTCTGCCCGGGGAGAGTTCGCATCGCGACTGCTCCGCCGGAGAAGCGGCCGCATCCGTGGACAGCCCGCCCGGAGAAACCGGACCGCAGTGCACGCGCAGCAGCGCACCACCGGTCGCTCGCGCTGCTGACCCGTTGCCCGAATTGCCAGGAGCGGCGCCATGAACGTCTCAGTCGTCCTGTTCACCTCCCACCTCCGCTTCCACGACCACCCGCCCCTGCGGGCCGCGCTCGAGGTGGTGCCCCTGTTCGTCAGTGACCCGGCCGTGGACCGCCCCGAACGCCTCGCCCAAGCCAGCGAGGCTGACGGGGGGAGGTGCCGCCAGCACATAGGGGAGCCGTGCAGTGCGGAGCTGAACCCCTCCCGTCAATGGTGAGTTGTGCCGCCGCCATAGTGACGTCGCGGAGCGCTGCGAGTGCATAAGCTGTCGCCCTTGTGTCTCCGGGCATGTCCCGTCAGGAGACGCCTCAGATCGCAGGAGAGTGATTCGATGACGACGCTGATCCCTTGGAAGCAGGATGGCGCGCCCGCGGACGGCTTGCTGGAGGCACTCCGGGAGGAGATCCTCCGCCGCAACCCCGGCGAACCGGAGTTCCATCAGGCCGTGGATGAGGTACTGGACTCGTTGGCGCCTGTGCTCATGAAGCGCCCGGAATTCCGAGAGGCGGGCCTGCTCGAGCGCCTCTGCGAACCAGAGCGGCAGATCATGTTCCGGGTGCCGTGGACGACGGACCAGGGCCGGGTGCGGGTCAACCGGGGATTCCGTGTCGAGTTCAGCAGCACCCTTGGGCCGTACAAGGGCGGACTGCGCTTTCATCCGTCCGTCAACCTCGGCGTCATCAAGTTCCTCGGCTTCGAGCAGATCTTCAAGAACGCGCTCACGGGTCTGAACATCGGTGGCGGAAAAGGCGGTAGCGACTTCGATCCCAAGGGACGTTCGGACGCCGAGATCATGCGCTTCTGCCAGTCGTTCATGACGGAGCTCTACCGGCACCTTGGCGAGCACACGGACGTTCCGGCCGGGGACATCGGCGTAGGCGGCCGGGAGATCGGTTACCTCTTCGGCCAGTACAAGCGGATCACCAACCGCTGGGAGGCGGGGGTCCTCACCGGCAAGGGCCTGAGCTGGGGCGGCTCGCAGGCGCGCAGGGAAGCGACTGGGTACGGAACCGTCCTGTTCACCGCCGAGATGCTCGCGGTGCGCGGTGAGTCCCTCGACGGCCAGCAGGTTGCGGTCTCCGGCTCCGGGAACGTGGCCCTCTACGCGATCGAGAAGGCGCAGGCGCTGGGCGCGAATGTCCTTACCGTCTCGGACTCGGGCGGATACGTGGTGGACGACAAGGGCATCGACCTCGCTCTGCTCAAGCAAGTCAAGGAGATCGAGCGCGGACGCGTCCGCGACTACGCGGAACGCCGGGGTTCGTCGGCCACGTTCGTCCCCGGCGGCCGGGTGTGGGACGTCCCCTGCGACGTGGCGCTCCCATGCGCCACGCAGAACGAACTCGACGGCACCGCCGCAAAGCAACTGGTACGGGGCGGCGTCAAGGCCGTAGCCGAGGGCGCGAACATGCCCACCACGCCGGAGGGCCTGCGCGTCTTCCAGGAGGCGGGTGTCGCCTTCGCCCCGGGCAAGGCCGCCAACGCGGGCGGCGTGGCCACCAGCGCGCTGGAGATGCAGCAGAACGCCGGCCGCCAGTCCTGGACGTTCGAGGTGGCCGAGCAGCGTCTCACCGAGATCATGCGTGACATCCACCGCGCATGCCACGAGACGGCCGAGCGGTACGGCGCCCCGGGCGACTATGTGCTCGGAGCGAACGCCGCAGGATTCGAGCGGGTGGCTGGCGCGATGCTCGCGCAGGGCCTGGTCTGAACGGCTGCCCGGGCCGGGCCGCCCGTCGCGGCCCGCCCCCGGCAGCGCTGAGGCTGCCTGTGCCTGAGTACGGGAGAGGCAGCCGGATGACTGTCAATGACCAAGTCTCTGGCGGCCTCAGCGTAGACGCCCGGGCCGTGCGCACCAGCGCCCTCGCAGCATCGGAGCCGTCACTCGCCGTCGCCGTCGAGGTCACAGCCTGGGCCGGCCTTCTTAGCGTCCACCCGACGGCGCGCGCAGGTGAGAGAGCATCCGCGCTGCGAAGTGCCGGCCTGGCTCGCGGCGAAGAACCGCAACTGGCCGGTCGCGGGAGTTCTCGCCGCCTTGGCCACCACCACCCGGATCAGCGGCCTGTTCCTGGCCGCCGCGATCACGGCCGAATGCGTCCTGGCCCGAGACGACCGCCGAGGGCGCCGCCGTTGGCGCTCCCTGCCCTGGTGTGCTGTGCCCGCCGTACCCGCCACGGCCTACACCGTCTACCTGCACGCGAACACCGGCGACTGGACAGCCTGGAAGCACGCGCAGGAACGCGGCTGGCACCGCGACTTCCACACCCCCGCCGAAGCGTTCCGGAACACCTGGCGGAACGCCTTCGACCACCTCCAGACCACCGGCTACGCCTGGGAGTTCCAGCTCGAACTGGCCGCGACGGCGTTCGGTGTTCTGCTGCTCTTCTTCCTTTTGCTCCGCCGCCGCTGGCCGGAAGCCGTGTACATCGGGCTCAACCTCCCGAGCCCCAGGGAGAGAACGTGAGTTCCATGCAGACCGCAATGCCATGTCTTGCACCAGTTGGCAGTGCCTCGCATCAGCGACGGAGGATCGCTGTGATCGGCGGTGGCGCTTCGGGGACCACGTTCTTGGTCGCTCTGGTGAAGCAGATCTCGGCTGAGCCTGTCGTGAATGCCCCTGACGTCGTGGTGTTTGAACCGGATGGGCCGTGCGGGCACCAGCCACATGCCGTGGAGTCGACGTTCACTTCCCACCTGATCAGCCCGGCCGCATCCGCCCGGCACTGAGCCACTCGCAGCCGCCACAACGCCGCGGCCACAGCACACGAAGGCGCGGCCCCGAGACCGTAGGCCCGGTTGCAGTACGGTGGCACACATGTCCTGGCCATGCATGCCCACGCAGGGCTTATCTGGCGCACCGGAAGGCAAGTTGCCTCGGCGAGCCGCTGCCCACAGGACGAGGTGACTACGGACTTGGCCATCGGAGCAGGATCGGATCCGGAGACTCATCCCGGGCCGGACACCGCGGCAGGCGGGCGCACTGCCCCATCCTCATCTTTGCCGGCGCGCCGGTGGCTGCGCCGCTTGGTCGCGGTCGTCGTCACAGTCTGCGCCTTGGTAAGCGCGGTGCGGCTGGCCGGACCTGCTGCCACGGAACCGACGGGGGAGCCACCCGGGGTTGTGCGACAGCTGTCCTTCCTCCGGGCGCAGTTGAACGGCAAGGCCGGTGACGAGGCACAACAGCAGTTCCCGGAGGGGTACTTCTTCATTCACGCGCTGTACGGCCTGAGCTGGGTCGAAATCGGGCTTCGCGATCCGGCCGGCAAGCGGGCGGCCGCCCTGCGGGAAGCCCGTTGGGCGCTGCGTCAGTTGGACTCGCCGGCCGGCCGCGCTCCGTTCAGCGCCAACCTCGTCCCACGCCATGGTGTCTTCTACCGTGGCTGGAGCAACTGGCTGCGCGGTGGGATACTGAGCCTCCAGACGGCTGGGCAACGCCAGCCCAACGAACTGCGTCGGTTCGCCGACGATTCCGCCGGCCTCGGTGCCGCTTTCGAGGGATCGGCATCGCCTTTCCTGCACGCCTACCCCGGGCAGGCGTGGCCGGTGGACTCCACCGTCGCGATGGCGTCCCTGCGGCTGCACGACACTCTGCTGCCGCCCCGGTTCAGTGAGACAGTCCAGCGCTGGGTGCATGGAGTACGGCAGCGTCTCGACCCGCGCACCGGACTGCTCCCGCACCGTGTCGACGCCTCCACCGGTGAACCGGTGGAGGTGGCCAGAGGCAGCTCGCAGAGCCTGATCCAGCGGTTCCTTCCCGACGTGGATCCCGTCTTCGCCGACGACCAGTACCGGCGCTTCCGCGACCAGTACGTGACCTGGCCGCTCGGCCTCGGACCGGCCGTGCGGGAGTACCCCGACGGCATGGACGGCCCAGCCGACGTCGACTCCGGCCCCCTCCCGCTCGGCGTAAGCCTGTCGGCGAGCGTGGTCACCATCGGCGCGGCCCAGATCCACCACGACGCCCCGCTCGCAGCGGCGCTGGCCCAATCCTCCGAGTTCGTCGGCCTGCCGGTCGACACCCCGTGGACCAAACGCTATGCCTTCGGCCTGCTTCCCATCGGCGATGCGTTCTTGGCATGGTCCAAGGCGGCACGTCCCTCGGTGGCGCGCGCTGCTTCGCCCCCGCCGTCAACCGTCTCGCCATGGTGGCCGACGCCGCTGCTGTCGATTCTGGTCGTCGTCGGCGCGGCGCCGTGGCTGCCCGCGCTGCTGCGGCGCCGCCAACACCGCCGCACCGGAATCCGGGGCCTCTAGGTCAATGCCGTGACTCTGTTGGTGATGTTGGCGGGGGTCATGCGGCGGCTGAGCACCGGGTGCGGAAGCGGGTGGCGCGGCGTCGCGTTCTCGGTTCGGCATCGAGCCAGTCCGCACACGGGCCATGTTGCAGGCCAGCGCGGTGAGTACGTGCTGGACGTGGGTTTTCGCCAGGCCGCGGTAGCGGGAGCGGCGCAGACCGGCGTGTGGCCGTACTGCCGCGGCGCGTCCGTAATCCTGGTGCGGGCGTTTTTCGCCGTCTGCCATTCTCGCCTCATGTCCAGGTTCGAAGATCTTGTCGCCGAAGGTGAAGCCGTCCCGACGGAGGGCTGGGACTTCTCCTGGTTCGCCGGTCGCGCGACCGAACAGCGTCCGTCCTGGGGTTATGCGAAACTCCTCGCGGATCGGATGGCGAAGGCCGAGGCAGCGCTTGACATCCAAACCGGCGGGGGCGAGGTGCTGGCCTCGGTCCCAGTTGCGCCGCCGGTCCTGACGGCAACGGAGTCATGGCGGCCGAACTTGGAGATCGCCCGGCGTAACCTGGCCAAGTTCAACGGCACCGTTGTTGAGACCGGTGATACGGCTGACCTGCCGTTTCTATCGGATCACTTCGACCTGGTGGTCAGCCGTCATCCGGTGGTAACCCGCTGGGACGAGGTCCGCCGGGTCCTGTGCCCCAACGGCACATACCTTTCCCAGCAGGTGGGCTCGGGCAGCGTGCGTGAACTGACCGACTTCATGATGGGGCCGCAGCGGGCTGCGGCCGACTGGTCTCTCCCTCCGCTGGCGACCACAGCAGGCGCGAGCCCGATGGAGGCCGCGGCTGTCGCGGAAGCGGCGGGTCTGGATGTTGTGGCCGTGCGCCAGGAAGCGCTCCGGATGGAGTTCCACGACGTTGCGGCGGTGGTCCACTTCCTCCGCAAGGTCATCTGGATCGTCCCGGACTTCACGGTGAAGAAGTACCGCGACCGTCTGGCAGAGCTCCACGACTTCATCGAGCGTCACGGCCCCTTCGTGGCTTACGCGCAGCGCTTCCTCATCGAGGCCCGGAGGAGTTAACACGGATGCTCGGTCGGGAGCATGCGCCAGGCGCTACCACCCTCATGGGGATCCGAGACCGCGAGGGTGGGGACTACGTGACGCGACTATCTGGTCGCTGTTGTGCCAGGACCATCCGTCAGCGGGTTCCATCTCCGGTTCGGACTCGAAGGTCCGCGGGTCTTCCCAGGACCGGCTGATGTCCCCGTAGGTGCTTGCCGCGCTGAGCTCGTACTCGCCGGAGGTGAACAACGCTGCCATGAGGGACTCCGCGGTCAGCGGGGTGCATCGCGCCGGGGCGCCCGAGCTCGACCAGCACGGTGGCGCCGTGGTACCCGACGATGCCCAAGGCGCCGGCAGGCGGGCACATCCAGGTACAACCAGCCGGTCCGCGGCCTGCTCGAGGTCGAACTTCTCCGGGAGGCTGTGCCGGCACAACAGCTTCGCCTTTGGGCTGGGGCGGACGAAGATCCGGCCGCCCAAATCGCGTACGCGTTGAACACCCGCGGTCAGTCCCGCCGTACAACTGAGAAAGGCGAAAGACCGGCGCGCAGCAAGGGATGACCGTGACCGAAGGGCAAGCCACCACACAGGAGTTGATCGCCGGACGCTACTGGCCGCAGGAGGTCGTACACCGTGAGGAAGGCCGCACCGGCTGGCACGGTCAGGACGTCCGGTTCGGACGGCCGGTTTCCTTGATGGAGGCGCGGCCAGTTCAGGCCACCGGTGCACGCGGCACCGCCGCTCGGATTCTGCGCGAGTCCGAAGCCATGGAACTGACCTGCCCCGGCCGGGCGGCCACTGTCTTCGACGTCCTGGAGGAGAACGGCGCCGTGTGGACGGTCATGGATCGGATTGAGGGCGCTCCCCTCAGCGACCTCCTGTTGCGAGGCCCGGTCAACTACGTCCGCGCTGCTCGCATAGGCCTGGAGATCCTCGACGTTCTCGCGGCGGCCCATCGTGAAGGCATCACGCACGGCGATCTCAGCCCCGGGCAGATATTTGTGCGCAAGGACGGCGGAACGCTGGTTGCCGGCTTCGGACTGCTGGGGAACGCGTCGGCCCCACGCGTTACCGCGCCGTCGTACGCCTCTCCCGAGCAAGCCCGCGGCGAGGGCACGGAACCCGCGTCAGATCTGTGGGCGCTTGGGGCAATCTTGTACATGATGGTAGAGGGGCGTCCGCCTGTCCGGGACCGTGGACCGGTCGAGGCGACGCTGCGAGCTGTTGACCTGCAGCCCATCCGGTCCCCGCGGAGCGCGGGGTTGCTCGGCCCTGCAATCCAGGGGCTGCTCCGCAGGGACCCGCAGGAGCGCCTGCCCGCGGCGGTGGTCCGCGCGGCGTTCACCCGCATCCTGCGCGAGGATCCCGAGGAACCAAAGCAGGCGGCGCCGCTCCCCTGCCTGCGCGCGTACGCTGCCGTCCGGCGGACCGGGCGGGTGTGGAGCAGACGAACCGTCGGTCGGCCCGCGCTCCTCGAGGTCCTGGCGCTGGGCGCGGTCGTGGCCTCGCTCACCGCCCTCGCCCTGACCGGAGGATCAGACGACGGCCCCTCCGCGTCGGGCCCCACGCCGTCCCGCCCGGCCGCCAGCGGAACCGCCGACCCCAACTCTTTCTACCGCTACGAGGCTCCGGAGGGGTTCTCCATCGACCTGCCCACCGGGTGGAAGCCGCTCGACCGCAGCGGTTCAGATGTGTCCTACCGCGTCACGTTCGGCGCGTCCGGCGACCCTCGCACGCTGGCGATCACCTACAGCCAGCAGCTCGGACCGGACCCCGTCGCAGTCTGGCGGGAACTGGAGCCGTCCCTGAAGCGGGTGTTCGTCGACTACGAGCGGCTGGGCGACGTCCGCGCCGCCGACTACCGTGGCCTCGACGCGGCGGACATGGAGTGGTTCTCCGAGGACACCGGTGTCCGCGAGCGCACGCTCGGCCGCGGTTTCCTCATCGGCTCCGGCCGTGGCTTCTCCTTGCGCTGGACCACCCCGGCCGACAACTGGAACGACGCCGCTAACCGGCGCGCGCTGGGTGTCTTCCTGCGCTCCTTCCGGAGCTCCGCCAACTGACCGTGCATTGATGGCCCCGTCACAAAGCAAAGGAGCCCTGGCTCCGACCCTGGTTCCTGGGCCTCCGGTCGGAAGGGCTCCTCGCACGACGCCCCCTGAAGACAAGGACATCTGACAAGCCGTTGTCTTCAGGTCGTGCGGTCGGTCCTTAACCGCGACCACCGTGGGAACCAGGAATTCGGGCAGGGACTCGGCCCAAGCGCGGTGGCGGGACGCTGACGCCCTCCCACAGATCCGCGATCGTGAGCCGCAGGCGTCGGTCTGGCCGTCCCCACGGCCAGCACCCGCACGGACAAGCCGCTGCTGACGTTCAAGCAGCTCGCCGTGGTGGTCGCGTGGGCGTATGGGTGAAGCGGCCGGACGGTCGCCGACTACGACGATCCGCACATGGCCAGCGCGGTTCGCGCCAGCCCGCGCAGCCAAGCGTGGGCGTGGTCGGTGTCGTAGCGCTGATGCCACGACAGGTATATCGGTGCCGACGGCAGTTCGAGCGGGAGGGGGAGCACGACCAGGCCGAGGTCGGCGACCGCGGACCGCGTGGTGGCTTCGGGGACGCTGATCAGGAGATCGGAGCCGCGCGCGAACTCCAGCGCGGCCGCTTCCGTGGGCGCGGTCGCCACCACGCGGCGGGTGAGGCCGAGCCGCGCGAGGGCGTCGTCGAGGGCATTGCTGAGGTTTCCACGTCGCGAGACGGTCACGTGCTCAGCGGCGGCGTACTGCTTTGCGGTGACGGTCCTGACGCGGGTGAGGGGGTGCCCGTGCCTCACGACGATGACGAGGCGGGTCTCGCCCACGTTCTCGGCACGGATGTCCGGTGCGCTCGGGCGGTTGGCGTTCGCCTCCAGGTCGACCTCGCCGCGCCGCAACTCGGGGGTGTCGATGCTCGATTCCGCGACGAAGCGCAATCGCACGCCCGGCGCCTGTCCGCGCACCGCCGCGAGCAGTGCGGGGCCGCTCAAAGCGACCAGGGAATCGTGCCAGCGGAGTGTGAAAGTGCGCTCCAACGTTGCCAGATCGAGTTCACGGCTCGGTGCCAGCACCCCCTGGACCTGGTGCAGCAGCTCGTGCACCTGCTCCCGGACGGCGATCGCATACGGCGTCGGGGTCATCGTGCGGCCGGTGCGCACCAGGATCTGATCCCCGGTCGTGCGCCGGATTCGGCCCAGACTCCGGCTCATCGCGGGGGCGGTGACGTGCAGGCGCGCGGCAGCCCCGGCCACACTTCCCTCCTCCAGCAGCGCGTCGAGCGCGGTGAGCAGGTTCAAATCCAATTGCATGTGAGTAATCCTAGCCGTGCTTGACATGCATTTGAAGTTAATGAAGGGGCTGTATAGCTTCGAGACGAGAGCGCAAGACGGAACGCGCAGCTTCGCCCGACCGGCCTCATCACCCCTCCTCACACGGGAGTACCACCATGTCCGAAACGCCTCAGACCACTGACGTCGCCGCCTCCGACGCCGACCTGCTCGGCCAGACCGCGATCGCCGTGCGCGCGGCCGGTTCGGCGCTGCGCGAGCGCTTCGGCGAGGTGGTCCGCTACCAGACCCGCGAAGAGCTGATGCGCGCGCTCGCCGCCAACGACGACACGGCCCTCGACATCCTGCGCCCCCGCCTCACGCGCCTGGGCCCGGACGCCGGCTGGGTGGAGGACGAACTGGACGGCGGGGCGCTGCCGCCCGGCGAATGGTGGGTCGTGGATCCGGCCGAAGGCAACGTCAACCACCTGCACGCCCTGCCGGAGTGGGCGGTGACCGCCACCCTCGTGCGTGAGAACCAGCCGGTGCTCACCGCGGTCCACCTGCCGTTGACCGGCGAGACCTACACCGCGCTCACCGGCGCGGGCGCCTACCTCGACGGCCGGCCGCTGCACGTCTCCCAGACCGCGGACCTCGGCCTGAGCATCGTGGCCACCAGCCAGGCCCGGCCGGACGAGGACGAGAAGGTCGTGCGGCGCGTCGGCTCCTCGATCACCGCGATGCTTTTCGACGCGCTCGTCGTCCGCACCGCCGTGCCCGCGACCCTGCACCTGCTGAACGTGGCTGCCGGCCGGATCGACGCCTTCTGGCAGTTCGCCGGCGCCCGCGCGGACCTGCTGCCCGGGGCGCTGCTCGTCACCGAGGCCGGCGGACAGATCTCCGACGCCGAGGGCCGCCCCTGGACCCCGCAGAGCGAGAGCTTCCTGGCAGCCGCGCCCGGCGTCCACGCCGAGGCCGTCGCCACGCTCTCACGCTGACCGCGCACCACAACCTGCACGCACGGAAGGACCAGATCATCATGACCACGATCGCAGTTCTCGGAAACGGCCGCGTCGGCGGCAACCTGGCCACAGCCCTCATCGAGGCAGGGCATGAGGTGACCGTGGCGGACCGCGCGCCGGGCGCCGCCGCCGACGCTGCCCGGACAGCCCAGATCGTCATCAACGCCACCCCGGGCGCCGGCTCGCTGGACCGGCTCGCCGCGCTGCGCGAGGAACTGCGCGACAAGATCCTCGTCGACGTCTCCAACGCCACCGTCGACGGACCGGACGGACTGCCCGCCGACCTGATCTACCCCGGCTCAAGCCTCGCCGAGCAACTCCAGGAAGCGCTCCCCGAAACGCGCGTCGTCAAGACACTCAACACCATGCTCTTCCCGGTGATGACCGCGCCAGCCACGCTCACCCAGGCGCCCGATGCCTTCCTCTCCGGCGATGACCCGCAGGCCAAGCAGACCGTCCGTGACCTGCTCATCATCCTCGGCTGGCGCAAGGAGTGGATCACTGATCTCGGCGGGATCCAGACCGCCCGCGCCACGGAGGCCGCGATACTGTTCGTACCGCACGTGATTCGGTCCAGCGGATTCGCGCCCTTCGCGATCTCGATCGCCCGCTGATCCGCACACAGTGCACCGCCCCCGGCGGGCCGAACATCCAGAACGGATACGACAGCGCAGCCAGGGCCGGCAGCTGCCACGGGCGTGTCAGCGCTCGTGTTGATCTTCCCATTGGCTTGGTGGGTGGCGGGGTCGTAGCAGGCTCCGTCACGCCAGCAGGCCCAGATCATGCGGAGCCAGGCGCGGGCCAGTATGCGGATGGCGTGGGGGTGTCGCTTCTTGCGGGCACGGGCCTCGGTGTAGATCGTCGCGGCCCAGTCGCTGCCGTGTCTGCTGTTGTCGGCGAACGTGGTGACGGCCAGATGTGCGCGGCGGTTGGTCGCGTAACGGAAGGCGACGGTGCGGGACTTGCCGGAGGCTTCGTGACCGGGACGACGCCGGCTTCGGCGATGAACTGCTCGCAGGTCTGGGAGCGTTCGAGGATGGGGCCGAGTTCGCCGATGATCTGGGCGAAGTTGACCTTGCCGATTCGCGGCATCGTCGCGAACAGCGGCGCGTAGGGGTGGGCCTTGACGGCCTCGGTGATGGCCTTGTCCAGCGCGCGGACGGTGGCACGGATGCCCTGGACGAGTTGGACCTGGACGCGGACGAGCTGTTCGACGGTGGCCGGGCTGAGCCGGGACGCGGCCGAGGGCGCCGACCGCAGACGCTCGACGAGGAAGCTTCCGGGCTTTCTTGCCCGAGTAGCCGTGGCGTTTGCACCAGGCTTCCAGACGTCCGGCGGTGAGCTTGGAGGCGGCGGCCGGGGTGGGGTAACGCTCCAGGAAGGCCAGGGCGATGTCGCTGTCGAGTTCGTAGAAGACGGCCTTGCCGCCGGGCCAGTGGGCGTCCAGCAATGCGGCGAGCTGGTTGACGGCGGCGACTTTGGCCTCGATGTGGTCGGCGCGTTGCCGGGTGAGCGGCCTTGGGGGCACCCCAGCGTGGGCGCATCGCGTGGAAGGCGTTGGGTTGTACCGGCACCACTGGGTGACCGGCGGCCAGCTGGTTTGTCCATGTCGTGCGACTCTGACACCGAAGGCTGGCTATGTTCACGAGAATGGACAGCAGATGTTGACCACTTCGGGCGGCAGGAGAGTCTGGCACTGTTCGATTTCCAAGCGACTAGAAGAGGTCGGCCGACATGTCCTGCGTGAGGTTCTTGAGGATCGTGCGCATCCACACGCTGCGAACGGCTGGTAGCCGAACCAAGGTGTGCTGGAACGTTCCCCGGTCGGTCCGGAACGGGTAGTTGGGGCGCGGCGGGAGCGGGTCGTCGCGGAGGACGTCTTGGGGTATGCCGCCCGACGCGGGAACCGGCAAGTACGGCTGGGGAGAGGCCAGCCACAGCCACACCCCCAGCGGCAGGGGCACCGGGTATGCCGATGCAACCGGGCTGGCGGGGGTCCAGGTCTGACCCGTCTGGGGATGGACCGGTACGAGGAGGATGTCGACGCCCGCGTCGGGGGAGGGCCGTCCCGGTCCAGCCAGGACGGCGCGCCGCGTTGGCGGGCCTGCGGGCAGCAGGGCGTCGAGCGCGCGTTGGAACATGTCCGAGGTCAGACCGTTGGGGACCTTCACCGGCTGCCCTTTGGAGGCCGCCAGCAGGTGGGCGAGCGCCTGGCCGGCTGCCGCCTCCCATTGCGGACTCCACGACCAGTAGTGGCTCGGCCCAAACCGTCCTCCTCCCCACGTGGCAATCGGCTCGAACGGGGGCGTGTTCTCGCCCTTCTCTGCCAGCTCCGCCCAGGAGAGCGGCGCTACGTGGACACCGTCAACCAGGACGCGGCGCACGGCGTATGAGCTGAGCCGCACTGCCTGCCAGAGCGAGCAGTCGTCGACCCTGGTCGCCACCGGCAGGTCGCACGCCTCGCAGGCCATGTTGGGCCCGTCGGCCCCGTCGAGGCCACAGCAGGCACCGCCGCGCTTCTCGGGGATCAGCCGGGTTCCGCGGATATCACCGGGCGCGATGACAATCGCCCCGGGCGCGCCGTCGGACAGGGCATAGACCGGCGCGTAGATGCCGCGTGCCTCCGCCTCGCCCGGATCGATCTCGTCCCACATCCGCCACGGCCCTCCCCAGGGGTCCGGGTCCACGGCAAACGTCCCCGACTCCATGAGCACCGGAAGCTGGACCCCATTCCCGTAACTCTGACGGGCGTGGGCCGGAAGGGAGACCTGGGACAACGGGACGGTCAGCTCGGCATCGCACCTCGCACACACGAAAACGAACAAAGGCCCCTCCGCATGGGAAACAGCCGCATCGTCGCAGCCCGGCGGCAGCCAGCCAACGTGTTTTCTCGTCCGTCGTGGGAACGGCACCTGCTACCGGCGTGGAGCGTCAACGCAGCGCGGGCGGCTCCCTCAGTGTTCGAAGCCTCGGTGTGCTGTGGCGCCTCCCGAAGCGGCGAACATCTGCTGTCCATTCTCCGGTTCTGGCTCAACTTCTGTGGACCGGTTGCAGCGGGTTACTGGTGGCGCCCCCAGTGGCGCCCACGTGTGAGTGATCGTGCAGGCTAGTTGCATGGCCAGTCGCGTAGAGAATTATCTTGCCCATCTTGATCGCCTTTCCGGGGGCAGGGAGCCGCGGTTCTTCCCCGTCGAGTCGACCAAACAGGGCCTGCGTGGCGTGACGGAGATCGTGTACGACGACCTTCCGGACGGGCTTCTCACGACGCTCACCTACGGCTTGTCGCTGGCGGAGCACCCGGACTGGCAGCACGGCTCGCCGGAACTCTGCCTCAGCGTGAACTCGACGAACGTCATCTGGGCCCACGCGGTGGGCTTCCTCGCCGAGCAGCTCCGTGGCACCTGCCCCTTCAACTACGGCAGCACCATCAACTTCGGCGAGCGCATCGTTCCAGAGTCGGAGATGACGGCGTTCTGTGTTTTCGCGCCGTTCGTCCTCGACGAAGAGGACTACCTGGGCATCGACGTTGGTGTTCCGGGACACGAAGGGCACGACGTAATCAACATCCAGGGGATGTACCCCATCCACGAGGTAGAGCGGCAGTTCATCAACGAGCGTGGACTTGAAGCCTTCTGGAAGAGCGATTGGGAGCCCACTGACGTGTTGCGCCGCCCCGCAATCTGACCTGGGGAGCACAGCGGCGGCCCTGATGGAAGACATCAGGCGAGCAGGACTCGCTTGCGCAGGAGGTCGATGCCGGCTCGGCCGAACATCTGGCGCTTGAGCATCTTGATCCGGTTGACATGACCTTCAACGACACCCGAGTTCCAGCGGAGGGTGAGGCCGGCGATGACGGCTTCACGGTCGCGGTCGATGCCTGCGGCGAGCGTGTGGAGGCTGGGGAGGTCGTCCTGTCTGACGGCGTAGAGCCAGTCCGGCAGGCGCTCGCCCTGGCGCTCGGTGAGCATGGTCGCGAAGGACCGGACGTGCCTGGTGAGTGCGTCGATTTCGGGGCAGTTGGCCCGGAGGTTCTTCAAGTGGAGGTGTTCGATCTCGGAGAGGGTTTCCGGACGACGGAGAATCCATCCGGCGACTGCCCGGGGCGAAGGCGGCCGAGCTGCCACGGGCCGTGGGCAGGTGCGCTTCTGGCGGAGGTAGGCGCGAACTCGCTGGTAGCTGCCCTTGTAGCCGAGCGGGACAATCTCTTCCCACAGTTTCCAGGCGTTGGTGCAGCCCTCGTTCCAGCGGTCGTCGAGGTAGGTCTTGTACTCGTCGAGGACCGAGGTCCGGGCCTGCCACTGACCGGTGAAGAGGTCTTCCGGCGTGGCGGCGTCCGCGTACCGTTTAACGGTTCGGCTCGTCATGCCGAGCTGCCGCTGGATCGCGCGACGGCTGTGCCCTGCCTCCACCAGAGCATGGACCGTGGCGTGAACGGTTCGGGCGCGGTCGGCGAACCGGTGACCGGTCGGCCAAAGCGAGCCGGACGGCTCCTCCGCGGGGTCGGGCTGGGGTCTCCGGCGTTTCAGGTGTCTCAGGCACCAGGACGCGCAGACATCGACGGTGCTGGGCGATGCTCCGCTCGGCGGCCTCGCTGAGGTTGTGCCAGAGATGCCACCGGTCCGCGACCTGCACGGCCTGCGGTGCACCGGCGGTGGCGCCCTCGGCGAAGAACGGCGCGCGGTCCCGGCACACGACCTCGATTCCAACCCTCTGAGCCAGTCACGCGGCCAGGCTCGACGACTCCCGGTCGGGCAGCAGGTCGACGGGGCGGCGGGTTTCGACGTCCACGAGGACGGTGCCATAGCGGCGGCCCTTGCGGGTGGCGTACTCGTCGACGCCGACCACCCGTGGAGCTGGCACCTTCGGCTCGGGAAGTGCGTCGATCAGCCGTAGGGCCGTGCTGCGGCTGACCGGCACACCGACGACGTCAGCCAGGCGGGCGCCGGCCCGGCCCGCGAGGGCGAGACCGATCGAGGCCAGAGTCGAGCGCAGGCGCTCGGTCCGCTGGCCGTTCCTTCGGGTCAGGCCGGGTACCTGCTCGACGAACGTGCGACGTCCGCACTCGGCGTTCTGGCAGGTGAACCGGCGGACCCGCAGCTGGAGTACGACGCTTCGTCCCGCACTCGGAACATCAGCGGGAAACCGCAGGTAGGAGCCGTGAACCCGGTCGGACCACGCTCCGCACCCCGAACACGAGGCACCCGCGGCGGTGCACCGCACATCAACACGCACTATCGCGACGTTCACGTCCACCGACTGCACGGCGATGTCGACGATCGACGGGAACAGCAACTCCTCCAGCCGGAGCAAGACCTCTTTCACAGCCCTGAACTGTCGGCCCAGCCGCTCCTGCCACTGCTCGTTTTGAGGCAACCACCCGGAGCGCCAAAGGGAGTTCAGCCGTCACTCACAGTGCACGGACCACACAACCTGAGCCAGAACCCATTCTCCTGAACATAGCCACTGGCTCGGTGCCTGCGGCGCAGCGAGCCGATCCCATGCCGGTCGCAGGCTACGACGGTGCACCCGCATTGTGACAAAACACTGTGTCAGGAGGCCCTTTCGGTGTCATCGGCATTTGGTTCGTGCAGCTGCCCGAACCAGATCCGCCAGGGTGGCTGCCGGCTCCAAGTACATGGCGCGGGCCCGGGGGCGCCGCCGTTTGCGCTCTGAGCACTCCGCGGCCGCGCTGCTCGCCTGCCGCATTCGTGGTTCGACGGTTGATGTTGCTACACCGGCGGGGGAGCGGGAGGCTGCGCCTGCCCGGCAGCGTTCGTTGCGCCGCGGGCACTGAGGGAGAGGTCCTTCATGTCTTCGGCGTCGCTACGCCGCAGCACGTAGAGCTTGCCCATGGCTAGCAGGCTGGGGCCGCATAGCAGGATGGCGAGCCACCACACGTCTTTGGAGACGTAGATGCCTGCGCCCAGCATGACGACGCTGATGACCGCGCCGACGCAGAGGCCGGTCATCCGGAGGACGTGCTGACGTTTCGCCTGCGCCTCTCGTGCTTCGCGGTCTGCGGTGGCCTTGGTGTTCGCCGCTTCACGCTCGGCAGCCTCGCGCTGCATCTCCAGTTGCTTGAGCCGGATCTGGTGCTCACGCTTCAACTGCGGTTCAAGCGCTTCGAAGGCGATCTTGAGTTTTTCCGGTCCGCCGAGTGCAGCGCCCCACTTCATGGCGATGTCCATGCCGGCAGAGACGACAGGGTCGCCTGGCGGGAGGGGGAGCGCGCTGCTGCTTTCTTCCAGGCTCACTGCTGCGCGCCTCCGTCGCCGCTTCCTACTGGGGCGTAGTCGAGTTCGGTGGGCTCCGGTGGTGGTCCGAGCCGTACGAAGAGGCGGGCCAGGGTGTGTTCAAGGGTCTCCTCAGCCGTCACGGCCAAGGCAACGGCATCGGCCTCGCTGAGGGGCTCGACCAGCATCTCTTGCAGGGAGGAGTGGCGAAATTCCATCTCCATCGGTTCGACGAGCTCGTGTCGGACGGAGGCCGTGCCCTGGTCAGCGACGCGAACTTCCCATTGCTCACCGTCGTAGTACACGACGTTTCCGTGGTTCAAGGCCTCCTCGGCCGCTGCCGGCGCATCCCCAGCGCCCTCACCCACGGTTCCCCGCGATGTGGAAGTCCCTGACGCTTGCTGAGCGCCCTCAGCTGCGGAAATCCTGTAGGTGACGGAGGCCTCGCTACGGGCTCGCTTCCTCAGAGCCGTAATGAGCGCCCATCGGTTGCGCCAGCTTTCCAACATGGGGGAATTACGGTCGGGCGGCTCGCAGGGCACGCCGAACTCGTCCCAGGACATCAAGGTGCGCACGAGCCACATCAGCTTGTCCAGACCGATGAATCCGCCGTTGAAAGCGGTGCTCTGCGTGGAGGGAGGCAAGGACACCTTCTCGTCAGCGAGCACCTTCTTGGCGCGCGACTCGATCTTCCGCAGAGCAGGGTTGCCCCGGGACATCTTCAGCCGCCGGAGTTCGTCTGCCTGCTGGCGCAGCAGGTCATCGTATGTGCCCGGACCGCCTTCTGCGTCATGGTCGGAGGACGCGTCGATGTCGGCCGCCGGCGGTTCCGCGACCGGCCCGGCCGCCGGGTCGTACGCCGCGTTACGGACCAGGCCCAGCTCGCCTACGAAGTTGACGGTTCGCCACTGCGGTTGCGGATACCCCAAGGAGAACATGGCGTGACGGAGTTGGGCAGCGATGGCCTCGAGAGTCAGGAACTCGGCCGGTCCGCGAATGCCTTGCTTGAGGAGCTTGATCAGCTCACCGGTGAAGGCGGTGAACCGTTCGCCCGAGGGGGCCAGCGACATGGCGCTGGCCGCTACCGACGACAGGATGAATGCTCCGGAGATGTCGCTCAGCGCGGCAGTGTTCGGGGTGTTGCTGCTCATGAGCAGGCTGCTGCCACTGAAGCAGCAATCCAGGATGAGGATCTTGCTCTGTGCCGGACTCTGCTCCAGGAAGCGCCGCACGGTCTCGTAGGGCAGGGCCGATGTGGACAGTCGGTTCTGTGTGGTGCCCGACAGTGCAAGGTGCAGCTGCCCATCGTGGTCTACGAGACCATGGCCGGCGTAGTAGAGGAGCAGCACATCCGTGGCCTGGTCCGTCCTGCGGAGCGCATGGTGGACCTCATCCACCGATTGAGGCTCATCCATGACCGTGGTGCGGAACCTGCCGGATTCCTCGAAGATTCCGGCCAGCCCCGTCAAGTTGTTGCGCACCGAAGGAATGTCGACAAGGTCCGCATAGCTGCTGCAGCCGATAAGAACGGCCTCCGAGCGCAGTGGATCCGGCAGCCGTGCCACTTTCCCCCCATGGTCCGTAGCGATTGCCTCACGGCCTCGGTCACCGCCCACAACACGGTATCGGCACTGAAGTGGCGGTGTGCCGGCGACGGCTGAAAAATTGGAGCAGCAGCAACTGCTGTGCACCGTTGCGAGTTTCGACCCCGACACGAGCACCTGGTAGGCCCGGATCGGCACGCTCGATGCCGCGTCGCTGCACATCGTGCAGCATCTGTACGAGGCCGCGCGGGCCTTCGGGGCGGAGGTGGACCTCGAGCCCGTGACGGTCCATGACTGCTGGAAAGGGCCGTCGTTCACCGGGGCGGAGCTCGCCGCCCTGGTCGCGGCCCGCGCCGACGCCGGGCGTCCACTCGGTCACCTGCCGCGCGCATGGCGGGGGCGTTGCTGTCTCCGAGTGGCTAGAAGTCAGCCCTAATGTCAGCTCTTGTTCCAGCGGTAGAACAGCTGCTCGCCCGGCCCGGCTCCCAGGCCGATCGGCCTGCCGGTCAGGACGAATCCGACGTCGGTGGTCGCTCCTGGTTCCAGCACCGTGAAGCCCTGCCGCGCGTAATACGGTCCGAGGGCTCGTTCGATCTCGAACTCCCCGTACAGCAGCATGAAGTCGAGCTGCCAGTACAACTGGGCACAGCGCTTCAGGAGTGCCGCACCCAGGCCTCGGGCCCGCGCGTCTTCGGCTACTGCAAGTGCTTTGATCTTGACGTACTTCAGCATCGCCAGGAGAGCGTGCTGTTTGTAGCCGCCGCAAGCACTGCACGATTGTCAGCCTTCCGCCGGCCCCCACCCTGCGGCCGCACGGGCGGCACAGGAGCAACCGTCTGAAAGATCTCCCACAAGTCATCGGGCACGAGACGCTCCGCTATTCCCATGCAGATAACAAGGAACGAAGGGGGTCCGCGGTTACCTGCCCTCGGCCGGAACGGGTGTGGCCTGGTGGTAGTACATCTGCCACGTCGCGCCCGCACTCTGCTTGCGCCAGAGCGAACTCCGTCGTGCCCGAAATCCGCCGAACGTGGTCTCGTAGGTGAGGTGCACCAGCCCAGGCGCCAGTATGAGGCCGATCATCTCCGAGGGCTCATAGCGCGGGCCGTCCTTCGTCGCACCGTCCATCTCGGGCAACTCGGCGAGCATCTCTTCATACGTCCACCGCCGGCCCGAGGCACCGACTTCTACGAAGTGTGGGTCAAGGAGTTGCCGGGCCAGCGACTGTGACACGCGCACGCTGGGGTCCATAAGACGCAACTCGCCCGCGATCGCTTCCCTTACCTCGTCGGTCTCTCTGCTCATGCATCATTTTCGTCCAGGTGACCAAGGCCACCGCAACCGAGTTACTGCCGCATGCAGCTCAGCCTCCGGACGCCATCAATCACCACCTATCGAGACGACCCCTTAGCTTGGCGTTTAACCGCGCAGGTCACCCGACCTGCTGATCTGCGGTTCTTTCCGGGACAGCGGAGGCGGCCGTTCTCCACGCTTCGAGATGTC
>NZ_JBIRTX010000028.1:0-70509 GCF_044334895.1 Streptomyces sp. NPDC020681 | reverse complement strand
CAAGCACCGGGCCACGCGTCACGACGTCGGCAAGACGGTCAAACGCGCCGAGTCGATCAAGGAACATCAAGCTCACCAACGTTAAACGCCAAGCTTAGAGGTCGTTTCATCCTGGTGTTTCATCCCAGGATCTGCGGTTGGTGGGGCTTCGGAGAGGTCGTCACCACCGTCGGTGCACGGTGGCTTTTGTGCCGGTCACCAGGCTTGCCGGTGGAACGTCATCGGCCACGACCGCGCCAGCGGCGATCACGGCATCACGGCCAATGCTGACGCCGGGCAGGATCGTGGCACCGGCACCGATCCACACGTTCTCTGCAACGTCGATGGGCGCGCCGGTGAGGTACAGCCGCCGCTCCTCGGGATCGACCGGGTGGCCGCTGGTGATGAACGTGACCTTCGGGCCGACCATCACGCGCTCGCCGAGCCGGATGCCGGCGTAGTCCAGGAACGTGCAGTTCTGGTTGATGAACACGCGCTCGGCGAGGTCGAGGTGGAGACCGTGGTCCGTGTAAAAGGGCGGATAGATCGTGACTCTCGGCGGCAGCGGCCTGCCGAGGATCTGTTCCAACAGTTCGGCCTTGCCCGCTTCGTCCTCGAAGGGCAGGACGTTCAGGCGGGAGGTGAGTTCAGTGACCCGCAGGACCCTCTCGGCCATGGCCTGGAACTCGGGGCTGTGGATGCGCATGAAACGGTCGCTGGACATGCCACGATCCTGTCTCGTGTACGTGTAACTGGACAAGATTCATTTAGAGGTCTTTCCTCCCGGCGCGGCCACCCAAAAGGACTCGTCCGGGGGCTGTTGATGATGTTGCTCCATCTGAGAGTGCCCCGTGACGAAGACCGCGAAGGACCGACACCACGACCTCGCCTCCAACGCCCCGCGCACTCAGGGAAATTGGCGCTGGCAAGGACGCCGCCGCCGGTAGCGTCCCTGTGATGAGCGCACACCGAGCGTCTTTTGCTGCGGAGCCCTGGACGGCTGGGTTCCGAGCCGGGCGGCGCAGGCCGCGAAGCACCGTTCCACCACGTTGCGGGCAGGGGCAGTGCTGGCGGCCTGCGGCTCCTCTGGCCTAGCTAGTGGACACGTTCGCCGGGCGTGCTCCGGCTGCTGCTGGAGGGGTTGAACGCTCCCGCCTTCAATAACGCGTTCCTCGCGCCCGCGGGCCAGTAGACGAGGGGGCCTTGCGGGGCCTTGCAGCCCGGGTCCGATCTGGTCGGGTCCAGCTGCGCGGGAGCGGTCCGCAGGTACTTGTACGGCGATACGACCAGGACCACGGCCGACCACTCACAATGCCGTCCCGAGAAGTCGCCGTCGCCAATGCCGGTGACCGCGGCGGAGCCGACGGTCTCCGCTTGCACGGTCACGGTCCAGCCCTGCGCCTGGCGGGTGCCGAGGAACTTCTCCGGGATGGGAGCTCCGGCGGGGAAAGCCTGAGACAGGTGGCCGCGCTCGTTGGCGGACTTATGCCAGAGCAAGCTTGGCTGGCCTTCTCGCGGCCACTCCACGGACAAGCGCCCGAACCGGGGGGCAGCGGTCTTTCGGCAGCCCTTTCGGCAGGAGCACGTGCACGGTGGGACGCGCGAGGTCCATGCTGTACGCCGTCGAGCCGACGTCGCCGAACGAGCCCGTGCACACAGCGTTCGCCGCGGCGGCAATGTACTCAGGGCCGTTGCGTCCTTGGAGAGTGAGGTGCAGCAGGAACGGCTCCTGAACTCCGTAGCCGTGCACGCTGGCCGTATACGCCTCGCCCTGCCCGAGGATCTCGTCTTCACGCATGGAACTCGGCTGTTCGGGGGCGTCGGCCAACACTCCCGCGTCCTCCTCGAACAAGAGCCCCACCGCTGGCGTCGCCATCGCCACCGACAGCACACCGGCCACCGGCACGAGAGCCGCCGTGAGCCATCGCTTGACCCGTTCCGACCGCGTGGGCGCGGGCTTTGGCGGGGTCCGCCGGATCGCCGGAGGGGTGATCCCCGCCTCGGGCGCGTCGAGCGGATCGCGGCGGGGGACCGGTTCGAGGACCTCGGGGAAGAGCTCGGGAAAGTCGGGCTCGCTGGGGATCTCGGAGTGTTCTGGTTCCCCGCGTCGCGGAGCCTGCGGCAGGGGGCGCGCGGCCACCCGGTCGAGGCGGGCCAGAAGGTCCGCCGGCAGCCAGGCACCGGCCGGGGCGCGGCGGGTGCGGCCCACGATCTCCGGAATGGTCGGCCGCTCAGCCGGGTCCTTGGACAGGCAGTGCTGTACGAGTTCAGCGATCACCTCGGGAACGCCGGACAACTGCGGTTCCTCGTAGGCGATACGAAACATCAGTGCGTGGACTCCGCTGCCCTCGCCCTGGAACGGGGAGCGCCCGGTGGCGGCGTACACGAGCACGCTGCCCAGGGAGAAGGCGTCGGAGGCGGAGGTGACGCGCTCCCCCCTGACCTGCTCCGGGGACATGAACTCCGGGGTCCCGACCAGGGATCCGGTGCGGGTGATCGTGCTGTCCAGGGACGCGTCCACGGCGTGGGCGATGCCGAAGTCGATGACGCGGGGCCCGTCGACGGTGAGCAGGATGTTGGACGGTTTGAGGTCCCGGTGCACGAGGCCCGCGCTGTGGATGGCGTCCAGGGCGAGTGCCAGCCGGTGGGCGAGGACGTGTGCGGAGGCGGAGGGGAGCGGGCCGAAGTCGCCCCGTACGACGGCCCGGAGCGTGGGTCCCGGCACGTACTCCGTGGCAACCCACGGCACCTCGGCCTCGGTATCGGCACTCAGGACGCGTGCCGTCCACTCGCCGCTCACCCGGCGAGCGGCGGCCACCTCACGGGCGAACCGGCGCCGGAACGCCTCCCGCTCGGGGCCGTCGGCGATGTCCGCGCGGACGAGCTTCACCGCCACGGTGGCCGCATCGGCCCCGCCGTCATCCTCGCGCGCGAGATACACGCGTCCCATACCGCCCGCGCCGAGCCGCGACAGAAGACGATAAGGCCCGATGCGCACGGGATCGCCAGGGCCTAACCGGTCCATGGTTTCGTGCTCCCCCGTCGGTCCTGCCAACAGCTGTGCGCGAGAACCCTCGCACAGGTCACGGGAGTTAGAGCCAGTTTCTGACCGGTTCGGCGCCGGCCGAAGACCAAGCGCCACCGCGATGTCGGCAGTCCAACGCATCCCCGCACGCGACAGCACCGCTGGAACCGCGCACGACCCCGCTCGGCCTCGGGGAGGCGATCGCCGCGAGGATGGCCGAACGCGTCCGGACCGCGGCGGTCGGCGCCGACGAAGCCTGGATGGAGCGGCGCGCGTGGAAGGCCTGCCGTGCGATCGCGAGGCCCTGCCGACCCGGAGCTCTGCGCCCGCCACCTCGCCCAGGAACTGGCCCTGAGCGATGCGGAGGCATCCTGATGAGGGACAGCGAGACCCGGCGACCGGACCCTGGCGCACCCCGAGTGGTTCGGTGACGGGACGGCCTGGTGGCCTCCGGCGCTTCGGTTCGAAGTTCGCCGCACGAGTAGAGCCGCTTGGGCTGGATGCCCGGATGCGGCTGCACGTGCTCTGCGAAAACACGGCGTACCGCACTCTGATGCAGCTGATGCAGGGCGCTGTGGCAACGCGGATCAACGAGATCGTGCCGCAGGCGCAGCTCACCGGCCTGCTCGCTTCGGTACGTCCCACGATCGTGGTCCTGGTCGTGGCCACCGACGACTTCGCGGACGAGCAGCTGGTTGCTGACGTGCTGCTAACACCAACCGACTGCTCCGGCAGTACCTCCCCAAGGGAACAGACCTCCGCACGTTCAGCCAGGCCCACCTGAACGCCATCGCCCACGAGCTCAACCACCGACCACGCCAGACCCACGGCTACCGCACTCCGGCAGAGGTCTACAGTGACCTCCTGAACAGCGGTGATGCGTTGACGGCTTGAGCTCGCCATCGTTTGCCGACAGGCGACCGACGCCCTGTTGTGCGGCCGCAACAGGCCACTGGCCGCCTGCTCATAGTCCCCGCTACAACAGATGGCGGGCGAAGAAGGTCCCCACCCTGCGCCGTACCTCAGCGACTGTCACCACCGGGTCGCCGGTGCCGACGAGCGCGTCCCGCGCCGTCGCTGTTACGAGACCGGTGGTCTGGAGTCGCGGGACGAGCGAGCCGTAGTCGGTAAACGCCCAGTGGTTCGCGTCGGCGAGCAGCGCGCGGCGGCCGGGCAGGTTGGCCCAGGAGGACTCGATACGGGCGGTGCCGTCGAATCCGTCGGTGCGGAACAGCAGCAGCGGTTGCTCGAAGCCGGCCGGTGTCGGGTACAGATCGAGATAGCCCTCGAGGTTCGCCACCGCGCCGACCCGGCGGTCGCCACGGGCTGCGTACACCGCCGCCGTGCCGCCTGCGGAGTGCCCGTACAACCCGATCCGGCAGGAGTCCATGACCGGGGCGAGCGGCAGGCCGCTGAGCCGGTCCAGGACCAGGCGGAGGTCCGCGATCCGGGTGTCTACCATCGTGCGGAAGGTCGCCGGGTCCGGCGGCCCGATCAGGACAGTCGTCCGCATCCCGGTCGGCAGCTCCACCTGAGAAGCGTCACCGGGATGGTCGACGAGGATGACCACCCGGCCGTGGCTCGCCAGGCCCTCGGCGAGGCTTGTGCCGAGCGTGCGGGAGTCGCCGCCGCCCGGTGAGTACACCAGCACCGGACGCCTCCCGGGCAGCGGCGGCGCGCCCACGTACCCGTGGGTGAGGACGGCGCCCCAGTCCACTGCTCCCGGCCCCGGCAGCCCCGGGTGGACGCGCGGCGCGTACTCGGCGAAGACCTCGGCCTCGTCCGGGGTGAGCTGCGGGGCACGGGAGAAGCCGCGTACCGATCGGGCCGGGTACAGGACGGTCAGCATCAATTCCCGCACGCCGCCCACCCACGGGTCGGTACGGGCAGGGTCCGTCAGATGGACCGTCTGCATGCCTACGGGGTACGGGCCGGCGGGCGTGGGCAGCCGGAGGAGAGGGCCGCCGGTGGAGGCGGACGCAGCCGTGGGCAGCAGAGCGGCGGCACTGCCGAATACAGTGCCTTTCAGAAGAGTGCGTCGAGAAGTCATACGAACATCCTTGGGGTGGGTGCCGTCACGACGTGAAGGTTCAGGCCTCCGCCGAAAGGTTGGCCCAGGACGAGGAGTTGTGCGGGTGCTGCGAGTCCACTTCACCGCAGAGGACTTCGCCCGGATCCGCTTCGCACCGCGCCCGGCGCCGCTCCAGGAGCTGCACGCCGCCCTGACGACAGCCGTGACCCGGTGTGGCGGGCCGCTGTTCGCACCGTGGCGCGGCCGTATCCTGCGCTCCCTCCCGGCCGCCACCGACCCGCTTGCGGACCTGGTTCCCGCAGGCCGCCCGCCCTCCTTCCTCGATGTCCTCGGCGACACCATGGCCGACGGTTTCCAACAGATCCGCGCCACCAGCCCCGGCCTCGTCCGCTCCGAGTTGGAGCGGGTCTACGGGGCGGTGCCCGTGCCTCGCTGGGTCCGCGGCCTGCACGCGGGCGACGAGACGGCCTGGCGCACCCTGCACCGTGCCCAGCAGGCCGCGTATGAGACGGTCCTCGCCCCGGTCTGGTCCGTCGTACAGGATCTGCACCGTGAGGAGTTCACCCGCTATGCCCTGGCTGTCGCCGAGCACGGCGTGGCCGCCACGCTGACCGGCCTGGCCCCGGACAGCCGTCTCCACGAGGGTGTGTGGGAATGGCCCGGCGCAGCGCCGGCCCGGGATATCTGTCTTGACGGGCGCGGCCTGGTTCTGCTGCCGACCTTCCACCACCCGGCGGGTCCACTTCTTCAGGACCACCCGGGCCGTCCCGCAGTCCTGACGTACCCAGCCGGTCCTGGGCTCCCGCCCACCGCGGGGCGCCCGGCCGTCCCCGCCGAGGCCCTGGCCGCCGTCCTGGGCCGCACCCGGCTCGACGCCCTGCGCCTCCTCGCCAATCCTCACACCACGACATCCCTGGCCCGCGCCCTCCATGTCAGCAACGCGACAGCCTCATCCCTTGCGGCGGCGCTCAGATCGGCAGGCATGGCGACGACGACCCGCACAGGCCGCTCGGTCACCCACCAGCGCACGGCCCTCGGCACACTGGTCGCGGGCGGCTGGCCGCCGTAGTTCGCCAAGGGCCCCGGCGCGATCGGCCGGACTGTCCTAGTCGACCAGGGTTGTTCTCGGCGCCAACGGCTTTACCGATATTCCTCGAGGCCGGAGTTCGCCAAGGTGATCAAGGGCAGCGACATCGCGCCGCGCACTCCCCGGCAACGTTGCGCGACGGGCCGCGAAGCGGCTGACCAAGGCGAGGGCCCGCAAGCTCATCACCGCCCTGGTCGGCTACCCCTAGTCCTGTCCGGCCCCGTCGTCGTCCTCGTCCAGGCTCCGGCGCGTCCGGGTCGCGCAGCGGGCGTAGGGTGCTGGCGGTCAACTGTAGCGGCCGAGCAGGTTCAGGTTCTTGTGCTTGAGCGGGGAGAGCCGGGCGATGTCCTCCTCCCTGATCTCGTGTCCCTCAGCCTGGAGCTGGGCGACGGCGGCGTCGATGTACCGCGTCGTCCAGAGCACGATGGCGTTGAGGACCCATCGACATCCCCAACGCCCTGAAGGAACTGCCCGAGCTGCGGCAACTTGCCGCCGAAGCAGACCAGTTCGGTCCGCTGTGGGAGCTTGCCGCCGGCCTCGACGCCCTGCCCCGCGGCTACGCCATGCATCCGTGCGGCGTGATCCTCTCCAACGCCACGCTGCTCGACCGGCTGCCCGTACAGCCGACCCCGGGCGGCTATCCGATGCTGCAGGCCGACAAGGACGACATCGAGATCGACGGCTGGGGGCTGTTGAAACTGGACGTCCTGGGCGTGCGGATGCAGTCGGCGATGGCCCACGCGGTCGCCGAGATCCGCCGCACCATCGGCCGCCAGCTCGACCTGGACAGCCCCGACCACGTCGACCTCAACGACGCGGCGACGTTCGGCCTCATCCGCAACGGCAACGTCCTGGGCTGCTTCCAAATTGAATCAAGTGGGCAGCAAGACCTCATCGCGAGACTGCAGCCCCGCCATATGCAGGACGTCATCGCCGACATCTCGCTGTTCCGTCCAGGCCCAGTCTTGTTTCCGCAGAGAGCGTGTCCCGCGCAGGTCGTGTTGCTTCATCCGCGCATGGCAGATGCCGCTGTGTCGTGCAGAAGGAAGCGGGAGTGTCCCGTTGACGGCCGTGGGGACCAGCGAAACAGCCAGTAACGCTAAGCGCTTGATCTTGGTCGTCTAGCACAGGTGATCGGCTTGGTGCGGGGGTTCGGAGGAAGATCCTCGATCACTGTCGAGGGGTGGCTACCGTCCGCCGCATGCCGGTGGAATTTCTGACTGATGAGCAGGCCGAGGCGTACGGGAAGTTCGCCGAGGAGCCGACGAGGCCAGAGCTGGAGCGGTTCTTCTTCCTGGACGACGAGGACCGGAAGTTGATCGCGAAGCGGCGTGGGGACCACAACCGGCTCGGATTCGCGCTCCAGATGTGCACGGTCCGGTATATCGGGCTGTTCCTGGAGGACCCCTTGGCCGTGCCGTGGTTGGTCATCGAGCATCTGGCCGAGCAGATGGAGATCGAGGACGCTTCCCAGATCAAGCGGTACACCGAGCGTAAGCCGACGCAGTACGAGCACGCGTGGGAGATTCGGGAGGCGTATGGGTACCACCTCTACGAGGACCACGCCGCGGGCCGGAAGTTCCGGGCGTTCCTGCACGGGGGGGCCTGGACGGCGCACGCTGAGGGACCGAAGGCGTTGTTCGATCACGCGGTGGGCTGGCTGCGCCGGCACCGGGTGCTGCTGCCTGGGGTGAGTGTGCTGGCCCGGCAGGTCGCCGAGGTCCGGCGGATCGCGGACAAGCGACTGCACACCACGGTCGCCAAGGCCGCGCGGCGGGCCGATCCGGCTCTGCCCGGGGACCTGGTGGCAACGCTCAAGACCCCTGAGGGCAGGCGGTTCTCGGAGCTGGAGATGCTGCGCCGGCCGCCGATGCGGACCACGGGCACGGCGATGAAGGGTGCCTTGCAGCGAGGACATCGCCGCCTTCCATCTGGGGCGGGTGAAGCTGGAGGCCGCCCCCACGTCCGCCGAACTCCCTCCTGAGTGATCAAGTTCGGGACGCCGTTCGAGACCGGAAGAAAAGGAACAAGCTGAGGTCGCCGGCGTGAATCCGCTCGACCACCTGCTGCGCTCGGGTCTGGTCGCCGGGCTCGACGGGTGGCGTCCGTTTCCTCGCGTGCTGGGCACGGAGGCAGCAGGAACCGTTCTCGCCCTGGGCGAGGATGTAGACGGGCTCGAGGTGGGGGACGGAGTCTTCGGCTTTGCGCTAACCGGTGGCGGCACCTACGCCGAGACCACCGTGCTGTCCGCACCGAACACCGCGCGCGCGGAAGGCCTGTCCATGACCGTGGCAGCAACGCTGCCAGTGGCCGGGACGACTGTAGTGGATGTGCTCGACCAACTCGGTCTCCCGGCCGGTGCCACGATTCTGGTCAACGGGGTCGGCGGCGGGGTTGGCCTCGCCGTCGCCCGGCTGGCCGCCAAGCGCGAGCTGCGCGTGATCGGCACAGGGAGTACCGCCAAGCGTGAGCACGCCGAGGCCGCCGGGGTGCAGTTCATCGACTACACCACCGGGGACGTCGTCGCCGCGGCACGCGACCTGGTTCCGGACGGCTTCGACGGGATCGTCGACATGGTCGGAGGCACCTCGCTGCGGACGGTCGCTCCTCTGGCGCGGGATCCCCGCAACGTCATCGCTGTGGGTGATCTGTCTGTGCCCGAGCTCGGTGGGCGTTTCGTTGAGCGTCGCCTCGACCGCGAGAACCTGGAGCGGTCAGCCCGGCTGGCCCTCGACGGAGTCCTCGCCCCCCGTGATCACCGCGGTCCATACGCTCTCTGACGCCCCGGCTGCTCTCGCCACCATCGAGAACGGTCACACTTCGGGCAAGGTCGTCATCAAGGTGGCGTGAGAAGTGCCCGGCCGGCTGACGCCAGGAGCGGGCCACACCCGGAAGGGCCCTGCTCTCGTATAGCTGCTGCACTGGGTAACGCTAGGGGCTGCGTTTGCTGGCAGGACCATCGGCGCAGTGCTCGGGGGCAACACGCAGCCGTGCGGCCTCAGCCGGCCGTCGTTCACTTGCTGTGAATGGTCCAGGCTCCGTCGGAGGCGGCGCAGCCGCCGTCCAAGGCCGTCCAGGCGGCGCTCTCGATGAGCATCTCGCCGACGACGCCACCGCTCCGGTCCCGGCGTGACATCGGCGAGTCGTCCTTGCCGCCCGCGATGACCAGTGCCGGGGTGGTCATGGTGGAATAGTCCGGCCTCATGAACGGCAGGTGTTCGACCGCGAACGGGGTGAGCGTGTCGCCGGTGCCGGTCGCCGCGGTCAAGGCGCCGGCCCTGACAGCGGGGTGGGGGCATCAGGGAGGAGAGCAAGGCGGTGCGTCGGCCCTGGAGCCGAAGCGGCCGACACCGGCCTGCTCCTTCCCGTAGCGGCGAGCTCCTACGACCGTTAAGTTACAGCCTTCGACACTGCCCTAGGAGGAGAACGACGGCATGGTGTTCGTCGCCCGAAAGGACGAGCTGCGCACATTGGGCGACCTGATCCGTGCAGCGGCAGACGGGCGCGGCGGAGCCCTGGTAGTGGCCGGTGAAGCGGGTATAGGCAAGTCGGCGCTCATCGATACAACGGTCGGCGGGCTCGACGGATGGCTGGTCCTGCGCGCCTCGGGCACCGAGTTCGAGCAGGATCTTCCCTACGCCTCGCTTCACCAGCTCTGTGCGCCGGTGATCACGTATCGCGACGGCCTGCCGGCGGTACAACGGCAGGCGCTGGAGTCGGTATTTGGTCTCTGCGGAGGGACGGCCCCGGACCCGCTGACGATCAACCTTGCCGTACTGGGGCTGCTGCACGAGGCGGCCCGAGCCCAGGCGGTGTGCTGCGCGGTGGACGACGTGCAATGGGCCGACGTTGAAACCCGGCGGGTGCTGGGCTTTGTCGCGCGGCGCGTCACCGCGGTGCGGATCGCAGTGGTGCTCGCCGAGCGGGCTCCGTCGATCGGTCCTGGGCTCAGCGGTTTGTCACGCCTCACCTTGCGAGGCCTCCACGATGCGGAAGCCAGAGAACTGCTGCGTTCGGCCGCACACACGGACCTGGACGGTGAGGTAATCGAACGAGTCCTGGCCGAAGCTGGCGGAAACCCGCTGGCGCTGCTGGAACTCGGTCACCGCACGGGTCCGTTGGGTCTGCCCGGCGGGAGGGACGACGGGCCGCGGGGCACCGTGGTGGACGCGCTGGAGGACCGGTACACCCGTCTTGTGCGGGCACTGCCTCCTGCGGCCAGATCTCTGATGGTGCTCGCCGCCGCAGAACCGGTCGGCGACTTCGGGCTGGTGGGCCGCGCCGCCCGTCTGCTCGCCCTGGACCCAGCCGAGCTGACCGCTGCAGAGGATGAAGGCCTGATCAGTCTCGGCCCCCGGCTCCGCTTTCGTCATCCGCTCGTGCGATCGGGCGCCTACCGGTCGGCCACCCCTGGCACGCGCCGGCGGGTCCACGCCGCACTCGCCGAGGCCACTGATGCCAAGGCCGACCCCGACCGCCGCGCGTGGCACCGAGCGCACTCGGTGATCGACACGGATGAGGACGTGGCCGCGGAGCTGGTCGGCTCCGCAGGGCGTGCGCAGCGACGCAGCGGTCTGTCCGCGGCCGCGGCGTTCCTCGAACGCGCGGCACAGTTGTCCCCCGATCCCGCCCGCCAAGGTGAGCGACTCCTCGCTGCGGCCCGGGCGAGGCTCAATTCCGGCGCCCCCGCCCAGGCTCGTGAACTACTCGCACAAGCCGAGCGCCGTCCGCTGGCACCTGCCGACCGCGCCGATGCCCAATTGCAGCAAGCCTTGATCGAATTTCACGTCGCGCGAAGCGCGGATGCCACCGTCGCGCTCGTCGACGCCGCGGCCGGCCTCCCTGCCGACCGGGCCAGAGAGGCCTACTTGGAGGCGTTCTCCTCGTCGATGTTCGTCGTTCGACTGCCGGGGCGGCTGCGGCAACTCGGCGTGCGTATCCGCGAACAGGTACCGCACAGAGGAGGAGCGCCTCGCCCGGTCGACCTGCTGCTGGATGCACTCCTCGACCAGGTACTGGAGCCAGTTGAGGACGCGGTGCCCACGATGCGGCGGGCGGTGGCCGCATTCCGCACTGCCACGAGCCCCTGGTGGATGGAACTCGCCTGCCTGATGGCACTCGATCTGGGCGATGACGAGTCAGCTCAGGCACTTTCCGTCCGGCAGGTGAAGCTGGCCCGTGAACAGGGCGCTTTCACTCTGATGCCTCAGGCTCTGCGGGTCCGGGCGATCACTCTGACGGTGTTCGGCCGGCCCGAGGAAGCAGCCGCATGTCTCGAAGAAGCCCTGGCGATCGACGAAGCGACAGGGACCGTCAGCCTCTCCTTCGCCGAACTCATCCTGGCTGGGTGGCGCGGAGACGCGGACCGGGTCCGCGAACTGCGGGCCACGATGCCTGGGCGCGTCGGCCGTGACGAGGTGGTCGCCGAACTATACACAACGGCTGTGCTGTGCAACGGGCTTGCTGACTACCCCGCGGCCCTGAAAGCGGGGCTCGCTTCCCGGAAACAGGAACGAGACGGTGCCTACGTGGTGTGGAGCCTCGATCAGGAATTCGTCGAGGCGGCTGTCCGAGGCGGACAGCCAGAGGAATGCACCGCGGTCATAGCCCGGCTCGAGGCCCTGGCGCGGACCGGCCGAACCCCCTGGGCCCAGGCCAGGCACCGGCTCGCGCAGGCACTGCTCGATCCCGCTGCGGAGAGCACCGACGCCTGCTACTGCGAGGCCATTGACCTGCTCGCCCGGACCGAGGTGCGAGGCTACTACGGCCGCGCACGCTTGATGTACGGCGAGTGGCTGCGCCGCGTCGGCCGCCGCGGCGATGCTCGCGTTGAGCTGCAGGCGGCACACGAGACGCTGACCGGGGCGGGCGCGACCGCGTTCGCCGAGCGGGCGGCGCGTGAACTGGAGGCAACCGGGCAGCGCCCTCGCCGGGATGAGACGAACGCGCTTGAACTGCTTACCGCCCAGGAACGGCTCATCGTGGGGAAGGTCGTCGGCGGTGCGACATCCAAGGAGGTCGCTGCAGCCCTGTTCTTGAGCCCGCGGACGATCGACACGCATCTGCGCAACACCTACCGAAAGCTCGGCATCTCGTCTCGTCGCGAGCTGCGTCAACTCCTGCGTTGAGTATTGCGTAGACGGTCGTTCTACGTAGTTCTCACTGACGCGGCCGTGGCCAGGGGTGGGGGAGGCTTGCTGCATCATCCGGCCGAGCAGGAGCTTGTAATGACCTTTTCCGTTTCCCGTATGGGCAGGAGGCGGATCGCCTGGGCTGCGGTCGCGGTTTCCGCCGTTGGCACCGCGGTGTTCTCAGGCGCCAACTACCTCACCGGCGACGCGTCGGCGAGCCGGATCCCCCTCAACCCGGTTGTAGCGGCGCACTACCTGACGATCGTGGTGCACGCCCTTCCCGCCTGTCTGCTGTTGCTGGTCGGGCCGTTCCAATTCGCGACGAGGCTGCAGGCTCGGCGTCCGCGCCTTCACCGCACACTTGGCTACGTGTACATGACGAGCGTCGTCGTCGCTGCAATTGCGGCCCTCCTGGCGACCACCTTCTCCGTCGACGGTATTTCCGTGCAGGCCGGGTTCTACCTGTTGTCCGCTGCCTGGTTGTACACGCTCTTCCAGGGTTTCCGCGCCATCCGGCAGGGCCAGATCCAACTCCACCGGCTCTGGCTGATCCGCAACTACGCCCTGAGTTTCGCTGCAGTCGCGCTCCGGGCCTTCCTCGGTCTCGGCGTGGCCCTTCAGGGCCCGTTTCCCTCCCTGGCCTTCGACGACATCTACACCACGAGTGTGTGGGCGTCGATCCTCGTATCCGCTGGCGTAGCCGAGTACTTCATCATTCACAGAACGGTCGCGCCACTGCTGCGCAGGCGCACAGGCAAGCCGATGAGGTCGGCGAACCCCACGGACATGGTGGTTGCGAGCAGGGACACGCACAACGGCAGGCAGTCCTGAGAGGGTGTGTCACCGATTGCGGCACCCACCGAGCCGGCAAAGGCGTGCGCCGCAGAATGGGGAACGGGACTTCATCGCGCGTCGACGGCGTCCACCAGCTTCTCAATGCACCGATCGTGCTGGTGTGGGATCGCCTGAACACCGGCGGAAGCGCCGGCGAACGCCCCTTCCCCCATTTCTGATTGACGTTCCGTCACCCCACCGGCAAGTAAGGACCCATCCATGCCCTTTGTGACTAGTTCTCCCAGACCCCCGGGCGGCCGCGCCCTGCCCGTTCCCCTGCTCGTACTGGCCTTGCTGGCCTCGCTGTTGGCGCTGGCACCGCAGGCCGCGGCCGCGGACATCCCGACCCAGGAGGAGGTGAGCCGGGCCCTGGACAGCGCCCCGAGCACCAACTACTTCTGGACCGGCAGGACCGGCAAGTGCGCGGGCGAGGAGGACAGCGTCAAGGGCACGGCCGAGCAGCTCGCGCGGGAGCGCGGCGGCAAGACCCTGGAGATGCGGCTGCGCGAGGCGGGCGTGGAGATGCCGTCCTTCGACGCCCCCGACCCGGCCAAGGACATCTGGCGGTTCGCTTCGCGGGAGTACGCCCGCAAGACCAGCTACCAGGCCTGGGTCATCAAGGGCACCTGCGTCCGTGACGGCAACACGTGGGAGGACAAGGAGTTTCCCAACCTCAAGTCCGGCGGACAGGTGCACTGCGTCTGGGAGATCGACGCCGAACACCCCTTTGCGGAGAAGCTCATCTGGAACGACTGGTTCTGGGGCGGCACCTGCCGGAAGGACGTGCACCTGTACAACAAGGCCAAAGTCGCCTGCTACGTGTACGACAGGCCGTCAAGCAGGTGGGATCACGAGAGGCTGAACGCCCGCACCTTCCGCGACCTCTGGTTCATCAGCGGTACGCCGTGGCGCGGGAATCGCAACGACCGTGGTGTAGACCGGAACGCCGAAGGATTCCTGTTCTCCATCGAGCCGATTTGCTCGGCTGGTTCCGCCCCGGGGACATCAGGCCCTACCGGGTCGAACTCTTCGACTCCTCCGCCACCCTCCACCGCGAGTGGTCCAAGCCGTACGACACCGTATGCGGGACCGGCGCCGGCTCCCCGGCCGCGCCCCGCGGCACCGCCGAGTTGAGCAAGCGGGCCATCACGGTCATGCCGCTGGGCGACTCCATCACCGCCGGTGTGGGCAGCTCCACCGGCGCCGGCTACCGGGCGCCGCTGTACGACGACCTGAAGCGGGCGGCCAAGTCGGTGGACTTCGTCGGCTCGCTGCGCACCGGCGCGATGCCCGACGGCGACAACGAGGGCCATCCCGGCTGGCGGATCGACCAGATCGCGAAGGCCGCGGACTGCTCGGTGCCCGCCCAGCGGCCCAACGTGGTCACCCTCCACGCGGGGACCAACGACCTCAACCAGAACCACGACGTCAAGGCGGCACCCGCCCGGCTCGGGAGCCTGATCGACCAGGTGCTCGACGATGACCCGGAGGCGACCGTGCTCGTGGCCGATCTCGTCCCGGCCACCAAGCCCGGCCTGCAACCGCTGATCGACGCTTACAACGCCCAACTCCCTTCCGTGGTGGGCGGCTTCCGCGACCGCGGCAAGCACGTCGCGCTGCTCGACATGAGCGCGGTGACCACCGCCGACCTCGCCCAGCCCGCCCACCCCAACGACACCGGCTACCGCAAGATGGCGGACGTGTTCCTGGACGGCATCGCCCAGGCCGCGGCCGACGGCTGGCTGGAAGACCCCCGGAGCGGCACCGGCAAGGGCTGCGGCTCGGCTGACGACGACGGCAGCAAGGCCGGGCCCGGCTGGGAGGCCATCGGCGTCATCGCCCCCGGCATGAACACCTGCACCGGGCGCACCGACCTGGTCGAGATCAACGGCGACGGCCGCGCCGACTACGTCAAGGTCGGTGACGACGGCTCGGTGTGCGCCGCCTTCAACACCCCCGGGGCGGACCTGCTGCACCCACACTGGGTCAACCCCACGCCCGGGCGGGGCCTCTTCCCGCCGATGGGCCCGGCCGGCTTCGGGGCCGGCGTACGGTTCGCCGACGTCACCGGTGACGGCCGCGACGAGTACCTGTACGTCAGCCCGGAGGGCGCCGTGACGGCCTGGCTCAACGACGGCCGGCAGGGCGACGACGACCAACTCCCGTACTTCGGGCGCAACCTGGGCGTCATCGCCCCCGGAGTCCGCGGGGCCACCCGCGAGCAGATCCGCTTCGCCGACATCAACGGCGACCGCCGCGCCGACTTCCTGCGCGTCACGGAGACCGGGGCCGTCGACGCCTACGTCAACACCCCCGACAGCGACGGCACCATCCACTGGAAGGAGTGGCTGAACTGGGCCGGGGGCGTCCAGGGCGGTTCCCGCGACAAGCTGCGGCTCGCCGACGTCAACGGCGACCGCAAGGACGACTACCTCATCGTCGGCAGCACCGGGGCCGTCCACGCCTACATCAACAACGGGGGCGGCGGCGCGGGCAGCTTCATCAAGGAGCTGTACTTCGTCAACGAGACCGGCTACCCCGGTGACAAGACGACGTTCCGCGACGTCGACGGCGACGGCAAGGCCGATTACGTCGTCATCTACGACGGCGGGGCGATCCGCGCCTGGCACAACCGCGGCGGCAACACCGGCTGACCGCCGTCAAGGGTCGCTGGTACCCCCGGGCCCGGACGCGCCACCGCGTCCGGGCCCGGGGCCGTCTGAGCTGTCGGGTCGGGTCGGGGCCGTCGCAGCGGTCAGCCCGGCTCACGACATGGCTTTGTAGGGACACATCGGAGCAATCCGGTGGATATTCGCTGCAACCGGTACGGTCCCCCTGATCACAGCAGGCGAAACGCGCAGGTCTTCGCCAACCCCCGCAACGGCACGGCCGGCACGCTGAGGGCGAAGGACCGGCCGTACCGGCTCCGGATGACGTTCTGGGCCTACGGCGCGGTCGAGCTGGACGCGGTCCCGTACCTGCCCGGCGGGGCGACCCATGCGCAGACCCTCGCGGCGGCGGCCGGGTCCCCACGTCGGCTGCCAGTCGGGCGACTGCGTAGTTGCGAGCGGCCGGGCCGAACTTGCGGCAGGTCACCAGCTCCTCGCGCCATCCGGCGAACACCGCCAGCGCACCGGCCCGGCCGGTCCGCGTCGAAGGCTTGGCGCCGCGAAGCATCTTGCCGAAATAGACGTCGGCGTCGGCCGGCTCCATCTCGGAAGTCGGTGAAGTAGGCGGAGGGCCGCCGCTCGATGACGGCGGCCTGCTGGGTCGGGTACAGCTGTGCGAACTTGCTACCCAAGGCAGGGATGCGGGCTCGAACGGCGTCAACCCGGGCCAGGGCAAGCACCGAGGCCATCGCGGGCTCCAGGAACCCGGAGGCGTCGGTGGGGTCGCTATCGGGTCCTTACGGGCTACGGCTCCGGTGTGCCCTTGGATCCGCCGTTCGAGGTAGAGGAAGCGGGCAGGGACGCCTGGCCCGGCACTTTCAACCCCGGGGACCCTCGCTTCTGCATGATCGTCGTTTACGCGGCCGGCCGGCGCTGGGACCTCGCCGTGCCGAAAGTCGATCTCCAACTCGTGCGCGCAGCACTCGCTGCGGCGAACCGGCCCGACATCCCGCCCGAGTAGGTTCCGTATCGCCGTAGGGCGCCACCGCGTCAAGCGGGCGTAGCGCCCAAGTGCTGTTCGGAAACGGGCTTTGAGCTTGTTCTTTATGGTCTGCCTGGTCACAACAGTAGGCTGCCGGGCACCGAGATGTCGGAGGTCGGCAGGAGACCCCGCACCGGCCGGAATGAGTCGAGGAGCCGATGCAGCGACGGCGGGCAGTCTCTCCCGAGAAGCGGTACGAGCAGCTGGTCGCGCAGTTCGCGGAGCTGGACGGGGTGACCATCCCTGGCGATGAGCCGGGACGGGAGGGAAAGTTCGGCGCTGCTGCGCTCAAGGTCGGCGGGAAGATTTTCGCGATGCTCGCGCAGGGCCGTCTGGTGGTGAAGCTCCCGCGGGCCCGGGTCGACCAGCTGGTGGATGCCGGTGAGGGCGAGCGCTTCGACCCGGGGCACGGGCGGCTCATGCGCGAGTGGCTCAGCCTGGACCCCGGCTCGGAGCTCAGCTGGGACGCACTGGCTCGTGAGGCCCTGGACTTCGTCAACCCTACCCACTGAGCCGCACAAGGACGGCTTCCCAACTCAGGCGACCCGCAGGCCGCCGATCTGGCGGCAGCGCGTAGCGATCGTGGGCTCTCAGCTTGTTCTTATCAAGGACGGACCTGCCTACGGCGGTCATTGACGCCGGACGCTCCACACAGCAACCGTGGTCTCTAAGCTTGTTCCTTATGGTCTGACCTCGAACGATGCCTCGAACGCACTCGCTCGTATGAGGATTCTGGGGACGTGAACACGGCCTTCGTCTGATCCTGTGCTCCGACCAGAGGCACTTGATCAGTACAAAGGCCGTGGGGGAATGAGTCTGCTGCAACCTGACGTTCGGCGGGAAGCGTTCGCGGTGGCGTCACACTTCCGGGACGACTTCTTCGACTGCCTGCCCATGCGCGGGGACACGCTGTTCGAGCTGACCGACGCGTTGCTGTGCGCGGACGGCCCGGTGACCACGCCGGTGGACCTCACAATGACGGCCGAGCACCGGCGCGGGCACGGCGCGATGTACGACGCGCTCAACTGCGGGAACGTGGATGTGCCGCAGTTGCGGCAGGTGCTGGCCGGGCTGCCGCAGCCCGAGGCCGCCGACGGGCGTCTGGTCCTGGCGGTGGACGTCACCCACTGGCTTCGGCCGGACGCACCGACCAGCCCGGACCGCTTGTTCTGCCACGTCTACGGCCGCAGCGGCCGGTCCTCGGACCAGTTCGTGCCCGGTTGGCCCTACTCGTTCGTCGCTGTGCTGGAGTCGGGCCGGACCTCGTGGTGCCAGATCCTGGACGCGCTGCGGCTGGGGCCGGCCGACGACGTCGCCGAGGTCACCGCTGCCCAGGTCCGCCGGGTGGTCGAAGACCTCATCGACATGAGCCGTTGGCAAGCGGGTGATCGCGACATCCTGGTCGTCTTCGATGCCGGCTACGACGCTCCGCGCATGGCCCATCTACTGGAAGGACTGCCGGTGGAAGTCCTGGGGCGGATGCGCACGGACCGAGCGATGCGCAAGCCCGTCCCGGTCCCCTGGATCTCGCCGCCGCAAGGCGGGCGCCCGCCGAAGCACGGCAAGGAATTCCGCTTCGCCAAGCCCGACACCTGGGGCGAGCCTGATGCCGCGACGGTGCAGCTCACCGACCGCTACGGCACCGCTCGCGCGATGGCCTGGGATCGCATCCATCCTCGTCTGACCACCCGCTCCGCGTGGATCGACCACACCGGCGAACTCCCCGTCATCGAAGGCACGTTGATCCGTCTGGAGGTCGACCGCCTGCCCGGCGGACACGATCCACTCCCCGTCTGGCTGTGGTCGTCGGCAACCGGTCTGTCGGACGAGGGCGTCGACCTGCGCTGGCAGGCGTTCCTGCGCAGATTCGACCTGGAACACACTTTCCGGATGATCAAGCAGACGCTGGGCTGGACCCGCCCAAAGCTCCGAACCCCCGAGGCGGCGGACCGCTGGACCTGGCTGGTCATCGCGGCCCACACCCAACTTCGCCTCGCCCGGCCGCTGGCCGCTGACCTCCGCCGCCCCTGGGAGAAGCCGGCCGAGCCCGGCCGACTCACCCCCGCCCGTGTCCGCCGGGGGTTCAGGAACCTCCGCCCGAACTTGCCCTGCCCGGCCCGTGCACCGAAACCCAACCGGCCCGGTCCCGGCAGACCGCTCGGCTCGAAGAACCGTCACCCCGCCACCCACTACGACGTGGGTAAAACGGTCAGGCGGCCCGAGACCATCGCCGAACGTGACCAGGTCAGACCATTAAAGAACAAGTTGAGAGGTCGTTTTCATCTTGAGTGCGGTGCTCTAGGTCATTTGTGCAGCGTCGCGGTGTGCTGCTGGTGAGTCTGTGGAGGCGGTTCTTCTTAGTGAGGCTGGTGGTGTGACGGCTGGGGTGGAGGTGTGCTTGCGCCTGTCTCATTCGAGGGCGCCCCGGTCTGTCCCGTGCTTCGACGCGGCAGGAACGCCTGGGCGCACGCCCCCCGGGCGGCGGTATGCCCGGGTCATGACGGAACGTCGCGCGTATCCGAGTGATCTGTCCGACGCCCGCTGGGAGTTGATCGAGCCGGTGCTGTCCGCCTGGCGTTTCGAACGCCGAGGCCGGGCCCTGGACTTTCGGTCGGCCGCCACGGCATGACCTGCGCGAGATCATGAACGCGATCCTGTACGTGGACCGCACCGGATGCCAATGGGCCTATCTCCCGCACGACTTCCCACCGCATCAGATGTGTACGGCTACTTCGCCAGGTGGCAAAAGGGACGGTGTTTTCGCCTAACTCAACGGTCTGCTGAGGGAGTTGGTGCGCCAGCAGGAAGGCCGCGGTGCCGCCCCGTCCGCCTGCGTGATCGACGCGCAGAGCGTCAAGACCTCCACCAGTGTCCCCGCGAGGAGTCAGGGCATCGACGCGGGCAAGAAGATCGTAGGCCGCAAGCGCAGCATCATCACCGACACCCTCGGCTTGCTGCTGGCGGTACTGGTCACCGCGGCCGGCGTCCAGGACTCCACGGCCGGCCGCACCCTGCTGGAACAGGCTGCCGCCGATCACCCTGGCCTGCGCAAGGTCTGGGTCGACGGCGGCTACCGCAAGCACTTCGTCGAGCACGCCGCCACCCTCGGCATCGACCTCGAAATCGTCCAACGCACCCCCGGGACCAGGGGATTCGCCCCGATCCCGAAGCGGTGGGCGGTGGAGCGGACCTACGGCTGGCTGATGCTGCACCGCCGCCTGGCCCGCGACTACGAAACCCACCCACACCGTTCCGAAGCCATGATCCACGTCGCTATGACCGCCCTGATGGCCCGCCGTCTCACCGGAGAGAGCACCATCTCCTGGCGAGACCCGACACCAGCACACCAAAGCCGCATTCAGGGATGAAACAACAGGATGAAACGACCTCTTAGGTGAGCTCCTACAGCACGCCGAGGGGCCTTGTCCTCCCACTGGTCGACGACTTCTGGGCAGCCGATGACCAGGCCCCCACCGTGTTCGACAGCTCCGACCGTCACCCTCACAGTGAAGAGATGCCACGGTCCGCCCCGCCGGCGATCAGGCCCGGCAGCAACGGGCCCGCCAGTTCGCTCCGCGCATCGGTCGTCGGCTCACCCGGGGTGATGGGTGTGGGGCTGCCCGTCGGCGAGGCGCTGGCGTCGGCACTTGTCGTAGGGCTCGGGGCCGGAGTCGGCGGCGGCAAGGGCGCCTGGCTCGGGCGGCCGGAGGACGGGCCGGGGGTCGGCCTGGCCTTGACCGGCGGCGGACTGGCGGGGGCCGGGGACGCCTGTGGGGCGGGTGATTCCCGCTGCGTGGACGTCGTGTCGGGACGCCGAGTGACACCGCCGTTCCGGTTGCGGGCCGTTCCTCTGCCCGGGTGTGTGGCCGGACGTTCCGGTGCAGGCGAGGCAGTCGGCGGTTTCCTGGTGTCGTGGGCCTGGGGCTCGTCCGGGGTTGCCAGCTTCGGGTTCGGTGCCGCTTGTGGGAGCCCTGCGGAGTAGTGAGGCACCAGCGATGCGGAGGCCAGGCCGCCGAGCACGGCGAAAGTGGCCGCGGCAAGAGTCCGAACGCCGTGCTGCTTCCAGCGAGGCGAGCCGTGGCGTCGGTCCTCGGGCACGTCGGCGGCGACTGAGGCGCGCGGGACCGAGGGGGTATGGGAGGAGGGAACACCGCGGGGCTCGGCCGAGTCCCGCCCCTCACCGAAGAGGACCTCCATCGCCGCCGTGTCGACCTCCGGAGCGCCGCTACCCCAGTCGCTGAGCGGTGCCATGCCGTTGTCGTAGGCCCCGCATTCCGGGCACGTCACCGCGCCGTTGAGGGTGCGGCGGCAAGGTACGCAGTAGTCCATGGGATCGACCGCTCAGTGGGACAGTCGCCGGAAGGAAGCCCGGTTCCCCGACCCGGCCGGGCAACCGGCCTGAGTCGCAAGGCGGCGCTGGGCATTGTGCAGCAGGATCCTTGGCATGTGCGAACCTCATTCACTCGCCGGTCTGCAGGTTGGGCACCTGTCGTCGAGGTCTACGGGTCGCGGCGTGTCAGTTGTTCAATCCGCGGCTGAAAAGTGGGACAGGTAACTCCGCGAGGACTTTCGTCGCTCGGCGGATCCCCGACTCTGCTGCCCAATCGCACTCAACGCGCCATGTTGCACAAGAAGCTGAGCGCCAGAGTGGCCAACTGAAGGGGTCTGACTGCGCTTTCATTTGCGCCGTGAGGCGCTGTTGGTTCGAGTGGAGGTGGAAGACCTGCACCAACTCCCTTTCGCAGCAGTGGGGTTGAAGCTGAGGGCAGCCTGATCCGGGTGATGCCGGGGAGGGTGAGAGCGGCCCTGACAACGCCGGGTCGTGTCCAGTACTGCCAGATGGGGCGGGTCCGGCAAGCGTGGTGGAGAGGAGTACGCGAGGAACCGGCGTTTTACGTCTCTCAATCGGACACCGGCTCGAACCTGGTGGATCAGGGCCGGAAGCGGTGCGTATGCAGGTCATCCCTTCGGGTGGTCTGCCAACTTCCGGAGATGCCCCGCCGAATGGCGGAGCTCCGGGTCCTCGGGGCCGGGTACTGGAGATGCAGACCAAGCTTCACCGTTGGACGGTGGCCGATTCCGGCCGCCGGTTCGATGACCTGTTCAACTTCGTGAGATCGCGGTGCACGGTCGAAGTTCTGGAGAGGGTGAAGAGCTCGCTTAGAGGTCCTAACAAAGGCGTTGGACGTGTCGGTGGGTGATGAGGCAGGTGGCGAGGCCGAGGAAGGCTTCATGAATGTCGTCGCGTCGTTCCCAGCGGATCCGCAGTCGGCGGAAGCCGTGCAGCCAGGCGATGGTGCGTTCGACTACCCAACGGAAGACGCCCAGGCCAGAGCCGTGTGGTTGTCCTCGTTCGGCGATCACGGGACGGATGCCGCGCTGCCACAGCAGTCGGCGGTACTTGTCGTGGTCGTAACCGCGGTCCGCGAGGAGTGCGTCGGGTCGGCGTCTGGGCCTGCCGACGGCACCGGCGACAGCAGGGATCTTGTCGAGCAGGGGCAGGAGTTGGGTGACGTCGTTGCGGTTGCCGCCGGTCAGAGACACCGCGAGCGGGATGCCCTGACCGTCGGTGAGGACGTGGTGCTTGCTGCCCGGCCGTGCGCGGTCGACCGGGCTGGGACCGCTTTTGGGCCCCGCCGAGCGGCCCTGACGTGGGAGGAGTCGATCACCGCCCGTGACCAGTCCAGCTTCTTCGCGGCCCGTAGCTTCTTGAGCAGCACCAGGTGCAGTTGGTCCCACACGCCGGCTTCGTTCCACGCGGCCAGGCGCCGCCAGCAGGTCATGCCCGAGCCGAAGCCCAGCTCCTGAGGCAGGTACTCCCACTGGATGCCGGTGTGCAGCACGAACAGGATCCCGGACAAGGCTTGCCGGTCCGGTATCCGCGGCCTGCCCTCGACCAGCTTCGGACCCGGCTCGGGCAACAACGGCTCGATGAGCGACCACAGTTCGTCCGAGACGATCCACGGCCGCGACTCCCTCTTCCCCACGACAAGACCAACGAGCAACCAGACCGACAGTCACACGAACGACAGCTTCTGTTAGGACCTCTTAGAGCCTCAGGCACCTGGACCGCAGCTACACCACCTGGGGCAGGCATGAGGGGCGGGGTGCCTGGCGTCGACCTGGCCCGTCGTCCGGGGCTGGATCGCCGCGCCACCGGACCGAAGACGGCCAGACGCCGGCGTGCCGTGCGACCGCTTCCTCCTGGGCTTCTTAGCGCCAACCACGGTTCCGTTGATCCGACCGCCGCCGGTTGCATCGGATACGCACGCCGACGCAGTTGTCGCAGATGCCGGAGTCGTTCGAACCGCTGGGCATCACCTTGAGCCACCAATCGGGGTGAGTTTCGCGCCGTTGACAACGGCTTCGGCGTTTCACGGGCGTTCGAGATGGCTGGCCGCCTTTAGTGCACTTGTGATGGCACATCTCTATTCCCGACCACGATCTGCGCGTTGCCTCATGGCTGGCGTTCTGGGCGGCGTGGCGCTGGCGCTCGGTATGCTGACGGCCCTAGCGACCGCGGCAGCCGACGGGGGACTCTCGATCACGGGACCGGAGTCGGCGAAGGTCGAGCTGGACGATCACGGCAAACGCGACCACCTCCACGGACCTCTGCCGCTCGTGATCTCCAATTCCGGACCGGCGAGCGTCACACCGGTGATTGCGGCGTATCTCGATGCCACGGGCGGTGAGAACGACCAGGTCTGCACTCGGACCGGTGCCGTCATGGCCTTGCAGACCGGCCAGGCGAAGGCCCTCGGCGTCAACGAGGCCAGAGCCGTGGTCATTGACCTGGTGGTACCCGAGGAATGCGTGGGCCGAGAGGGCACCCTCGTCCTTTCGGCGTCGAACACCCCTCCGGCGACGACGAGGTTCACTCTCACCCGGGGAGCCGAACGCGAGCCGGAGTACACCGCCGCGCTCATGGCTGCCGCCGCTCTCGCTCTCATCGTCTGTTTCCTGATGATCGTGCCGGCCAATTTCTTCGGCAAGCCGCAGAAGGGCTGGGAGGAGAAGCCGCTGGACATCGACTCCCCGTGGTCGGTCAAGGACAGCTGGCTGACGAACATCACCGCGCTGGGAGCGCTTCTTGGCACGGTGCTGAGCACTACCGGCTTCCTGGCGGACTGGCTACCGGGCGTTTCCCTTAGTCAGTTCCTAGGGATGAATCTCCTCTACGGCGGGGTGATCCTCTTCGCCCCCATCGTCTACTCCGCATCGTGCTACTGGGGCTGGCCGGAGCAGGAGGACGAGAAGGGGAACGTTTCCAGGCGCTTCAAGCCCGTCGCCCACGGTTGGGGCCTCGTGGTTGCCGCCTACGCCACGCTGTTCGGTGTCTTCGGCCAGCTCGCGACCATCGTGGTGCTGATCGTCTCGGCAGCCGCGGACCAGGGGACCAAGTGGACCCTGTACGTACTCGTCGCCGTGGCGGCCGCCTTCGTCGGCCTGTACTCACTGCGATTCGTGCGGGGAGTGCTCGCACCACGTCCAGAAGATGGGATCACACCCTCCGCAGGGCAACGGTCCGCAGTGCTCTGACTGCCGACGCCGGGCCTTCCTCGCAAGCCGGGCCACTCCTCCTGGTCGTTCGCCCTCACAGGGCTCGGGGCGCTCCGCCTGGACCAGCGACTGGGCCGGAATCCCAGCTCGGACGCCATGGGACAACTGGTTTCGGCCGTTAGCTGGGGCGAATCGGTCATGACGCCAGGGCTGTCGTGTGCCCGTCCGGGAGAACGACCCCAGAGGGCCGGGCGGCCCCGGGCATCCTAGAAGGCGACGTGATAGTCCAAACGCGCCTTCCCCTTCACGCGGAGGTGAGCTCCGCCCTCGGGGCATCGGGGGCGGGTGCGGGCGCGGTGACGGCGACAGCTGGTGTAGCGACCGCTGCTTCGGGTGCGGGCACGGCGACGGGGGTGGCGATTGCGGCGACGATGGCGAGGACGGCGGTGGCGCGCAGGGTCCACTTCAGCATGGTGAGGCTCCGATCTCGGCGTGTGATGGCATGCGCCTTGATCGTCGCCACCTATCCGGTGTCCGGGCATCGTCCGAAGGTCGCGACCGCATCCGCCCCACGGGGGAGGGGGGTCGCCGCGCGGTGCCTCCCGTCCTCGTGAGCATCGACGCTGGGCAGGTCGGACCGCCTCCCGAACTCGTGAACAACCACTGTCACGAGCTGGTGAACAAAACCAACGGGGCTCAGTCCGCGGGGCGTGGGGGCGATCCTGGATCGCGTGCAGCGCGACTGCTATCTGTCCGCGCCAGTTGGTGTGGGGCATTGGGGCGCGGGGTCAGGCGAGCGTCGCGATGACCGCCCGGACCTTCTCTGCAAGATGGGCGGGGAGCGGGACGTAGCCCTGCTTCAGCGGAGAGGCTTGGCCGCTTTCGCTGACGGTGTAGTGCAAGAAAGCCTTGAGGGTCTTCAGGCTGGTGGGCTTGTTTCCCTTGTCGCAGACGATTGCGTAGGTGACGAGGCTGATTGGGTAGGCGCCCTCGGCTTTGGTGGTGTAGTCCAGGGCCAGGGCCAGGTCCTTGCCGGTGCCCTTGATCTGGGCGGCGGCGATGGCCTTGGAGGCGTTCTCGGACGTGGCCTCGACCGGGGCGGCAGCGCCCGTCGCGATGCTCACGGTCGGGATGGACTGCGAGGTCGCGTAGGAGAGCTCGAAGTAACCGATCGAGCCGGCGACCTGCTTGACCTGCGCGGCGACACCGGAGGAACCGGACGCGGCCTGGCCACCCGGGGCCGGCCACTTCTTCTCGGCCTCGTAGGGCCACTCGGCCCTGGCGGTGGAGCCCAGGTACTTGCCGAGGTTCTGCGTGGTGCCGGAGTCCTCGGAGCGGTGGAAGGCCTGGATCGCCGTGTCGGGCAGCGTGACGCCCTTGTTCAGCGCGGCGATCGCCGGGTCGTTCCACTTCTTGATGTCGCCCTTGAAGATCTTGGCGACGGTCGGAGCGTCCAGCACCAGCTTCTCGACGCCGGGGACGTTGTAACCGATCGCGATCGGGCTCGCGGACATTGGCAGGTTGATGGCACTGCCTCCGTCGCAGACCTCCTTGGACTGCTCGGCCTCTTCCGGCTTCAGGGCAGCGTCGGAGCTGGCGAAGGCCACGTCCTCGCCGCGGAGGAAGTCCTGGATGCCGTTGCCCGAGCCGACGGCGGAGTAGGTGATCGTGGTGCCCGGGACCGGGACGTCGCCTTCAGCCCGGACGGCACGCTACTGGCCACCGCGAGCGAGGACACGACGGTCAAATTGTGGTCCGTGCGCACCGGAAAGCCGGTCGGCGAGCCGCTCACCGGACACGAAGAGGCCGTGAACGGCGTGGCGTTCAGCCGCGACGGCACGCTGCTCGCCGGCGCGGGCACGAACCAGACCGCGGTGATCTGGGACGTGGCCGCGCGAAGGCAGTACGGCACGCCCTTGCGCCGCCACACCGGCGAGGTTCAGGACGTCGTCTTCAGCCCCGACGGCACGCACCTCGCCACCGCCAGCTCGGACCACACCACGCGGCTGTGGGACGTCGCCTCCCGCAAGCAGCGCGGCAGGCCGCTCACCGGAAACGGGGACGCGGTCAACGACGTGGCCTTCAGCCCGGACGGGCGCGAACTCGTCACGGCTGGCGCCGACGGCTCCGTACGCAGGTGGAACGCCGAAACAGGCCGCCAGACCGGCCCCGGCCTGACCGGACATCAGGGGCAGGTCTGCGCAGTCGCCTTCAGCCCTGACGGCCGACTCCTCGCCTCCGCCGGTGCCGACGGCGTGGCGCGTACATGGAGGCCGGACTTCACTCAATGGGCCGACTACGGCTGCCGACTGGTCAACCGGAATCTGACGCGGGCCGAATGGGAGCAGTACGCCTCGGGTGTCGCCTACGAAAGCGTCTGCCGTCACCTGTCACGCTGACTCCGATCTCTTTCGCTTGCCGCGGTACACGTCGGCCCTGAATCCGGCGGAAGGGCGTGTGGTCGAACCTCACTAGGTTTTCAACTACTACCGTGAGGTGCGTTCGGTCAGATGATCTGGGGCATGAGGGTTGGCGCGCGCGGTGACCCGCTGCCGCCGACAATGGCGGGGCGGCGGAATTCTGCTCGGTCGGTGCAGGACAGTGGTGAAGGCGTCAGCGGACCCGGCAACGGTCATCGCGATGCAGCAGGGCGAGCACGCTGAGCGCTCGTCATGCCGAACGCGTGGTAGGAGGATGGCGCACCGCCCGGGCCGTGCGCGACGGTGGGGCCAACCCGCCCGCATGGGGCGCGTCGTGGGATTGTGAACGTGGGACCGGCCGGGGCCTCCCACGGCAGGTCGATCGTACTGATCACTCGGGTGGGGTGGCCTCGCCCTGCCAGAAGTTCCACTGGTATCCCCAGGGATCGGTGATGGTGAAGGTCCGGGGCCCATAGGGCTGGTCCGTCGGGGGCTCCACCTCGGTGTCGGCTGCGGCACGAACCCGCTCAAAGTATGCATCGACGTCGTCGACATGCACGATGAGGATGGCGTTTTTCCCGTCGTCGCTCGTGCCGCCACCGCTGACTCCGATCTTCGTCGGTCCGGCATAGATGTCGGCTTCGAATGTCCGCCCAGAGTCGTCGCGCCAGCGGACCGCGCCGGTGAAGCCCAAGACTCGCTCCATCCACTCCAGCGCGGCGTCCGCGTCGTCGTACCGCAGGTAGGGGGAGACGCCTTCGATCGCCATCTGTTGCTCCTTCGGGTATGGGAACCGGCTGCACCCTATGACTAGCGGCCTTGCAGGCCTGAACATATGCGTGCGTGTGGAGGCGTTGCTTGTACGAATACCAAGCGGGGTGGGTAGGGAAGGCCGTTGCGCTAGTGGTGAGCGCAGGGACCGATGGCGCTTCGGGCAACTCGCGTAGCGGCCGCAGGGGACGTGCCGACGGCGGTGGGGGTCGCATTCGACGGTCCTGCCGCCCTCACCAGCTACGACCAGCTCTGCCGTGCCCCACGGCCGAATGACCCAATCTTGTCATGGAGGCATCAGACACGGCTGCTCAGCATGGCCCCGGCGTCCAGGACGGATCGCGGCCGAGCAGTGCGAGCAGCCGGTGGTCCGGCGACGCGTCGTCGGGGACGGCGATCCGCCGGCGGAACGCGGCACCGGCGCCACGGCCCTCGTCCGGGACCTGGGCGGCGACGCGCAGCGCGGCGGTGGTGAGTTCGGCGGCGGGCTCCCAGGGGGCGCCGATCGCCACCGCAACGTCCCAGGCGTGCACCACGTAGTCGAGCAGATGGAAGCCGATCGCGATCCGGCCGGGGACACCGAAGCCCTTGCCCACCTCCGGCAGCGCGAACCGCCGCTCCGGCACGTCGTCTTCCGCGAACGCCGCGGCCACCTCGTCCGCCGACGCCTCGTACGTTCCGGCCGGATCGTCGCCGAGGTCACCGTCGCGCCATACCGCCCACGGCTCGCCCACGCCGCGGGCGGAGGCAGCGAACCCCTCGTTCTGACTGACCAGATGGCGGAGCAGGCCGTACACGGTCCAGTCCGCGCACGGCGTCGCCAGCCTCAAGTGATCGGCCTTCACCCGGGAGACCACTTCCCCAGTGAGCAGCAGCGCTTGGCGGTCCAGCCGTCGTATGTCCATGGCCGGAGCGTAAGCTCACTCAGAGGCTCAGCTCCAGAGCCAATAACCCGCCAAGTGATTGAGCCAATAGGCAAGCCGAAAGCCAAGAGGCAGCAGCCGAGAGCCACGATGGACGTTCACGTCACGCTCGACGGGCACCGCGACCTGTCCGGCCAGATCTACCGCCAGCTGCGCACCGCGATCCACGACGGGCTGCTGCGGCCCGGCGATCCGCTGCCCCCGACCCGGCAGCTGGCCCACCGCCTCGCGGTGGCCCGCAACACCGTCGGCGTCGCCTACGAACGCTTGGTCGCCGAGGGCTACGCGGACAGTCGGGTCGGCTCCGGGACCTACGTGCAGGCGACAGGTCTGCCCTCCCGCGACGCCGCGACAACCACCGGTACCACCGACTCCGGACTGCGCCCGCGCGCCGTATGGGCGGGCCTGTCCCCGTGGGCGGGCCCAGAGACCTCCGGACCGACCACGGCGGCCCACGACTTCCGGGTGGGCTTGCCGGATGCCCGGCTCTTCCCGTACGACGCTTGGCGTTCCCTGGTCGCCCGGGAACTGCGCCTCTCGGCAGCCGGAGCGGCCGGATACGGCGATCCGGCCGGTCACGCCGGGCTGCGGGCCGCGCTGGCCCGGCACATCGGAGTCTCCCGCGCCGTCCGGACCGGCCCGGACGATGTGCTGGTGACCACCGGCACGCAGCAGGCCCTTGACCTCATCGGGCGGGTGCTGCTCGAACCGGGCGACCGGGTGGCCGTTGAAGACCCCGGCTACCCGCCGGCCCGGCTGCTGTTCCGGTCACAGGGCGCTGAGGTCACAGGCATACCGGTGGACGCCGAGGGCCTGGTGGTGGACGCCATCCCGCCGGACACCCGCGCCGTGTACGTCACCCCCGCCCACCAGTTCCCGCTCGGCATGCCGATGTCCCTGCGGCGCAGAACGGCGCTGCTGTGGTGGGCGCGGCGGCACGGTGCGGCGGTGATCGAGGACGACTACGACAGCGAATTCCGGTTCGGCGGGCGGCCGGTCGAGACGCTTCAGAGCCTCGACCAGGCTGGACACGTCATCTACGTGGGGTCGTTCTCCAAGGTGATGTCACCCTCTCTGCGCATCGGTTTCCTGGTGGCGCCCGCCCCGCTGCGCACGGCGCTCCGCGCCGCCAAGTACACCACCGACTGGCATACGCCGGTCCCGACGCAGGCGGCGCTCGCCCGCTTCGTCGACGACGGGCTGCTCGCCCGGCACATCCGCCGGATGCGGCACACGTACGCGGCCCGGCACGAGATCCTCACCCGGGCGCTCAACAGCCACTTCGCGGACCTGGCCGAGCCGGTGCCGTCCTCCGCGGGCCTGCACGTGACCGCATTCACCCGAGGCGACCTCGCCGACCCCGCCACCCTCGCGGACCGAGCCGGCCGGGCCCGGGCGTCAGGCGTGGCGGTCTACACCCTGGCGGAGGTCGCCAGAAACCGCTCCGCACGCCCGGGTTTCGTCTTCGGCTACGGGTCGATCAACGCCCCGGACATCGAGCCGGGCCTGCACCGCCTGCTGCGGCCCGCCTAGTGTCCTGGTCCGGAGATCCTGTCGCAGTAGCGGCAGATGCGGTCGATGATCTGGTCGGCTGTCTTGGTCCACGTGAACGGCCGGGCGGTGTCGTTCCAGGTCTTGATCCAGTCCTCGAGCGCGGTCTTGAGTTCGTTGAGTGAGCAGAAGACGCCGCGTTCCATACAGCGCCGTTCCAGCTCGGCGAACCAGCGTTCGACCTGGTTGATCCAGGACGAGTGCGTCGGGGGTGAAGTGCAGCTCGAAGCGGGGATGTTCCAGCAACCAGCGATGCACCACCGGTGCCTTGTGGGCGGAGGGGTTGTCGCAGATCACGTGGACCGCCAGGCCAGGCCGGGCTGGGTCTGGCGGTCGATCTCGCCCACGAGGTCACGGAAGTCGACCGCGCGGTGCTGGCCGGGACTTTTCCCGATCACCTTGCCGGTAGCGGTGTTCAGCGCGGCGAACAGGTCCACGGTGCCGTGCCGGATGTAGTCGAAGCTGCGCCGCTCCGGCGTGCCCGGGACCGACGGCGGTGCCGCGGGTGCGCGTGGATCCTCGCCCGGTCCTCGCCGGTTCGGGCCTGCGCAGGTGTGCGCCGCTCGGGGCGCCGGGCGACAGCGCAGATCGCCACCCGCCGGACGGCACTGCAGCCGTGCCGCCGCCGCGGTGGCACCCGGGATGCTGCGGGAGCGGCGGACCCGGGTGCCCGCGGGTCCCGCCGCATGCCCAGCCTCGCCGCCAGACCGAGGCGCCGCCGGTCACCCTCGCAGCCGCCTGAAGATCAGCGCACTGCCATCGCCGTTCGGAACGGCGACCATCGACGCTGAACGGCAAGCAGACTCCACACCCCATGCCATAGCCCTGCCACCTGCGAAAAGAGGTTCAGACACAGCTTCTGAGCCAGCTTGCCCCGGGTGGTGAGAGTCTCGGGGTGGTCCGGGCCCAGCACCCGCCGGTTGGCCAGCAGATAGTCCAACCCCTCCGCGGCGCTGGCCGCAACCCCGGTGTAGCCCCGCCAGTGGCGAGGTTGTTCCGGGTGGTGAGAGTCGTCCTCGCCCGGGGCTTCGGCAGCTGTCACATGCGGCTTTGCAGCCAGTAGGTGGCCACGCTGACCGCGCCGGTGCCCAGGCCGTAGCATGCGCCGCGGAGCAGGAGGCCGATGGCTGCTCGTCTGCGTTTGCGGATCCCTTGCACGAGGCGGTTGGTGGCTGCGCGGGTCCTGCCCGTGGAGTGGTGGTCGGGGTTGTCGTGCATGACGTTCCCTTTCTTCGACGAGCGTCGGTGGAAGCCGCTCTCGCTGGGGCCCGGGGATACGCGGGGCGGCCCGCGCAGCGCCGCATGCCCGGGGGCGGTCCGCTGTGTCTGGACTCGGCCTCCAGGAGTTCCTCGTGCTGTGTTTTCACACGGATGTGCGTCGGCGGGGGTGCGGTAGCCGCAGGGGCAGTTCGGGGGTGGTGGCCGGCTGTGGTGGGGCGGGGTATGAGGAGCTGATGGCGCACGCGGCCAGGATGAGGCTGATGTGGTCGGCGAAATCTCTGCCGGGCGGGGCGAGTTCGACGTCGGGGTTGTCGACGTAGCCGGCGGCTACGGCGCTGGGAACGTACTCCATGACCGCTTCGACGACTTCGGCCCGCGGCCGCTCGGCCCGGTCCGCCAGAAGGCGCAGGACCCGCAGCACGGTCGGGGTGCTGGTGTCGGGGTGGGGGACAAGGTCGGTCTCGCACAAGACCTGTGTGACCGCATCGGGGGTGCGGGCAGTGTCGAGTTGGATCTGCTCGCGCCACCATGCGGCCGCCTCTGTTTCCCCGAGCCCGAGGTGGTGCAGGTAGAGGCAGTAGTAGGCGGTGGTGTCCCCGGCGCCGGCGGCGTATTGCCACCAGAACCGGGCGCTGTCCTCGGCATCGGTGAGGTGGAGGATGCATCCCAGTACTCGGGCGCCGGGCGGCTCGGGCAGCTGCTCGGTGAGCCAGTCCCGCAGCGAAGTGGCCGCCGTGTGCTCCACCACCGTCTCGCACAAGGTCTGCAGATCGTCCGCGGCGCTGTCGCCGGCCGGGCTTTGCCGCAGCCAGTCCGCGGCCGGCCACAACAGATCGGCGTCCAGCAGGGAGAAGACATGGGCGTCCTGGCACGGGACGACGTCATGGGGGACGTCGGGCTCGGCCTGGAGCAGGGCGCGGGCGAGGAGTTCGTCAATCGGAGTCACAGGAATGTCCCTCCCTGGGGCCGTACTGGGGGTGGAGGACGTTGGTCAGATGGCGCCGGGCATGCATGTCGGCTGAGCGCACGGAGGCGATGGGCACGCCCAGGACATCGGCCACGGCGATGTCGTCCATGCCGCGTAGGTACCTGAGGACCATGACATCGAGCTGGAGGGCGGGCAGCCGGCTCAGCACCTTGAACAGCGTCAGGGACTCCTCGATCTGGTCGAACCGTGCCGTGAGCGCACCGGCGCGGTTAAGGGCCACCGTGCTGAAGGCGGCGGGCGCCAGCTCGGGGCAGCCGTCGATGTGAGGGGTGCGGGCCATGACGCCTGCGCGCAGCACGGTCCAGGCGAACTTCTGCACGTCTGCGCTGGCAAGCGCCTCATCCCACCTCAGCCACAGCACGTCGAACGTTTCGGCGACCACGCGGTCGACGCTCTCGCGGCAGCGCAGGAAGACGCGGGCGTAGGAGGTGTAGCCGGGGCGGTTGAGCTCGCTGAACCCGCGGTGGTCCAGCGGAGGGAGGGCGGGCCCGGTGGACAGGACGACCCGCTGGATACACCCGTTGATCCAGTCCGGTTTCTTGTGCGCTTCGACCGCGGCCGCCGTCCACAGTCTGCGCATCGGCCAGGTCGGGATGCCCAGCAGGTGCAGCAGGCTGGAGGTGATCTCCCACCGCGGGTACAGACCGGTGCCGCGCAGCAGCTCGGACACCTTGGACTTCGACCAACCGCCCCGCAGGGCCAGGTCGCTGATGGTCAGTCCACTGGCCAGGAACCTCGTGCGCAGCGGCTCAAGCCAGGCTCGGTGGGCCGCCCCGACGCCGTCGGCGATCGGGCCCAGCTTGCGGCCCGGCTTACTGGGCGGAACCCCCGGCTGTCGGCCCGGCAGGGAACGCGGAGTCGTCCGGTGCGCCTCCCGTCCCGGCCTCCGGCCGACCTGAGGGCGGCGGACCGCCGCAGCGCGGCCCTGCGGACGCTCACCGCATGCGGCGCGCCCGGTTCGAGAGCGGCAACCGTCGCGGCGGCGGGTCCAACGAAGCCTGGCGCAGGCGTGGTTGGAACCCCGCTACGGGGGACGACCGCCCGTAGCGCGGCGGCGGTCGGAGGGTGCTTGCTGAACATCGAGACCTTTCCCACGGCGTTCGTCCGGAAGGGCCCTCTCGGCGGTGCCGACGCGTCAGCGAGGAGCCGGACGACAGCATGGAGGCCAGCCGGGCGAGGCCGCCATCTGATGAGCGGATCGCGGAACAATGGGGGCCGTCGCGAAAGCTCGGGGCCCCGTCTCGATCGCCCGCGCGAACAGATGACGCCCAATCCATGCTTTTGGGGCTGAAGTTCCGGGATTTGCTGCGGCGGGACGGCCCGCACCCCGCCAATGGGGAAGGACAGGCGCCACTGGCGTCAGACCTTCCCGTCCGGAAGGCCACGGCCCCGTGCCGAGATCGAGGGGCCACACCGCTCTCGCCCGGCTTCTACGGCCGGGCGAGAGCAGCCCGTACTAGCGACCAGGTCGGACCGGGCTAGGCCGTGTCCGGCGGATCATGTGGCCGTGATGGCACCAAGTTGGTTTTTGCGGGCCGGACTGCGCCCGGTTGCGAGGCGTTTCTGCCCCTCGGGCGTGGGCAGGACCGCGAGTGCGGTGTCTGCAATGTTCCGCAGCGTCTCCGGGGCCAGGCCGGCTTTGCCTACCGCCTCGATACCGCGGACCACCGTCAGCAGCAGTGCCGCCAACCGCTGCGGATCCGCAGCGGTGTCGATGTCGCCGTGGCGCTGGGCGGCGCTGATCTCCGTCCGCAGCAGGGTCAGCAGTGTCGTCATGGTCTCGGCCGACTGTCCGGCGACCGTCGGATCGTGCTGGGCCAGTTCCGCCGCGCCCTTGGCCAACAGGCACCCGCGGCGCTCGGTGTCGGAGGCGGTGTTCTCCGCCATTAGATGCACGTATCCCGACAGCCGGGCCAATGCCTCTGCGTCCGGGCCGCCTGTCAGCCGCCCTTCGGCCACCTCGACGACTGCGGTGCACCAGTCGCCGAACACGCGGTGGAACAGCTTGCCCTTGTCGCCGAATGCGCCGTACAGGCTGCCCTTGCCCAGGCCGGTCGCCTGGGCGATGTCGTCCATCCGGGTTCCTGCATAGCCGGTCGACCAGAACTGTTCCCGGGCCCGCTCCAGGACTTGGCGTTCGTCGAATGCGCGTGGTCTCGGCATGGTCTCACCCTACTCATTCTTGACTCGATCGTCCATTACTGCCTACGTTATGGACGATCGATTCCACAACTGAAGGAGTTCGACATGCCAGGCGTACTGCAGCAGAAGGTGGCCGTGATCACCGGAGGGACCAGCGGGATCGGTCTTGCCATCGCCCACCGCTTCGTCCGGGAGGGCGCACGGGTCTTCGTGACCGGCCGGGACATCGACCGCCTCGAAGCGGCAGTCAAGGAGATGGGCCCTGCGGCCACCGGCGTACGATCCGACGTCTCGGTCCTGGCCGACCTGGACGCGCTCTACGCGCGAGTTGGCGAGGAGGCCGGACGCATCGACGTGCTGGTGGCCAACGCGGGAATCGTCGCGGACGCCGCGCTCGGCGGCCACACCGAGGCGAATGTCGACCTGACGCTCGCCGTCAACGTCAAGGGCCCACTGTTCACCGTTCAGAAGGCGCTTCCGCTTCTTGCGGAGAACGCCTCCATCCTGGTCGTCGGCTCGAGCAACAGCGTACGGCCCAATGAGCAACTCGAGGTCTACAGCGCCTCGAAGGCGGCGGTGAGCAACCTCGTGCACAACTGGGCCCGGCAGTCGCGGGAGCGCCGATTCCGGGTCAACGTGCTCAGCCCGGGACCCACGCGGACCCCTGGCCTGCTGGGCGCCGCGGGGCCGGACGTCGACCAGTTCGCCGAGGCCGTCGTGCCACTGGGGCGGCTGGCCGACGCCGAGGAAATCGCCGAGGCCGCTCTCTTCCTGGCTTCGGACGCCTCGTCGTTCGTCACGGGCGCCGAACTCTTCGCCGACGGCGGCTACACCCGGGCCTGAACGACGGCCGGTGGTGCGCATCCGGTTCCCGCGCTCGACCAACTCCCGCTACCCGAGCGTGTCGCCGGCATCATCTACGACAAGGAGCTTGCTGAACAGCTCTTCCAGAATGTCGCAGACCGCCCCAAGCACGGTCCCTGGTCGGTACCGCGGCTCGTCTGCCCTTTTCTGTGCCGTGCCTCGCGTCGAGGAGTGGAGCGCGCGGCGGTGGGCTGTCATCGGACACGCCCTCCCCATCGATGCGGTGGTGACGCAGACCTGATGATGCGTACGCTTGCGCGGTGGTCTATTGACTGTCAGCGCCGTGCGTCAAAGTGAGGCAATGACGTGATGTGGCCCTCCCCAATTGCCGTGGGGAGGGCCACATCACGTGGTGTCCAGCAATGTCAGCGGTCGACGACTTCTGATCGGGCCAGCTCGACGAACGAGGACCAGGCCGAGGACGAAACGACGAACGCGGGTCCCTGCTTGTCCTTGGAGTCGCGGACACCGACGTTGCCGGTCACGGCCGCGACTTCAACACAGGAACCTCCCTGACTGTCGCTGTAGGAGGACTTGAACCAGGCGGATTCTTCGGCCACGTCGGGGGCCGTCAGGTGAGTGTTAATGGCTACTCGATCTCTCGTGCTAGTTGGTGGAGGAATTCGGCTGTCGCCGAGGGCCCCAGAGCTTCGTCTCGCATGCTGTTGAACCTCTGGTTGTACTTCCAGACATCGCCGGGTCTGTCAGTGACCGTGATCGTGCCTGGAATGTCAGATTGGGCGATCGAGTCCACCGGGGCCTCGAAGTCGAGCACGGCGAAGTTGATGTCGGCCCGGAATGCGGCCCGCTTCTGCGGGAGGATCTGCACGGTGACGTTGTCGCGAGCTGCCAGGCGTGCGATCTCTTCGTACTGCTCCAGCATCACGTCGACGCCACCCAGATTCCGGCGCAGGGCCGACTCGTCGAGGATGACCCGCAGCGTCATCGGGCTCTCCTCGCGGGTCACGAGCAGCTTGCGCTCCATCCTCAGGCGGACGTTGTTCTCGACGAACGCGGTGGTTGTCTCCTCGACGGGCTTGGCCACCATGAATTGGGCTCGGGCATAGTTCTCCGTCTGGAGCAGCCCGAACACATACATCGGCTGCCAGGCGCGCATCTCTCGGGCGTCCGCTTCCAGCCCGGCGTACATCGGCATGCCCGACGGCATGACGTCCCGGTAGGGAAGCCAGGGATCGCGGCTGAGCGAGTCCCGATGCAGCGTGAGAAGGGCTTCCCGGTCGTCGATGTCGGCCACGCCGTACCGGTCGAGCAGCTTCTCCAAGTCTTCCACCCTCGGGAGGCTGTTGTGCCCCGTCTCGACCCTGCCAAGTTTCGTGTCGCTGAACCCGAGCCCGGAAGCCGCCTCAGTAATTGTCAGCTCGGCCTTCTCGCGCAGGCGTCGGAGTTCCTTGCCGAGTTCCCACCTGCGGAACGTCGGCCCCCTTCGTGCTGCCGCCAGTGTGTCCTTCCTGAAGCTCTGTGGGTCCTTGCTCTGCGCGTGCGCTGAGTCTCCCACCCTCAGTCCCCCCTCCGGCAACCCCCTGCCGGTGCAGCGGCATGTGCCAATGCTCCTGCACTCGCAGATTCGATTGCAGGTTAACTCGAAGATGCGCGAGGCTAGTTGGGCCGGTCCGGACCAACGCTCGAGAGCGCCGCCACGGGATGTCGGAAGTCTCAGCAATCACGACCACGCTCGCAGCCGGTCCCCACCCCGCCGGACCGGCAGGGGCGTTACGGACCGCGCATCACGGTCCCTCCCATAGGAGCGCCGCAGCCTGGGAACGCCACGCGAGGCCGGGAGATGTGTCGTGATCACGACCGCCCCGAGAATCACCGGCACGTACCCGTGTGTGCCGGAGTCCGCCCGGCGTGCCCAGCTTCTCGTGGGCCCCGCGCTGACCGGCTGGGACCTCGAGATCCTGACGGATCCGGTGGGGCTGATCGTGACCGAGCTGGTCGCGAACTCCGCTCAGCACACGAAGCGCTCTACAGTCCAGGTGAGCATCACCCGCATCACCGGTGGCCGCGTGCGCGTCGAGGCCGGCGTCGCAAGCGGCAGTGAGCTAGTGCTCGGTGTCGTGGACTTGCGTCCATTCGGTTTCGAGGATCGAGTGGACGACGGAGTCTCGCCATGCCGTGGCCTTGTAGATGTGCTCGCGGATGCGGCCCTCTTCCACCATGCCGGCCTTGAGCATGGTCCTTGCCGAGGCTTCGTTGAGGGGGGAGCGGGCACCCCAAATCCGGTGGAAGTTCAGTTCCTCGAAGCCGAGACCGAGCAGGAGTTGGACGGTCTCGACTCCGTAGCCCATGCCCCACGTGTCGGGGCGCAGGGCGAAGCCGAAGGTGGCTGCGCGCTGTTGGTGGGGGTCCGTGGCCAGTCTGCCGAACCCGGTCAGGTTGTTGCTGTCCCGTTCGATGACTGCGAGCGCGTATTCGCTGCGAGGAGTTGTCGTGGCCGACGCGATCGACCGAGCGACAATCTGGCGCTTGCTGCACGTCATCACAGTGCATCTGAAATCCAAGATCCCCAGCGACATCCCCGGCCAGGTGATCGACCCCGTGAAGGGCATCTGGCGCACCGCCGACGGCTGGGCCGAAGGCAGCTTCCTGTCGTCCATGAAGCGCATGAGCCAGGCACTGGAGGTCAGGCGCCTGATCGACCAGATCCTCGAAGACGATCCGGACGCACGCATCGTCGTCGCCGGCGACTTCAACGCCGAGCCCGAAGAAGTCCCGGTACTGGCAATCTGCGGCAACGTCGAGGACACCAACAACGGCGCCCTCGCCGCACGGGTCCTGGTCCCCATCGAGCACAGCATCCCCAACGAGGCCCGCTACACCCACTTCCACCACGGCCGCGGCCGGATGATCGACCACATGCTCGTCACCCGCAACCTCCTCGCCCACTACCGCGGCTCAGAGATCCACAACGAGATCCTCCACGACGACTCCCTCGCCTTCGCCACCGACACCAAGTACCCCGAGTCCGACCACGCCCCCGTCGTCGCCACCTTCGACTTCGACTGACCCGGATGTGACTGAGCACGCCATTCGGCCGGTCTGGCCGAATGGCGTGCTCAGTCACACGCGTTCCTGGTAGGTGAACTCGGTGGCGAGCGCGAGGGCCCTGCGGGCCTCTGGCTCCGCCAGAGGCACGCCGATCGTTATCTAGGGTGTCAACCCGATGATGCGGGTCAGCACCGAGCAAGCAGTAGAGGCAAGTTGTTCGCGCACAGCTCGACACCGGTCGCTGTGGGGCCGAGGCGTCGAAGACCGGGCAGACGCCTGATGGTCGTTGCGCGATCTGCCCTCGATTCAAAGTCTGCCGAGGCGGTTCGGTGAGGTGCCCGGCTCGGTACGCTTTACCGGCATAGGGACATGGGGGCTGGCCGCCTTGCGGGGGGATGACATGGTGGATCAGGCGTTGGTTGTTCTGGCTTCGGCGTTCGGGGCGGCGGTGGCTTCGGCGGCCGGCACCGAGGTGTGGTCGGGATTCCGGGACCGGGCGGCCCTGATCTTTGGCCGCCGGGACGCGCGGGAAAGCCAGGTGGTCCTGGAGCGATTGGACCGGTCGGCCCTCGAACTGGACCGCGCCGACCCCGGTGGCGCCGACCAGGTCCGTACCCGGCTGGAAGCATCCTGGCAGGCCCGTTGCGAGGACCTACTGGAGATTCTGGGCGAGGCGGACCGCGAGGAAGCCGCCGGGCAACTGCGCGAACTGGTGGCCCGGCAGGCGGCCGGCGGAGTCACGGCCGGGGACGAAGGCATCGCCATCGGCGGCAACGCCGACATCAAGGCCGACCGCGGGTCGGCGGCCGCCCTGCGCATGGGCGACGTGGCCCTCGGAAACCCTCCGATGCCGGGTCCGGAGCAGCGCTGACCGCACCCGGCGCCAGCCAGACCCCGCACATCTCTGCGCAGACATCGCTCTACGCGCAGTCCGGCGCCCTGGTGGTCGGCCGCGCCGATTCGGTGACGCACCATGCCGCGCCGCGGGCGCCGCTCTCCTGGCCGCGGCTGGTCGGCGTGGTCCCGCGGCAGGCGGACTGTTTCCAGCACCGCGATGCCGTCGATGCCTTGGAGCGAGCGGTGGCCGCGGGTGGGACGGCGGTGCTGTGCCAGGTGCTGTCCGGGACCGGTGGGGTCGGCAAGACTCAGCTCGCCGCCCACCACGCCCGCACCGCGTGGCAGGCCGGGGCGGTGGATCTGCTGGTGTGGGTCACCGCGACCAGCAGGGACGCGGTCCTGAGCGCTTACTCCGAGGCCGCTGTCACGGTGACCGACCCCGACGACCCTCAATGCGCCGGTCTCGACGACCCTGAGCGGGCCGCCGTCCGCTTCCTGGCCTGGGCCCAGTCCACCGACCGGCGATGGCTGATCGTGCTCGACGACGTGAGCGACCCCGCGCACCTGAATAGCACGGACGGACGGGGTGACCTGTGGCCGCCCGCGCGCCCGAACGGCCGCACTGTGGTCACCACCCGCCGCCGCGACGCCGCCCTGCCCGGCCACCTCATCGACGTCGGCCTGTTCACCAAGAGCGAGGCCGTCGGCTACCTGAGGGCCAAACTCGCCGTCCGGCGCCGCCACGAGGACCCCGGGCAGGTCGAGGAGCTCGCCCGCGACCTGGGCCATCTGCCGCTGGCCCTGGCCCAGGCGGTCACCTATCTCCTCGACCTCCAACTGGACTGCGCCACCTACCGCGTACGGCTGGCCGACCGCGCCCGTACGCTGCCCGACCTGGTCCCCGAGGACAGCGGCCTGCCCGACGCCCACCGCGCCACGGTGGCCGCCACCTGGTCCCTGTCCATCGAACACGCCGACCGGCTCCGCCCGACGGGCCTGGCCCGCCCTATGCTCCACCTGGTGGCCCTGCTCGACCCCAACGGCATCCCCGCCACCGTCCTGACCTCGCCCCCAGCCCTCGCCTACCTCACCGAACACCGCACCCCCGACGGTGGCACCGATCCCGACGTATCCCCGCGCGCGGTCGGGGTGGACGATGCGGCCGACGCGCTGCGCTGCCTGCACCGGCTCAGCCTGGCTGACCACACCCCCAACACCCCTCACCAGGAGGTGCGCGTCCACAACCTTGTCCAACGTGCCACCCGCGAAGCCCTGCGCCCCGCCGCACGCGACATGGCGGCCCGTACCTGCGCCGACGCCCTGTATGAGGCATGGCCCGAGGTCGAACGCGACACTGCCCTCGGCCAGGCTCTGCGCGCCAACACCGCCGCCCTGACTGCCCACGCCGCAGACGCCCTGTGGCGGCCCGACGGCCACCCGGTTCTCTTCCACACCGGAAACAGCCTCGGCCACACCGGACTCGTCACCGCCGCCCGCGCCTATTTCCAGGACCTGCACACCGCCGCCCGCCAGAACCTGGGCCCCGACCACCCCGACACTCTGACCGCCCGGCACTACCTCGCCTACTGGCGGGGGGAGGCGGGGGATGCGGCCGGGGCCACCACCGCCGCCGCCGAACTGCTGGCCGACCGGCTGCGGGTGCTGGGCCCCGACCACCCCGACACTCTGGCCGCCCGGCACAACCTCGCTTACTGGAGAGGTGGGGGGGAGGCGGGGGATGTGGCCGGGTCCGCCACTGCGTTCGCCGAACTGCTGGCCGACCGGCTGCGGGTGCTGGGCCCCGACCACCCCGACACCCTGACCACACGGGCCGACCTCACCTTCTGGCGGGGGCGGGTGGGGGATGCGGCCGGGGCCGCCACCGCCACCGCCGAACTGCTGGCCGACCGGCTGCGGGTACTGGGTCCCGACCACCCCGACACCCTGACCACCCGGCACAACCTCGCCTACTGGCGGGGGGAGGCGGGGGATGCGGCCGGGGCCGCCACCGCGTTCGCCGAACTGCTGGCCGACTTCCTGCGGGTACTGGGCCCCGACCACCCCGCCACCCTGCTCGCCCGGCACAACCTCGCCCACTGGCGGGGGGAGGCGGGGGATGCGGCCGGGGCCGCCACCGCGTTCGCCGAACTACTGGCCGACTCCCTGCGGGTACTGGGCCCCGACCACCCCGCCACCCTGACCACCCGGTACTACCTCGCCCACTGGCGGGGGCAGGCTGATGGTGCGAGCGGTGGTGTCCGATAACGATGGTGAGCTCAAGCGGTCAGCGCATCACCGCTGTTCAGGAGATCAGCGTAGACCTCTGTCGGAGTGCGGTAGCCATGGACTTTGCGGGGACGGTGGTTGAGCTCGTGGGCGATGGCGTCGAGGTCGGCCGCCTGGCTGAACGTGCGGAGATCCGCGCCCTTGGGCAGGTACTGCCGCAGCAGGCGGTTGGTGTTCTCGTTGGTGCCTCGCTGCCAGGGGCTGCGTGGTTTGCAGAGGTAGATCGGCATGCCGGTCTCGGCCGTGATGGCCTGGTGCTCGGCCATCTCGCGGCCCCGGTCCCGGGTGAGCGTCCGCCGCACGTGGGGCGGGATGCCGAGGAGGCTTCGGGTGACACCCTGTCTCTGAACCTAAATGGGCTGGTCAGTGATGGGAACCATTGGAGCGTTCGGCCCGGCAATTAGGCGCGTCGAGGTCGCCGCCTGCCACACCGTCCATGCGCGGTCTGCGCCGAATCACCATCTACGGCAAGACGATGGGTAGCGCCTGGTCGCTCCGCGATTTGCGGAAAGCACTCCGCCGTCTCGGCTACCCATGCGACATGGACCTCGACGACCGCTCGCGCGTCAACTGGCGCGGCGGCGACAGCAGCGTCTGGCCCGACGACAGGGGCTGGAGACGGCGTGTGGTCATCGCCCTCATGCTCGTGGGGCTGCTCGGCTCGCTGGCTCTGCACTTCGTCATTGGCTGGGCGGACGCCCTGGGAGCGCTGACTTTCACCGCGACCGCCACCTGCTGCTGATCACCCGGAACGGGGGCCGTCGGACGCGACGGCCCCCGACTTCGTACGTGAGCCGGCCGTGAAGGGATCCTGGCCTGGGATTTCGTGGCAGACGATGGGCTGGACCGCGTCCGTCCGAGGGAACCGAACTCGAACAGGGCACGCCGTGGTGATCGTGGGCCCGCCGACGGGCCATCGTGGTGCGGCAAACCGATGGCGCTACGGATGGGGAACGCGGATGTCCGAATCGACCCGGGCCATGAGCCGGCGCAGTCTGCTCATCGCCGGCGGGGCGTTGGCGACCACCGTCGCTGCCACGGGCGAGTCCAGCGCTCTGGCCAGGGGGGAAGCGGTGCCGCGGGGCTCGGGGAGCGGCGATGACGCCGGCCGGGCAAGGATCGACGTCCACCACCATTTCACCGCTCCGGCATGGGTGGACTGGGCGGAGCGTGAGGGCCTGGTGCGGCGGCAGGAGCTGCTGTGGTGGGCGCGTTGGGATCTGGACTCCACCCTGGCGCTGATGGACCGGGTAGGAATCGCGACCGCGGTCCTCAACCCGACCATGCAGGACCGGTACCGCACCGCGGCGCAGGCCAGGGAAGGTCTCACCGTCGTCTTCGAGGCGATGGCCGACCTGGTGGCCCTACACCCGGGCCGCTTCGCCGTCCTCGCTCCTGCTGTCCTGGACCATCCCGAAGTGACCACGTGGGCTCTCCGCCGCGCCTTCGACGAGCTCGGTGCCGTCGGAGCCAGCGTGAAAGCCAACTACAACGGTGTCTACCTCGGTGATCCCTCGTACGACCGCTTCCTCGCCGAACTCGACGAGCGCGCCGCGGTCCTCTTCACGCATCCGCTCGACCTCCCGGGCGGAACACCCGGCGTGCCCACCGTCCCCGGAATTCCGAACTTCATGTGCGATTTCCTGCTGGACACCACGCGTGCTGCTGTGAACCTGATCCGTACCAGGACACTCGACCGCTACCCGCACCTGTCAGTCATCCTGCCGCACGCCGGAGGATTCCTCCCTCAGATCGCCACCCGCATGGAGGCCTTCGGCGGCTTCTGCACTCCACCCCTCGATGCTGCCCGTGTACGGGACTACCTCCACCGCTTCTACTACGACACGGCGGGCCCGTCGGCCCCCTCGGGCACTCTGGTGGCCACCGCCGGCGCCGACCGGATCCTCTTCGGCACCGACTGGCCGGCCGCCTCCGCAGACATCATCACCGACTTCACGGTGCCGGCCATCGAGACCGACCCCGTCTTCACCGACCGCCAACGACGCGGCATCAACCGCGACAACGCGCTCCGCCTGTTGCCCGCGCTGAGGCGCGCCTAAGAGGTCCTAACAAAGGCGCTGTACATGTCGGTGGGTGATGAGGCAGGTGGCGAGGCCGAGGAAGGCTTCGTGGATGTCGTCCCGTCGCTCCCATCGGATGCGCAGGCGGCGGAAGCCGTGCAGCCGGGCGATCGTTCTCTCGACGACATACCGGAAGATGCCCAGGCCGGAGCCGTGTGGTTGGCCTCGTTCGGCGATGACCGGGCGGATGCCGCGGGCCCAGAGCAGGCGGCGGTATTTGTCGTGGTCGTAGCCGCGGTCGGCGAGGAGCGCGTCGGGTCGGTGTCTGGGGCGGCCGACGACGCCGGCCACGGCGGGAACCTTGTCCAGCAGAGGCAGCAACTGCGTGACGTCGTTGCGGTTTCCGCCGGTCAGCGACACCGCGAGCGGGATGCCCTGTCCGTCGGTGAGGACGTGGTGCTTACTGCCCGGCCGTGCGCGGTCGACCGGGCTGGGGCCGCTTTTGGGCCGCGCCGAGCGGCCCGCACGTGGGAGGAGTCGATCACCGCCCGCGACCAGTCCAGCTTCTTCGCGGCCCGCAGCTTCTTCAGCAGCACCAGGTGCAGTTCGTCCCACACGCCGGCCTCGTTCCACGCGGCCAGGCGCCGCCAGCACGTCATCCCCGAGCCGAAGCCCAGCTCTTGGGGCAGGTACTCCCACTGGATGCCGGTGTGCAGCACGAACAGGATCCCGCACAGCGCCTGCCGGTCCGGTATTCGCGGCCGCCCCTCCACCAACTTCGGACCCAGCTCGGGCAGCAACGGCTCGATCAGCGACCACAGTTCGTCCGAGACAATCCACGGACGCGACTCCCTCTTTCCCACGACCAGACCAACGAGCAACCAGAGCGACAGTCACATGATCAACGGCTTCTGTTAGGACCTCTTAGGCGGTCAATGAGCGCAGGACGGGCTGTCCGGTGTGGTCGTTGTGCCAGATCGCGGCGGTCATCGCGAGGATGCGTTGCATGCCGCGGGCAACGACACCGCCGGGCGTGCGTCCTCGGTGCTGTTCGAGGTCGAGTTGGCCCTTGAAGGTCTCGTTGACCGACTCAATGATCTGTCGCAACGGCTTGAACAGTGGCGCGCCGGGCCGCTCCGGCTCGCCCTTGCGGGCCGGCCGCAACAGCTGGATGTTCTGCTCTGCCAGTTGGTGTTCGAAGTCGCGGCCGAAGTAGTTCTTGTCGCCGATCAGCGTCTGGGCAGGACGTGCGGCAACGAGGCCGGGTTCGGCGGCCAGGAGGTCAAGGAGGGTCTCGCGTTCGTCGGCCTTGGCCCCGGTCAGGGCGAAGGCGACGGGCAGGCCCTGGAGGGTGCACACCAGGTGCAGCCGCAGGCCCCAGAAGAAGCGGCTGTGACTGGCGCAGTACCCGTACTCGGCCCATCCGGCCAGGCCGGAGCGTTTGACGGTCTCGCGTGAGCGGCCGCATTCCACCGGCGTGGAGTCCACAATCCACACGTCGTCGCTCCACACCGAGGTGTCGGTGGCCAGCAGTCGGGTGACGCACCGAAGCAGTCCGGCGCCCTTGCGCAGCCGCTTGTTGTAGCCGGGCTGCTTGGGCAGGTACGGGAAGAGATGCTGCAGGTGGGAGCGGGCGTGGCGGAGCCACCTGGCTTCGGAGGTGAAGCCGAGAATCGCCTGCATCACCGCCAGCGTGACCAGTTCGGCGTCGGTGAGCTGCGGGGCGACCCCCACGGCAGGCCGCCGCGGCGCGAGATGCGGAGACGCCGTCAGTAGATCGTCGGTCTTCACATAGAGTGCGGTCGCGAGGGTGTCCAACTCTGTCTTCACACACCGACGTTGGACGCCCTCGCCTTATGCGCGCAGCCGATCCCTTGGAACACCATGATCCTCCCCAAAGATCGTGACCCCCGCTTCATCACCATCCGCCGTGGGGGGACGCTTACGGACTCCGACCATCAACTCCTGGCTTTGTGGGCTGCCGCGTGCGCGGAGCACGTTCTGCACCTCTTCGAGTCGGTGCAGCCCTCGGACCCGCGCCCCCGCGAGGCGATCGAGCAGATTCGGGCATGGACGTGCGGCGAGATCAGGATGTCTCAGTCCCGAGCGGCGGGTGGCCATGCCATGGCTGCGGCAAGAGAGTTGAGCGGAGCCGCTCGGCACGCCGCATATGCTGCCGGCCAGGCGGCGGTGGTGGCGCATGTCGCCGCACACGAGCTTGGCGCTGCGGCCTACGCGATCAAGGCCGTGCGTGCGGCGGCCCCCGGACGGCAGGGTGAGAGTGCCGGCAGGCTCGAATGCCGTTGGCAGCGCGAACAGCTCCCGGATGTGATTCGTGAACTCGTCCTAGATGATCAGCGGTTGCGAAACGAGATCTGCTGGTCGGTCTTCGACTGTTGACGGGCGTGACGGCTTGTCTGCACTGCCCCCTTGGAATCGATCATCTAGGCGAATCAAGCTCGGCGGAGTCTCAGTGGCTCAAGTCAGGCACCGGGCCGGGCGGTTGCTGGACCATCTCGACCCAGTCGCCCCAGCGTCCGCCGGCGGTCGGCTGAAGGCGTGTCTGCCGTACTCGGTTTCACAGGAGGGCGATCTGACCACCGCTTTAGGAGTTCGATCAGGAGGTCTTGACGATGGAGCCGGTCGGGGTTGGCCGCGGCGATGCAATGGCGCTGGAGCCACCTGAGTCGCCCGACGCAGAGTAGGGCCCCACACGGCAACGGCCGCTCGATGGCGGATGGAGTCACGTACGACAGCGATGGGCTGAACGCAGTGTGAGTCTTACGGCGAAGCCCCTGGCGCCCTCGGTTCGCCGGGGGCTTCGCGACCCACCCCCAGAGACGGCCCTAGGTGACCAGCGACAGAGGAGAGCACCGATTTAGAGGCGCTAACAAAGGCGTTGGACGTGTCGGTGGGTGATGAGGCACGTGGCGAGGCCGAGGAAGGCTTCGTGGATGTCGTCGCGTCGTTCCCATCGGATGCGGAGCCGGCGGAAGCCGTGCAGCCAGGCGATGGTGCGTTCGACCACCCACCTGAATACACCCAGGCCAGAGCCGTGTTCCTGGCCCCGTTCGGCGATGACCGGGCGGATGCCGCGTTGCCACAGCAGGCGCCGGTACTTGTCGTGGTCGTAGCCGCGGTCGGCAAGGACCGCGTCTGGTCGGCGTCTGGGCCGGCCCACAACACCGGCCACGGCCGGGACCTTGTCGAGCAGGGGCAGCAACTGGGTGACGTCGTTGCGGTTCCCGCCGGTCAGCGACACCGCGAGCGGGATGCCGTGCCCGTCGACGAGGACGTGGTGCTTGCTGCCCGGACGTGCGCGGTCGACCGGGCTCGGTCCGCTTTTGGGCCCCGCCGAGCAGCCCTCACATGGCTGGAGTCGATCACCGCCCGAGACCAGTCCAGCTGCTTCGCGGCCCGCAGCTTCTCCAGCAGCACCACGTGCAACTGGTCCCACACTCCGGCCTCGTTCCACGCGGCCAGCCGCCGCCAGCACGTCATGCCGGAACCGAAGCCCAGCTCTTGGGGCAGGTACTCCCACTGGATGCCGGTGTGCAGCACGAACAGGATCCCGCACAGGGCCTGCCGGTCCGGCACCCGCGGACGGCCCTCCACAAGCTTCGGACCCGGCTCGGGCAGCAGCGGCTCGATGAGCGACCACAGTTCATCCGACACGATCCACGGCCGCGACTGTCTCTTCCCCACGACCGGACCAACGAGCAGACGAGCCAACAGTCACATGATCAACGACTTCTGTTAGAGCCTCTTAGTGGTGTAGGTGCCGGTGACTTCGAGCCACGCGTCGGGTTGCATGACCGGGGGAATCTGTCCGGTCAGGCCGATCTTGACGGGCTGGGCGTCGGCAGCACAGCAGTTGAGGGCCATGCGTGTGAGGTAGGGCGCGCCGCTGCGGTCGAGGCTGATGAAGCCAGTGATCTTGATCCGCCGGTCGGCCAGGGAACGTCCGTGGTCATAGCCCGCGCGGCCGGCGTAGTCGACGACGCTCAGCCGGAGGGGGTCACCGGCGGGGAGAGTGGGGAAGCCCAAGGGCTTTTGCAGGGCCGTGCCGGTACGCATCGCGCTGTAGGAGCCCAGTGCGGGTGGGGCGACCAGGATCAGAGCGAACAGCGGCAGGACCAGGAGCCAGGAGATTCGTGGTTCGCGGTGGGCGTGGCCGCCCTGGTCGTCGTGCTCACGCGCGGGCCGGTTCGCCTCTGCCTCGCGCGGCTGTCGCCATTCGTACCAGACAGTGGCGATGCCGGCGACGATCAAGACGATGCCGGCCACGATCAGCAACGGGCGCAACCCGGCCTTGACGTAGCGCAGATAGAGGTCGGTGAAGCTGGCGCGCAGCACCGCCCCGCCGACGAGGAACAGTAGGGCTGCTTGCGCCTGCCGGTTCACAGCAGCACCGCCCCGACCAGGGCCGAGATCAGGATGGCCAGGGTGAAGGTGGCGGGGGCGAACCGCAGCGCGAACCCGCGGCCGAACGTGGCGGCCTGCATGGCGAACAGTTTCAGGTCGATCATCGGTCCGACGACGAGGAATGCCAGCCGGGCGGTGAGCGAGAACTGGGACAGGGACGCGGCCACGAACGCGTCGGCCTCGGAGCAGATCGACAACAGCACCGCGAGGACAGCCAGTGCCAAGACTGACACCACGGGGTTGTTGGCCGCGGTGTGCAGCCAGCCGGCCGGTACCACGGCTTTGAGGGTGGCCGCGGCCATCGCGCCGACGACGAGGAAGCCGCCGGCGTGCATCACGTCGTGCCGTACGGATCCCCAGAACGCCGCCCCCTTGCTGAGGCCGTCGGACGACGGGCGATCCGGTGGGCGCAGCCAGTCGGTGCGGCCCAGCCGCTGCCACAACCAGCCCATCGCGCACGCCACGAGCAGACTCGCCGCGAACCGGGCGAGGACCATCTCGGGGTTGCGGGGAAAAGCCACGGCGGTGGCGGTCAGCACGATCGGGTTGATCGCCGGGGCGGACAGCAGGAACGTCAACGCCGCCGCGGGGGTGATGCCCCGGCGCACAAGCGCCCCGGCCACCGGCACGGAGGCGCACTCGCAGCCGGGCAGGGCCATCCCGGCGACCGGCACCGCCAGGGCGGGCTGTCTCGGCAATGCGCGGGCGAAAAACGAGGGTGGGACGAACACCGCGATGATCGCAGACAGCAGCACGCCGATGACGAGGAAGGGCAGGGCCTGGACGAACACCGCGACGAACACGGTCATCCAGCTCTGCATCACTGGTGCCGACAACGCCCGGCGGATCGGCCCCTGCACCACAAACACCAGAAGCAGCAGCATGGTCAGGACGAGGGACGAGTTGAACTGCCAGCCCTTCCGATCGTCCTCATCGCGGACGTCAAACCGAGGCGAGGCTTCTTTGGTGGTGGTCACGGGTGAGGTACCTCCGGTACGGAAAGGCTTCGTGGGTTGGTTCCCCTCCACCCTCAGTACGCCGGTTCAGCCGCAGCTTCTCATTCTCAAGTGGGCGATTAATTCCACTTTGATCTAATTGAACACTCATTGTTCAGTGGGTAGTTGGGAGCAGAGCCGGGGTTGCCAGCCCAAAGGGCCACACCGTGCGGACGGTACAGGCGAACGCAGCCTGCTCATAGCGCGGGTATGAGCAAGCGAAATGCACGTGCGCTGGACCGGCGAGTGGCTGGGCTCGGGGAGCTTTTGGCGGAGCAGAGACAGTGTGAGCACCAGCACGGCCACGGCCATGGCGAGAGCCGCCTGGCGCAGTGGCGGCACCGGGCTGGGCATCTGCTCAAGCCGCACTCGCACGAGTCCGCCGACAAGGTGGACAGGGCGCTGGAGTCATCCGTCAAGGGCATGCGGGCGCTGTGGACTTCGCTCGCAGTGCTCGGCGTGACCGCCGCGGCGCAGGCCGTGGTGGTTGTGCTCTCCGGCTCGGTGGCGCTGCTCGGCGACACCGTCCACAACGCCGCGGACGCGCTGACCGCGCTGCCGCTCGGCGTGGCCTTTGTCCTGGGCCGGCGGGCCGCCACCCGGCGCTTCACGTACGGCTACGGGCGGGCCGAGGACCTCGCGGGCATCGTCATCGTCCTGACCATCGCCGGCTCCGCCGTGTTCGCCGCCTGGACCGCCGTCGACCGGCTGCTGAACCCCCAGGACATCAGGTACCTGCCCGCGGTCGCCGCAGCGGCGGTCATCGGCTTCATCGGCAATGAATGGGTGGCCCGCTACCGCATCCGCGTCGGCCGCGAGATCGGTTCGGCCGCGCTGGTCGCCGACGGCCTGCACGCCCGTACCGACGGATTCACTTCCCTGGCCGTCCTGTTGGGGGCGGATGGTGCGGCGCTCGGATGGCGGCTCGCCGACCCGATCGTAGGACTGGCCATCACCGCGGCGATCCTGCTGGTGCTCCGGGACGCATTCCGGGAAGTCTTCCGTCGGATCATGGACGCCGTCGACCCGGCCCTGGTGGACAGCGCGGAACGCGCTCTGCACGACGTGCCGGGTGTGCGGCAGGTGAGCGAGTTGCGAATGCGCTGGATCGGGCACCGGCTGCGCGCCGAGGTCGCGATCGTCGTCGACGGAGAACTGAACGTCCGCGACGCGCATCAGGTGGCGGTCGATGCCGAACACGCGCTGCTGCACGCCGTACCCAAGCTGACCGCCGCCCTGGTCCACGCCGATCCGGCACCAGCGCCGGGCGCCCCCGACCCGCATCTGGTGCTGGCCCACCACGGATCCTGAACCGGGAAGAAACGAGACTCAGTTGGGGGCAGGCGCGGTCGCGGGTCAGGACGACCGGGTGGGCGCGATTCCGTGCATGACCGTGGCGACAAGGTCGTCGACGAACCCGCTCGGGACAGTGAAGTCCGTCATGGGCGAACCCTGGAAGACGCGGGGCAGTACGAGTTCGTGGCAGGCGCCGATGATCATTGCAGCGGCGGCATCCGGAATGGCGGTGGGGGCGACGCGGCCGAGTTCCTGCTCGGCGCGCAGATAGTGGGCCAGCGCGCGGGGCAGGGCGTGCTCGTGCATCGGCGGGCCCTCGGTGTGGAAGTGCACGAGCACCTTGGGCTGGGAGATCATCCCGGCGAAGGCGGGCATGATCCGGGTGAGGACGTCCAGGCCACGGGTGATGTACGTATGGAGATTTTCCGCCAGGGTTCCGGTGCCCGGCTGCGGCGGCTCGCCCAGATCGGCCATGACGGCATGGACATGGGCGCGCAGGCCGTGTGCCAGGAGTTCTTCCTTGGCGGAGAAGTGGTTGTAGAGCACGCCGTCGGCGACCTTGGCCTCGCGGGCGATGTCACGGACGGTCAGACCAGCGCCGCCGCGTTCCGCAACGAGACGCGCGGCAGTGGCGATCAGATGCTCGCGCAGTGTCTGATCGCCGCCGCCGTCGCGCAGAACCGCAGGTCGTCTAGGTGACATCACGTCGAAGTGTAGTGAGCGCCGCCGCAACGGCGATCACGGCGGCATAGCCGGTCAGCATGACCGCCCCGCCCCACTGCGGCAGCAGCCCGTCCTGGACGTTGTTGCCGACCGCGAAGGCCGCTCCGGACGGGAGCCAGCGGCCGATGCTGTCGAAGGCGCTGACGACGATGCCTTCGATGACGTACAGCCAGGCGAGCGCACCCACGATCCCGAGGACGGGATTGCGGGTGAAGACTCCCACGGCGACACCGATGACGGCGTATGCCGTGCACCAGATCACCGCGCCGAGCAGGGTCAGCCATACATAGCCCTGGTCCAGCGGCAGGCCATCTCCTCTGGCCGACAGCCACGGTGCACTGAGCGCCAGGGTGGTGACCGCCGAGGCGAGGCCCGCGAGCGCGCCAACGAGGAGACCAGCACCCAGTTTCGCAACCATTACCCGGCCGCGCCGGGGCGTGGTCAGGTACGTGTCGGTGATGGTGCCGTGCCGGAACTCTCCGGCGCTGATGAGCACTCCGAGCACGATCGCCAGGAGCGACCCCATGCCTGCACTGAACAGCACCCGCTGCTTGCCGAGATCGGTTCCCAGATCGCCGGCGGGGTCGCCGATGATCAGCCCTGCGGCATGCAGGCCCGCGATCACGGCCGTGCCGGCAAGCAGAATCCATGTACTGCGTACCGACATCAGCTTGCCGAGCTCTGCCGCGAACAGGCGTCGCATCATCGGCCCAACACCTCCTCGGTCTGGCCCTGATCGGAGACCAGGGAGAAGAACGCGTCCTCAAGACTCCGCCCGTTCTCGGTGAGTCCGCTCAACGGACCCTGATAGCGCAGCCGTCCGCCCGCAATGATCACCGCGCGGTCGGCGTACTGGGTGACCTCCGCCAGCAGATGGCTGGAGACCAGCACGGTGCGTCCCTCGGCGGCGAGCTCACGCAGCAGATCCCGCAGCCAGCGCACGCCCACCGGGTCGAGACCGTTCGTGGGCTCGTCAAGGATCAGCACCTCCGGGTCGCCGAGCAGCGCGCCCGCGATGGCGAGTCGCTGGCACATCCCGAGCGAGTAGGTACCGGCCCGCCGCTCGGCGGCGTCTGCGAGGTCCACGATCCGAAGGACCTCGTCGACCCGCTGATGGGGCAGCCCCGCGGCGCGGGCCAACAGACGCAGATGGGTACGCGCCCTGCGGCCCGGATGCACGCCGGATGCCTCCAGTACGGCGCCGACCGTGCGGCGCGGGCTGGGCAGGTCGCGGTAGGCGCGCCCCCCGATCACAGCGCTCCCCTGGTTCGGCTGTTCCAGCCCCAGCAGCACTCTCAGCGTCGTCGTCTTCCCGGCCCCGTTGGGGCCGAGGAAACCGGTGACCTGCCCGGACGGGGCATCGAACGTCACGTCCTCAACGGCGTGGACTTCGCCGAATCTTTTCGTCAGTCCCCGCACTGAAACGTCGGACATCCGCTCCTCCTTTCCCTCATCATGAACGTACGTTCATGAACACTCGTTCATCGTACGACGGCGGAGGCGGAGTGCCCATGCGGGGAGCCAGAGGAGCAGGTGTGGGGCGAGGTCCGCGAGTCAGCAGGTGACCGCCGGTGGTTCGCCTACCGCTCAGCCCGGCGAGGTCAGTGATGATCGCCACCGGCGCCCCTGGCGGCCGCCCTCGCCGTGAGTCAGCACGTGGCGGCTTGCGGTGTGTCCTTGCCGTATTTGGTCCGGGAGCACACGGTCTTGAAGGAGATCTTCCAGGTGTCGCCCTGGAGTACCGACACGCCCGGACCTTCGGGACCAACCTTCTTCCCATCGGAGAAGAGGATGTAGCGGATGGTTGCCTGGAGGTCGGAGGTGAAGCTGACGTCGTCGATGCGCACCCGCAGCAGGCGGGACCTCGGGTCGTTGGCCAGGGCCTCGATCATCAGCTGGTACTGGTCCCCGTTCTCCGCCACGTCTGCCCTGTCCTCGACCGACGTCTCCTGGACGAAGCAGTCGGGCAGTGGCACGGGCCGGTACGGCCACCTGTCCGCGACCTCTTCCGGGGCGTGGCACGACACGTGAACCACCCAGAGTGGCAGCCCGCGTCGCGCTGCCTCGAGGGCCGCCCAGTCGGCTGCCGCGCAACTGCGCGCCGAACCGTCGATTCCCGCGACCATGGTCTGTCGCGTGGCGGCTTACTTCTCTTCGCGGGCCGGGGCTGCGTTGTCCCGCGGCCACACTCGGTGCTGTGCCGACCGGCGGGCAGGGGCTGTAGGTCCCCGTCGCGGGGCGTGGTGGCCCACACCTCCCGACGGCTGTCACGATGAGACGAAATTGCAAAATTCTGCAATTCACTACATGCTGTGTTTGCTGTGTGCGTAGGTAGCCGCGGGCACAGCACCAAGCGACGCCCCGCATGGGGTGCGATGAGGAGATTCGAGGGTCGTGCCGGTTCCGCTGTATCAGGCCAAGGCCGAGTTCTTCCGGATGCTGGGTCATCCGGTCCGCATCCGCGTGCTGGAGCTGCTGCAGGGTGGGCCGATGCCGGTCCGGGACCTGCTGGCGGAGATCGAGGTCGAGCCCGCCGCCCTGTCGCAGCAGCTGGCCGTGTTGCGCCGGTCGGGGATCGTGACCGCGACCCGTGAGGGCTCGACCGTGGTCTATGAGCTGGCGGGCGGCGATGTCGCGGATCTGATGCGGGCAGCGCGCCGGATTCTGACCGAGATGCTGAACGGGCAGAACGAGCTGCTGGCGGAGCTGCGGGAAGCCGAGGTTGCCGGGCGGTGAGTATGTTGCCTGCCCGGCCTTGGGGCCGGGTGTGTTCCCTGTTGCCTGCCCGCGCCGATTTCGCGGTCATGTGCCGCGATCCGCGCCGCGATCTGCTCGCCGGGCTCACCGTGGCGATCGTGGCGCTGCCGCTCGCGCTCGGCTTCGGCGTGTCCTCAGGGCTCGGTGCGGAGGCGGGGCTGGCGACCGCGGTGGTGGCTGGCGCGCTCGCGGCGCTGTTCGGCGGTTCGAACCTTCAGGTGTCCGGCCCGACTGGGGCGATGACGGTCGTCCTGGTGCCGATCGTGGCTCAGTACGGTCCGGGCGGTGTGCTCACCGTCGGGCTGATGGCCGGGCTGATACTGATCGCGCTGGCGCTGCTGAAGGCCGGGCGGTACATGCAGTACATCCCGGCCCCGGTGGTGGAGGGCTTCACCCTGGGCATCGCCTGCGTGATCGGCCTGCAGCAGGTCCCGAATGCGCTGGGTGTGGCCAAGCCCGAGGGCGAGCAGGTTCTGGTGGTGACCTGGCGGGCGGTCGAGGCGTTTGTACGCACCCCGAACTGGACCGCAGTCGCTCTCGCGATGGGTGTGGCGGCCGTGATGATGGCTGGCGCGCGGTGGCGGCCGACGATCCCGTTCTCGATCGTCGCGGTGATCGCCGCGACCGTTGTCGCGCAGGTCTTCCATCTGGATGCGGCGGCCCCGATCGGTGATCTGCCGTCCGGGTTGCCCGTCCCGTCCCTGGGCTTCCTCGAGGTGTCCGCGCTCGGCTCGCTGCTGGCGCCGGCGGTCGCGGTGGCCGCGCTCGCGGCGCTGGAGTCGCTGTTGTCGGCGACCGTCGCGGACGGCATGACGGTCGGTCAGAAGCATGATCCGGACAAGGAGTTGTTCGGACAGGGCATCGCGAACCTGGCTGCCCCGCTGTTCGGCGGGGTTCCGGCGACGGCCGCCATCGCCCGTACCGCGGTCAACGTCCGCACCGGCGCAAGCTCCCGTCTCGCGGCGCTCACCCATGCCGCCGTCCTTGCCGTCATCGTCTTCGCCGCCGCGCCGCTGGTCTCCAAGATTCCGCTGGCCGCGCTCGCGGGGGTGCTGCTGGCCACCGCGATCCGCATGGTCGAAGTCGGTTCGCTGCGCGCCATGGCGAAGGCCACCCGCTCCGACGCTCTTGTACTGGTCCTGACCGCCGTGGCCACGCTCGCCCTCGACCTTGTCTACGCGGTGATCATCGGCCTGGTCGTGGCCGGCGCGCTTGCGCTGCGGGCGGTGGCCCAGCAGGCGCGGATGGACCAGGTCGACTTCCGGCCTGATCTCCCGGGCGAGCACAGCGACGAGGAACATGCGTTGCTGGCCGAGCACATCGTCGCGTACCGCATCGACGGCCCGCTGTTCTTCGCAGGCGCGCACCGCTTCCTGCTGGAGCTGAGTGAGGTGGCCGACGTCCGCGTGGTCATCCTGCGCATGTCACGCGTCACGACCATGGACGCCACCGGCGCGCTGGTCCTCAAGGACGCCATCCAGAAACTCAACCGGCGCGGCATCGCCGTCATGACCTCGGGGATACGGCCTGGCCAGCGTCAGGCCCTCGACTCGGTCGGCGCGCTGGATCTGCTGCGGCTTGAGGGCAGGGAGTACGCCACCACCCCGGAGGCAATCCAGGGTGCCCGCGCCCATCTGCAGGGCGCCGGGGTCCTGCCCGTCATTCCTGTCCAGATGGCCGCCCCCGTCGCTGAGGAAGCTGCTCGATGACCACCCCTGTCTCCCGTCGCATGGTCGAGGTCTCCGGAACGGAGGCCCTCTGGCTGCTCGAAGGCGCCGCCCAGGGACGGCTGGTGTTCATCCAGCGCGACAGCGCCGTGATCCGTCCGGCCGTTCATGTCCTTCAGCACGGCCATCTGATCGTCCGCACCCCGGCCCAGGCCACTGCCCTGTCCGGCAGGGCCACGCTCACGTATCACGCGGATGAGATCCGCATGGCCGGCGGCACCGGCTGGACCGTGACCGCCACCGGCCCGGCGGAGGTCATCACCGACCCGGACGAGGCCGGCCATTACCGCCGTGCACTGCCCGGCTGGGCGCACGGCCCGCACGACACCCTCGTACGGATCCGCCCGCAGACGTTGACCGGCTTCCGCCTCGCCCACGAGCAAGCCTGATGAGCCCTCGGCTCGAGACCCTGCCATTGCGGCATGTGCTGGGCCTGGTCCTGAAGACCGAGTTCCTGAAGAGCGTGACTTTCTGACCTGTGGCACACCGCCCCTGGCCGGTCGCGACGGTCAGGGCGCTTCGGCTTTCTCGGTCGCGTGGGGGAGCGGCGTTGGCGGCAGGGGCCATCAGCCGGAGGACGGGGCCTCGGTGCTGAGGGCGGTGTCCAGATCCGTGTACACGGTCATCGAGCGAACCTGATCGTTCCATAGGCGGGTTGCCTCGAGATGGTCCGGGCCGCACACGGCGAGGGAGCGCCCCTTTTCCTTGAGGGCGGCGGCTGCCTGAAGTACTGCCGCCTCGCCCTCGGCGCTCCATCCCAGCAGTTCGGCCATGTCCAGGAGCACGGCGCCGCTGCTGCGTGCAGCCACCCAGCCGAACCCTTCCGAGAAGCGGTCGACCGCGTTCTGCCGAGGTATCCGGCCACACGCATGACCGCCACGCCGCGCGGCTCCTCGAAACTCCAGCTGATGCTCACGGGCGGCGCCGTTTCAGTGCTTGCCGTCGGACGGCTTCGGGCCGTTGGCCCGAGGGGCGGTGTGCCGGATCCAGCCACGGTCGATGTCCATGCTCAGCAGGCGCTGATGCCCGCATCGGGGGCACGAGCCGTCCTGGGCGACGGCCGCCGGCAGGCACATGAGGCGGCATGCAGGGCACTTGTGCAGAGCGCTACCGCCACGCAGTCGTGGGATTCTCACCCGAACCTGCCTCTCTCGACCTTCGGAATTGCTAATCTTAGCAATTCCCGAGGTCGTCATGTTGGTGTGAGGGCGCGAGGATGGCCCGATGGCGAAGAGTTCTGGGTGGATGCGATGCACGGTGCAGGCACGGCCACGATCATCCGGCCGTACGGCGGCATGGGCGGGCGCGGGGCAGGTTCGGTGAGCGCGCCGCTGTACCAATTGAAGGCGGAGTTCTTCAAGACTCTGGGGCATCCGGTGCGTATTCGCGTACTGGAACTGCTGAGCGAGCGTGAGCACGCGGTCTCCGAGATGCTGCCCGAGGTGGGCGTGGAACCCGCCCATCTCTCGCAGCAGCTGGCGGTCTTGCGCAGGGCCAATCTGGTGATAACCCGCAGGGAAGGATCCGCTGTCTACTACTCGCTGACCAGTCCCCAGGTGGCCGAACTGCTGCGCGTGGCGCGGTCGATCCTGTCCGGAGTGCTGGCGGGCCAGGCAGCACTGCTCGCCGACCTGCGCGCGGCGGCGCCGGAGCGTAAACCGCCGACCTAGCCCACCCCAGAGCGGCGGCCGCCCATCGGCGTACATGGACAGCCCTCTGCGCGGCGAAGGGCGGCCGCCTTCATCTTCATCGGCGAGTACGGCAATCACAAAGAAACAAAACAAGCAAAGCCGAGAAAGGGTCGAAACTCCGGCTGCGGAGGAGTCCGTTAGCCGCCTGCGGAAGAGTCCTCACCAGCATCCGGGAGGGGCGTTCATGGGCCTGCTGCGCAAGATCCGAGACACCGGGCAGGTGGCCGAACCTGCCCCGCCGCCCCCGGCAGCAGAACCGCTGCCGGCGGCGGGGGAGCTGGGCGGGTCGGTGCAGGTGCGCTGTGTGGATGCGGGCTCGTGCAACGGGTGCGAGATCGAGATCGCGGCGGCCTTCGGCCCCGTGTACGACGCGGAACGGTACGGAGCAAGGGTGGTGGCCTCGCCGCGGCATGCGGATGTGCCCTGGTGACCGGCCCGGTGACGCGGAACATGGCCACCCCGCTGCGGCGCACGGTGGCGGCCATGCCCGAGCCGCGGCTGGTGGTCGCGGTCGGAGACTGCGCGATCAACGCGGTGAGTTCGGGGGAGGGTACGGGGTCGAGGGCGCGGTCGCCGACGTCATACCGGTCGATCTTCAGGTGCCGGGGTGCCCGCCGACGCCGGACGACATCGTGGCGGCGCTGCGGCGGGTGACCGGCCGGTGAACCTGGTCGCGGCCGCCCTCGGCGTTGCCGTCGCCGCGGGTGGGGCAGGGGCGGCTGCGGGGGCCGGTCTGCCGCTCCGGTGGCGCATCGTGACGGCCGGAGTGTGCACGGCTGGAGTGGGGGTGGCCGGTGGTACGGCGGGTGTGGCAGTACTCGGCGGAAGGCAATGGTCGGCCGAGCTCCCCGGGGCTCCTTCCGCTGGCCGGGGTGCGTGTGGAAACGGATGCGCTGTCGGGCCTGTTCATGGCAATGGCCGGGGCCGTGGTGGCGGCGGTCGCGGTGTACGGCATCGGCTACGCATCCGGGCACGGCCCGCACGGGCTGGGCTCGCGCACGGCGCAGGCGGTGCTGCCGCTGTTCGCCCTGTCGCTGGTGCTGGTGCCTGCGGCGGGATCGGTGTCCACGTTCCTGGTGCTGTGGGAACTGATGGCGCTCGCGTCGCTGCTGCTGGTCCTGGCCGAGCACCGGGAGCGGCCCGCGGTACGGGTGGCGGGCGTCTGGTACGCGGTGATGACCCATCTCGGATTCGTCCTGCTGCTCGTGGGTTTTGCGTTGTTCGCGGCGCAGGCCGGCGGTGAGTCCTTCGCGGCACTGCGGGCGGGTGCGAGCGGCATGTGGCCGACCGTGAAGAGGCTGATCTTCGTGCTGACCGCGGCGGCGTTCGGCTCCAAGGCCGGAGCGTGCCGCTTCACGCCTGGCTGCCCAGGGCCCACCCCGAAGCGCCCAGCCCCGTCTCGGCGTTGATGAGCGCGGCCATGGTCAACCTAGGCGTCTACGGCCTCGTGCGCACCGGGTTCGACCTGCTGGGCGGCGGGCCGTCCTGGTGGTGGCTGGGGCTGATCGCGGTGGGCGGTCTGTCGGCCGTGTACGGGATCCTGCAGGCCGCGATGGCCTCGGACCTGAAACGCCTGCTGGCGTACTCGACGTCGGAGAACATGGGTTTGGTGTTGATCGGGTCCGGGGCCGACCACGATGCCGATCGCGGTCGTGTTCCATCTGAACGGTGTCGACGCGCTCGTCCTCAACGCCCCGACCATCGCCGGCATTTTCGACGGCAAGATCACCAGGTGGAACGATCCGGCGATCGCGAACCTCAACCGAGACGTACCCCTGCCCGACCGGGAGATCAAGCCGGTCCACCACACGGGAGTGTCGTCCACCACGCTCTTCCTCTCGCACTATCTCGCCAGCGCCGCGCAGACGCCTGGCCGTACCGGCCGTCGGGGGCCATGCCCGTGAAGGCGGGGGAGGGGGTTGACGTCCCGTAGGACGCAGCCGAGCAGGTCGCCGGCACCGACGCCACGATCTCCTATCTGTCCATGTCCTGTGTGGGCCGATGAACTCGGCGCTTGCCCATCTGGACACCGGCGGCGCCGAGCCCGTCTTCCCCGACGCCGGGACCGTGGCCAGGGGTGCCGAGAGGGCACAGCGGGCACACCCGGACGGGACCAACCTGCGCATGGAGATCGATCACGGCATGCGCACCCAGGGTGCCTATCCCATCCCCCGGTTCGGCTACGCCGTCCTGTGCGCCCCGGGCGCGGTTCCGCTGCGGCACCGGACCTGCGCCCCTTCTTCTCTCAGGTGGTCAGCGAGAAGAGCCAGAGTGCGGCGGTGGAACTCGGCTACGGCATCCTCTCGCCGAAGCTGGCCCGGGAGGTCGAGGAGGCGCTGAAGCAGCAAGGCTGAGCCCTCCGGGGCGCGGATGCCGAACGGCCGACACGGCCGCAGCCGCCTCTCGCAGATACGCCAGGCTCGTGGCGCCTGTCGTACCCGCCTTCGCAAGCTCGGCCAACGCCGCAGGGCGCCTGGAGTGAGGCACTCCAGCCAACGCAGCCCCGGCCTCCTGCTCGCCGGTGTGGCCGGGGCCGTCCGCCCCCCGTCTGTCTCGACCTCGGTGTGCGGGTGCACCTCGCCGGGCCAGCCCTTGGCTGGCACGACCGACTTGGGCAAGCTGTGGCAGAAGGCCTCGTACTCGGTTCGGGCCCGATGGAAGCGGAGCTGGGTGTCGAGGAGATCGGGAGGATAGGGACCGTCCGGAAGCACCCGAGTGTGGCTGAGTGCTTCAGGTGGCGGATGATTGCTTGAGTCGGCGGGGGTGAGCGTCTGAGTTGGCGGGCGTAGCAATGCGAGGTCGTTGGCCACGGGTTCTTCGGGAGGCCGTAAGGGCTTCCGCCAGGCACGCTGTTGCCATGCGGCTGAATCCTCGCTCGCCTGTTCGCCCAGGTGCGTCTTCTCGACCAGGAGCGGGCGGTCACAGCGGGGCCCTGTTCGCTCTCGCGCAGTGTCTGCCCTTCGCGATCGCCCTGGGCGTCCTGGGTATCGAGCTCTCGCCCGCGCACGATTTGGTCACCGGCCCCGTGTTGACCACAACCCCTGCGCTGGCCGCGCTGACGCTGGGCCCAGCGGGGACGCTCTCTGCGGCAGCCCTCGCTCTGGCCGTGAGCGTGACTACCGCCACCTACAACCAGGCATGGGGTACGCCGCAGGTCACCGGTAACTTCCTGGGGCTCCTTGTTGTGTCCCTGGCCGGTGTCTTGCTCAGTAGGGCGGCGCATGCGCGCAGGCAGAGCGAGCTCGATCAGATCCGCAGAGTCGCCATCGCGGCACAGGAGGTGGTCCTGCGGCCCTTCCCCGAGCGCCTGGGCTCGGTGTGGGGGGCCAGCATGTGCCTCACGGCTGAGGCAGAGACACAGGTCGGCGGGGACCTGTACGACGCCATGCAGACGCAGTACGGCGTCCGGCTGATCGTCGGCGACGTCCGGGGCAAGGGACTGACTGCCGTGCGTGCGGTCGCGGCGGTGCTGGGCGCGTTCCGCGAGACCGTGCATTACGAGCCCCAACTGGCGGGGGTCATGCACCGCTGCGAGGCGGCACTTGAACGAGAGGCCGCTATCCCCGGTGCGTTCCCTCGAGAAGCCCTGATAGAGGGGTTCACAACCGCGCTCATGGCACAGGTGCCGGACGAACACGTGGTCCACCTGGTCAACCGTGGCCATCCCCCGCCACTCGTGTTGCACCAGGGCAGGGCTCAGGCGCTGATACCCACCTCGCCACAGCCGCCGCTCGGCCTGGAAGATTTGTTCACCGGCCCTCCCGTCGAGCCAGAGAGCTACCCGTTCCTACCCGGCGACCGCCTGCTCCTCTACACCGACGGCGTAATCGAAGCCCGCAACCGCGACAACCACTTCTTCCCCTTGCCGGAGACCATGGAGCAGATACCCACCGGCACCTCCCCACAGGAGTTCCTGAACGAACTCCACCAGGCGCTGATCCGCCACACAGAGGACCGCCTGACGGACGATGTGGCGATGATCCTCATCGACAGACTCCGATGAAGGTGCGGATGAGCTTGTCGGAGATCGCTCGGGAGACGGGGCTGGACCGCAAGACGGTCCGCAAGTACCTCGCGGGTCCGGCGACTCCGCCGCGTCGCTCGGCCAGTGGCCAAGTGGTGCCCAGGAAGATCGACGAGTTCGCGCCGCTGGTCGATTCGATGTTGCGGGCGGAGATCCTGATGAAGGCGTCGGTGATCCACGAGCGACGGCCGCGGAGTACGGGTTCACCGGCAACTATCAGCGGGTCAAGCTCTACGTTCAGCAGGCCCGGCCGAGGATCGCCGAGGAACTCGGCATCACGCCCAAGGAGTTGGCGGGCCTGCACCGCCGCTTCGAGGTCATCCCGGGAGCTCAGGCCCAGGTCGACTGGGGCGACGAGGGCAAGATCCACCGTGCTCACCGGTGGGCAACCCGCGTCAACTTCCCCGCCGGGCATCGGCCTTCACTGCGGCAACCGCCCTCACTCACCAGCTCAGAACGGCCGCTTCATACGGTCTACAAAAGGGTTACCGGGGTCCTCGGTCCACGCGTGGTTCGCCTCGCGGCCGATCGGGATCAAGGGGCCGTGCGTTTTCCGCGGGTGGGCGGGGGGTTTGGGGATGGACGAGTGGGTGAGCGGTTGGTCGGGCTTGGTCGGGCGGGTGGTGGCCGTTTGGATGGCGAGTTCTTCGTGGTCGGGGCTGAGCTGGCGGGGGGGCTCCTGCCCGTTGAGGGGTCAGGCGGGCCGGGCCGTTCTCCTTGAACTGGTGGATCGCATCCCGGACGGTGTTGTGAAGGCCCGCGGGGCGGCGTTGGACGCTGGTGCGCGTGTTCGTCCGGGAGAGGTGTGCCGAGGTGCCGAGTCGGGTGGGCGCCGGCCTGCCGGGGCCGCGAGTCCCGGCGGGTTCCGGCTTACTTCTCCTTGAAGACGATCTCCCTGGCCGGGCGGGTCATCTTCACGGTGTTGTCGGCGGTGACCTCGACGATGTGGTGCAGACCTCTGTGGAGGGTCCCGGAGTCCGGGAGGAGGCGGTACTCGTCCGTGGCCCCGGCCAGGAAGGCGCGGAAGCAGGCCAGTGACGTGTCGGTGCCCATGAAGTCCAGGTAGTCCTTCAGGCGGCGGAACAGCTTCGGCAGGATCACCGCGCCGGTCGTGTCGTCCGTGAGCGAGGTCATTGCGGTGACCTTCGCCCCGTCGAGGGTCTTGTCGGCCTTCCACACGCCCTTCGCGGACGCCCTCGCCTTTTCCGAGGCGTCGGCGAGGAGCTCGCGCAGGTGCGCGGGCAGGCCCGAGTAGAGGGTCGGGTAGGCCAGGCCGAGCAGGAGCAGGCGGTGGTTGGCGGTCCGCTTCAGCAGGTCGTCGTCGACGCCGGTCCAGTAGCCGCTGTACACGGGCGGGGTGCCCTTGCCGACGAAGGCCACGCAGCGGCCGAAGGCGTCGGCGCCCCGGGTGAGGATCCAGCCGGGCACGCTGTCCGGCGTGGTGGCGACGGTCTCGTCGTCGTCCCGGAGGACGGTGTCGAAGCCGAGGAACTTCAGCAGCTCGTCCGCGGCCTCGTGGGCGAGGCCCCGCGGCTGGTGCTCCACGTGCTGCTTCTCGCCGTAGTGGGTCTCCAGGGCGTCGATTCCTTCGAGCCGGATGCTCGCGCGGCCGTCGGCCTTGGGAACGACCTGCCCGTCCCCGGGCACGAGCTTCCAGTCGGCCACGTTGTCCGGGATGAACGGGAGGGTGTCGCCATCCGGTTTGGCGCCCCCCTCCACCTTGAACTTTCCTCTGATCAGCAGCATGGACATGGCGACTCCGATCCCGGCATCACTGTGGGTGCTCACTGGCTACGCACAGTACACATTCGGGCGGTCGTCGAGGTCATTCCACGCCCGTCGGGCCGCGGAGGTCGACGCCGACCGGGACGAGAGTCCGGTGATCGAGCTGCCCGTCGCCGTGCTGAGTCGCCTGCTCGCCGGTGCGGAGGGCGACCTGGTCGACTTCCTGAAGGTAGCTGCGGATTGGGCTGCCCGGCATCTGCCCGACCAGGCCAGATCGGTCACCGCCGCTGTCGCCTGTCGGTCTTCTGTGTAGTTACGACGGCAGTACGGCACTGATCTGCTGTGCTTAGAGTTCAGAGATGACTCAGCGTCGTCGATTGGTATGGCTTCTGAACTGCAGTGGTTTATCTCATTCCCTGCCACCTTATGGAGCTACCACGCACTGGGCCTGCGATGCTGTAGATGGACAGAGAATGTCGTAACTAGACAGATAAATCTTTGGCTCGGATGTGCGAGTTCACGCTGTGATTGATCTTGCGGTGGAGGGTGAGGCAGTGCTCTGCCGCGTGGGCCTGCGGACGGTTTGGACGGGTTGACCTGAGCGTCTCCCTGAGGCGTTTTCTCAGCCCTCGTCGTCGAGCGCCTCGTCCTGGGCGGCTGCTGACATGTGGTGGGCATCGATACCGGCTCTACAGCGGGTGGGGCCGATCGTGTCGCGTAGGCGAGTGAACAGGTCGGGGCGGATAAGCAGGTCCGCTCCTGCGACTGCGGGCAGGAGGGGTTCGTAGTTTCCGTCGTGGACGAGGTGGCCTCGCCACTGACGGCAGATGAGTGCTTCACCGGTGGCGTCGCTGAGGCTGAACCCGCAGATGCCGTCTGTGGGTTCAAGGCTGAGTGTTGCGACAACGCTGGCGGCGGGTGCGAGCACGTACGGGGGCATGCCAAGGCCGCGCCGGGGGCGGGGCGCGTCGACCAGGGGAGCTGTGCCAGCGTCGGTGAGGGCCACAAGGGCCTGGTCCGTGGTGCTGATGTGTTCGGCTGCCGCCTCGGCCCGCATCAGGCCAGGCGCCAAGCGGCGCCACGGCCGGGTCCACAGCTGCCAGGGAGCTTGGGAGACCGGCAGTGTACCGGACGGCGGGCCGTTGTCAGAGGCCTCCAGCCCGACGATGAGCAGTACTTGGCGGGCGGGCTGATCCGGGTATCGGCGTGCAGGAGTACGCTGCCGCTCGATCAGGCCGATCTGGACCCAGTCCGTGTGAGGGCCGTCGTCCACGCGGGGGAAGGCCAAGGCGCCTCCTGGCAGGGACTGCAAACCCGCGACTGGAGCGAAGCCCAGAGGCGGCCAAGGATTGTCTTCTCGTTGGCTGTCACTAAACCAGGGCGCAGGATCGAGCGACCATCCCAGGGCCTCGGGACGAGTCAGGGGGCGGGGAATGCGGGCGAGTTCGGCACGCAGGGCTGCCCCGGGGTCGTCGCGCAACCTTGCGGTCGCGCCGCGTTCGAAGTTTTGGGCATTGCCGAGGTGCCCCGCTTGGGCGAGCGCGGCGCGTAGGCCCGCCGCGGCTCGCTGCAGGGCGTCTTCGGCGGCCGCCTGGTCGGCGAGGTAGGCGTCGGGAAGCTGGCTACGGTGTGCATTGGTCAGCAGGTCCAGCTGTGCGCTCATCAACGTCTCGACGTGCTCGGGGAGCGCATCGGCCACGAGGTCGATGACTGCCTCACGAAGTCCGGCAGGGTTGCCAGCGGCATCGAGACGAGCGCCCAGGTAGTGGTCGACGAGGTGGGCCGCGTATTGCCGAGGGTCGTTCATGCGCTGTCCTCGGTCATGGCGCGCGCGAGGGTCGGATGGGCCACGGTTGCCGGAGGGGGCGGCGGCTGGCGGCCAGCGCGCGTGAGGATGGCGGAGGCTTCCGCCCGGACAGACAGCATGTCGCTGCGGCACAGGGCAATGAGTTGCTCGACGAGAGCGCCATCGATTGGTCCGTCCGGAAGGTGACTGTTCAGGACGGTCAGAAGCCAGGTCAGAGGGCCGGCGCCGAGATCGAAGGATAGGACGTGTGCCAGCGCCGCCTGTGCCTGGCTAGGGCGGCCGGCCAGGAGAACCGTCGCTGCGATCAAGGCGCGGCGTTTGTCCGCGAGGTCGTATGCGGTGGCGCGCAGGGTGAGGGCGTCACCCGATGCCGTCGCCACGCGCGGGGTGCCCGTGCCGATCGCGAGCACGGTCTTGAAGTCGGCGGCCGTGCCGATCCGGAAGATCTTGAACGCGTTCTTGTCCGCAGACAGTTCGGCTCCCTCCGGGCTCTGGATCCAGCACTTGAGCTGGCTGTCACTCTTCTTGAACCGGAGGAAGGCGCCGGCGGCGGGGGCGGCAGCGACTTCCTCCTGCCCGACGGTTTCGACCGCCTCCTCTCGACCACGTTCGCGGCAGCATTGCGGTACGGACCGGCGCCGTCGTCAGGCGCATCGCCTTTCATGAAGTACCGGATCGGGTCGAGAGACTCGGTTCTGAATACCCCTGCGGCACCAGGGGCCCGTCTTGCATGCTGGCCAGACTGGAGGCAGTTTCGGCCAATCCTTAGCTATCCAGGGAGGTTGCGCGCATTGTCGCGTTTGCGGTCTGGCGGTTCTTGCTGTCCGCCATGAAGATGCCCGCCTGTCGATGAACGGGGGAGCGGGATGGCGGTTGGGTGGGGCGTGCGTGCTCGGGGGAGGGCGCGGGCGGAGGAGGCCGAGTGGCCTGCTGTACCGGTTCAGGCGAACCCTGTTGCCTCTGGGGCCAACCGCCCCGCGGAGGTGGACCCCACATCGTCCGAAGTGACGCGATTGCTGTGCCAGGCGGTCTATGCGCGTCCTGATCGGGTTAAGGCCGTGAAGGCGTGGTGGCGCAGGATACGGGGCAAAGCGGGGAAGACCAAGAAGCCTCGGCGCAGTACCAGGCGGCCGATCTATCTGGAGGGCAGCGACGACTGTCCGCCCCTAGGCGAACCGACTGCGCAGTGGGTTGTCGACCATGTGCTGCACGGCCCGCCTCTGCCTGTGCCGTCGTACGGCTTCGACCTTGTTCCGATGCTGGCGCACAGCCTTCGTGCGCGGCGCCGTCGATGGGCACGGCGCGCACAAGTCCATGTCTTGTGTGGGCTGGTCGCCTATGCAGTGCCGTGGGCTTTCGCGATCTGGGCTGCTGCCGTCGTCGCCGCTTTGTTTCTGCGGTGGGCTGCCTTTCGCGCGATCCGCAGGGTCGGCCCGACGCGGTGGGCGCCTTCGCGGCGTCTGGCGTACGCCGTGCTGCTCACGCCGTGGCTGCTCGCGCTCGTGCCCTACGGACCCGTTGGCGGCGCGGTGTTTGAGCTGCGACTCGAACTGGCCCTACTCCCCTTCGGGCTGGCGGCTGTCGTCGCACTGGCGTATGCGGCCGACCGGCTTGTGGCACGGGCTGCGGTGGGTGCCCTGGTGCGGGAGGGCGTGTCGTCCGATGATCTGCCATGGGTCGCTGCGAAGGCCAGCCGCAGGATGGCGGACATCATTAAGGACCAGACGCAGTTGGCGTTGCCCTACGACGCCTCGGAGCAGTTTGTCGGTGCCGGACGCGATGTTTGGGGACCTGCACGCATCAGCATCCCCTTGAAGCCTAAGGATGCAGAGGAGTCGGTCAGACCGTTCGGGGAGGCGGAACTTCTCCGACGCGTGGGCACCGCCCTCAACGAACTGGGCCGCGGCGCTCGGGAGATCACGGATCCACTCCCGGGGTTCTCGATAGAGCGCATACTCGGCCTTCCGGCGGCCCGATGGCTGCAGCGCACCCGTGAGACGAAGGTGGAGCTGCCCGACCTGAGCGGTCTGGGACGCAGGTCTCCTTCCGGTGTGCCGGACCGACTGTATCTGCGGGCCCAGTGCATCAGCTGGGACGGACAGATCGTGGTGAGCGTGTTCGTGCATGCCGCACTGGAGGCCGGGGAGCTGCGGTTGACGATTCGGCCGCACGTGATGACACCGCTTTACAACGAACTGCGGGTGACCGCCACGCCGGCCCGGACACGCGGAGCGCGTCTGCTCAGGTGGCTTGCTGCGCAGTCGCTCCTGGACACGGCCATGGGTCCCTTGGCTGTATGGCGACTGGTCGCCCGCCTCGGTGAGAAGGCCGAGGGACGTGCGGAGGAGGAAGACCCGGTGAGCCTGCGCGACCGGTATTCCACGGAGGAAGTCACCGATATGCACCAGAGCGACGATGCCAAGCGTCACGTCGTTCTGATGCAGTCCTGCGTCTTCCGGACCGTCGCCGAGTATCTCGACGAGCAGGGCATCGATCTGGCTGCGTACGAACGGCAGGTCGCCACGGTCACCAACAACATCCTCGTCTACGGGGACAACAACGCTCCCATCCAGAACGTCGCCGGCAGCGGTATCAGTGGCGTCGGCCAGGACAACAAGAATCAGGGAGGCAAGTAATGGTTATGGGACGGCGTCGCCCCGATCCTGACCCGGTCCACGGCTCGGGCATCAGCATCGGCGGTAACAACAACGCACCGTTGCAGAATGTGGTGGGACAGAACATCTCCGACATCCATCAGTCTGCCTCGGTGCAGGGCACGGGCGACATCGACGCTGTGCGCGGCCTCCTCGCCGCTTTCCGCGGGGACGTCGACCGCAACGCGGCGGACTTACAGAACGCGACGGTCCTGCGCGCGATGGCGGACACCGTCGACACCTCGCTCGCGACCCCCGATGCGCCGCAGGTCGGCACGCTGCGCGGGATCGCGCAGGCGCTGCCCGCGCTTGTTGTGGGTACCGCAGTCGAGCAAGGAGGCGAGGCTCTCGCCAACGCCATTGGCGGGCTGCTGAGTTGAGTTGTCAAATCCCTGGGTTGGCCGGGGATGCGGGGTAAACTGCTCCGGCAGCGTCATCGTGGGCTTCTTCTGTCGCCTCGGCCGCGGTGAAGAGCGAACGTGCTTCGCCGATGAGTCGGCTCACCTCGGCCAGATCGGTCGAGGACAAGGCGGTCCGCAGACGGTCACAGCCGAGTCGAACATTGCGTCGACGTCAGCGGTCTGATCGAAGGACAGGTGCTGCAGCAGCTCCCGCACAGCGGCTGACACGCGGGTCTCCTGCTGCGCCCAGCAGTCCAGCGCGACCCCTAGGACGCGGGGGAGAGACTCAAGGAAGTCCTCGGGGCCGTCGGCTGGCAGATCTTCGAGGATGTCCCAAACCCGGTAGGGGGACTGCTTTGGAGGCGGCGAGTCTGACTGCGCCTTCGAGGGGGCGGCGGCGAGGAGCGGGCCTCGATCGACCTGTTCGGTGAGCCCGTCGAGGAGAGCTCCGTTCAAGGTCTTGGCGAGCGCTTGGGTGGTGGCAGCGCTTCCCAGGAGTGTTTCCAGCGACGAGGTGAGGTTCAGGACGCTGCTTTGCTGGGTGATTCCCGCGGGGAATGCGGCTGCCGCCTGGTTCCGTGCAGCATCCGCAGCGTCGTAGGCGTGAACGATCGCCTCGGCCAGGAGGGGGGCGAGTGGGCCGGCCACGACTTCCGGCATTTGGTCGCGCACTGTGTCCGCGGGCAGGTCGATGTCCTGGAAGGTGATTGCTTGGATTCCGGTGGTGGCTAGGTCGCTGAGGCGGTCGGCGAGCTGCGTGGCGCGGGAAATCGTGCAGGTCCTTCCCGCAAGAATTCAGACACAAGATGCGATCTTGTGACGCTAGGGGTGCACTAGGTCTTAAGAGCTCTACTCGGGCAGCATCGCCACACTCGGGGACTCGAGGAAAGACGCATAGACGGTGAACTTCCGACGGCGAGACTAAGTGTGCGGAATCATGTATTCGTCTATCCCTATTCTTCTTTGCCTTGTTGTGGGTTCGCTAGCGGTCCTTCCTCCGGTGGCTCGCCGCGTAGGCCGCTGGACCAATCGAGGCTTCCTGGCATTGGTAATTCTGTCTTGGTTGTGGGCGGCCTATCAAGTCGGTGAAGACGTAGCGGCTGAGACACATAAAGCCCCATCATCGCTAGATGATGAAGTCGGCAGGGGTGCTAACGCGGCGGTTATGTGTCTTATGGAGCATCAGTTCGGGTGCTTCGACCTTGTCGACGGGGTCAGCGTTAAGTACAGCCCGCTGCCCGGGATTGCCATATGGGTCGTCTTCTTCGTCTTCCTTGTTGCATTCGTGCGCTGGCTTGAGGTCCGGAACGGTCGACACGGGCCAGTGTCCATCCAGCTCGAAACGTTCACCGATGCCGACGCGTCGCCATCGCGGGAGTCCGACGCCGATTCCATGCCTTCCGCCCGTGCTGAAGCAAGCGCTGCCATGATACGTAGGGTCCTGGCGAGTTACGTTCAGGCTCCACCGTCCGTTCCGGGTGGGGAATCGATCCTTAGCGTACCGACAGTACTCAACGAAATTAGTCCTAGCGACGGCAACGCCATCACGAAGTTCTTGGCTCTGGCATGGCAGACGGCTTTTCCTGCTCGGGGATGGAAACTTTCGGGGACAATTGAACCTGGCCCGAAGATCGAAGATATCCTTGAGGTTAGATCGAGGCATATCGCTCAGCAGACGAGAGTGCAGTTGGGAGCCGTAGGAATTACCGTCCAGGTCAGCGAGCTGGCTGGAAACAGGAGTATTGAGCAGCACACCTACTGGAGGGACAACTTTGAGGAAGCAAGCTATGCAGCCGCGTACGGACTGGCCCAGCTTGCACTGGGGAATTCGGACAGGCTGCCGGAGTGGGCGAAGTGGAAATCCAGTACGGGCAGGGGGCTTCGATTCTATAGAGACGGAATTGAATACGCCCGACTTGGGAAGCCTGACGAGGCGGCCAGTCAACTCCGTCAGGCGATAACAGCTGACCCAGGTAATGCGTTGGCGAAGGCCGAGTATGCATTGGCGCTCGAAGGATCGAGAACGGAGAAAGGGTATCTAGATGCCCTCGCGATTTACCTGGATCTGTGCGATGACTACGAGGAAATGCTTCAACCGCTTTATCGTGCCGTAATTGTGATGGATCAAGTTAGTGAATGGCTGGTGGAATGGAAGAAGACTGAAAATGCTGACATCCGTAAGCGCATAGAAACAGCGCTCACTGAAGGCTGCCCACCCACCCAGACCGACAAACAGGTGAGAGCCTTCTTCCTCGCACAGTCGGATAAGCTGCTGCAGCGACTTCGCTCGGAAATGAGCTACATGTCACTGCTGAAGAGATGGTTGCCTTTGCGCGGAAGGACCCTCTACGGAGAATTTGTGAAGCCTAGGAGCGCTGTGCGCAAATTTGCCAAAACAGCCATCGAGGTTTCGATATGCGCACGAGGACTCAATGAATTTCTCAACGACAACGACTTCCTGGACGAGGAGCCCCTTCCGTCCCTGAAGGTATTGCGCAAGAATCCAAAATTCCTTCGAATCGAGACTAACTTGGACGATATTCTGAAAAGACGATTCATGCAAAGAGTGTATCGTCGCGGCCCGCAGCGTAGCCGATCGATCCAAGTGGGAGACGTGGACGCAATGGGTAATTCGGCTATCTCCGGTTTGCCCGCTTACAATGCCGCCTGCTTCTACGCGCGACTCGTAGGTGGTCAGAATATCGGCACGGATTGGGAGGCCGAAAGTGAGGAAGCTGCCTCCCGTGCAGTTGGACATCTGGAACAGTCAGTGCAGATTTCGGAACTGCGAGAGGGGTGGTTGGAGGTACTAGAGCGAGATCCGGACTTCAAGAATCTTAAAGAGCACTCGACCTTCAAGGATTGGCTCCTGAAGCGCCTTGAGTCCGCAACTCCTTGACCGTGAAACCCCCACTGCCGTGGGCCAGCTCACGGGTGGTGTGCGGGCCGCGGGCCAGGGTGCGCAGCAGCCGCAGCCGTACCGGATGTGCGAGTGCCTCCAGCCGTAGTGTG
>NZ_JBIRTX010000027.1:0-78407 GCF_044334895.1 Streptomyces sp. NPDC020681 | reverse complement strand
CCAACAACTTGGGGGGGCGCGCGACCCCCCGGGCGTTGTGGCGCGTGCGGGTTGGCGGGCTCATGCCCCGCGGGGGGTTTGTTTGGGGGGGGGGGGGGGGGGGCCCCCCCCCCCCCCCCCACCGCGGTGTGACCGAGGTCAGCCCTCGAACCGCCACTGTTGCTGTGGCTGGGAGCCGCCGCCGCAGTCCCAGATCTGCAACGCGGTGCCGTTCCAGGTCCCGCGCTCGACAGCGTCCAGACACTTGCCCGACTGGGGGTTGCGCAGGTTGCCGTTGGCGTCCCGGACCCAGCGCTGCGCGCCGTTGTTGGGCGAACACGACCACAGCTGCACCCGCGTGCCGTTGGCGGTGCCGCCGCCCTGCACATCCAGGCACTTGCCGGAGGCCGGGTTCACCAGCGCCTCGCTCTGCGGCTTCCACCGCTGGTTGGTGTCACCCGAGCAGTCCCACAGCTGCAACTTGGCGCCTCCCCGGTGCCCCAGTTCTCCACGTCCACACAGCGGTTGCTGCCCGAGTTGACGACCTTCTGGGCGTCGCCCCCGCCCCCGCCCCCGCCGCCGCCGTTGGTGGTGAAGGCGAAACGGTTCACCGCCAGGCCCGTGCCGCCGACCCACGGCTCGAACCCGGCCTGGACGCTGGTCATGTACCAGCCCCAGTTGATCTGGCCGCGGTTGGCCGCGTCGTGGGTGAACGCTTTGATGCTGATGTTGTCCAGGAGATTGGCCGGTTGCTGCCGGACGTAGGAGATCACGTTCCAGCCGATGTTGCCGATCCATACGTCCCAGTTCGCGCCCTCGATCCAGGCGGTGCCCACCTTGGACCCGATCGGCTGCGGGCGGCCCCGGTGGTTGGCCCAGATCATCAGCTCGGCGCCGTAGTTCTGTCCGCTCGGATTGGGGTTGGCGTCGAACCAGAGGTCGAAGGAGGCGTTCCACTCGCCCGAGTCCGGGGTGCTGATGTCGTAGGTCGCGCGCGGGTCGCCGAAGTCGCTCACCTTCAGCGGAAGGCCGCTGTTGGCCGAGCAGTTGCCGTAGTGGCAGCCCTTGTACACCGACGGGTATCCGGCCGGGACGCCGTTGGTCGGGTTGTTGTGGTCGGCCCGGGTGATCCGGAAGCCCGTGCCGTCCGCGCTGATGCACTGGGTCGTGTCCGCGCCCCATCGGTTGTTCTGCACGATGATCTCGCCACCGGCGAGTTTGGCGGTCCCGACCCGGTCGCAGATCTCCACGGCGGCCTGCGCCGGCGACCCGAGAGCCGTCATGCCACCCAACATGAGCAGGGCGCCCATTAACGCCCGTATGACCTTGTTCCGCTTTCGCATGGGGGTTCTTTCCCTAGAATCGGGGACGGAGGATGGGAGCGCTCCCGGGGGTGGAATCTAAAGGCTCCGTTTGGCGTGGACAAGCAGCTCAACGTCTTTCGTGATACCCGCTCGTGGCCCGAAAAGTTTCGAGTCGGAGAGAGGAATCTCGGTGTCCACAAGGGCGACGCAGTGCGGCGGCCGGGCGGCGGCCGTGGTCGATCTGGTGACCGGAGAGTTGGACAGCTTGTGGGTGACGGAACTGCTCGCCGGAATCGAACGAGTCGCGCATGAGCGGGGCTTGGGCGTGGCGTTCAACCTGGTGCACGGCAGGGCCACACCGGGCATGGACTGGCTGGATTCGCTGGCCGAACGCGGAACCGCAGGCATCATCGCCGCGCGCACCGACTTGAACGCCTACCAGCGCCGCGAACTCGCCCGGCGCGGTATCCCGGCCGTCCTCGTCGACTCAGCCGATCACACGGACGACGCACTGCCCTCCGTCACAGCGACCAGTCGGCACGGTGCGCTCACTGCCGTGCAGCACCTCGCGGTACTCGGTCATCGGCGGATCGCGGTGATCGGCGGCCCGTCCGGGTCGGACCTCGCCGGCAGCCTTGTCGCGGGCTACCGCGAAGCACTGACGGTCGCCGGGATCCCGTTCGACCCGACCATCGTCCGGGCCAGCGGCTTTCGCCAGGAGGAAGGCCACCGACACGCCTGGTCGCTGCTAAGGGGGCGAACACCGCCGACCGCCATCCTCACTGGCAGCACCATGCAGGCCCTGGGTGTCTGCAAGGCGGCACGGGAATCGGGAGTACGCGTGCCGGACGGGCTCAGCGTCGTCGGTTTCGACGACTTGACCGACGCGTCATGGATCTCGCCCTCGCTCACCACGGTCCGTCGGCCGTTGCGGGACATGGGAGCGGTGGCGATGCGCATGGTCACCACCTTGATGGACGGAGGCGACCTCACTGTCACCCGCGCGAGACTCGCCACGTACCTGGTCGTCCGCCACAGCACCGCCCCACCACGCATACCGACCAGGTGACGGTCGCCGGGAGCGCAACGACTGCCGAATGCCGCTCTCTGGACTGGATGAGGCGGGACCCAACTTCCCAGCCTGGGTACTGCGCGCTCTCCCGGTCGAGCGGCCCCGTCAGTCCTTCGGCTTCGTCGCCGCCTTGGCGCACAGGTACGGACGCGCGAGCAGCAGGCCGGTGCCGGTCATGGCGATGCCGATGTAGACCGGCGCGAGGTGGATGAAGTCCGTGTAGTGGATTGCGCCATGCACCACGACGGCCGGCAGGAAGCCGGAGGCCGCCGCCGTCGCCAGGGTCCAGAACACCCAGGCCTCACCCCGCCGCCAGCCCCACGCGCTGAGCAGGGTTATCGCCACCGCGGCGGCCATCAGTGCGCCGCCGAAGCCCGCGCGGTCGTGGGCGACGAAGGGCACGAGCCGGGGATTCACGGCTTCCAGCGTCTGCGTGCTGGTGCCCAGGAAGGTCAGGTCGGTCGGCACGAAGACACCGGTCAGACCGACCGCCGAGATCACGGCTCCGCCGATGAACAGTCCAGCTCCCGTAAGGATCACCAGCAGTTGGCCGACCAGAGCGCGCCGGCGCTCCGGCTCCGGCCCCTCAGGCGCCAGGCGCCACCGCGGGGCGTGCGGGGTGCGGCGGACCGCGGCCACGAACATCGGGAACAGCACGAGGGCGGTGGCCGTGTGCAGGGGTTCCACGAAGCCGGTGGCCAGGAAGTAGAACAAGGTGGGGAAGCCGATTGCCCCGGAGAGCAGGTACACCTCGCGGGCCCAGGGCCAGCCGCGTCTGATCCCGCCCACGGCGAGGCCGGTGTAGAGGGTGCCGATGGCTACCATCGTGCCGGCCATGGTGATCCGGTCGTGCTGGAGGAAGTGCACGAGGTGGTGGTTGGCGGCATGCAGTTGGTGCAGCGTCATGCCGAGGTAGTCGCGGTCGTACCAGAGCAGCACCGGTCCGAGCGTGATCGCCGCGGCGCCGAGTCCGGCGCCGGTCATACCGAGTCCGACGAGCAGTGCCCACCACCAGGCGGGCCAGCGGCGGGGATTGCGGCCGACGTCCCGTAGCGCCGGAGCGGGCGCGGTGGGCGTGGCTGCCTCGGTGACCCGTGCGAACCAGCCGGGTCCGGCCGCGACGAGCACCTCGGGCCTGGAGAGCACGACGGCGCCCGGCTCCCCGAGCGTGGCGGCCGCGGCGGCGACCGACGGGTCGGACACATGGAACAGGTGTGGGTCGTCGCTGTTGGTGAAGCCGTCGACATGGGGCTTGAGGGCGGCCTCGGTCTCCGGGTCGCAGGCGCGGACAACGAGCGGGATCGAGCGGCCGGCAGCGGCCTCGCGTACGGACTCCGCGTCGGCCGCCGAGACGGGCGACACCTCGACGACACCGGCCCCGAGCGGCGGCATCGCGCGTACCGCCTCGCGGGCGAGCGAGGGCGGGACGGATATGCCGAGGCGGACGGTCACGGGCACGCCGGCGATCTCGCCGGCGAGCCGCTCCGGCGGATGGCGGTGGCCGAACCCGCGGGCGATCAGCCGTGCGCCGGTGGGACGGGAGCCGATCGAGGCCAGCAGCCGCAGTGCGGTGCGCTGTGAACGGCGCCGGCCGAGGACGGCAGCGGCCGCGCCGCGCAGCGGGTGATACGTCCAGTCCGGCATCAGCGAGCCTCGCCCTTGGCCGCGGTCACCGGGTCGCCGGGCGCGGTCCAGCCGAGCACCGGCGTCATGGAACGCAGCGTGGCCCGCATCGGCGTCAGCCGGGCGGCCGTGTCGCGCAGCAGCACCGCGGGCGGCCACGCGAGCTGGCCGACCGCGCCGAGCCGGGCGGAGCGGCGCGTGATGGCCTGGGTTCTCGGGCGGCGCAGCAGGTCGTACGAGCGGAGCGCGGCTGCCATGTCCGGGGTGGCGTCGAGGCAGTGGGCGAGGGTGACCGCGTCCTCCAGTGCCTGGCACGCGCCCTGGCCCAGATTGGGGGTCATGGCATGGGCCGCGTCGCCCAGCAGCGCGACCCGGCCGCTTATGTAGGAGGGGAGCGGCGGCAGGTCGTACAGGTCGTGTCGAAGCACCGCGTCTGCGGGGACGGCGGCCAGCAGGGCGGGGATCGGATCCGGCCAGGACCCGAACCGGCGCAGCAGTTCGGCGTACTCGGACGGGCCGGAGGCCGTTCCTGCCGGCAGCGACGCGGTCGCGAAGCAGTACATCCGCCCGCCCGGCAGCGCTGTGTAGCCGAACCTCGCCCCGCGGCCCCAGGTCGCGGCACCCTCTGAGGGCGGCTCGGTGAGGGGCTCGGTGACCGCGCGCCAGGCGGTGTATCCGGCGTACCGTGGGCCGCCCGCGTCGGGCCACAGGGCACGGCGGACCGCGCTGCGCAGCCCGTCGGCGCCGACCACCAGGTCGGGCCGGGACTCGCCCCAACGGTGATCGACGACGAGGCCGTCGCCGTCGTCGCGGACCGCGGAGACCTCGCTGCCCGGCCGCAGGCTGCCGGCGGGCAGCGCCTCGGTGAGCGCCCGCAACAGGTCCGCGCGGTGCAGGACCACCAGGGGATGGCCGAAGCGGCGCGCCAGCTCGGCGTTGTCCGTGCGGGACAGCCAGCGGCCCCGGTGGTCGCGTACGCCGCCCGTGGCGTCGACGGCGCCGAGTGCGCGCACGGCGCCGGCCAGGCCGAGCGCCTCGAGCGCGTGCAGCGCGTTCGGCCACAGGGAGATGCCGGCGCCGATCTCGGTGAACTCCGGGGCCCGTTCCAGCACTTCGACGCGCCAGCCCCGGCGGTGCAGGGCGATGGCTGCCGCGAGGCCGCCGATCCCGCCGCCGACGATGGTGGCGGCGCGCTGCGGCATGTGTCCTCGCTCTGGGTTCGGGGGCGCCGCTCGATGGCGGCATTGGGACGCCGCCCGGTCGAGTGGCCGTCGATCCGGTTCCGCTCCCGTCGAGCGGCATGCGACGCGGCGCCGGTCCGGCTGAAGGGCGCCCCATAGCAACATGTCGACACACGCCTGTCAACGTGCCGACGGATCGTCCGGTCAGGAGGCGTACGACGGTGACCACGTCGGGCTGCTCCGTGGAACTCCGCAATGCCGGGTGCTGCTGACCCGTGAGGGCAGCACCACCCGGCAGTACCGAGAACGAGCCGGCTCGCGCCGTCAACGTACGCCCGACGCAAGGCTCTTCGCGGTGAGGGCCCGCAGCTGGGTCACTCGACGATCACGGGGCGGGGCCGCTCCGCGCCGGGGCTGACGAAGAAGGAGCCCGGGCCCGCGTCCTCGTGGAATGTCGAGAAGAGATGCGCGAAGTTCTCGTCGTTCTTCATGTAGTGCTCCGCCAGCTTGTTGACCATGGCAGGTGTCGCTCCGTTCAGCCTGATGCTCGGCGACCAGGTGAGCAGGAAGATGCCCGCCTCGGTGTAGCCCCGCTCGTGCCAGGCCTCCCACAGTGCGTCACGTGCCGCTTCCTGGCCGGTGAAGTACTCGACCGCGCGTACGCGCGGACCCGCGGGTGGAGCGGCGGCGGGGACCGGCTCCGCGCGTAGGACGATGCGGCGGCCGGCCACGTACGCGAGGGGCAGGCCCTTGTTGATGCAGAAGGTCAGCGCCTCCGCCGCGGTGTTCACCACCGGCTCGGCCTTGTCGTTCAGCGAGGTGTTGCACACGATCGGCACGCCGGTCTCCCGGTGGAACGCGCTGATCGCGCGGTAGAGCAGCGGATTGACCGAGGCGTCCAGAGTCTGGTGGCGTGCGCTGCCGTCCAGGTGCAGGATCGCCGGAACCCGGTCGGCGACCTCCGGTCGTACCTGCATCGCTTCGAGCATGTACGGGGACGGGCGGCCCTGCGCGAACCAGTCACCGGCGTGCTCGGCCAGCACGATCGGCGCGACCGGGCGCCACCACTGGCGCTGCTTGTAGTCGTTGAGGAGGTCCTTCACTTTCGCCGAGCGCGGATCGCCCAGCAGGCTGCGGTGACCGAGTGCGCGCGGCCCGATCTCCGCCGCTCCGTCGACCCAGGCCAGCACGCCGCCGGAGATGTCCGCCACGAACTGGTCGTCGTCGAAGTCGGACACCTCCGCGATCCACGGAGCGAATTCCTCGAGGGCCTCGTCCAGATCGTGGATCTCGCAACCGTAGTACGCCGACTCCACCCGCAGATCGGCCGAGTCGAATGCGCCGGTGTTGTAGAGCCCGAGCATGCCGAGGCCGAGCGCCTGACCGGAGTCGTTGGCGCATGGCGGGGTGAGCAGTCCGCGGAAGCCGAAGCGGTCGAGCAGCAGTGTGTTCGTCGGGCAGTTCAAAGCGAAGCCGCCGCTGGTCGACAGATAGGCGTCCTCGGTACGGACGTCGCCGAGGGCCACCAGGCGTTCGACGTTGCGGACCGCGATCAGGTCGCAGGCGTGCTGAACGTGCTTCATCACCGCGCTGCGGAGGTTCTCCTCCGGACTGAAGCCGCTGTCGAGCGGACCGTGGGCGAGCTGTTCCTCCGCCTCCTTGATCAGCGCTTCGACCAGCGCGAACGATGCCGCCCAGGGTGTGGTGCGGCCGCCGAACAGTTGCAGCTCGGCGACGGCCGCCTCGATGTCGAAGCGGATGGTCGTGCGGCAGGCCGAGGCCAGAGCCATCAGGGAGCCCGGCTCCAGCCGGAAGAGTGTGGAGGAGGCGTTGTACAGCGGTGCGGGAGATTCGATGGGCGCGAACTGGAGGCTGCCCTGTGCGGAATGGCAGCCTGCGTACCAGAATTCCGGGCTGCTCGTGTCGAGTACCGCGTCCGGCGCGGAATCCATCGCCATTCCGATGATGGTCTCGTTCTTGAACAGCTCGGTGTCGAGCATGAGGCCGCTGAAAAGATGGGCCAGGCTGTGCACCGGGAATTTCTCGGCGCCTTTCGGTATGTCCAGAGGCGCACTGTTCGGCAGGCTCGGAGTGCCCCATACACGGCTGATGTCGTTGAGGGTGAGGCCCTCCTGCGCCAGCAGGCCGTTGAGGAATGCGTCGGCGCGCTCGGGGGTGTAGAGCGGCCAGGCGTGATGCTTCTGGCCGCTGATCCGCTCGATCTCCCACAGGCGGACGAGCTCGACGCGGCGGCCGGAGTGCCGCCACAGTGCGACGCCCTGGTCGTGGCGGGGCGCGAGCACCGCGAGGTCTCCGGGCGGGCTCATGTAGCACGAGAGCGAGTAGGCGACGCCGCGTCCGTCCACCATGGTTGTCTCCTTGTCAGGTCGGCCGTCCGAACTGTTCCGGCGTAAGTGAATCTAGAGAATCCCTCTGCGGTGGTCGTCAGAGAATTCAACAGCGCGACCTCAGCGGAATGTTGATGGCCACTCGTGCTGCGTTCACCGGGGTGTCCACCGTTGTGCTGATGACGCTCAATTCGCCGTCTGACCATACTCGTCGCCAGGAGCGATCAAGCGCCTCGAAAGAACACGGTGAGGCACCGAAACGAAACGGTTGGCACCCACATGGTTCTCTACAGCGAGACGAAAAGTGAGGCGGACACCGGCGGCGCGGCACCGCGGTCGGCAGGCCCGGCCACCGGGGCCGTGTCCGTGCACGGCGTCTTCGAACAGCGCGTTCAGGAGACGCCCGGCTCCGTCGCCGTCACCTCCGACGGCCAGTCGCTCACCTTCCGCGAACTGGACCTGCTGGCGAACCGGCTCGCCCACCGTCTGGCCGGCCTAGGCGTCGGACCGGAGTCCTGCGTCGGAATCTGCGCGGAGCCGTCACCCGCCCTCGTCGTCGCGATCCTCGGCGTCCTCAAGGCCGGTGCCGCCTACGTACCTCTGGACCCGCACTACCCCCAGGAGCGGCTCACCTATCTGCTCCAGGACTCCGGCGCCGACGCGCTGATCACGCAGAGCGGCCTCGGTGACCGTCTGGACCATCTGGCGGCCCCGGTGGTGACGCTCGACCCGCGGTGGCAGGACCTGGCGGATCTGCCCGACCGCCGGCCGGACGTCGACGTGCCGGCCGACGGCGCCGCCTGCATGATCTACACCTCCGGCTCGACCGGCTCGCCCAAGGGCGTCATCGTCACGCACCGCGGACTGACCAACCTCGCCTCGGCCGCCGCCGACGAGTTCGGCATCCGGGCCGGCGACCGCTTCCTCCAGCTCGCCTCCATCGGCTTCTCCGCCGTCCTGGAGGAGATCTTCCCGCCTCTCCTGCGCGGCGCCACCGTGGTGCTCGCCGGTTACCGGCGCGCGCTGCCGAGCGTCCAGCACTTCCTGGACCTGCTGGAGCGGGAGCAGGTCAACGGCTTCGAGATCACGACCTCGTACTGGCACCAGCTCGTCGACGAACTCGCCGTGACCCAGGAGCGCCTGCCGTCCTCGGTTCGCTTTGTCGTGATGGGCGGGGACCGGAGCCGGCCGGATGCCGTGCTGGCCTGGCGCCGCAGCGGCGTGCCCCTCATCCATGTGTACGGTCCGACCGAGGCCACCGCGACGGCCAGCTACCACCACAGCGAGAAGGAGAGCCCGGACGAGCTCGGGCTGCTGCCGATCGGCCGCGCCATCGCGGGTACGCAGATCCACCTGCTCGACCCGCAGATGCGGCTGGTGCCGCCGGGCGAGGTGGGGGAGATCTTCGTCGGCGGTGCCGCGCTGGCCCGCGGTTACCACGGTGCCCGGGCCATGACCGCGCAGCGCTTCGTGCCCGATCCGTTCGGCGGCGCGGATGGCCGGCTCTACCGCACCGGCGACCTGGGCCGTGAACTGCCCGACGGCACCCTGGAGTTCCTCGGCCGCATCGACAACCAGATCAAGATCCGCGGCTTTCGCATCGAACCGGCCGAGGTCGAGGCCGCGTTGCAACGTCACTCCGCTGTCGGACAGGCACTCGTCATGCTCTCCGCCGACCGCTCGGACGACAAGCACCTGGTGGCGTACGTGCGCCGCGTCGGTGAGGCGCGGCCCGAGGCGGAAGAACTGCGCGGACACCTGCAGGCGATCCTGCCTGCGCACATGATCCCGGCGCGCTTCCTCGTTCTCGACGAGATTCCGCTCACCGCCCACGGAAAGGTCGACTACACGGCGCTGGAGAGACTCGCCGCCGCGACCACACCCTCCGCCGGCGGGCTGGTGGCGCCGAAGCCGGGAATCGAGGCCGAACTGGCCGCGATCTGGGCCGCCGTGCTCAAGCGGGACACCGTCGGCGCGACGGACGAATTCCTCGCCATGGGCGGCAACTCTCTCCAGGCTGCCCGGATCGTCGCCGAGGCGCGCCGCCGCTTCGGCGTCGGGATCGTGCTCAATGATCTCCTGGACGAGCGCACGGTGTCCGCGCTGGCGGCGAAGATCGACCGACTGCGGTCGGAGGGACCATCACCCGTGCCGCCGCCGGCCGAAGAGGAAGAGCGCAAGCGGTGGATCGACAAGCGGCGGCTCATCGAGCGGGCGCTGGCCGAACGCTCCGGCGAGCCGCGCACAAGCGTCATCTCCATGTCGCAGCAGAACCTGTGGATCCTCAGCAGGGCGGCACCGGAGATACCGCTGTACAACGAGTCGTGGCAATGCCGCCTGCGCGGCGAGCTGGACCGCGGCGCCTTCGATGACGCGCTCGCACGGATCGCCGGCCGCCACGAGACCGTACGGACCCGGTTCGGCATGCTCGATGGGAAGGCCGTACAGATCGTGGGAGAGGCGGGCACGCCGATCCCGTTGACGCATCACGACCTGACCGGACTTCCGGCCGCGGAGCGCGAACCGGCGGCTCGGGCCCTGCGCGACGACATCATCGGGGTTCCGCTGGACCCGCGCCAACCGCCGCTGCTCAGCGTGCACCTCTTTCAGCTCGCCGACGACGAGCACCTGCTCCTGGTACACGTCCATCACCTGATCTTCGACGGGGTGTCGCTGGAGGTGTTCCTCGACGAACTCGCCGCCTTCTACCGGGCCCATCGCACCGGCAGCCCCGTGGACCTGCCCGAACTCGATTTCCAGTACGGGGACTTCGCCCTGTGGCAGCGCGAGAATCTGAAGGGCGACACGCTGGAGAGCCTGCTCGGCTACTGGCGCCCCCGCCTCGCGGACCCGCCCACCGCCGAGCTGCCGACCGACCGGCCGGTCCCGGCCGTCCAGGACCACGCGGGGGCCAAGGTGCTGCTGCCGCTGCCGGCCGGTCTGCGCGAGAAGGTCCTGGCGTTCGCACGGCAGGAGAACGCGACCCCGTACATGGTGCTGCTCACCGCGATGGTCGTGCAGCTTCACCGCCGGACGGGAGATCACGACCTGTGCGTCGGGACGCCTGCCGCCAACCGCCTCAGGTCCGGCATCGAACCGCTGATCGGCTGTTTCATCAACTCGCTTGCTCTGCGCATCACGCTGAGCCCCGGCATGACGTACCGCCAGGTGCTGGAGCAGGTGCGTTCCACCAGCCTCGGAGCCATGGAGCACCAGGCAATGCCCTTCGACAAACTCGTCCAGGAGCTGCGCCCGGAGCGTAGAGCCGGCCGCAGCCCCTACTTCCAGGTGTGGTTCGCCACGGAGGACGAGACAGCACTGCCGCGCGAGAGCGAGGGCCTGGCCTTCACCGACTTCCAGGGCATGACGACGGGCCTGTCGACCGGCATTTCGAAGATGGACGTCAGCTGGATCGTCATCGATCGCGGCACCGAACTCCTGCTCTCGCTGCCCTACCGCACCAGCCTTTTCGACGAGTCCACGATCCGCGACATGGCGGTCGAGTACCGCACGACACTGGAGGACATCGTGAGCCAGCCCGAAGCCAGCGCCGCCGCACCCGCCGAAACGGTCGGCCAGGCGGCGATTGTCGAGCATCTGCTGCGGCTGTGGCGCGATGCCTTCGGCCAGCAAGACATCGGCCCCGCCGACGACTTCTTCGAACTCGGCGGCTACTCGATGCTGGCGATGGAACTGGTCAACAGCATCCAGGAGGACTTCGGCATCGAGGTGTCGTTCACCGACTTCTTCGAAGCCTCCAGCGTGGACGGCGTGGCGGAGCTGATCGCCGCATCCGGCGCCGCAGGCCCGGGCACGGCCGCACAGCACGCCGCCACGGGCAAGAGCCTGGACGACATCCTCGCCGAAGCGCTCGCCGACTGACCCGCGCACTGCACTGCCGAGGTCTCACAACACCCCACCACACCCTGCCTTTCGGCGCACCCCGGTGCGCCCGTACCGATGCCATCGCTCAGTGGAAGGACGCCGATGATCAAGCTGGCTTCCCGGCCGACCGAGGAACAGGTCGCGACCGTGGAGAACGTGCTCGCCGCCCACCTGGTGCTGATCCACCGCCGGACCCTGCAGCAACACATCACCGTGTACTGCCGCCTGGCCGACGCGGACGAGGAGCGCGTCGGCGTGGTCTCCGTCGACTTCGATGACGACCTCACCGTCGAGGCCGTCGCCCGTCGGGCCGCCGCGCAACTGGGCGGGCTCGTGCCGGAGGACAGTGACGAGGCCGCCGAGGCCGCGGCCACCGCGGTCTCCGGCAGTTTCGAGGTGCTGCGCGACGGCGCCTCGGCCGACGCCGCGCTCAGTGGCCCCGTCGCCACCGTCGTGCTGGACGGCGACGCGCCGCACATCTCGGTGACAGCAGGTGCAGGCGGTCTCGTCGACGGGCCCGCGGCGTCCGTACTCGAAGCGGCACTGCGCGCGGCGACGGACGCCGTGGCCCACGATCCGGACACGGCCGTCGCACGGCTGCGCCTGGCCACCGTCGATGAGAGCGCCCACTGGCTGCGTCTTGGCCACAGCGACCGCCGGCCGCCGGCCGCGCGCTGCATCCAGGAGCTGATCTCCGAGCGGGCCGCTCTCACCCCTGACGCGCCGGCCGTCACCAGCGGCACCGAAGTGCTGACGTACCGTCAACTCAATGAGAATGCCGGGCGGCTGGCCCAGAAGCTGCGCGAGAGCGGCATCGCCGGGGACAGCGTGGTCGCCGTCCTGCTGTCCCGCTCGCCGCAGCTGGTGGTGACGCTCCTCGCGATCCTCAAGGCAGGCGGTGCCTATCTGGCGCTCGACCCGGAGGACCCGAGGCGGCGCCACGAACAGGTCCTGCGCGACTCCGGTGCCGCGCTGCTCGTCACCACCCGGGGCACGGCCGACGGCGCGGTGTACGGGCTGCCGACACTCGACCCCGCCGACCTGCCCACGAGCGGCACCGCGCCCGCCGAGACCGAGACCGACGCGCACGCCTCGAACCCCGACGCACTCGCGTACATCAGCTACACCTCCGGCTCCACCGGCGAACCGCGCGGCGTCGGCGTCCCGCACCGTGCGGTCGCCCGCCTGGTGAGCGACCCGGACTGGATCGACGTCAGCGCCGACGATGTCTTCCTGCAGCTGGCACCGGTCGCCTTCGACGCCTCGACGTGGGAGATCTGGGCACCGCTCGTGCACGGTGCGCGCCTGGCGGTCGCACCTCCCGGCGTAGTGGAAGTCGACCTCCTCGCCGAGACCCTCACCTCCGAGCGGGTCACCGTGGTGTGGCTGACGGCCGGGCTCTTCCACCAGATGGCCGCCCTGCACCTGGACGCCTTCGCCGGACTGCGCCACGTGGTGGCCGGCGGCGACGTCATCTCGCCGAGCCACCTGTCGCGGCTGCTCTCCGGCCACCCCCACCTGACGTTCACCAACGGCTACGGACCGACCGAGAACACGACCTTCACCGCCTGCTGGACCACCACCACGGCACCCACCGGCGACACCGTGCCCATCGGCCGCCCGATCTCCGGCACCCACGTGGCCGTACTCGACGCGGACCTGCGGCCCGTGCCGCCCGGTGTGTGCGGAGATCTGTACGCGGCGGGCGACGGGCTCGCCCGCGGCTACGCCAACAGGCCCGCCGCCACCGCACAGAGCTTCGTCCCCGACGTGATCTCCGGCATCCCCGGCGCCCGCATGTACCGCACCGGCGACCTGGCGCGCTGGACACCGCAGGGCACCCTGGAATTCCTCGGCCGCGCCGACCAGCAGCTCAAGGTCCAGGGTTTCCGCGTCGAACCCGGCTCCATCGAGGCCGAACTGACCCGGATGGAGGAGGTGCGCGAGGCGGTCGTCATCGGACAGCCGGACGACGCCGGAGGAAAGCGGCTGCTCGCCTATGTCGTCCTGAACGAGGCCGCCGCGAAGGGGACCGAAGACACCGAGGGCATCGGCGCGCGGCTGCGCGAGAAGCTGCGCGCCACCCTGCCGACCGCGATGGTGCCGTGGGCCGTCCTCATCCGCACGGAACTGCCCCTGAACAAGAACGGCAAGGTCGACCGCCGTGCGCTGCCGGCCGCGACCCGGGTGCCGCGCAACGTGTGGAACGACTTCGTCGCGCCGCGCACCGAGGTCCAGCGGCGGCTCGCGGATCTGTGGGGCGATGTGCTGGGCGTGGAACCCATCGGCATCGAGGACGACTTCTTCGACCTCGGCGGCCACTCCCTGCTCGTGGCAGAGCTGCTCGGCACCCTCAAGGACACCTTCGCCGTAGACGTGCCGGCACGTGTGCTCTACCTCCAGCCGACCATTACCGACCTCGCTGACGAGATAGGCGGCTGAACCATGACCGCAGTAACCACCGCCCACGAAAGCGGCGCAGCCGCGACCATGACGATGCCCCCGTCCCGCTGCCCGATGCGCAACGCGACCTTCGACCTCACCGACCCGACGCTGCACAGCGAAGGCGACCCGCACGCCGTCTGGCGGGCCATGCGCCAGCACGACCCGGTCAGCCGCCAGTTCACGCCGGCGGGCAAGCCCTTCTGGTCCGTGACCAAGTACGACGACGCGCAGATCGTGCTGCGCGACCACACGCTGTTCACCTCCGAGCGCGGCACACTCCTCAACATCCTTGGCACCGACGACCCGGCGGGCGGCAAGCAGATGGCCGTCACCGACCCGCCGAGCCACGCGAGGATGCGCGAACCACTGCAACGCGCCCTGTCGATCAAGGCAGTCGAGGTACACCGCGAGACCATCCGCGCGATGGTCGTCAAGCTCATCGAGCCGATGGCCGACGGCGTCTTCGACTTCGCGGAGGCCATGACCGCCATGCCGATGGCGGTGACCGGCACACTCATGGGCCTGCCGAGCGAGGACTGGGCCCAGCTCACCCGGCTCACCACGGCCGCCATCGCGCCGGACGACCCGGAGTTCATGCTCGCCGACAGCGTCGAGGCCACGCTCGCCACCGCGCACCGCGAACTGTTCGCCTACTTCCAGGACGCCGTGCACGCCCGGCAGAAGGCCCCGGGCGACGACCTGATCAGCTTCCTGATGTCGATCGACCTCGACGGCCGGAAGATGTCGCTCGGCGAAATCATGTCCAACTGCTACAGCCTGCTGCTCGGCGCGAACGTCACAACACCTCATGTCGCCAGCGCCGCCATGGCCACCCAGACCCGCACCGGAGTCTTCGAGGACTGGGCCGCCCACCCCGACCTGGCGGTGCGCGGCACCGAGGAGGCGCTGCGCTGGGCGTCGCCGGCCAGCCACTTCATGCGCTATGCCGTGCAGGACGTGGAACTGCGCGGCAAGCAGATCGCCGCCGGTGACGCGGTGGTGGTCTGGCTCGGCTCGGCCAACCGCGACGAGGACGTCTTCGCCGAGCCGTACACCTTCGACATCCGGCGCCGGCCCAACCGGCACGTCGCCTTCGGCGTCGGCTCGCACTTCTGCGTGGGCCACACCGTCGCGAAGGTCACGCTGCGGCTGCTGTTCACCGAAATGCTCAGCCGCTACTGCGACTTCGAGGTGGTGGGCAAGCCGCAGCTGCTGCGGTCGAACTTCGTGGCGGGACACAGCCATCTGCCGATCACCGCACGGCTGCGGACCGAGCGCGGACCTGTCGGTTACTGACCCAACGAGGAGACCAGGACGATGCCCACCTCTGCACGCATGCGCAACAAATGGTTCCTGCGGGAGCCCAGTCCGGACGCGAAGGCCCGCCTCTTCCTCATCCCGTACTCCGGCTGCGGCGCGAGCATGTACCGGCAGTGGCCCCAGTTCATCGGCGACGGCATCGAGATCTGCGCCGTGCAGCTGCCCGGTCGCGAGAACCGGCTGCGCGAGGAGCCGCACGCCACGTACGAGGCGATGGCCGACGACCTGGCCGACGCGCTCCAGCCGTATCTCGACCGCCCCTATGGGCTGTTCGGCCACTGCGGCTCCGCGCTCGGCGCCTATGAGACGGCCGTACGGATCGTGGAGCGCGGCTACACACCGCCGACCCGGTTGTTCGTCTCCTCGCAGCTCGCGCCGCAGGACGGGCCGGCGGGTCGGTTCCTCGGCCTGAGCGACGAGGAGCTGCTGGACGAACTGGGACGGCTGGTCGTGGAGCTCGGCGGAAAGCCCGTGCGCAGCCTGCTCGAACTGTCGCTGGGCGTACTGCGCGCGGACATCGAGGCCAACAAGCAGTACCACGTGGCCGATCCGACGTATCTGCCGTGCCCGCTCACCGCGATCGGCTGGCGCCAGGACGTCGAGTTGCTGCACACGCTGATGGGCGGCTGGCCGGTGTGCGGCGATACCACCTACGAACTGCTCGACGGAGAGCACTACACGTTCACCGGGGCTCCGGAGCGCCTGCTCGCGGTACTTTCCGCGGACCTGGTCGCCGGGTCGAGCGCCAACACGGCCGCGTGAGTGGGGGGCGCGCGATGAGTGGACTTGCGGGCCCGGCCCGCACCGCTCCGGCCGAGCGCTGGTTCCGGCAGGTTGGCCCCGACGGTGGCACAGCCCGGCTGCGACTGTTCTGCTTCCACTATGCGGGAGGCAGCCCGTCGATGTTCAGGACCTGGCCGCGGCTGATGCCGCCCGAGGTGAGCGTGGAGCCCATCCTGCTGCCCGGCCGCGACGCTCGGTTCCGCGAGGACCCGTACGACCGGATGGGGCCGCTGGTCGAGGGCGTCACCCAGGCCCTGAGCCGGCGGATCGACCGGCCCTACGCGTTTTTCGGCTACAGCATGGGCGCGCAGGTCGCGTTCCATGTGGCGCACGCCGTGCGCGAGGCGGGACTGCCGGATCCCACCGCGCTGTTCGTCGGAGCCAGCCCCGGACCGCGTCTGCAGCGCGAGGTACCGGCCTGGGACAAGCCCGACGATCATCTGGTCGCCTATCTGCGAGACCTCGGCGGCACACCCCAGCACGTGCTCGAAAGCCCGGACCTGCTCGCCCTCATGCTGCCGACTCTCAGAGCCGACCTCACCACCGTGGCGACCTGCCCGTACACGCCGAGGCCGCCGCTTTCAGCGCCGCTGCACGCGTTCGCGGGCCAGGACGATCCATCCGCATCGGCGGACCGGATGCGGGCCTGGCAAGAGGAGAGCGACGGTGACTTCCGGCTGAGCGTGCTGCCCGGAGGGCACCTGTTCATCAACGAGGAACTGCCCTCCGTGACCACGGAACTCACGCATGACCTGCAGGAACTCGGCGCGCTCTGAAGGCTGCCGGCCGGCTTCACGATGTGGATCCCGGCCGGCTTCCGCGATGCCGAGCCCGGCGGGCCGCCTCGCGATAAGCCCGAGGTGGCCGCACGATAGGGGCGTAATACGCGTCACTCATAGCGTCGTTCTCGCAAGGCAAGGACCCACCACTGAAGTCCGAGAACGGGAGACGTCGATGAACACCGCCCACATGGTTCGCGCCGGGATCGTCATGCTGGCCCTGCTGATCGCGCCGAGTGTCGCCACGGCCACCGCACACGCCCAGACCGCGGACCAAGCGATCGTCGCCGCCCCCAGTACCGCCACCGGCGGTGACGAGGACACACCCTGGGGCCCGTGACCGGAGCCCAGGTCGTCAGCCCCGTCTGAGGCTGACCAGCAACTCCTCCGTACGCCGCACCGCATCGGCCATCTCCCGCTCCTGGAAGGCCGAGCGCGCACGATCCAGCTGATGCGCCGCCTGCTCGGGGTCGTCGAGCTTCACCAGGACGGCCGCCAGATCCACCCGCACCTCCGCGGACCCACCGTGGTCCATCATCCGCTCACGGCACTGAAGTGCCTCGAGCAGCCGCCCGTACGCCGCATCATGACGGCCGAGCCTGGACTCCAGCAGGCCAAGACGGTGCACGATGCGCGACTCACCCGCCAGGTCCCGGCCGGCTTGCACACGCTCCAGCAGCTCCAGCAGGATCGACCGCGCCCCTTCGAGGTCACCCTGACGGATCAGCAGTTCGCTCAGGCGATAGCGCACCTGCACCTCGACCCGCGCGCCGCCGGCCTTACGGCACAGACCCAGAGCCTCGTGGAAGAGACGCGTCGCCGCCTCCTCGTCGCCGGCGTTCATCTGGATGTGACCGATCTGGCCGAGCACATGGGCCTGGCCGATCGGATCCGCCGCCTGCTGAAAATTCCGCAGCGCACTGCGGTAGAGCACTTCGGCCCGCTGGGCCTCGCCGCGGATGTGGTGGCGCAGCGCCAGATTCCGCTGCGCGAGCGCCATGCCGTGCACATCGTCCAGGTCCTCGAACGTGGCGAGGGCCGCCACCAGATGCTCTTCGGCCTGCTCCGTCCGCGACCGGCTCAAGTGGAGTGAACCGAGCGAGCACAGCAGCGCCGCCTCGCCGCGTCGCGCGCCGGCACTGCGTACCGCGGCGAGCGCCGTGAGGTGTGTGCGCTCCCAGTCGTCGAAGTAGCACTTGGCCTCGAACAGGGTCACCAAGGAGATCGCGAGGTCCCAGCACGACTCGGCCAGCTCGCTGCGCGCGGCGAGATCCACCGCCGCGCACAGGGCGGTGTGCTCCGCGTCCAGCCAGGCGAGCGGGTCGACGAGCAGTGCGTCCACAGTGCGCTGCGGCAGGGGCCACCGTGGCGCCTCGCCGTGCAGGATCGTGAAGTCGCCGCCGTAGAGTCTGCGATGCGCCTCCGAAGCCAGGCCGATCCAGCCGCCGACGACGCGCTCGACGGCCGAGCGGAGCGCGGCGGAGTCCTCCTCGCGGTTCAGCCGTTCGCGGGCGAACAACCGGACCAGGTCGTGGAACTGGTAGCGGGGACTGCCGTCGATGTCGATGCCCGAGATCTCCAGCAGCTGCGCGTCAACCAGTCTCTCCAGCAGGTCACCGGCTTCGTACAGATCGGTGTCGAGGAGTGCTGCCGCCGCCCAGGTCGGAAAGGGAAGGCCGTCCACGAGGCCGAGCAGCCGCAACAGGCGCTGGGCGTCGCGTCCCAGCCCGTCGTAGGCCATGGTGAGGCTGGCCCGGACCATCATCTCGCCGTGGGCCAGCTCGTCCAGCCGACGACGTTCGTCCGACAGCCGCTCCAGCATCCATGCCAGCGACCAGTGCGACCGTGCGGCCAGCCGTGCGGCCACGATCCGCAGCGCCAGCGGCAGCCCGCCGACCAGACGCACCAGGGCTTCGGCGGCCTCCGGTTCGGCGCCGACCCGCTGCTCGCCGACCACGTTCCTCAGCATGCCGACGGCCTGTTCCGTGTCGAACACGTCGACCTCGAGAACGTGCGCGCCGGCCACCCCGGTCAGCCGCGACCGGCTGGTCATGATCACCGCGCTGCTGCTGGAGCCGGGCAGCAGCGTCTGGATGTGTCTCTCGTCCGCGACGTCGTCGAGAACGACCAGCATCCGCTTGCGGGCGAGCAGTTGCCGGTACATCTCGGCGCGCTCGTCCAGCGCTTCCGGCACGGCTTCGCCGGGGATGCCGAGCGCGCGCAGAAATCGTCCCAGTACGTCCTCGGCGGTGGCCGGCACGGTGTGTGCGGCTCCGAGGTCGCGGAAGAGCTGGCCGTCGGGGAAGTGTGAGGCGAAGAGCTGGTGCGCCAGGTGCACGGCGAGCGTGCTCTTGCCGGCGCCCGGTTTGCCGGTGAGGACCACGACCCGGGTGGCCGTGTCGGTGTCCTGTTCGTCGCAGAGCAGCCGCCGTGCGTGGCCGATCAGATCCGCCCGGCCGGTGAAGTCGGCGATGTCCCGCGGAAGCTGGAAGGGGATCGGCAGCTCGGGCGCGGCGGGCTCGGCCGCGGCAGGCTCCGGCGGTGCGGGCTCCGCCTGGGGCGGGGGCGGCTCGGCGTGCAGCTCGGCCTCGCCGGACAGGATCGCCGACTCCAGGGCCTTGAGCTCGTCGCCGGGCTCGAGGCCCAGCTGCTCGATGAGCGTGGCGCGACCGGAGCGGTAGGTGTCCAGGGCCTCGGACTGACGGCCGGCGCGGTACAGCGCCAGCATCAGCTGTCCGCGCAGCCGCTCGCGCAAGGGATGCTCGCTGACCAGCGCTCCGAGTTCACCGATGAGACTGTGGTGGCGGCCCAGGCGTAAATCGATGTCGGCGCAGGTCTCCAGCGCCGACAGCCGTGCCTCTTCCAGCTGCGCGGCGGCCGGCTCCAGGAGGCGGCTGGTGGTCCCGCTGAGTGCGGGTCCGCGCCACAATGCAAGTGCGTCGCGCAGTACCTGTGACGCCTTGGTGTCCTCGCGCTGTGCGGCCGCGGCCGCGGAGGAGGCCACCGCCGCGGTGAACAGCGCGAGGTCGAGCTCACCCTCGGCGACCCGCAGCAGATAGCCCGGAGGCTGCGTCAGAATCGTTTCTGCCAGGCCGATGCGCTCGAAGCTGCCGCGCAGCTGGGAGACGCAGATCTGTATCTGGGTGCGTGCGGTGGACGGCGGTTCGTCGTCCCAGACGATGTCGATGAGCCGTTCCATCGCGACGACACGGTTCGCTTCCAGCAGCAGCGCGCTGAGAATGGTCTGCTGTCTGCCCGGCGGAATTCTCAGCGATTTGCCGCCGCTGCCGGACACTTCCAGCGACCCCAGAAGTCGATACGCCGGAGAGAACGGGTCACCCGCTGTCACGCCACATCAACTCTTTCCCCCGGTTCTGCGGCGGTCACTCTGTCGTCGGCCACTCGCAGGTCCACGGCAATGGCCAGGTCAACAGGACGACGGCGCCCGTCGGTGGGAGTCTACGCAGACGGTGTGACGCAGAAGAAGGTCTTTTGAGACAACAGCAGTCCACTGGGCGCCAGTTTGAAAAGGTCGCAGAACTCGGCATCCGCGTAGTGCCCGTGGAGCCCGTCACCGGTGTAGTGCCCGACGGCCACCACCGTAGGCCCGGTGCCCGACACCTCGGACACGGTGAATTTCATGCTCCGTCCCTGTAGCTGCTGCCTGCGCAGGGCCTCGACCTCCGTGCGGCCTCGCGCCGCGGGGCCGTCCGGCCGGTGCACGGTCATCTCGGCGTCCAGCAGCGACAGATATCCGTCGAGGTCCGGGGCGGCGAGATAGCAGTAGGCCAGCCGCACATGGTCGATGCCTGCGGCCGTGAGCCCGGCTACGGAGGACAGGGATCGGTGCATGCCGTTGTCTGTCATCGTTTTCCTTTCCTGAGAACGCTCAGGAAGTGTGGCAAGCACGGGTTTTGCGGGACTAACGGCTCACTATCGCCAGGAGGACCGGTGCGCCGATGCCGCCGCAATAGCAGAGGTGCGGATGCTGACGGACATCGGAGATCATCAGGTAGGGAGCCCGGTAGCAGACATGACAGAGCATCAGGTTCTTGACGTGCCGACCACGGACATTGTCCGGACGGCGATCATCCACGACGATCCTCTCCAGCGGGCCGGCATCCGGTCGCTTGTGGAGAGCTCACCTCTCATCGATGTCATCGGTGACTACGGATCCATGCGGGCCTTCGCCGGTGTCGGGGCCGTGCCGGACGTGGTGCTGATGGGGGCCAGGCAGCTCCAGGACCGGCCTTCAGTGATCACTCCGGCACCGGGCCGTACCGAGCGGGACCGTTCGCCGGCGGTCGTCGTGCTGCTGTGGCCCGACGACACCTCCACATTGCGCAGCGCCATACTGCAGACGGTCCAGGGTTACGTGGATCCGCGCACCAGCGACCGGGACATCCGGGACGCGGTGGTCGCGGCCTCGCGCGGCGGCACATACCTGTCGTCGTCGATCGCGGAGATCCTGGTCGGCTGGACCGCGAGCAAGATGACCTCGCAGACGCACAGCCCGGCCGATGCCGCCAAGGAGCTGACGATCCGCGAGTGCGAGGTGCTGACGGCACTCGGAGAGGGCATTACCAATGCGCAGATCGCACGCCGCCTGTACATCCAGGAGGCCACCGTGCGCAGCCACGTCTACCACATACTGAGCAAGCTCAATCTGCGGACGCGGACCGAAGCCGTGCTGCTGGGGCACAGCTTCGGTCTCGACTGGTGGTGACCGGTGCGGTTCCTCACCACCGGGCGGTGTCGCCGAAGAAGCCGGGCACGGTCAGCAGCCGGCCGGAGGAGGCCGCGGTGCGGTACACGTGATGGCCGACGGCCAGATCGAGTACGCCGAGGCCGAACGGTGAGAACACGGTGGGCCGCTGGGCGTCGAGAGGCACCTCGCCGCGCAGCACACCGGCGAGTGTCCCGGTGACGAAGTCGCGGCTGCCGGTGAGCTGTTCGGCCAGATGCGGTGAGGTGTTGGCCTTGAGGCAGTGGTCCAGGTCGTCGAGCACGTTGTTCGCGGTGAGCAGCAGCTGCGGGGCGAGGTCGCGCAGCGAGATGTTCAGCACCAACTGGCCGGGGCGCAGGGCGTGGGGTTCGTCGATGTACGGCGCGGGGGCGGTGGTGGCGAGGAGGACCAGGTCGCAGTCGAGGGCGTCGGCGAGGGTGCCGGTGGTCGCGTGGCTGCCGTGGGCGTCGGAGAGATGCGAGGCGAGGCGGCCGGCGGAGTGCTGGTCGAGGTCGTGGCAGCGCACCGTGGTCAGGTCGACCCCGGCCGAGGCCAGATAGCGGCAGACGGTTCGAGCGATGAGGCCGGCGCCGACCACACCGACCGAGCGCGGAGCGGCGGTGCCGAGCGTGATGGCGGCCAGCGCGGCGGACGCGGCGGTTCGCGCGGCGCTGATGGCGGCCGATTCCAAGAGGGCCAGCGGATAGCCGGTCTCGAAGTCGTTGAGGATCAGCACCGCGGAAGCGCGCTGCTGTCCGGACCGTACGTTCTGCGGGAAGCTGGAGATCCACTTGAGGCCGGCCAGGCCGACCTTGCCGCCGAGATAGGCGGGCAGCGCGATGATCCGGGCGTCCGGCTTCTGCGGGAAGCGCAGGAAGTGACTGTCCGGGTTGACGCTGTCGCCGTCGTGGTGGGTCAGATACGCCTCGCGGACCAGCTCGATGACGTGGCTGTCCTGGCCGTCGAGCAGTTCGGCGATGTGGGTGCCGGTGACGATCGCGAACTCAGGCATAGTTGATCAGTTGTTCCTTCCGGAAGGATGGCTCCGGCCGGCCGGCGGCGGGCTCGGCCCGCAGAACTTCGACGCCGTACCGTTCGGCCACCCAGTCGTCGTTGTAGATCGTGTCCAGATAGCGGTCGCCCAGGTCGGGAGAGAGGGCCAGGACGCGGCTTCCGACGGGGATCACCGGAGCGAGGCGGGCCACCGCGCCGAGGACGGTTCCGGTGGAGCCGCCGACGAGCAGCCCGTACCGCCGGGCGATGTGGCGGCAGGTGCGCACCGTGTCCGCCTCCGGGATCAGCACCTTCTCGAAACTGCCGTCGTCGCACAGCAGTTGCGAGCGCCGGCTGCTGCCGAGGCCGGGGATCAGACGCTTCTGCGGCGCGTGCCCGAACGTCACGGAGCCGACGGAATCGACGGCCACGATCCTTGTGGGCGCCTCGAGTTCGCGGAAGGCGCGTACGCAGCCCATCAAGGTGCCCGCGGTGCCCGCGCCGACGAACAGCCAGTCCGGGAAGCCGAAACCGGACACGATTTCCAGGGCCGTGCGCTGCTGATGCGTCGCCGGATTGGCCGGATGCGCGTACTGGTTGGTCCAGATCAGCGCGGGATCGGCGGCCAGACGGTGGCGTACGCAGTCGATCCGGGTCTGGAGGTAGCCGCCGTTGCTGTCGCGCTCGGTCACCACGATCACCTCGGCTCCGAGTGCTCTCATCGCGCGCACGCTGGCCAGGTTGGCGTTGGGGTCGGTGACAAGGGTGAGCGGATAGTCCTTTGCCGCGCACACCGACGCCAGAGCGATTCCGAGGTTGCCGGACGTCGACTCGATGAGCGCGCTGCCGGATCCGAGACGACCGCTGTGCTCCAGTGCCTCGATGAGCCCGAGGGCGGTCTTCAGCTTGATCGAGCCGGCCGGGTTGAGGCCCTCGATCTTGAGCGTGGTGCTGAACGTTTCGGTGAAACCCGGCAACGCGAGGAAGGCGTGCTGACTGAACACCTCGAAAGCGTGATCCGCTATCACTAGGTTCCCTTCGACCGCTGCGCTGCTGTGGGACAGGCATTGCTCTGGAAGGAGCATAGGAGCCGTAAATCCGCGTACACATCGGCAGACCGAGACCCGGGTGTGGTCTTTCCGTTGAGTGCTTCTCGTGTTTCGCGCTGATTGTTGGCCGGTCGACGGAACTCTCCTTGACCCGCGTGAAGTTGCCACGGATTCTTGACCGCGCAGAACCCAGATATTCTCGTGGTCTGAAAGGTGCTCTTATGCCTGTGCAGGAAATCAGTGACCTGGACATCGAGAGCCGTCGCGCATTAGCGGCGGCGGCCGGCGAATTCGCCGCCGAAGGCGCACTCGGCGACACGGTGCTCGCCGACGCCGGTGCCTGTCTGCCGGATGTCCTCGCCGCGCGTCTCAACTCGGCGGTGCGGCCGCCGGACCCCGGGGTCGGCTACCGCGTGGTCCGAGGGCTGTTCACCGAGTTCGGCGACCAGGGGCCCACTCCGCTGCACTGGAGGGAGACCGACCGGGAGCGCTGCGCACCCTTCGACATCGGCCTGGCGATGGTCGCCTCGCTGGTGGGCAGGGTGTTCGGCTGGGCCGATCAGCAGGACGGCCGGATCGTGCACAACATCCTGCCGAGCCCGGGCTGCGAGGAGATGCAGATAGGAGCCAGCAGCACCACACCGCTGGCCTGGCACACCGAGGACGCCTTCCATCCGGACCGTGCCGACCTGCTGTTGCTCGCCTGCGTACGCAACCCGGACGCCGTGGGCAGCCGGCTGTCCACGGTGGCCAGCGCGAAGCTCGGCGAGCGGGACATCGGCCGGCTGCTGGAGCCCCAGGTGGTGATCCTGCCGGACGACAGCTACGAGGACGACCACGCCGAACTGCGGGAGCGGATCGGCATGGCGACCCTGTGGCCGCGCCGCGGCAGCCTCGGACTGCGCTATGACCCTTCGTACACACAGCACTTGACGGAAGACGCCGCCTTCCGCGCCGCCTACCAGGAGCTGGGACGTGCCCTGGAGGACGGCAGCTTCATCGTGCCGCTGGCCCCGGGCGACCTGCTGATCATCGACAATGACGCGGCCGTGCACGGGCGCGTCGCCTTCCAGCCCCGCTATGACGGCACCGACCGCTGGCTCAAGCGCGTCCTGGTCCGCTCGCCGCAGGCCCGGCCCGAGCGGGAACAGCGCGAACACGGCTACCAGCAGCGTCAGGTGGACGCCTACCGGACGCAGCTGCCGCTGCCCATGTGAAGGACCATCCGCCACCACAGCCGAAAACGGTGTCCCCACCCCTGAAGGAGGGTGGGGACACCGTTTTCGGCTGTGGTGGATTTCAGTAGCCGCGCTGCGGGTCCACGACATTGCGCAACGGCCGCCCGGACCGGTACCGGGCGATATTGTCCAGGACCAGATCGAGGCAGCGGCGGTCCGTCTCCGCCGTGGTGTCGGCGCAGTGCGGAGTGATCAGCACCCCCGGCGTCGACCACAGTGCGGAGGACGCAGGCAAAGGCTCCGTGGCGAACACATCGAGGGCGGCACCGGCCAACTGCCCGGTGTGCACCGCGTGGAGGAGAGCCTCCTCGTCCACGATCGGCCCGCGGCCGACGTTGACGAGGAACGCGCCGTGCTGCAGCCGGGCCAGTTGCCGGCGGCCGATCAGGCCACGTGTGCCTTCGGTCAGCGGCGCCGCGACGACCAGCAGGTCCAGGCCCTCGCAGAAGGCGTCGAGCTGATCGGACCGATAGGTGGCGGACACCTCGGCGACGGCGCCTTCGCCCCGCCGCAGCCCGACGACCTCGGTGCCGAACGCGCTCAGCAGCCGCGCCGTGGCACGGCCCAGGTCGCCCAGACCCACGATCCCGGCACGCAGACCGCGCAGTTCGCGGGCGACCGGCGGCTGCCAACGGCTCGTGCGCTGGGCGTCGAACAGTTGAGGCAGCCGCTTGCAGTGCGCCAGGGTCAGTGCCAGTACGTGCTCGGCCACCGCATCGCCGTGCGTGCCGGCTCCGTTGGTGACCGTGAGCCCCTCGCGCCCGGCCAGCCGTGACAAGACCTCCGGCGGCAGGCCGGCCGCGGTGGTGTGCAGCCATGCGAGGGCTGGCTGCGCGTCCAGGAAACCGGCGAGCTCCCCGGGATCGCAGTCCCACACCAGCGCAGCCGAGAAGTCGCCGTCCGACGTGTCACCGAGGACTTCGGCGTCCGGCCAGGCGGCCGCGACGTGCTTCGCGGCCTCACTCGCCGGAGCGCCGAAGGTCCGCACCCGGACACGGTCGTTCGCGGTCATTCAGCGCGCCGCGGCTTCCGCGTGCCGGCGCACGCTGAGCGGCCGCATGTCGGTCCACACCTGCTCGATGTGCTCCAGGCACGCCTCCCGGGTGCCGGTGAGCCCGCCGAGATTCCAGCCGGCCGGCAGGGCACGGTCCGCCGCCCAGATCGAGTACTGCTCCTCGCCGTTGACCACCACGTGGAATTGCTGGATCTCCTGCGTCTCGGACATGTCGCTCTCCTTAATCAGTCGACGGCCGCTTCCGGCGGATTCCGCTTCCCATGACAGTGCATGGGAAATAGCGGTTCGGGTCGGTGGCACAGAGCCTATCGGCGCGGCAGCAGGCGTCGACCGTGACCGATGTACGCCGTCTCATCATTTCGTTGAGAGCACTCAACGGAACGTGAAGGAACCGATGATTCGAACTGTGAATTGACCGTGCACTGCGCCTTTTCCTACCGTCGGGGCAGAGGAAACTGCAGAGGAAACCTGCTGGGAACGCAATGCCTGCGGATCCGTGTGCCGATGCGCCGCCGAAGGAGCTGAGATGTTCACCATAGAACTGACCGATGACGACCGAAGCCGGATCGACGCCCTGCTCACCGGGATCCTCGGCAGCCACCAGCAGTTGGACGACCCGGCCTTTCTCGACCAACTCACGGTCTACGCCCAGGAGATGCCGCGCAACGTACGCCTCCAGGCCAACCACTACCGGCTTCACGAGCCCGCGGGCGGCTGCGTGTTCACCGGATTCCGCGTCGACGACGACGCCATCGGCGAGACCCCCGCGCACTGGGGCGCCGCGGACCTGGGCGGCGGCGCACGCACCGCACGCGAAGACCTGTTCCTGCTGCTGTGCGCAGCGCTGCTCGGCGATCCGGTGGCCTGGGCCACCCAGCAGGACGGCCGGCTGCTGCACGACGTGATCCCGATCAAGGGACACGAGACGGAACAGATCAACTCCTCCACCGAAGCGCCCTTGTGGTGGCACACCGAGGACGCCTTCCACCCCTACCGGGCGCACTACGTCGGCCTGATGTGCCTGCGCAACCCGGACGGCGTGGAGACCACCTACGCCGCCTTCGACGACCTGGAACTGGACGAGGACATCGTCCACACGCTCACCCAGCCGCGCTATGTGATCAGGCCCGACGAGTCGCACCTGGCCAAGAACCGCGGCGAGTCCAACAGCATCGACGCCCCCGCGGAGCTGCTGGAGCGCAGCTTCGCCTGGGTCGAGGAGATGAGCACCTCGCCGCAGAAGACGCCGGTGCTCTTCGGCGACCCGAACGCCCCGTACGGCCGGCTCGATCCGTACTTCATGGACCGTGTGGACGACGACCCGCTCGCTATGTCGGCCTTCGACGCGTTCGTCAAGGAGATCGACGACAAGCTCACCGGAGTGGTCCTGCAGCCGGGCGACGCGCTGTTCATCGACAACTACAAGTCCGTGCACGGCAGGAAGCCCTTCGCGGCACGCTTCGACGGCCGCGACCGCTGGCTGCGCCGGGTCAATGTGACCCGCGACCTGCGCCAGTCCCGCGCCGCCCGGGTCAGCGCCGCTTCCCGGGTCATTTTCTGACGGCCTCGTCCCGTCGCCCGAACGTTCCAGAACAGTCCTCGAAGCGATTGCGAGCTGACGACGTATGAAGAAGTACCGGCTGATGGTTCCGGGGCCGACGCCGACGCCTCCGCAGGTCACGGCCGCCGCCGTGCTTCCTGTCGAGGACGAGCGCACCGCCGCGTACGCGCAGGTGTTCACCCGGGTCACCGAGAACCTCAAGCGCGCCCTGTTCACCCGCAACGACCTGCTGCTGTTCACCTCCAGCATGACCGGTGCCTTCGAAGGCGCGATGCAGAACCTCTTCTCGCCGGGCGACGGTGTCCTGGTCGTCAACAACGGTGCATTCGCAGCGCGTTGGGTCGACATGGCCACCCGGTTCGGGCTGCGCGTGACCGAGGTGCACCATGACTGGGGCAGCCCGCTGGACCTCGACCGGATCGCGGCCGCCGCCCGCACCCCGGGCCTGGTCGCCGCGATCGCGGTGCACTGCGAGACCTCCACCGGCATGGTCAACGACATCGAGGGCTTCGCGGGCGCCACCGGCCCACTGGTCACCGTCGTCGACTCCGCATCCGGCGTCGGCGCCTGCGCACTGCGGACCGACGACTGGGGCGTGGACGTCGTCGTCGGCGGCTGCCAGAAGGCGTTGATGACACCGCCGGGCCTGTCCTTCGCGAGCGTCAGCCCGCGCGCATGGGAGCTGCACGCACGGGCCGCACTGCCGCGCTACTACTTCGACTGGGACGAGGCGCGCGACGCCCTGCACGCCGATGTGCCGCGCACCCCGTGGACCCCTGCCATCAGCCTCATCAGCCAGCTCGACATCGCGTTGCAGCAGATGCACGAGGAGGGCATGGAGGCGGTGTTCGACCGGCACATCCTGCTCGGCAGGGTGGCCCGCGCCGGAGTACGCGGACTGGGCCTGAGCCTGTTCTCCCCGGACGAGGACCGCCACGCCTCGGTCACCGCGGCCGAACTGCCGGCCGGCATCGACGGCGGCGCACTGGTCGACCACATCCTGGACCGGTACGGAATCCAGCTCACCGGAGCACAGGGCCGGCTGGCCGGGCGCGTCCTGCGGATCGGCCACTGCGGATACATCGACGTCTTCGACGTCCTGACCGCGCTGGCCGCCGTCGAAATGGGCCTCGCCGACCTCGGACACTCCGTCGAACCCGGCAGTGCCACATCCGCCGCACTGCGCGCCGTCGCCGCGGCCAACTCCCGTACTGCCGACGCGCGCACGCTGATCAGCGCACCGCGCGCGACCGCGACGGAGGCGTCATGACGACGCCGGCCAAGGCCGACAAGCCGGTCCTGGAACTCGTCAGGAGCGCACGCTACTGGCGCTGGGTGCTGGCCACCATGCTGCTGCGACTGCCGCCGATCATGGCGCCGATGGCGTTCGTCGTGATGAGCATGGAGCACAGCGGCGGTCCTGCCCTGGGCGGCCTGCTGGTCGGTGCGGCGGTCCTGCCGGGAGTCGTCGCGGGCCCGCTGTGCGGCCGCCTCCTGGACCGTATCGGCACCGAGAAGTGGACCCCGCGCGTGCTGGTGCTCGGCGCCGGCGCGCGCCTGCTGCTGCCCGTCGCCTTCGTCCAGGACGCACCGGAGTGGGCACTGCTGGGATGCGTCCTGATCGGCACGGTGATCACGTCCGGGGTCAGCGGAGCGACCAGGACGCTGCTGAACAAGACCGTGCCCAAGCACCTGATCGGGCCGGCACTGTCGCTGGACTCCATCGCCGTGGAGTTCGTCGTCATCACCGCACCGTTCACGGTGGCACTGTGCGCGCTCGCCGACCCGATCTACGCGCTGGTCGCGATGGGCGTGGCCACCCTCGGCGGCGCCGTCCTCCTCCACCCCCGCACGATGGGCCCCGCACCGGTCGACACCACCACCCACGAGGACGGCCCCACCGGCGGACCTTCGCCCGCCGGAGTCGAGGAACCGGCCGTGGGCCACAGCGCGGTGAGCGCCTCCGCCGGCCTGTGGCGCAACGGCAAGTTCGTGTTCTGGGTGCTGGTCACGCTGGCTTTCGGGCACCTGCTGGGAACCGCCGAAGTCGGCGTCCTGCCCCGCGTGGCGCTGGACGGCGGCGACACCACCGACGCCGCGATCCTCACCGGCCTGCTGGGCGCGGCGAGTGCCGTCGCCGGCTTCGCCTACGCCTGGTACAGCAACCGCATCCGGACGAGCTTCGTCCGCCAGGCCGTCATCCTGATGATCCTCATGATCGCCAGCAGTCTGGCCATCGCACTCGTCGACGGCTACATCGGCCTGGCCATCGCCTTCGTCGCGCTCGGTGTGTGGACCGCACCGCTGAACACCGTGATGAACGAGGCGCCCGGCCACATCGTGCCGGAAAGCCGCATGACCGAGGCGTTCAGCACGCTCGTCGCGGCGCAGAGCATCGGATTCGCCATGGCCGGAGGCCTGCTGGCCATCGTGTCGGTCGAGCACATGCTGCTGATCGGCTCGGTGACGGCGGTACTCACCCTGGCCCTGGCCCCCACCCTGCTGACCGAGCGGACCCAGGCGCGCACCACACCGGTGGAGCCGGCGAAGGAGTACTCGCGATGAAACTCACGCCCGAGAAGCAGCGGCTGCTGCAGAACCTGCGCGCGGCGCGGCAAGGTGGCGGCGCGACAGTTCCGCCGCAGCACCGGCCCGACGAGCTGCGGCCGCGCACCTCCTCAGGTCCCGTGCCGCTGTCTCCGGCGCAGCAGGGGCTGTGGCTCGTCGACCAGTTGCTGACCGGCGCGGACCGGGCGACGTACAACATGGGCTGGGCGCTGAGACTGTGCGGCACGCTCGACGCCGGAGCCCTGCGCAAGGCGCTGTCGGAGATCGTGCGACGCCACGAGGTGCTGCGCACCCGCTTCGCCGCCGCCGACCCGCTGCCGGTGCAGATCGTCGAGGAGCCGGGCCCTGTCGTCCTGACCGTCCGCGACATCGCTGCGGAGCAGGTACGCGACGCGGCTGCCGCCCACGTCGCCGCACCGTTCGACCTGGCCGCCGGGCCGCTGCTGCGACCGCTCCTGCTGCGCGTCGACGACGACCACATCCTTGTGCTCAGCTGCCATCACACCGTCGGCGACGGCACCTCGATCGGTGTATTCCACGACGAACTCACCGCCCTGTACACCGCCTACGCCGCCGGCCGGCCGTCCCCGCTGCCGGAGGTACGGATCCAGTACGCCGACTACGCGCTGTGGCAGCGGGCGCGGCTGGACTCCGGCGCGCACGAAGGCGACCTGGCGTACTGGCGTGATCGGCTCGCCGGTTCGCCGGCGCTCCTGGAGCTGCCGACGGACCGGCCGCGGCCCGCCGTCGCCTCGCACACCGGAGGACAGTGCCGCTTCACCCTGGACCCGGTGACCACGCGGCGGCTGCGCGAGCTGGCCCGCGCCGAGCGCAGCACGCCGTTCATGGTGCTCATGGCCGCCTACCAGGTACTCCTGGCCCGCTGGTCCGGCCAGGGGGACGTCAGCGTCGGCACACCGGTCTCCGGCCGCGGGCACAGCGAACTGGACGGCCTGATCGGCTACTTCGTCAACACGGTCGTGCTCCGGGGCCGTACAACACCCGAGATGTCCTTCCGCGAGGTGCTGGCGGACACCAGGAAGGCGACGCTGGAGGCATTCGCCCACCAGGACGTGCCCTTCGAGCAGTTGGTGGAAGCCCTCGCACCGCAGCGGACCCTCAGCCACCACCCGCTCTTCCAGACCATGCTGGTCTTCCAGAGCGACAGCGCGGCGGAGCCAGTACGGCTGCCCGGTGTGGAGAGCGAGGACTACCCCGTCGCGACCTTCGACGCGAAGTTCGATCTGGTGCTGGACCTCCTGGAGCGTCCCGACACCCTGGAAGGAACCCTCGGCTACCGCGGCGACCTCTTCGACCCGCAGACCATCGAGCGGCTGGCCGCCCGGTACGTGCAGCTGCTGGCGGCCGTGGCGGCGGACCCGGATGCCCGCACCGGTGAATTGGACCTGCTGCTGCCCGGCGAGGCGCAGCGGCTGCTGGCCCAGGGCCGCGGTGCGCCGACGGACGGCGCGGCCACCACGCTGCACGCGCTCTTCGAGGAGCAGGCCCGCAGCACACCCCACGCACCGGCCCTGTCCTGCGACGGAGTGAACCTGACCTACGCCGAACTGGACGAGAGGGCCACGCGCCTGGCCGACGGGCTGCGCGCGCGGGGCATCGGCCCCGAGCATCTGGTGGCCGTGGCGCTCGAACGCTCGGCGGACACCGTGGTCGCCCTGCTCGCGGTGCTGAAGGCGGGTGGAGCGTATCTGCCGGTGGACCTCGCGCATCCGCCGGAGCGCATCGCCGCGGTGCTGGAAGACGCGCAGCCCACGCTCGTACTGACTTCGGTGGACCTGCGGGCCCAGGCGGCGACCGATCAGGGCCGGCCGTCCGGCGCGGCCGCGCCGCTGACAGCGGCGGGACCGCACAATCCCGCGTATGTCATCCACACCTCCGGATCCACCGGCCGGCCCAAGGGCGTGGTGGTCGAACACGCCAGTGCGGTGAACCTGGTGCGGTGGGCGGTGGCCGAACTGGGAGCCGAGCGGCTGGCCCGGACGGTGTGCACCACCTCCTTCACCTTCGACGTCTCGGTGTTCGAGCTGTTCGCGCCGCTTGCCTGCGGCGGCCGGGTCGAGATACTGCGCGATGCGCTGGCGCTGGCCGAGCGCGAACCGCACGCGGCGCGCGCCACGTTGGTCAGCGCGGTGCCCTCGGCGCTCACCGCGGTGCTCGAGCAGGGCCGGCTGCCGCAGGGCACCGGCACGGTCGTCCTGGCGGGCGAGGCACTGCCGGGCCCACTCGTCGACGCCGCGCTCGCTGCCGCGCCGGGCGCCCGCGTCGTGAACGCCTACGGGCCCACCGAGGCCACCGTGTACGCCACCGCGTGGTCCACCGACCAGGCGTCGCGGACCGCCCCGTGGACCGGCCCGCCGCCGATCGGACGCCCGCTGCCGGGCACCACCGCGCAAGTCCTGGACCCGTACCTGCGACCCGTGCCCGCCGGAGCGGCCGGCGAGTTGTACCTGGGCGGAGCCGGTGTGGCGCGCGGATACCTCCACCAGCCGGCACTGACCGCGGACCGGTTCCGGCCCGACCCCTACGGCGAGCCCGGCGCCCGGATGTACCGCACCGGCGACCTGGTACGGCGTACGGACGACGGCGAACTGCAGTACCTGGGCCGCACCGACCACCAGGTGAAGGTGCGCGGCTTCCGCATCGAGCCGGGCGAGATCGAGGCGGCGCTGTGCGCGCACGAACAGGTGGCGCAGGCCGTCGTCGTGGCCCGGGAGGACATACCGGGGGACAAGCGGCTGGTGGCGTACGTCGTCGCCCCGGCCGCCACACCGGCGCCGCCCGCCGCCGCACTGCGCGGCCATCTGGGCCGCATACTTCCGGCGCACATGGTGCCCGGCTCGATCGTCGAGCTGGAGCGGCTGCCGCTCACAGCCAACGGCAAACTGGACCGCGCCGCGCTCCCGGCGCCCGACCTCGCGGACGCGGCCACGCGCGCCCCGTACGAGCCGCCGCGGCCGGGCACCGAACAGCTCATCGCCACGATCTGGTCGGAGCTGCTGCGGGTGGAGCGGATCGGGCGGCACGACAACTTTTTCGACCTCGGCGGCCATTCCCTGCACGCCGCGACGGCAATTGCCCGCCTGCGCACCCGCACCGGCACGGAACTACCGCTGCCCGCCGTGTTCGCCGCGCCGACCGTGGCCGAGCTGGCGGCCGACGCCGACGCGCGCCGCACCGCGCCCGCCCGGGAAACCATCCGCAGCCTGGACCGCAGCCGCTACCGGATCACGCCCGCCTCCCGCAGCTAGCGACACCGACTTCGAGCAGATTGGAAACGCCATGTCCACGTCCGCTCAGGACGACGCCGGGCCCGTGACGGACACACCGCCGGCCGCCGTTGAGGACGTCCTGGTCTTCCCGGCGTCGTTCGCCCAGGCACGGCTCTGGTTCCTGGACCAGCTCGCTCCCGGCAGCACCGTCTACAACGTGCCCCTGGCGATCGCTCTCACCGGTCCGCTGGACGTACGTCTGCTCACCGACAGCCTCACCGAAGTGGTGCGCCGGCACGAGGCGCTGCGCACCACCTTCGCCGACGGCGACGACGGCCCGCTGCAGATCGTCCGCCCGCCCGTGCCGGCCACGATCGAGGTACGGGACACGACCGCCGACGCCCTTGAACGGGCGGTGACCCAGGAGACATCCAGGCCGTTCGACCTGACGGCCGGCCCTCTGCTGCGCACGCTGCTGCTGCGTGTCTCGCCCACCGAGCACACGCTCGTGGTGACCTTCCACCACACCGTGTGCGACGGCTGGTCGATCGGTGTGTTCTGCCAGGAGCTCAGCTCGCTCTACCAGGCGTACGCGCTCGGCTTTCCCTCGCCGCTGCAGGACCCGGAGATCCAGTACGCCGACTACGCGGTCTGGCAGCGCGAGCGTCTGGGCCCCGACGCGCTCACGGACCGCCTGGACTACTGGCGCGAGCGCCTGAGCGGTGCTCCGGCCCTGCTCAACCTGCCCACCGACCGGCAGCGTCCCGCCGTCGCCTCCTACCGCGGCGCCGAGGTACCGGTCACCGTCCCGGTGGACCTCACCACGCCATTGCACCAGCTGGCGCGCCAGGAGCGCTGCACACCGTTCATGCTGCTCCTCGCCGCCTACCAGGTGCTCCTGGCCCGGTACTCAGGGCAGTGGGACATCAGCGTCGGCACACCGGTGGCCGGACGCGACCACTCCGAACTGGAGCCGCTGATCGGCTACTTCGCCACCACTGTGGTGCTGCGCGGACAGTTGCACGGCGACCTGACCTTCCGTGAACTGCTCGCGCACACCCGTGAGACGACGCTGGCGGACTTCGAGCACCAGGAGGTGCCCTTCGAACAGCTGGTGGACGCGTTGCGGCCGGGCCGCGACATCGGCCACAACCCGCTTTTCCAGGCCGCGTTCGTGCTGCAGAACACCGACACGGACGAAGTGCGCCTGCCCGGTGTGCACAGCCGCATCGGTGAACCGGCCGCCGACACCGCCAAGTTCGATCTGACCCTGACCCTTCAGGCGGACCCTGACGGCCGGTTCACCGGCACTCTTGAATACGCGACGGACCTCTTCGACACCGCGAGCGCGGCCGGACTTGCCGACAGCTTCCACCGCCTGCTGGAGCACGCCGTCACCGCACCGGACACGCCGCTGGACCGGATCCCGCTGACCGCCGCCGACCGGGCCGCCGAACCGGTCGCACCCGCCCCGCAGAGTCTCACCGGCACACCGCCCGGCACCGGGGCAGCCGACAGCATGACGCTGACGGCCTTGTTCGAAGAGCGGGCGGCCCGCACACCGCACGCCTGCGCCGTCACCACCGACGGCTCCCAGCTGTCGTACGCAGAGCTCAACGGCCGCGCCAACCGGCTGGCACGCCGCCTCATCGCGGCCGGTGCAGGGCCCGACCAGCTGGTGGCGCTCGCCATGCCGCGCTCCGCCGAACTGATCGTCGCGCTGCTCGCAGTCCTCAAGTCCGGCGCGGCCTACCTGCCGGTCGACCCGTCCATGCCGGCCGACCGCGCCCGCCACATCCTGGCCGACGCACGACCGGCCTGCGTCCTGACCAGCGAGGAGACCGTCACCGATCTGCTCAACGGGGCCGCGCACACCGTGCTGATGCTCGACGACGGCCCGGCCTCGGACAGCACGGACGTGACCGACGTGACCGACGTCGAGCGCATTGCGCCACTGAGCGCCGGACACCTGGCGTACGTCATCTACACCTCAGGCTCCACCGGACGGCCCAAGGGCGTGGAGATCTCGCACCGGCAGGTTGTCCGGCTGCTCACCACCACCGAGGCCGAGTTCACCTTCGGGCCCGACGACGTATGGAGCCTGTTCCACTCCTTCGCCTTCGACTTCTCGGTGTGGGAGATCTGGGGCGCGCTCGCCCACGGCGGCACCCTCGCCGTGGTGCCGGCCGAGACCGCGCGCTCGCCGCGCGAGTTCCTCGACTTTCTGCAAAGGCACCGGGTCACCGTCCTCAACCAGACACCGTCCGCGTTCCGGGAGTTGACCGCCGCCGCCATCAACTCACCACACCTGGACCAACTTCCGCTGCGCACCGTCGTCTTCGGCGGCGAGGCCCTGGCCGTCGACGACCTCGCACCGTGGTTCGACCGGCTCGGCGACCGCTGCCCCGACATGGTCAACATGTACGGCATCACCGAGACCACCGTGCACGTCACGCACCGCCGCGTACAGCCGAACGACCTGACCTCAGCGGTCCGCAGTCCCATCGGCCACGCCCTGGGCGATCTGCGCCTGCACCTCCTCGACGCGCACGGCACGCCGGTGCCGCGCGGCGTGCCCGGAGAGCTGTACATCGGTGGGCCCGGCCTCGCCCGCGGCTACCGCGACCGGCCCGCCCTGACGGCGGAGCGCTTCGTGCCCGACCCGTTCGGCGCGCAGGGCGAGCGCCTCTACCGCTCCGGCGACCTGTGCCGGTGGCGTACGGACGGCGAACTGGAGTACCTGGGACGCACCGACCAGCAGGTGAAGGTGCGCGGCTTCCGCATCGAACCGGGCGAGATCGAGGCGGCACTCCTGGAGCACCCGCAGGTCTCCCAGGCCGCCGTCCTGGCACGCGCGGACCACGCCGAGGACCAGCAACTCGTCGCCTACCTGGTCCCGGAGAGCGCGGAAATGTCCCCGGACGCCGTCGCGCTGCGCACCCACCTCCAGACGACCCTGCCCTCCTACATGGTGCCCAGCGCCTATGTCGTCCTGCCCGCGCTGCCGCTCACCGTCAACGGCAAACTCGACCGCGCGGCCCTGCCGGCGCCGCACACCGCGCCGCGCGCCACGGCAGCCGCCTACGAACCGCCGCGCGCCGGCAGCGAGGAGCTGCTCGCCGAGATCTGGCGGGACGTCCTGCGCGTGGAACGCGTCGGCGCCCACGACAACTTCTTCGACCTCGGCGGTCACTCGTTCTCCGCCCTGCGGCTGAACAACCGGCTGGAGAGCGCCTACGACTGCACGGTGCCGACAGCCGTCATCTTCCAGACGCCGACCCTGCGCGGCCTTGCACAGTGGCTCGACGAGCGGGTCGCCTCCACCACGGTCTCGCCCTTGGTGTCGCTGCACTCCTCCGGCACCCGGCCACCGCTGTTCCTCGTCCACCCGGTCGGCGGCCACGTGTTCTGCTACACCGGCCTGGCCAAGGCGCTGGGCACCGAGCAGCCGGTGCACGCACTGGTGGCCCGCGGCATGCGCGAGGACGAACAGCCCGCCGAACGGATCGAGGACATGGCCGCCGACTACCTGGCCGCCCTCGAAGACGCCGGGCACGCCGGGCCCTTCACGCTCGGCGGCTGGTCGATGGGCGGTGTGATCGCCTTCGAGATGGCCCGCCAGCTCGAGCGGCGCACCGGCCGCACCGTCCCCGTCGTACTGATCGACAGTTACGCGCCTCAGGAGTACGCGCCCGCCGCCGACGAGGCCGACCCGGACGGGCAAGCCCGACTGGTGGCCGACTTCGCCGACGACTGGGGCCGCTGCACCGGCACTGAGCTCGGCGTCCGTTTCGACGACCTGGCCGCCATGCCCGCCGGACAGCACCACGCCCACCTGCTCGCCCACGCACAACGCGCCGGAGTGCTGGAGCCGCAGGACAGCGCCGACTTCGTCGCCCGCCTGCTCGACCTGTTCCGCGTCAACCGGACTGCTCTGGACCGCTACCTGCCCGCCACCCGCCACCACGGCCCACTGCTGCTGCTGTCCGCGGACGACACCGGCAGCGAACCGGCCGAACCCTCACGCGGCTGGCAGCACTGGACCACTGCGGAACTCAGCATCCGGCAGATGCCGGGAGACCACTACAGCCTGCTGCGCGAACCGAACCTCTCACGACTCGCGGCGCAGCTGCGGTCCCACACCCCGTCAGGAGCCTGAGATGAAACTGCGCCGAGCACCGCTCGAGGACTGGATGCGCGACTTCTACTTCGACACCTCCATCGACCTCGGCAGTAGCGGTGTGCAGTGCTGGACGCTGGCCGAACTGCGAGGCCTGCTGGACATCAGCCACGAAGACCTCGACGCGATCGCCTTCGACGACAGCCCCTCCTACGGCGGACCGGGCCTGCGCACCGCGCTGGCCGACCGCTTCGGCGACGGCGACCCGGACCGCGTCATGTCCACGCACGGCTCCACCGAAGGCATCTTCCTGGTCATGAACGCCCTGCTCGGACCGGGCGACGAGATCGTGGTCATCGACCCGGGCTACCACTCCCTGTGGTCGGTCGCCGAATCCATCGGCTGCAGCATCAAACGCTGGCGGCTGCGCCCCGAGGACGGCTTCACCCCGGACCTGGACGCCCTGCGCCCCTTGATCACACCGCGCACCCGCATGGTCGTCGTCAATCTGCCCAACAACCCGACCGGTGCCACGCTGCGCCCCGAGCAGTTCGACGAGTTCCTGGACATCGTCACCGCCAGTGGCGCCTACCTCGTCTGGGACGGCGCGTTCACCGAACTGACGCACGGCACACCGCAACTGCCCGAGCCGGCCCTGCGCTACGAGCGCTGCCTCTCGCTCGGCACCATGTCCAAGGCGTACGGACTGCCCGGCACCCGGGTCGGCTGGTGCCTCGGCGCTCCGGACCTCCTGGCCCGACTGCTGCCTCTGCGTGACGTGCTCACCATCTGCCTGTCGCCGTTCACCGAGTACATCGCCGAACGGGCCGTCACCCATGCCGACCGGCTCCTGAGCATCCGCGGCGCCCAGACCGCACGCAATCTGCGCCGCCTCACCGACTGGGCCGACGACCATGCCGACCTGGTGTCCTGGACGCCGCCCGGCGGCGGCTGCACCGCCTTCCCCACCTTCCACGGCATCAGCGACACCGAACAACTCTGCCGCGACCTGGGCCGCGACTACGACGTACTGCTCGTGCCGGGCAGCGGCTTCGGCCACCCGGACCGCGTACGGCTCGGCTTCGGCGGTGTGGAGGCCGAGTTCACCGAAGGCCTCGACCGGCTGCGAAGGGCGCTGGAGACCCGTACCGCACCGGCACGCCGGACCGGGACCCGGCCGATCGAAGGAGCCCTGGCCCGATGAGCTACGCACCAGTGACCGACCAGCCGCACAGCGACCGGGTCCGCCCCACTTCCATCAGCCAGCACGGACTGTGGTTCCTCGACCAGGTCACGCCCAACGACCCGCTCTACACACTCGCCTGGCGCATCGAGCTCACCGGACCACTCGACCACGGCGCGCTGCACAGGGCGGTGAACGCGGTCGTCGCGCGTCACGACGCGCTGCGCACCCGCTTCGGCCTCGACGACCAGGGCCGTCCCGTGCAGTTCATCACCCCGTACCTCGCCATCGACCTGCCGGTGACCGACCTACGGGCGCTCTCGGACGCCGAGCGGTCCCAGGCCGCCGACGAGGCATGTGCCGCCGAGGCCGCCATCGGCTTCGACCTGACAACCGGCCCATTGATCCGCACTCGGCTGCTCAGGACCGACGATGACCGGCACGTGCTGATGCTCCTTGTCCACCACATCGTGTTCGACGGGGTCTCGATGGACATCGTGGTGGGCGAACTCGGCGACTCCTACGGTGCGATCCGTGCCGGTGCGCCATGGCAGCCGCAACCCACGGCGCAGTACCCGGACTTCGCCGCATGGCAGCACGACCACCTCGAGGGGCCGCACCTGGAAAAGCTCCTCAACCACTGGCGCGACCACCTGGCCGGCGCTCCCGAACTGCTCACCCTGCCCACCGACCGGCCACGGCCCGCCGTCCAGTCCTACGCCGGAGGCGAATACCGCACCTGGCTCTCCGCCGACCTCAGCCGCCGTCTCCGCGCACTGGCCCGCTCGGAGCGGGCCACGCTCTACATGGTGCTGCTCGCCGCCTACCAGGTGCTGCTGGCCCGCTGGTCCGGCCAGCCCGACGTCAGCGTCGGCAGCACCGTCGCGGGCCGGCCCCGCCGCGAACTGGCCTCCGCCGTCGGCTACTTCGTCAACACCGTCGTCCTGCGCGGTCAGCTGGAGGACAATCCCTCCTTCCGTGACCACCTGCGCACCGTACGCACCGCGAGCCTTCAGGCCTACGACCACCAGGCGCTGCCCTTCGACCGGCTCGTCCAGGAACTGCGCCCGCAGCGCTCTTTGAGCCACAACCCGCTCTTCCAGGTGACCTTCGACGCCTTCGTGGGCGGCCAGGCCGAACAGCGGACGGACTTCGGCGGACTCGACGTGAGCGCCATGGACTTCATCGAAGCCGGCCGCTCCAAGTTCGACCTGTCCCTCACCGCCGTCGACGACGGCCACAGCATCGAACTCACCGTCGAGTACGCGACCGACCTCTTCGACGCGACCACCATCGAGCGCATGACCGGCCACTACGCGCTGCTGCTCGAATCCGTGGCCGCCGCCCCGGAAACGCCCGTCAACAGCCTCGGTTTCCTCTCCGACGCCGAACGCCACGCGACGTTGCACCAGTGGAACACCACGGACGGGCCCGTCCCCGACGCGACCCTCGCCGACCTGTTCACCGCCCAAGTGGCCGGCACACCCGACGCCGTCGCGGTCAGCGACGACACCACCACCCTCACCTACGCGCAACTGGCCGCACGCGCCGCACAGGTCGCGCATGTGCTGAAGGCACGCGGAGCGGGACCGGAGAGCTCCGTCGGCGTCTTCCTCGAACGGTCCGTGGACCTCGTCGTGGCTCTGTACGGCACGCTGCTGTCCGGCGCCGCCTTCGTGCCCCTGGACCCCGGCTACCCGCCGGACCGCTTGGCCTACGTCATCGACGACGCACGGATCACCACAGTCCTCACCCAGCACGAGCTGCGCCCGCGCCTCCCGGACCACCTCGACACGCTGGACCTCGACACCGACCGGGACACCCTCGACCGTCAGCCGACCACCGCACCGGCGCCACACCTCACACCGCGCCACCTCGCGTACATCGTCTACACCTCCGGCTCGACCGGCCGCCCGAAGGGAGCGATGAACGACCACACCAACATCGTCAACCAGCTCACCTGGGTGCAGAACCAGTACCCCATCGGCCCCGGCGACGTACTCCTGCAAAAGACCCCCATCGGCTTCGACGACTCACTGCGCGAACTCTTCTGGCCGCTGGTCACCGGCGCACGGCTGGTGATGGCCGCACCCGGCGGCCACCGCGACCCCGCCTACCTCGCCGACGTCATCGCGGCCGAGAACGTCACCGTCCTGCACGTCGTGCCCTCACTGCTCCAGGCATTCGTGGACGCACCCGCCGACGCGGCCCGCTGCCACTCGCTGCGGACCGTCATCTGCAGCGGCGAAGCGCTCCTGCCCGAACTCCAGCGCCGATTCTTCGCCGCCTTCGACGCCAGACTCCTGAACCTTTACGGCCCGTGCGAGGCCGCCATCGACGTCACGCACTGGGAGTGCCCCCGCGATGCCGCCGGCCAAGTCCCCATCGGCAGCCCCGTGCTCAACACAAGGGCGTACGTCCTGGACAGCGACGGCCGACCGGCCCCCATCGGCGTACCGGGCGAACTCCACATCGGCGGACGGCAGATCGGCCGCGGCTACCACGGCCGCCCGGCGCTCACCGCGGAACGCTTCATCCCCGACCCGTACGCGGACGAGCCAGGCGCCCGCCTCTACCGGACCGGCGACGTGTGCCGCTGGCGGCCGGACGGCCGCCTGGAATACCTCGGACGCACCGACCACCAGGTCAAGATCCGCGGCATCCGGGTCGAACTCGACGAGATCGACGCGGCGCTCAGCGCACTGCCCCAGGTGCGCGAAGCGGTGGTGCTCTGCCGCGAGGACACGCCGGGGGACAAGCGCCTGGTCGCCTACGTCGCACCGGCGGCAGGCCACACACCGCAACCGGCGGACCTGCGTACCGACCTCAACCGCATCCTGCCCGCCTACATGGTGCCCGGCGACTACGTACTCCTGGACGCACTGCCGCTCAACAGCAACGGCAAACTGGACCGCCACGCACTGCCCGCGCCCACCAACGACCGTGCCGAGACAACCCAGTTCGAACCACCGCGCAACGACATCGAAGCTGTTGTGGCGCTGGTGTGGGCGGACGTCCTGCGCGTGGACCGCGTCGGCGCCCACGACGACTTCTTCGACCTGGGCGGCCACTCGCTGCTCGCCACCAAAGCGGTGATGTTCCTGCGTGATCACCTCGGCGTCGACCTGCGGGTGAACGCCCTGTTCCAGGCGACGACGCCGGCCGAGCTGGCGGCCGCGACCACCGCGCTGGCAGCCGACCCGGCTGCCTTGCAGGAGACCGCGGAAGCCGTACGGATGGTTCTGGAACTGTCCGACGAGGACGCCGCCGCCCAGCTCCAACTCTTGGGCACCTAGACCCGGGGAGGGCCACATGTACCGAACCGCCGACAGGCCGCGCATCCCCACCACAGTCCGCCGGCACACCTCGGCACCACTGCGTCTGGTGGCCGACCTGCTGCCACCCGCTCCTGCCCCCCTGCCCCGACTGCGAATCCCGACGGGTGGCAGACCACGGGTCTGGCTGGTGGACGTCACCGCCCACGCCGCAGGCGCCGAAGCCGTCGCCGCCGGGACACTGGGCGCCGACGAACGCAACAGGGCCGCCGCCTTCATGCACCGCGAGGACCGCGAAGCCTATCTGACCAGCCATGTCGCCCTGCGGCGTCTGCTGGCCGCTTACACAGACGCACGCCCGCAGGACATCGACCTGGTCCGTGAACCGTGCCCGCTGTGCGCACGCCCGCACGGCAGACCGGCGCTCAGCGGGGAAGCGGGACCGCACTTCTCGCTGTCCCACACGCGCGGCGCCGGCCTGATCGCCGTCTCGGCGACACCGGTCGGTGTGGACGGCGAGGCACTGTCAGAGATCCACGTCTCGGACGAGCTGAGCCGCCTGCTCCACCCGCGAGAGCAGGAGGAGCTGGCCGCAGCACAACCAGCCGACCGCACCGCTGCCTTCGCACGGGCCTGGACGCGCAAGGAGGCGTACCTCAAAGGACTGGGCACCGGCCTGGGCCGCTCATCGACTCTGGACTACGTCGGTGCGGGACCGGTGGCCTGCGACGTGGGACCCGACTGGCGCGTACAGGACCTGTCCCTGCCGCCGGGCCTCGCCGGAGCGGTTGCCTGGCACACCGCGAGCGGGTGAAGCCAAAGGGCCGTAGACCTGGTTTCCGCCAAGAAAGCCCCGCGTTCCCGGTTCTCCCCGGTAACGCGGGGCTGCGTGGCCGCTACTCCAGCCATGTCCCGTCGCGCATGATGACTCTGCCGCGCAGTTCTGGTTCGCCTCGCCACGCGCGCACGGTCTTTGGCGCCACGCGCACATAGAGGAAGGACCCATTCTCCGTGCGCGGGTCCCACCCGAACTTGTCGGTGAATGCGTCCGCTGCGTCGCCAGGCACGTCCTGGTCGGTGAAGCACTCCGCCTCGCCCTGCAGAAGCACCACGTCGAAGGTGTCCGGCAGGGACAGGCGCACCCGCGGTTCCTTGCGAACGTTCCGCGCGGTCACGGAAGTTGCGCTGGTGCACATCCACACTGCCCGACCGTCCCATGAAAACCACAGCGGCACCTGGTGCGGTCCGTGATCAGGGTGAGCTGTTGATACCCATACATCCCGCTCCGTGGCGAGCCGTTCCAGAGAGTCGCGCTTGCGTTCCGCTACCTGGCGACGAACGAGTTCCGTGTTCTGCATGAGTGCCGACCCTAGCCAGCAGGCTCGAGGCGTACATGGGGCGTCGGTCCTACTCCCAACGACCGAGACGCCCTTCAGCCTTCGCTTCGAGGCGGCCAACCGAGGCGCTCAGTATGGCCAACCGGAGGGTTCTGACCGCTCTTCGGTGAACGGGGTCGTCAGATTTCGACGGTGGGGTACGTCTCGATGTAGCTGTCGCCGTCGGCGCCGTAGTAGGTGCAGGTCCGTGCGGTGAGGTCGACGTCGTACCAGACGATGCCGGCGTTCCAGCAGCCCTGGACGAACTCGGGGAAGGTGGTCTGGCCCGCCTGGTCGGCGCGCAGCGCCGTGATGAGTGCCTGGCGGTCGAACGGCATGACGTCGAGCATGCCGGTGGCCGGCGGTTCGCCCTGGACGGCGACGGGTCCCGCGTCGGTGAGGTAGAGCATGGCGTTCGAGGGCACGGCCATCCGGCAGCGGGTGACGCCGCCCTGGCGCAGGGCCTCGGCGAGGTAGGGGAAGCCGCCGACCTCGGGCCTGACGGTGGCCGCGCGCTCCAGGGCGGCCTGCAGGTTGGTGATCGCGGTATTCGGCCGACGGACAGACCTCACCTGGGTGAACCGCTCCCGAGGGAGCCTCGCCCGGCAACTACACGACGGTGATGGGGCGCGTCGCATGGTTACGTGTGGCTGTGCTGCGTGATACACACGTGCGGGTCAATCTCCATGTCCGCCAACAGGGAGTTGTTCCATGACCGCATCACGACGTGAAGTCCTGGCTCGTACGGGCGCGTTGAGTGCCGGGATCGCTTTCACCGGCGCTTTTTCCGAGCTCTTCGCGGGTACCGCGGCCGCTCGCGGCCACAGCGGGTACGGCCCGCTCGTTTCCGACCCGGCCGGGCTGCTCGATCTGCCAAAAGGTTTCCGCTACACGGTCCTCTCGCGGGAGGGCGACCCGCTTCGCTCCGGCGAGGGAAAGGTCCCCAGCAACCACGACGGCATGGGGGCATTCGCCGGCCGCCGCGGCCGGGTCCACCTCGTCCGCAACCACGAGAACCGTGTCACCGCCAAGATTGGGGTCCCGACGGTCGAGGGCCTCACCTACGACCCGATGGCCAAAGGCGGCTGTACGGCGCTCGAGCTGGACGGCCGCAACAGAGTGCTCTCCGAGCGCGTGGCCATCGCCGGCACGGCCGTCAACTGCGCCGGTGGGCCCACTCCGTGGGGTACCTGGCTCACCTGCGAGGAGACCGAGGACAAAGCCGGCACCAACGGCTACACCAAGGACCACGGCTTCATCTTCGAGGTCGACGGCGCCGACCCACGCCGTACCGGAGCTGTGCCGCTCACGGCGATGGGCCGCTTCCAGCACGAGGCGATCGCCGTCGATCCGAAGAGTGGGATCGTGTACGAGACGGAGGACGCTTTCGACCGGCCCTTCGGGCTGTTCTACCGCTTCCTGCCCGCCAAGCCGCTGGGCGGCACCGGTTCGCTGCGCGCGGGCGGGGTGCTGGAGGCGATGCGGGTGCCGGGCGTGCCCGACCTGTCCGCGATCCAGGAGACCGGCGCGAGCTTCGACTCGGTCGCGTGGGTGCCGGTACCGGACAGCCAGGCGAAGCAGACACCCATCCGGCTGCAGGACTTCGGCCCGAAGGGCATCACTCACGCGCAGAAACTTGAGGGCTGCTACTGGGGCGGGAACTCGGTGTACTTCGTCTCCAGCTTCGCCCAGAGCTCGCTGGGCTCGGCGGCGGACCACTTCGGGCAGGTGTGGAAGTACGAGCCGCAACGGCGCCGTCTGACGCTGGTGATCGTGTTCGGTCCGAGCACGGACATCCAGCTGCCCGGTGAGTCGCCGGACAACATCTGCCTCGCTCCCGGCGGCGGCCTGATGGTGTGTGAGGACGGGAACGGCGCACAGCATGTGTACGGGCTGACGAAGCGCGGCGAGCTCTACCCGATGGCGCGCGGTGCGCAGAACATCGGCACTGAGCAGGCGCCGGAGTGGGGCGAGTTCGCGGGCGTCGCCTTCTCGCCCGACGGGGAGACCATGTACGTCAACTGCTATACGCCCGGCACGACCTTCGCGGTCACTGGGCCGTGGTGCTGAGGCGTTGACCCTGCCGGGGCGGGTGCGGCGCACCACGTGCGTGACGCATCCGCCCCACGCAGTTGCGCGCATCGCCCTGCCGGTCACCGGCACCGACCCCCGAAGCCCTGCGCACCGATCCAGTCACGGAGCTTGACCAGCGCTCCAAGGGCCCGAGGGTTGGTAGTACGAGGCGACGGCGGGCTGTCCGGTGTAGTTGGGGCCGGCGTGGGGATCTGCGCCGAGATAGTCCCAGGGAGGGTCGACCTTCCGGGGGCCGTGGAGGGTGAGTCGGTGGTGGCGCGGGTGGTAGGTGAACCCTGCCGCGCGCAGCGCCGCCAGCGCGGGACGGCTGGCTGATCTGCCGTCGGCCCACCGGATCGAGTCCGGGTCGAAGTGGGCAACGAACAGCCCCTGGTGAGTGAGCCAGGATGCTGCCCGGGTGAGCAGGCCCAGCTGGTCGCCCACGTAGTGCAGCCCGTGGACACACGTGATCAGGTCGTACGCCCGCGGAGCGGTCCATGTCGCGATGGAGGCGGTGATGAGTTCCACTCCAGGGGGCGGTGGGCTCGGCGCGAGCGGGCCCACCAGATCGATGCCGGTCAGCACGGAGGCGTCCGGCAGCCTGCCAGCTGCCTCCCGCAGGGCTCTGCCTTCTCCGCTGCAGACGTCGAGCCAGGACGGCGCCGCGGACTGGGTCAGGAGATGGTGGACCGGATCGAGGCCGAGTTCGCGGGCGTAGCTGTTGACGCCGGCCAGGCCTCGTTCACGGTTCATGGTGTTGTTGGCGACCACGGTGGATTGCTCCAACTCGTGATCCGTCAGCAGCCGAGGCCCGGTCATGAAGTCCGCTCCGGCGTGGTGCCTATATGCATTGGATCATTGTCCCAGAGCGCGGTCAGCATGCCCGTCGTCCCCGGATCGTCTGGGACAGGGTTCCGCACGCGATCGGCGCCTCCCGTACGCCAAGGTACGTCGGGGGAGTGGTGGTAGGCGTCAGCTCTCGCGTTGTGTCCTACCGAGGGTGAGTGAGCATCAGGGCGAGTGCCGCCTGGTCGTCGTTGTCGGTTGTCGCCGCGTCCGCCGACCAGTGTTCCGTGTCCGACTGCAGGAACGCCACGATGGCCTCCGGCTGCAGTGAGCGTGTGTCGCCGAAGTGTTCCGCGAGGCGATCCCGGACGGGGTAGAAATGGCCGGATGCGTCGCGGGCCTCGCTCACGCCGTCGGTGTGGACGACGAGTACCTCGCCGGGACCGAGCGCGTGCTGCGTGGTCTCGGCGGGTCTGCCCGGGGACATGCCTCCAAGGCCCAACGGGAGTCCGGGCACGGTGGCCAGGTACCGGGCGCCGTGCGGGCCGAGGACGATCGGGGGCGGGTGTCCGCGGTCGACGACCCGGACCGCGCCGCCGGTGTGCGGGAACTCCAACACCAGCGCGGTGACGAACAGTTCGGGGTCCCCGTCCTCACCGGCCGGGCTGTTGCGGGCGATGCTGAGTTCAAGACGCTCTGCGAGACTGCTGAGACTCGTCCACTCGTGGGCGGAGACCCGGAAGCTGCCCAGGACGGCGGCGACCGTCTGCACCGCGTCCATGCCTTTCCCGCGTACGTCACCGATGATCACCCGCACCCCGAAGGGTGTCGTGCAGATGTCGTACAGGTCCCCGCCGACGAGCGTGCCGCCCTCGCCCGCCGCGTAGAACCCGGCGGCCCGCACCGGACCGAGCCTGCGTGGCACGGGGCGCAGCAGGGTCTTCTGCATCGCCTCGGCCACCGATCTCGCGCGGATCAGGTGCTGCTTCGTGCGCTCGCGCTGCCAGGCGAGCGCAATGCTCGCCGTGCCGATGAGCAGCGTGCCGGCGTACAGGGCGACATGGTGCTGCTCGGCGAAGTGGCCGGGACGCAGGGCCGCCATCAGCATCTGCAGTCCCAGGCAGCCGGCGGTCGCCACAGCGGTGCCCCGCGGCCCGCGTGTCGCGGCGGCCAGCGGCGGCACGCCGGTGAGCAGGAAGCTCACGGGCTCCTGCCCGCGGAGCGCGATCTCCGCGGCCAGATCGATCAGCACCGCGAAGAACGGCAGCCACCAGAGCCAGCCGTGGCGCGGCAGCGACCACCGGTCCGGGCGACGACTCCTGTCAGGCATGGGGCCAGGCATAAGGCGCACCTTAAGAGCCGGGCCCGCCGCGAACGATCACGGCGAGCGCCGTGTCGCGGACAGCTGCTTCCTCACGTACTTTGCCGTGGTCAAGTCCCGGGGCCGCATCCGGGGCGGCCGGACTCCGGGAGTCCAACCGCGATGAATTTCGCCGTGGCTTCCAGTCTGAATCCACACACCCGATCAACCGCACTCGAGGAGAGCGTCATGACCGCTGCCTACACCTTCGACGTCTTTTCCAGCCTCGACGGCTACGGCGCCGCCGGCGGCAACTGGACCGGCTACTGGGGCAAGCAAGGCCCCGAGTTGCTCGACCACCGCCTCGCTCTGTACGGCGAGGAGCAGCGGATGGTCTTCGGGGCCAACACCTATCGGGCGTTCGCGCGGATGCTGGCCTCGAGCACCGAGGAGTCCGAGGTGCGTGACCCATGGGTCACACGGATGAGGAGCCTGCCGGCAACGGTGGTGTCGACCACGCTGGAGGGACCCCTCGACTGGCCGGATGCGAACGTCGTGAGCGGCGATGCCGTCGACGTCGTCGCGCGGCTCAAGGAGGAGTCCGAGGTACCGCTGCGCTCGCACGGCAGCCTGTCGATGAACCGGGCGCTGATGGCCGCCGGTCTGGTCGACCGCGTCCAGGTGACGCTCTTCCCTGTGATCACCGGTCAGACCGGGCTGGACCCGATCTTCCAGGGTGCGGCCGATTTCGACCTCGAACTGATCGAGCGCCGGACGCTCGACGGCCACATCCAAGAGCTCATCTACCGGCCCACCCTGCATGTCTGAGTCCGTCTATGCACCCCCACACCGTCAAGCATCCGAACCTGACGCGGATGTTCCGACCGACATGCCGACCGGGCCGGGCGAAGGCTGCGGGGCGGCTGCCTGCCTCATGCGCGTATGAACAGGCCCAGGCTCACCAGGATGATGACCGTCCACACTCCGATCGCCAAGCAGACGATCCTGATGATGAGCCGGTTGACGGCAGCCAGCCGCGATTCGTCACGCTTCGATGGCAAGTCCCCTCCCAGAGGAAGACCATAGTGGTCAGCCCCGGGCCGTCTCAGGGCCGTGCGACAGCGGCCAACGGAGACCAACGATGACAACCGCCGACAGCTTCACCGAGCTCAGCTCTGCAGGTGCGCCATGTCCGCCGTGCCGATCATCTGTGCCGGGTAGGAGTCTGCTCTCAGCCCTGGTCCTCGATTTCGGCGTCGGCGACAGCGATGGCGATGCCGAGCGCTGCGGTGATGTTGCCCGCTGCCGTCATGACGCGGGCGGTGCCCACGATGGGGGCGATGGCGACCAGGACGTCTTGCAGCTGCTCGGCGGTCATGCCTGCCTTGATGGCGGGGTCGATATTGGCCACGTAGGAGATCGGCGGAGCGTCTGAGGCTGCGAGGGCCGCGATACGCGTGAGCATGAACGTGTCCGGAGCCAATCCGCACCGTTCGATCGAGTCGACCGTCATGGCGGCGAGGGTGTCCAGGACAGGGGTTTCTGATGCAGTGGCCATGCCAAGTGCCTTTCCCGTGTGCTTCCGACGCCGAGTTGGGAATGGTGGCGGAGCATCGGGTGTCCGCAAGCGCCGGGCTCCCTTTAACCCTAGATCCGTCCTGGGTACCCCGCCTGGCGGCGCAGGTCTCCCATTCTGACCAGCCGGTGCTCGGGACGCGGGCCACGGCATCGCCGTCGTGGGCGTGGGATCGTCGAGCTTCCCGTGTCAGCGGGCGATCGTCAGGGCGAACGGCTTGGGGCCATGGCGGCGGAACAGGTGGGGGACGAGCAGAACCAGCGATTCCGTGGCGCGGGCCGTGGTGATGTCGCCGAGGTCTTCGATCCACTCCTGGCGCCAGCCAGGTCGGCAAGCAGGCCGCGCCCAGCCGCTTTGGCATCTGCCCGGCGGCAAGGTTTGCCGCCGGGCTGCCGGGGTCCGTCAGGGGCAGGGATCAGCACGCACCGAGGTCCTGCCACACCCCCCACTCACCCGTGGTGCCGGGTTCCTCGTTCTTCGTCCACCACTTCGACTTCCACTGGTGCGACGCGTGGGAGACCGTCGTACCGCCGCCGTACTCCGTCGCCGGGTTCCACGCGGGCGCCGTGCATGTGCCCGGGTCGGAAGGGGACGGCGACGGTGAGCCCGACGGGGAGGGTGTGGGCGACGGGGAGGAGCCGGTGCCCGGCTCGACGATCGTCGTCCCGCGCGCGAAGTCCCCGGCGAGCGCGTATGTCTTGCCGCCGAAGGTCGCCGTCCAGTTGGACGGGGTCGACACCGGCAGGTAGTAGACGAAGTCGAGCTGGACCGAGGCGCCCGGTGCCAGGGTCTGCCAGCTCGGCAGCTTCAGTGAGACGCGGTTGTAGTCGCCTTTCAGGCCACCGACGTTGGTGCCGCTGTGGTCGCTGCGGATGATCGTGGTGCCGAATCCGGACTGGTCCTTGGCGTTCGCCGGGGCGGAGGTGCCGTAGTCGAACTGGAACTCCGTACCGCCGGGCAGTGTCGCCGTCGTGTTGTTGGTGATCTTCAGCTTGGGGCTGATGGGGTAGTTGGAGTCGCCGAGCGGGAACTGCCCGAACTCCACGTCGATCTTCACTGCTTCGCCGGGCATGGTGGTCGTCGCCCGCTTCGCGCCGTACGGAGAGGCCGCCTTGAACTTGTCGTACATCGCCGTCGTCAGGGTGTCACCGATCTCGTACTGGCCCTTGGCCGCGTTCCAGCCGTAGTCGCCCGCCAGCTCCCAGACCATCGTGCCGCCGATGCCCCGGTCGACCACGTAGTCGGCCTTGGCGGCCACGGACTGCTCGTCCTCGGTGGACAGGAACACCTTCTTCTGAGCGTTCCACAGCCACGGAGCGACCAGCGTGGAGTCGTACTTGCGGGCGTACGTCCCGGTCAGCGTCGTCGCCGAGGGGAAGCCGTACTTGGTGACATAGTCTCCGACGACACCCTGCTCGAGGTTCTTGGCGTGCCACATCGGGTTGGAACCGGCAGGGGACTCATTGCCGGCGGTGTCCTTGTCGTGCCACAGGTTGTCGATTCCCACCGCGCCGTCACCGCACTTGGTCAGGCCGGAGCCGGCCGGGCAACTGGTCGAAGCCGCCCTGCCCCACAGCCCGTCGGTGCCGCCCTGCACGTTCTTGAAGCCGCGGGTGTAGTACGGCAGGCCGATGTTGATGCGTCCGGCCGGCATCGAGCCGCGGAAGTAGTGGTAGGCCCAGTCGGTGTTGAGATAGCCGATGCCGCCGTACTGGGACGTGGAGTACACGCCCGCGGCGGCAAGTTCGGCGTCCTTGCCGTCGTCGAAGAGCGAGGCGTTCGGGCCGACGTACTCGTTCCACGCGCCGTGCAGGTCGTACGACATGATGTTGACGTAGTCCAGGTACTTCTGGACCTGGTAGGTCTCCATGCCGCGCAGCAGGTAGCCGGACGACGGCGCGGCCACGGTGAGCAGATAGTGCTTGCCGTCCGCGGCGCCCGCGTGGTCGAGCTTCTCGCGGAGCGTTTTCATCAGAGCTGCGTAGCCCTGGACAAGGCCTGCGCGGCGGGCGTTGGAGATGGAGTAGTCGAGCGGATTGCCCGCGTCCTTCATGGACGTCGGGTACTCGTAGTCGATGTCGACGCCGTTGAAGCCGTACTTCTTGATGAAGGTGACGGCGGATTCGGCGAAGGTGTTGATGCCGGCCTGATTCACCGAGCCGTCGGCGTTGGTCGCCATCGAGTAGAAGCCGCCGGAGCCCACCCGGTTGCCGCTGTCGTCGAAGTAGCCGCCGGTCTCGGCCCAGCCGCCGACCGAGATCAGCGTCTTCACGTTCGGGTGCTGCTTCTTGAATTTGCTGAGCAGGTTGAAGTGGCCCTTGTAGGTGTACGCGGGGTCCATCTCGGCGCCGGTGACGCCGGGCCAGGTCATTCCGGTGGCCGCGTTGTTGGCGCCGTCCGTACCGACGGACAACTTGTTGCCGGAGTCGATGTGGCCGAAGGCATAGTTGATGTGGGTGACCTTGCTCCACGGAATGTCGGAGGCAAGGTAGGCGGGCTCGCCGTTCTTGCCGGTACGCCATCCGGTGAAGTAGCCGATGACGCGGCGCTGGTGGTCGGCGCCCATCTTCTCCCTGCCCTCGGCGTCGTACACGGAGCAGTAGGGAACGTCGATGCCCGGAGTCGAATAGAGCCCGTCGGGACGACAGGACTCCTGAGAAGCGGCCTGTGAAACGCCTGCCGGGAGCGATCCGGCCAGCAGCGCTGCGGCGGCTACGAGCAGCGATGCCCGGACACGGGTGGGGGAGAGCACGGTCGGATCCTCCTGGTGGGAGTGGGCTGCACCCGCCAGGGGCGCAGGGGGAACGGCCTCGCACACATGGCATTTGGGGGTGGGTCATGCCGGGCCGGGGGGGGGGGGCCCCCCCCCCCGGGCGCCCCCGGACATACGCCAAGACAAAAAAGAAAAAAAAACTTCGGTGTAAAAGTATTTAAAACTACCAGTGGGGGGCGGGGTTGGGCCCACCCTCCGTTCAGGGGTCGTTCGGGCTGCACGATCGCCCATTCGTCCGTTCCGGCGGCCGTCGGGCTTCATGAGCGGGCCAGTGTGCTGGGGCCGCCGATCAGGGTGACCCGGACACCGTCCTCGCCGACGCGCAAGGAGGTGGCCTTGAGGCCGAGCGGATAACGGCCCTCCTGTGCGCCCGCCCCGGCTCCCAGACCGCTGCCGATGCTCCCGAGGCGGCTGGGAGGCACGGCGCGGCCGAAGACCGTGAGCCCGTCGACGGAGAATAAAACCTTGCCGTCCACGATTGCCGGACGCAGCGTCAGTTGTCCCTGGCCGCCAGGGCCGAGGCCGACGGCTATCGTCCCGCCGGCCGGGTCGGTGGCGACCGAGGAAACGGCCGCGGCCGGTGCCGCGGCCTGGACCGCGGCACCGATGGAGTACGTGGGGACGGTGACCTCGGCGTGGGTGCTGCTGACGCGGGCCTCGTCGCCGAGGCGTACGTCGTCGAGCCGCGCGTCGACGGAGACCTGCGGCAGGGGCCCGAGGTGTGCGTCGTCGCTGCTGATCTCGAGCCGCGGGATGTGCTGTTGCGTCATGTCCCACAGGGCCCAGCTGCCGCCCGTGCTGACAGTCAAGGTGTCGCCGAGGGCGGGGGCCGCGGTGGCGATGCGGCTCCGGATCATATGACGTGCCGTGAGTTCTCCTGTCCCGGCAGCGGCAACGGCCGCGAGGGCGACGGCTGTTGTGATGGTGAGCGCCGGGCGTCGGCGCAGTGTCCTACGGAGCCTTGACGAATGCCGCTTCATCATTCACCTCGATTGCTACGGCCGTGGTTCCTTCGGGGTCGAGGTGAGGCAGGTGTCTGTCGAGCCAGCCCGGTATCCACCAGTTGGCGCGCCCGAAGAGATACATGGACGCGGGAACCAGGACCAGCCGGACCACGGTGGCGTCGATCATGACGCTCACGCCGAGGCCCAGCGCCAGCATCTTGACGACGGTGTTGGTGGAGAGCAGGAAGGCCAGGAACACACTGGTCATGATCAAGGCCGCACAGGTGATGACGCGGGCGGTGGCGGCGAGGCCGGTGGCGACGGCCAGGTGGTTGTCCTGCCGTCGTAGCCAGCTCTCGCGGATCCGGGAGAGCAGGAACACCTCGTAGTCCATGGAGAGTCCGAAGGCGATCGCGAACATCATCATCGGCACGTAGGACTCGACAGGCACCTTCTCGGTGACCCCGAACAGCGAGCCGCCCCAGCCCCATTGGAAGACCGCCACGACCACGCCGTACGAGGCGGCGATGGAGAACAGGTTCAGCAGGGCGGCCTTGAACGCCACCAGCGGGCTGCGGAAGACGGTGAGCAGCAGCAGGAACGCGGCGGCGACGACCACGCCGATGATCAGCGGGAGTTTCGCGACGAGCGTGTCGGTGAACGTCAGGCCCGCTGCGGTGGGGCCGGTGACATAGCCGGTGGCGCCGGTGCCGGACAGCGTCTTGGGCAGGGTGTCGTTCTGCAGGGTGTGGAAGAGGTCGGCGGTGGCCTGGTCCTGCGGGCCGGCGGTGGGGGTGACCGTGGTGATGAGCAGGGCGTGGTCGGGACTTGCGGCAGGTGGCGTCACAGAGGCGACACCGGGAACGGCAGTGAGAGAGCGCTGGAGCAAGGTCGCCACGTCGTGGCGCTGTGCCTCGTCGGCGACCTGCCCGCTGTTCAGCTGGGTGACCACGGTCAGCGGCCCGTTGGCGCCGGGACCGAAACCCTCGGTGATCAGGTCGTAGGCGCGGCGGTTGGTGCTGCTGGTGGGCTGGGCGCCTGCGTCGACATGACCGAGTCGCATCGACGCGGCCGGGACGGCGAGCACGCCGAGCATGAGCAGGCCGGTGACCAGGAAGAGCCAGGGACGCCGTCCGATCATGGCGGCCCAGCGGTGCCACAGGTCCGAATCGCCGGTCGGTTCGGCGACCGGGGTCCGCACACGCAGCCGGTCGATACGGCGGCCCAGCAGACCGAGGAGCGCCGGGGTGAAGGTCAGCGACGCGGCGGCGGCCACGACGACGGTGAGCCCGGCGGCGGCTCCGAGGGTGCCGATGAACGTGACACCGGAGGCGTAGAGCCCGGCAAGGGCCATGGCGACGGTGGCGGCGGCGACCAGCACGGCCCGGCCGCTGGTGGCGAGGGTGCGCCCGACCGCGTCGTGCGGTTCCAGGCCGTCGTGCAGCAGGGCGCGGTGGCGGGTGACCAGGAAGAGCGCGTAGTCGATGCCGACGCCCAGGCCCATCATCGAGGCGAGGGTGGGCGCCGCCTGGGCGAAGCTGAAGTGTGCGGCCAGCAGGCCGAGTCCACTCAGGCCCACGGCCAGGCCGAGTACGGCGGTCAGCAGCGGCAGCCCCGTGGCGGCGATGCTGCCGAAGCCGATCAGGAGCACGAGTACGGCGACGGCCAGGCCGATGGCCTCCGAGGCGCGGTCGGCGGATTTGGGTGCGGCCAGCTGCCCGAGCGGGTCGCCGTACTCGACGGTGACGTGGTCGGCGCGCAGCGGCGCCAAGGCGGTGTCGACCTGGGCGATGTAGGAGCGGTCGAAGCCCGCCGGATTGCTGCCGAAGCGAACGGTGACCATGCCGATGTCGCCGTGCGCGGACACGGCGCCGGGTGTGGTGAGCGGGTCGGAGACCGCGAGCACCTCCGGCAGCCGTTCCAGCCTTTCGACGGCCGTGTTGATGGCGGCCCGGTGATCGGTGAGGGAACCCTGGTCCGATGTGATCGCGATCGGCGCGGACACGCCCCCGGAGCTGTCGCCGCCGTGCGCCTTCAGCAGATCGGTGCCGGTCTGGGTGCTGGTGCCGGGCAGGGAGAAGCTGTCCGCAAAGGCGCCGCCCCACGTGCTGTTGGCCACCCCGAGGCCGACCAGGAGGATCGCCCAGACGGCGATGACGCGCCAGGCGTGCCGGGCGCACCAGCGCCCCAGTCGATGCAGCAGGCCGGGCCCGCCGACTGATTCGGTTTTCATGGGCGCTGACAGTGGGCGACGGACGTATGGACACCGTGGGCTCATTGTTCGGGGAATGTACGGGCCAGGACGCACACAGCGGGAGACCGGGCCTGCGTGGTTAGCATCGAGCACGTTCCCGCACCTGAGAGAGGCATCGTTGACGCCTCCCTCAGCTTAAGCAGGGGGATTCCTAGCTCACGTCGCCTGCCCCCCGGCGGAGGCGCAGGTCTTACACGATCAGCGCTAGCCGGGTTGCAGACCAGCCCGGACCAGCATCACGCGGGCGGAGTTCTTGTCTCTGGGCGAGACCACTCCGCATGCGGTGCAGGTATACGTTCGTTCGGAAAGAGGTAGTGCGTGCTTGGTTCTCGCTCCGCACTGCGCACAGTCCATCGTGGTGTGCGCGGGGTGTACCAGATGCACGATCCGCCCGTGCTTGCGGGCCATCTCGACCAACGCCGTCTTGGTCGCTCCGATCGCGGCGTCAGCGGCCTTGCGAGCCATCGTGGACTTCGCCAGGAACTTCGGGCGGAAGTCCTCCACGGCCAGCGCGTCATGGTCGCGGACCACGCGCTTGGCCCACTTGCGAGCGGTGTCCTGCCGCTGCCGGGCTACCTTCTTGTGCAGCTTCGCCGTCTGCCGGTGGGCTTCGCGGTAGCCCTTCGATGCGGCCTTCCCCTTCGCCGGTCGGCGCCGGGCCATCATCCGCTGATACTTCGCCAGACGCTGGGCGGCGGTCTTGCCATGCTGTGGGTGGGGAGGGTCGTGGTCGTCGCTGGTGGTGGTCGCGGTTTCTTTGACGCCCCAGTCGATGCCGATCACCCGGCCGGTTTCCGGCAGGGCCTCGGTGCTGGTGCCCACGACGAAGGAGGCGTACCACGCTCCGGTGCTGTCGCGGTACACGCGCACACTGGACGGGGGCTCGGGCAGGTCCCGCGACCACACAGGCACTACGGCGATGCCGCCCGCCAGGTGCAGACAGCCGTCTTTAAGGCGGAAGCCCCGCCGGGTGTATTCGAGGGTCGGCAGCGCTTCGCGCTTCTTCTTGTACCGGGGCATCCCGGCCCGCTGCCGCATCGGCAACCGGGCCTTGATGTCCTTGAGAGCCTTGGCGCGGGACTTCCCGAAGTCGCGTATCAACTGCTGCTGCGGGACACACGCCCCCTCACGCAGCCACTCGGTACGCCCACGGGCATCGGTCAGCAGCGCGGCGAGCTGCACCGGCCCGCACGTCGCCTTCTCTCCGGTCGCCCGGTTGTGCGCGTGCACGGCCTTGGACTTGGCGACGCACTCATTCCACACCCAGCGGCACCGGTCCCACTCGGCTTCGAGCGCAGCACGGGCCGTACGGGAGAGGCGAAGCCGGTAGGTGAACCGGGCGTGCCCGATCACCTCGCCCGCCTTCGCCTGCGCCGTCACGAAGAGCAACCTATCGGGTCAGTACGACAGTTGAGGAGACGCCCTGGTGGACTGCCTCACCGGCCCGGTTGGCACTGGGATCCGCCCTGGCGGCGAACCCCAGCCCTATGCCCTGCTCCGCAGGATCTTCGTTTCCTCCCCACCTAAAAGTGGGCGTATCCACGAAGGAGACCAGATGACCGATTCCAAGGGTCTCGTGCTGGTCGTCGAGGACGAGCCTCATATCGCCGATGTACAGAGGCTCTACTTGGCTCGCGAGGGCTTCGGCGTCCATGTCGAGGCCAATGGGAGCGCCGGGCTCGCGGCCGCGAGGCGGATGCACCCGGTGGCGATCGTGCTGGACATCGGGCTGCCGGGACTGGACGGCATCGCCTTCTGCCGGGCTCTGCGGGACGCGGGCGACTGGACGCCCGTGCTGCTGGTGACCGCGCGCGACGAGGAGGCGGACCGGATCCTCGGCCTCGAGCTGGGTGCGGACGACTACCTGACCAAGCCGTTCTCACCGCGCGAACTGGTGGCCCGGGTCAAAACGGTGCTCCGCCGGGCCGCCGGCCCGCCCGGTGCGCCGGCCGGCAGCGTGGGCCGGCTCACCCTGGACCGGCTCAGCCGCACCGTGCGACGCGACGGTGAGCCGGTTGAGCTCACCGCCACCGAGTTCAACCTCCTCGCGCACCTGGTCCAGCACATGGGGCAGGTCTTCACCCGCGAGCAGTTGCTCGCACAGGTCTGGGGGTACCCGGGCTACCGCGACACCCGGATGGTCGACGTCTTCGTCTCCCAACTGCGCGCCAAACTCGGCGATGCGAGCCCGATCCGCACGGTGCGCGGCGTCGGCTACAGCGCCGTGGACCCGGACGCATGAGGCGCTCACACCTGCAGCGCGGGTCCCTGTCGCGCACCATCGTGATGCTGACCACCGCCGTGGCGGCACTCGCGGCAGTGTTGACCGGGCTGATCGCCTGGCAGACCGCGGCGGACGGCGTGGAGCAGCGCGAGCGCGACCATCTGACGCGCCAGGCGACGCTCCTCAGCCGCCTGCCCGTACTGTCCCAGCCGCTGTTCAAAGGGGCTCAGGTGGTGGCGGGGCCGAACGGCGTCGAGATCGCCGTGATCTTCCCGGACGGGTCGGTCCAGGGACCTGCCACCCCAGCCGTCGACACCGAGTCAAAGGCCGCGCTGCTGGCGGGCCGGCCGGTCTCCACCAACGGCATCCTCGGCGGGCAGGACGTGCTCCTGGTGGGACGGCCCGGGGTGCGCGGCGGTGCGGTCGTACTGACCGAGCCGTACACGGTCGTCGAGAACAACACGCGCCAGATCCGTCGCAACGCGATGGTGCCGCTCCTCGTCGGCATGCTCGGTGCGGCTCTGGCCGGCGCGTTCCTGGCCCGCCGCACCGCCCGGCCGCTGGTGTCGGCCGCACAGGTCGCGCACCGGCTCGCCGACGGTGAACGCGGTGTACGTGCCCCGGTCGACGGCCCACGGGAGGCCGCGGACATCGGACACGCGCTCAACGCCCTCGACGAAGCGCTGGCGCACAGTGAGAACCGGCAGCGGGAGTTCCTGCTCTCGGTCTCCCATGAGCTGCGCACCCCGCTGACCGCCGTGCAGGGCTACGCGGAAGCGCTGGCCGACGGCCTGATCGAACCGGACCAACTCCCGGACGTGGGCCGCATCCTGGTGGACGAGACCCGCCGTCTGGACCGCTTCCTCGCCGACCTGCTGGACCTGGGCCGGCTGGAGGCCGACGACTTCCGCCTGGACACCGCTCCGACCGACCTGACCGCTCTCGTCACCGAGGCCGCGGCCTTCTGGTCGGGCCCCTGCGCACGCGAGGGCATCGACCTGCGGCTTGAGAAGCCCAAGCGGCCCGTCATGGCGGACACCGACGCCTTCCGCGTACGACAGCTGATCGACGGCCTGGTGCAAAACGCCCTCCGGGCCACGCCCGGCGGTGCGCCCCTGGTCCTCGCGGTGCGCGCCGGGGCGGCCGGCGGAGCCGAATTGCAGGTCCGCGACGGCGGACCCGGACTGACCGAGGACGACGTTCGCATCGCCTTCGACAGTGGTGCTCTGCACGCCCGCTACCGGGCCACCCGTCCTGGAGGCAGCGGCCTGGGCCTGGCCATCGCCCACCGTCTGACCAGCCGCCTCGGCGGCACCATCAGCGTCGAAGGACACGGGCCCGAGGGCGGCGCCTCCTTCACCGTCGCCCTGCCGTCGTATCCCGGCGACCCGGCTACGGCGTCGGGCTGAAGTTCCCGGGCTCTGACATGCCCGTGGGGGACGCTCCAAGGGCTGTGGCCTCCTCCCATCATGGTGTGGGAGTGATGCCGCGCACATGTCGGTGATCGCCGGACGGTCGCGTGTTAGCGTCCGCCCGTGATCATCCCGGCCGTGGACACACCCACACCTGGCGCCCGAGACGGCATCACGATCCGGGGCCCCGTGGCAGGGACGGGATCGCCCGACGCCCGCGATCCGCTCGGCCTGCTGGACCTGTTCGGCGACGGCTTCGTCTGGGACCCGTACCCCTGGCTGGAGGCGCTTCGCACCCAGGCGCCGGTGTTTCAGGATCCGGGGACCGGGCTGTGGCTGGTCAGCCGCCACCGGGACATACGCCGGGTGCTGCTCGACCCGGCCGCCTTCCGTCCGGACAACGCCCAGCACGCCGTCACTCCGCTGCCTGCGGCCGTGCTGCGGGTGCTCGCGCGGGCCCGGTTCAAGCTTCCGCCCGCACTGGCCAACAACGGCACCGCAAGTCATGCCGGGCTGCGGCGGGTGGTCACCCGGTTCTTCAACGCCCAGCGCGTCGCGGCAGCCGTACCAGTGATCGAGCGCATCGCCGGCGAACTGCTCGACACAGCGCGGGCCCGGATCAATGCCGGCGATGAATACGACCTCTTCGCTTCCTTCGCCCAGGTCCTGCCCTGCCGGGTGCTGATGGAGCTGCTGGGCATCGAGAGCGTCGACCCGGCCACACTGATTCGCTGGAGCGACGCCTCGCTGGAGCTGTTCTGGGGCAGGCCCGCACTGCCGCGGCAGCTGGAACTGGCGGAGTCGGTCGGCGAGTTCCACCAGTGGCTGACCGCGACCGTGCGCAGCGGCAAGGCCGCCTCGGACTCCTTCATCGGAGCACTTGCCCGGCACCGTCTGCCGGATGGAACGCTGTTGGACCCGCAGACGGCTGTCGGTGTGTGCTTCTTCGTCTTCATCGCCGGCCAGTCGACCACCGGCCAGCTCATCGCCACCGTGCTGCGCCGGGCGCTCACCGAGCCCGGCATGTGGCCGCGCGTGGCGCAGGAGGCGGACGGTGCTGAGGCCTGGGTGGAGGAGGTGCTGCGGCGCGAGCCACCGGTGACCACCTGGCGACGGGTCACCGCGCGAGGGGTGGAACTGGGCGGCGTGGAGGTGCCCGCCGGCGCGCAGCTGCTTCTGATGCTCATGGGCAGCGGATCGGATCCCGAGGTCTTCGCCGATCCGGAGCGGATGTGCCCGCACCGGGCGAACATCCGTCACCACCTGGCGTTCGGCGCCGGCCGCCACCGTTGCCCGGGCGCATCGTTGGCCCGAACCGAGGCGGCGGTGGCGCTACGGGCCGCGGCCCGCACCTTGCCGCAGGCGCGTCTCGCGGAGGGAGAGACGGAGCCGCCGATGCTCGGCCTGCTGTCCTTCCGGGCACCGCTGCGGGTGGCCGTAACCGGAGGGTAGAGGAGCGCGGCTGCACACCATGTGATGCTCAGAGCGTCGCTCCCAAGGAGGCTTCGGCACCCGGAAGATCACTCCAAACCGGCGGCGGATCTTCTCCGGAGGACCAAGAGCGCAGTGTCGTCGGTCTGTTTGCCGCCCGTGTGCTGTTGCAGTTCGCGGTGCACCGTTGACGCGACTTCGCTGGGACTGATCTTGCCCCAGTGAGTCACGCGCTCCTCCAGCGGATAGAACGTGCCCGCCGCGTCGCGGGCTTCTGTGACGCCGTCCGTGCACAGCAGGAGGCTGGAGCCGGGAGGGAAGTCGAACCATTCGACGGTGCGCGGCTCCGGAGTGAGAGAGGCCAGGCCCAGCGGAACGGACGGCTCGTGGCGAAGGGCCGGCCTCGTCTGCTCGCCGTGCAGCAGGTAGGGCTCGACGTGGCCGCAGTTGATCGCCTGGGCCTCGGACCCCGAACCGATGCTGAAAACGAGCGCGGTGACGAAGCGTTCCCGTCCCCCCGCCTGCGCGGCGAACGAGTTGTGCCGCAGCACCGAAACCTCGAGAGCGTCCACGACTGCCGTGAGTGTGGGCTCCGCCAGAGCTGCCTCCCGGAAGGCAGTCAGGACGGCGAAGGCGGCACTGATGGCGGGCAGGCCTTTGCCCTGGACATCGCCGATGAATACACGGCTGCCAAACGGTGAGTCCACGACTTCGTAGATGTCGCCTCCGACCTGGCTGTCCTCCTCCACGGGCTCGTAGAGGCCGTGGACGAGAAGCTCGTCGGTCAGCAGCGGAAAGGGACGCAGAATCTGGCGCTGCAGAGCGGCTGCCGCGGAACGCAGCCGTGCGATCTCACCTTCCCTGCGGAGCCGCTGGGCCGCTCCGGCAACACTCACGCTGTTGAAGACGACAACAAAGACGAGCACGCCCACAGTCGCGCCCACCGTCTCCATCGGGGTGTCGATCAGGGAGGCGGCAATGACGACGGTGACCCACACGGATGCGAATTCGGTCTGCCGAACCGTCCCCCTCCCCGCGATCAAAGCAGGCAGGACGACGAGAAGCGGAGCCAGCCTGCTCTCTCTGCCGAGGTAAATGGCCGTCACTGCCAGGATCGCAGTGATCACGACCAGCCAGAACACAACGACGCGCCACGAGAGGGATCCGGCGCGCCTGCCCCGGCTCTTCACTGCATCCGGACCATCAGGCTCGTTCGCGCTGAGCACCACTACTCCCGGTCTCCGCGGCGGTGCCCCGGCAGAGCTGCCTGCCGCCCTCGGTTCACACCGGGTCTGTCGATGAAACCGGCGCATGCAAGTACCGGCGCCCGCCACGTCTGGCAGCCGCTCGTGCGGGCGCACCGGCGAGCGGGCCAAGGCTGCCCGGTGGAATCGACGAGGTGGACTGGGCGGAAGCGGCAGCCGACCCACTGAGCCCTTGGGCTGCTGAACGGCCCGGTACGGCAGCGCTTCGCCGTACCGGGCCTCCGCTCCGGGAGGTTCAGCGTGTCACTTCACGCCGACCGCCCGGATGATCTCCTGCTTCACCGAGCCGCCCTGGTCGTCGGTCGCCGAGGCACGCAGGGAGAGGTGGTCGGCGCCCTTCGGCACCCACAGAGACGCCTCCCACGCGGCGGACTTGCCGCGTACGCCGTCGAGCCGGACCTTCGACCACGTCTTCCCGTCGTCGTACGACACCTCCAGCGCGGCGCCGGTGATCGTGCCGGTGCCGGCGGCGCCCTTCACGTACTCGGAGAAGATCCCGACGTCGAGCTTCTTCCCCGCCCGCACATTGCCGTTGAGGTCGGTGTCGACGTCGAAGCCGAGGTTCAGCAGCGGCAGGAAGGTCTCCTGGTCGTCCGGGGTCTCCTTGGAGCGGAAGGTCCACTCGGAGTGGCCGCGGGTGGAGAGCACCCACCGCTCCGGGTCGAGCGTCGTGTCCGTGACGACCCTGAACTCCTGCTCGGTGGGCTTGACGTCCCAGGCGTACGCGCCCGAGCTCATCCTGCGGTCAACCCGCACCCCGTCCACATACACCTCGGTGAACTGGGTCATCGAGTCGTCGCTCCACACGTCGCCGAAGCCGGTGTGGTCCGGGCCCGAGTCGCCCCAGCCGGGGGTGTTGAACTTCAGGCTGTTGCCGGCACGCTGCTGGCCCCAGCCGAGGCCCGTGCCGAGCCACGGGTGCCAGACCGGCTTGAACCAGTTGAGCGTGGACCGGCTGCCGCCCTCGTAGACGTTCAGGCCACTGCGCTGCTCGATGGCGCCCGGGCCGTTGGTGATGGACTCGTGCCAGTACTGGCCCGGGCCGGTGCTGACGTAGTCCGTGCGCTCGACCGGGAAGGCGACTCTCTCCTGGAAGCCGAAGCCGATCGGGAAGGTGTCGGTGATCGAGTAGCGGAAGTCGCTGCCGTCCGCGGCCTTCGTGGCGTGGAACTTGGTGTTCAGCACGGCCAGATCACGCTCGCCGGGCCGGTAGGTGAGGTCCCGGTCCGGCACCGCGCCCCGGTGGCCCTCGGAGAGGTCGTACACGTAAGGCGTGTTCCGGGTGCCGGTCAGCTCTACCCGCTCGTGCCGGGCGGCCGCGGCGATCAGCCGTGCCCCGTCTGCGGAGTTGACGGTCGCCACGTGGAGCGGCCGCGTCTCGTAGTCCGCCGTGCCGAACCACTTCATCAGTCGCCCGGCAGCGTCGTCGGTGACGAACAGCGCCTTGGCACCCGCGTCCTGGGCGTTCTGGGCGAGTTCCACCGGCGAAACGGCCCCGGTGTGGCGGACGACGACGGCCTTGCCCTTCACGTCCTTGCCCGCGTAGGCGGCGGTGTCGCCGATGCCCGCGTCCACGACGCCGAGCCGCAGCTCGCCGTCGAGGACGGTCGTACCGCTCGGCACGGTCGCGTCGCCGAGCCGCTTCCCACCGGCCTCGACCTCCAGCAGCGGCCGGCCGAGCCGCCACACGGTCCGGTGCTCGAAGGTGCCGGTGGCCGGCTTGCGGGTCGGCGCGACGAAGATCGAGTCGTACGTCAGCGGCACCTGCACGGCACCGCCGTACGACGCGCCGTTCGCGTCCCGGTCGAACTCCATCAGCAGCTGACGGGTCTCGGTGCGCTTGTCCACTTCGGCCCGGAGCTCGCGCAGCTTCCGCCCGTCGAGGGTGATGTCACGATCCCGGTCGAGGTTGATCTCCGGGTCGGTGAGGAGGCCGAGGCCGAGGGAGTCCTTACCCTTGCTGCCGCGCACGTCGAGGAACGAGGACACCGTGTACGTGCCGGGCCTCAGGCGCAGTTCCAGCGTGCCGGACTCGCCGACCGCCGCCGGGAACGGGTCCTCACCCTCGGCGAGCCTCTTCACGCCCAGGCGGGCGGCCGTCGGGGCGCCGTCCCGGTCCTTCACATGGACCGTGAGGGTGTACCGCTCCTCCTCCTTGACCAGGCCGAAGGCGGTACGCGCGAGCACGGTGCCGTCTGCTGCGGTGGCGGTGATCCGGCCGCCGTTGTTGCCGACCGCAGCCTTCGCACCGTCACCGGTGACGGTGGTCTGCGCGGTGCCGTGCGCGGGCACGGTGAGCCTGGTGTCCGCGAGAGTGGCGACACCGGCGGCGGCGCCCTCGGCGGCGAGCGTCAGCGTGACCGGCGCGTCGGTGTGGTTGGTGTACGTCAGGGTCCTGGTGACCGGCTTGTCGTCCTCGTACGGCCAGCTGTGGAAGCCGAGGTCGGCGCTGCCGGTCGCGGTGATGCGGGCGCGGGTCGCGGCCGGGACGTCGACGCGGCCTGCACCGAGCGCGTACGGGCTCGCGTCGAGCTGCTTCGACGTGGACATCAGCGCGTCCTTGAGCTGCGCAGCGGTCCAGGCGGGGTGCTGTTCGGCGAGCAGGGCGGCGACGCCCGCGACATGCGGTGTGGCCATGGACGTACCGCTCATGGACGTGTACAGGCCGCTGCCGGAGGAGAGCTGGGAACGCGCGGCGAGGATGTCGACGCCCGGCGCGGACAGGTCGGGCTTGAGTGCGTAGTCGCCGTAGCGCGGGCCCTGGCTGGTGAAGTAGGCGGCATCGTCGGCCGAGTCGACGGCGCCGATGGTCAGCGCGGAGTCGGCGGCACCGGGCGAGCCGATGGAGCCGGGGGCACCGGAGTTGCCGGCGGCTATGACGAAGAGGGCGCCGGTCTGGGCGGAGAGGGTGTTGACGGCCTCGGCCATCGGGTCGGTGCCGTCGCTCGCCTCCCGCGAACCGAGGCTCATCGACACGACCTTGGCGTCGATGTCCTTCGCCGCCCACTCCATGCCGGCGATGATCTGCGACTCGCTGCCGCTTCCCGCGTCGTCGAGGACCTTGCCCACGGCGAGGTCGGCGCCGGGCGCGACGCCCTTCTCCTTGCCGTCGGAGCCGGCGCCGCTGCCGCCGACCGTGGAGGCGACATGGGTGCCGTGGCCCTGGCGGTCCGCGACCTCCTGGCCCTCGATGAAGCTCTTCGACTCACCGACGCGTCCGGCGAGATCGGGGTGGCCCGCGTCGACGCCCGTGTCGAGGACGGCGACCTTCACACCTTTGCCGGTGAGTCCGGCCTGCCAGGCGTCGGGGGTGCCGATCTGGGCGTTGGACTCGGCCATGTCGGCCTTCACGCGGCCGTCGAGCCAGATCTTCTCGATGCCGCCGGAGAAGGCACGGCGGTTGGTGGGGGCCACCGCGTCCCAGAGGATCCCCGGCTCGGCCTGCATCGCCACGCCGCCGATGCTGGGCAGGGACCGTACGGTGTCCCCGCCGCGCGGAGTTGAGGCTCGGGCCGCCGTGGCGTACGTGACGATCAGCGGGAGCGGTCCCCGCTCGGCGAGACCCTGCTCGATGAGTCCGGTGACGTCGAACAGCCGCTTGTCCAGCACCCCGGAGTCGAGGTAGGGCCGGGCCTCGTCGGGTACGACGGTGACGCGGCCGTCCGCTATCTCGCTGCGCACGGCGCCGGTGGCGTCCTCGGGACGCTCGACGGCGACGGCTTTGCGTCCGCCGCCGAGGTCGGTGACGGTGACTTTGTCGCCGGTGATGAGGCTGACGGTGTGGCGGGGAGCTGCATCCGCAGGCGGGACGCTGCCGTTGGGGCCCTCAAGGGTCTGGGTGGCGAGGGCTTGTCCGGCCGGGAGTAGTACGAGCGAGAGCCCGGCCGCCAACAGGCGGGCGCTCCGTCTCCTGGACGCTCTGGTCATGAATGTCTCTCCTCGTTGCACCCGGTGAAGGGGTGGTTCCGGGTGTTCCGAAGAGTGTGAGCGCTCGAAAGTCGCTGATCACGGCAGGTAGTTGGCGGGTACATACCCTGGCGGCTATCCGCCAGTCGGCGGCGCGGGGGCGGCTCGCAGGCGTCGTGCCGGCGCCGTACGCCGGTGCACACCGGGCCGGCGCGATGGATACGCTCACCGGAGCGGGACTGCGCAGTCTCGTAGGTTGCGGAGCCGTGGCAGAGTGGCCCATTGCGATCGGCGTGGGGGAGGTTCCCTCTCACGCCGACTGACGGGGTCGGGCGGACCTGTCCTTCCCTGTCCGCGGGTTCGAATCCCGCCGGCGTCGCAGCCGACCAACATCACCGAGAACGGGATCGGTCAGCCGAACGTCGGTCACACCGTCAGAGTCGGCCGTGCTCACGCCGGGGCCCGGTGTCGGTCGTGCCCCGGCTCGTCCGCGTGTCACCCGCGGCCCGGGGGCATCACTCCACTTCCGCCAGCACGCCGTCCGTGTCCATGACCCAGCTTCCGCTCTCGACGCCGTACACCTTCTTGTCTTTGAGCCACTTCCAGGACATGTGCTGCAGGAACTGGGCGGCCTTACGTTCCCAGACCGGGTTGTGGTCCCAGCCCTCGACACGGAACATCAGCTTCTCGTCGCCCGGGATCTCCTTGTAGAGCTTCGGAACGGAGAAGTGCAGCACCGGCCCCATCTCCGGTGGCGTGTTGGCCGTTCTGTCCTGGTCTCCGTAGACGATGCACACCGGCACGGCCTTGCCGAGCGTGGAGCCGTGCGGCACGGTGCTCGTGTTCCAGCCCCACCAGTAGGAGTTGCGCCACCGCATGACGCCGTCTGGTGCCCCCGGGGTCGAGCCGCCCCACTTCTGGCCGATGCTGTCGCAGTCCATGATGGCCTGCCACACGTGGTCGGCCAGCTTCTTGTCACTGATGCCGGCTTGGAGTCCCGCCTTGCTGGTCAGGTTCATCGGGAAGCCGAAGACCGCGGGCGGCTCGGACACGGGCTGCTTGGGCAGGGGCGTTCCGGGAGGCGGAGCGAAGGGTGCGGAGGTTTTCGTCGACCATCGGCCGTTCGGGGGGAACATGGGCGCGAGAAGGAACATGCTCGCCACGTCGCCGGGATGCTGAAGCGCGTACGGGCCCATGACGAACGCGGCCGCTGACCAGCCGATGAATGCGACCTTCTCGTTGGCGCACCGGTCCCTGATGAACTTGACGACGGTGCCCAGCTCGTCCCATTCGCTCTTGGAGTTCCCCAACTGGTTCGGGTAGTTCGCTGTCGGGTCGCAGTCCTCCGTACCGGGATTGGTCTTCAGGAGGCCCCGCTGGGCCGGGTTGGCGTTGCACGGGTCGTGCATTTCCGGGCGGGGGGAGTGCCCGGATCCCTGGAGGTCCATGATGTACACGTCGTAGCCCTTGCCGGCCAGGGCCTGCGCCCAGCTGTAGCTGGTGTCCGGGTGCGGGGAACTGCCGCTCGGGGGGAGCACGAGGTCGAAGCCGGGGAGGGCCGGAACGCTCCTGCCGTGGAGCATGAGGACCGGTTTGGGGGTGCCGCCGGATCCGGCGTCCTTGTATTCCCGCACGAAGAGCTCGATCTTGGTGCCGAAGTTCGCCGGGATGGTCGATTCGTGCTCGACTCGGTGGTTGACGGGAGTCATGTGCGGCATGGTCGCCTCCGATGGCTGTTCGCCCTGAGGAACGCTTGTTCCCGGGGGTGGTCAGCATCTCCGCCGTCCCCGGGCGGTACGGGGAGCCGGACGGCGGGTCGCACGGACAGTGACTGATCGGGTGGGCGCCGCTCCTCCGATCGGCGGGGCGCGCGCTGGGGAGCGCGCCAGCGACTGCGCTGCCGCCTCAGGCTCGAATGCTTGGGCGGGGAAGTTGACGCTGCCGATGGGGAATTACGTGACGTTCCACAGGTGCCTCTGCGGATGATCCGCAGCAGGCGCCTGCCCTCGTCATCGTCGCCAGGTCGGCTTCGGCCTGGCGCATCCGCGATTCCGTGCTCCTGTCCGTTCCTCCCAGGGGCGCGGTCTGGCTGAACGCCCGCAGTCGGGACCGGAGTGGCGGGTCAGACTGCGCCGGCCGTGACCACGGGCTGGCTGGTGCGCAGGGATTCGTATGCGGCCAGGACGGTTCTGAGGCTGCGTAGTCCGGTCTCTCCGTCGGGGTGGGCTCGTCGGCCGGTGCGGGCGGCGTCGAGGAAGCTGTCGAGCATGGCGGCGTCGAGGTCGATGGCGCCGGGCTCCCAGCGGATGGTCGCCTGCGTGGTGTCGTAGCCGTCGAGGAGAGGAGGGAAGGCGTCGAACTCGGCGAGGGCGCGCTGCCCGACACATGTGAGCGTCAGACCGCCCCAGTTGGGGTGGGAGGAGGGGTGGCTCCAACTGCAGTCGATGGTCGCGACGAGCCCGTGTGCGTAGGTGAGGGTGAGGAGGCCGGCGGATTCCACCTTCGGTTCCTCTTCGCCGTCCGGGGTCAGGAGTGTGTTGGCGACGGCATAGACCTTCGTGGGCTGTTCGCCGTCGAGGAGGACGTCGAGGAGGTCTGCGATGTGCAGGGTGTGGTCCATGATGGCGCCGCCGCCCGCGAGGTCCGGGTCCGCGAACCAGGGGCGAGCGAGGCCGGGAGGGCGGGAGTTGTTGACGCCGTGCACGCTGAGAAGGCGCCCGAGAGAGCCATCGGCCAGAGTATGGCGCAGGGCGGTGAATGCCGGGTGGAAGCGGACGGGGTAGGCGGTCATGAGGCTGACTCCCGCGTGCTCACAGGCGTCGATCATGGCGCGTGCGTCGTGTTCGGTGGTGGCTATCGGCTTCTCGCACAGGATGTGTGCGCCCACGGTGGCGGCTTGTTCGACGAGCTGCCGGTGTCGGGCGTTTTCGCTGGTGACGATGACGGCTCGGGGGCGCTCGGCGAAGACTTCCTCGTAGCCTGCCCGGTAGGTGATGCCGAGTTCGTCGGCGAGGGTCTTGCCGCGGGTCGGGTCGCCGGGCGGGGCGTCGGGGTCGGTGGTGATGAGCTCGATGTCGCTGCGGTCGCGCAGCAGCTCGATGTATGTGGCGGCGTGAACATGAGCGAAGGACAGGACGGCGACCTTCATCAGTGGCTTCCTTCCGGGAGTTTCTGCGACGAGGCGTCTTCGACCGCGACGGCCAGCCCGGTCGCGGCAGACTGGCGGGCGGCGGCGGCGAGTCGGACGGCCGCCACCCCGTCCCACGCGTTGACCCGTGGGGCGGGACCGCCCTGGAAGGCGGCTGCGAACTCGCGGATCTGGGTGGCAAACGGGTCGTCACCGAAGTCGCCGGTGGGTATGCCGTCCGCGTCGGCTCCGGTCTGGCCGACCAGACGCAGCGAAGGGTGAGCGAGGGAGTCGTGGGTGAGGGTTCCGTTGGAGCCGGCGACGTGGAAGGTGTAGCGAAACGGCGTCGCCGGTGATGCCCAGACACCCTGGATCTGAGAGATGACGCCGGATGTGTGGGTGAGGGTCGCGCTGCCCGTGGCCACCGCACACTCGGGTGCAGGGGCGGTGAGGTGGCCGCGCTGGGTGGCATGGATGCAGGCGACTTCGCCGAACAGCCACCTGGCGATGTCCATGTCGTGGAGCATCTGGTCGGTCACGATGCCTCCGGAGAGCGCGGGATCCGCGAACCAGGTGCTCCAGGTCGGATAGCGGCCGGTGCGTGTGAAGCGGGCCACCGCAACGCGGCCGAGCGCACCGGAGCCGATGGCGTCCCGGAGCCGGACGTAGGCGGGGAAGAACCGTACGACGTGCCCGGGGTAGAGCTGACGACCTGTCTTCTCTGCGGCGTACGCCATCTCCAGGGCATCCGCCGGGGCGAGCGCCAGCGGCTTTTCGCACACCACGTCCGCGCCGGCCTCGAAGGCGGCGAGAGCGATGTCGCGGTGGGTCGTGGTGGGAGTGCAGATGTCGACGACCGTGGCCCACGCCAGTGCATCGTCGAGTGTGGGGGCCTCGGTGATTCCGAACTCTTCGGCAAGGCGGGCGGCTTGGCCGTCGGTCGAAAAGATGGTGACCCTCGCCCCGAGGGCGATCCAGGCCGGCAGATGGGTGCGCGCGATGAAGCCTGCACCGATCACGGCCACGTCGAGTCTTTTCATGCTTGGGCCTCCTTGTCGTTGCTTGCCCGGTCCGCTGTCTTCGCGCTGACGGAGCTGCGTATGTGCTGCAGGCGCCGGGGGGTGAGATCGGGAACCGTCCAGCGCGCTCCGGCGCGGGTGAGGTCGGCTGCCGTGGCGGTCGTTGTGACACCGACGATGTCCCGCACTCCGGCAGCGACAAGCGCGCCGACCCCTGAGGGTGAGTCCTCGAAGGCGAGGCAGTGTTCAGGTGGTACCCGCAGGGCTGAGCAGGCCCTCAGGTAGCCCTCGGGTGACGGCTTGCCACGGGTGATCTGCTCCGCGGTGATGACGACGTCGACCAGGTCGCGCACACCGAGGACGTCCTTGAGGAGGTGCTGGGCCCACTGGGCTCCCGCGCTGGTGACCACGGACAGGCGGTACTTCATGCGTAGTTGCCGGATGAGAGCGGTGGCGCCGGGCACCACCTTCACGCCGTCCGCGTGCTCCAGGGTGAAGGCGGTCATGGTGGCGAGGGCGGCGGCCGCGTCTGTCCCGGTCCATGGTCCGGGCACGCTCGTGATGACGTCGCTGGGGCGTCGTCCCATGTAGTGCTGCTGGTAGTCGGCGTTGGTGACGTGTGCGCCCCATGTGTCGAAGAACGCCTGCCAGGCACGCCGGTGTACGTCCTCGCTGAGTACCAGAGTCCCGTCCAGGTCCATCAGGACGGCCTCGCATGCCGCGTCGGTGCCGAACCCGTTGCGGAGGCCGAAGCCCGTGCCCGTCACGACGCTGCCCAGCTGAACAAGAGTGCCCCCGCGCGGATCGGGCCGGTGACGGCCGGCGGTTGCGCCGATCCGGGCGGGCTGTCGAGTACGACGACAGGGCATATCGCGGACAGGCCGTGTGCTCGAACTGCCATGGGGTCGAAGGTGATTACGGTCTGGCCGACCTCGACGTGCTGCTCTTCGGCTATGTGCGCGCGGAAGCCTTCTCCGTTCAGGCGCACGGTGTCGATGCCCATGTGCACCAGAACGCCCGTCCCACCGCTCGTTCGGATCACGAACGCGTGCGGGTGCAGTTTGACGACAGCGCCGGCCACGGGTGCCACGACGTCGACGGGACCGGTCTCACAAGGAGGTTCCACCGCCAGTCCCGCGCCCACCATCTGAGCTGCGAAGACCGGGTCGGGCACCTTGCCGAGTGCCGAAAGGTCACCGGACAGCGGGGCGTAGACGGCGAGACTCACAGCATCTCCTTGATGTCCTCGGCCAGACAGTCCGCCTCGGCGCCGACGACGACCTGAACGATGCCGGCCGAGACGAGGACCCCGAGAGCTCCTGCCCTTTTGAGGGCGTCGACGTCGACGAGGTCCGTGTCGTTCACCTCGGTGCGGAGCCTGGTGATGCAGGCCTCGATGTCGGCGATGTTGTTCGTTCCGCCGAGCGCGTCGAAGATCAGCCGTGCTTTGGACATGAATGCCCCTCAATGGATCACGCTGTGCTTGCGATGCCGCACAACCTATCGGGCGAGTGGTTATTACCAGTCAGGACCAGAAGGTACTCGGCTGGAGGTCGCCGCGCAATGGCGTGATTCGAAGGGGCGGTCATGTGCATGTCAAATTAGGGAGAGGGCTGCCTCGGATGGTCCCGAGGCGGCTACGTCATCGGTCGGCGAGGGTCATGTGCAACTGGTACCGGTCGGCGCGGAACCACGAGTACGCGTGCTCAACCGGCAGGTCGCCGCTGTATGCGATGCGATCGAAGGTCATGACAGAAGCGCCCGGGCGAACCCCCAGCAGTGCCGCCGTCTCCGAGGACGCCGACCCGGCCCCGACTGTCTGCTCTGCGCGGTCGATGGGATGTCCGAAGCGCGCGGCGAGGGTGTCGTAGATCGAGACCGTGAAGTCAGCGCTGTCCAGCTCCGGCAGGAGGTTGGCGCTGTACCACGCGTCCTCGACGCAGATGGGTGTCCCGTCGGCCAGCCGGAGGCGGCGGACATGCCATGCCTGCTGCTCGTCGTTCATCCGCAGCGCCGCGGTGGTGGCAGAGGAGGGCGCGTCCTGCTCGATGGACAGGACGACGGTGCCCGGCTCAAGGCCGAGGCGGCGCATGTCCTCGTGAAATGAGGCCAGTCGGAGTTCGGAGCGGTGCGCTCTCTCGGCCACGAAGGTCCCGCGGCCGTGGACGCGGACGGCCAGGCCGTCGGCGACGAGCTGGCTGAGTGCTTCGCGCACCGTGACGCGGCTGACTCCGTGATCGAGGCACAGCTGGCGCTCGCTCGGCAGTGCGTCGCCCGGCGACAGCTGGTTGGTGCACAAGTCGACAAGGATCGCGTGGAGCTGCGCGTGCTTGGGCACCATGCCCTTGCCGACTTTCTGCTGTGTAGCCACCGCGACCCTGCTCTCGGTCCGGAAGGGGCGCTGATGCCCCCTGCTGGTTATTACCAGTATGCATCACACAAGTACCGATGCTGTTCAGTCGTCGGCGTGGCCGCCCTGTGCTCGGGCCGGGGGTTTCCGTAAGCCCGGCCGGTGGCCGTTGTTTTCTCTGATGTCGGACGGTCGTAAGCATTGACACCGGCGCGACGGCGGGACCATATTGAAGCAACTGGTCTTGACCAGATAGTACCGGTCCTGTCCACTGGCTTTCTCTGAGCCGCTCCGGGCTGCGTCCCCGCCCGGCTTCTCTGCGCTCCCTCTCCTCCTGCACACCTTTGAGGTCGTCATGAGCACCAGCACAGCCACCACTTCCGGCCGCCGCCCGGGCCTGGCAGGCCTGCAAAAACTCGGCCGCAGCCTGATGCTGCCGATCGCCACGCTTCCCGCTGCCGGTCTCCTGCTGCGACTGGGCCAGGACGACGTCCTGGGCCGCTTCCCAGCACTCCAGGACACCGCACACGTCATCTCCGCCGCCGGCGGAGCCCTCTTCACTCACCTGCCCCTGATCTTCGCCGTCGGCATCGCCATCGGGTTCGCGAAAAAGGCCGACGGCTCCACCGCGCTGGCCGCGGTGGTGGGATATCTCGTCCTGGAAGGCGTCTTCAAGGCCATGTCGCCGGTCGTCCTCGAAGGCCAGAAGGACCTGGCGGGGGAGCAGGCCCTGGTCAACTTCGGGGTGCTGGGCGGCATCGTCGTCGGACTGCTCTCGGCGATGCTGTGGCAGCGCTTCTACCGCACCACGCTGCCGCCCTACCTGGGCTTCTTCAGCGGACGCAGACTTGTCCCCATCCTCACGGCCGTGACCGCGCTCGTCGTTGGCGTGCTGATGAGCCTGGTCTATCCCCTGTTCAACGACGGCCTGACCTCAGTCGGCGAGGCCGTCGACGAGAACAGCATCATCGGCGGCGGAATCTACGGCACCGCCAACAAGCTGCTCATCCCTCTCGGCCTGCACCACATCCTCAACTCCGTCGTGTGGTTCATCCTCGGCGACTACAACGGCGCACACGGTGACCTGAACCGCTTCTTCGCAGGCGACCCGGAGGCCGGGATCTTCATGACCGGCTTCTTCCCCATCATGATGTTCGCTCTCCCGGCCGCGGCCCTGGCCATCTGGCGCGAAGCCCGCCCCGAGCACCGTAAGGCCGTCGGCGGCATCATGCTCTCGGCCGGACTCACCAGCTTCCTCACCGGCATCACCGAACCGATCGAATTCTCCTTCCTCTTCGTCGCCTGGCCCCTGTACCTCGTGCACGCCGTGCTGACCGGCACGTCCCTCGCCCTGGTCAACGCCCTCGACATCCACCACGGATTCACCTTCTCCTCCGGGCTCATCGACTACGTCCTGAACTGGGGCAAGGCCACGAACCCAGCGCTGCTGATCCCCATCGGCCTCGCCTACGCGGCCCTGTACTACGTGCTGTTCCGCTTCGTCATACGCCGCTGGAACCTGCGCACCCCAGGTCGTGAAGAGGAGAACCCGGACGCCGCCCAGGAACGCAGTCCCGAACCCGCGGCCTGACCACCACGTTCCCGAACCCCGAACACCCGTTGAAAGGAACCTTCATGGCGCAGCGCGTCGTCTTCATCGGCTCACGCAGCGGCCTGCACGCCCGCCCCGCCGCCACGTTCGTCCAGGCAGCCGCCAACGCACGGGTCCCCGTGACCATCGCCGTCGACGGCAAGCCCCCGGTCGCCGCCGACAGCCTGCTGGGCGTCATGACGCTCGGCGCCGGCTACGGCGACCGGGTCGCCCTGACCGCGGCAGGAGACCGCGCGGAGGCTGTCCTGGACGAGCTGGCAGCCCTGCTGAGCAAGGAGCTCGACGCGTGAGCACCTCCTCCACCACGATGACCGGCCACGGCGTCAGCCCGGGGCTGGCGTGCGCACCACTGATCCGCATGACGCCGCCGGTCATCACCGACCCCTGCGAAACTCCGGGCGGTGACTCCGGGCACGAAGTGGAGCGTGTACGGCTGGCATTGGCCCAGGTGGCCGAGCAGCTGTCGGCGATCGAGGCGGGCGAAACGGCCGGCGCCATCCTGGACGCCGGCGCCGCCATGGCCGGCGACCCCGCCCTGGTGCGGGCCACCGCCCGGCACATCAGCGAAGGCGTTCCCACCGCTCACAGCCTCTCCCTGGCCGTCGACGGCTACTGCGCCCAACTGGAGGCGCTCGGCGGCTACATGGCCGAACGCTCCGCGGATCTCCGCGACATCCGCAACCGCGCCGTCGCGCTCCTGTTGAACGTGCCCATGCCCGGCATCCCACGCCCCGGACACCCCTTCATCCTCGCCGCCGAAGACCTGTCCCCGGCCGACACCGCGGGCCTGGCCGACAGCGAAGCGGCGGGGCTGCTCACCGAAAGGGGAGGCCCGACCAGTCACACGGCCATCCTCGCGCGCAGCCTGGGACTGCCCGCCGTAGTGGGTTGCGCCGAAGCCGCCACTCTGGCCGACGGCACTCCCGTCATCCTCGACGGCAGCACGGGCACCGTCGAAGCACACCCCTCGTCCGAACGCCGACGACTGGCCGCGCAACAGGACCGCTCCCGGCAGAAGCCTCGTTCACACGGCCCCGGACGCACAGCCGACCAGCACCCGGTGGCACTCCTCACCAACATCGGCACGCGCCGCGACGCCTTCCGCGCAGCACAGGACGACAACGAGGGCGTGGGCCTCTTCCGTACCGAATTCCTCTTCCTGGACCGCCGCGAGGCACCCACGACCGACGAACAGATCTCCGCCTACACACAGGTCCTCACGGCCTTCAAGGGCCGCGCCGTGACCGTCCGCACCCTGGACGCCGGCTCAGACAAGCCCCTGCCCTTCCTACGGCTTCCTGTTGAGGACAACCCGGCCCTGGGCATTCGCGGCCTGCGCACCTCGACGATCCTGCCCGGCATCCTCGAAGCCCAACTCAAAGCGCTCGCAGCGGCCCAGCGTAGAACCGGCGCGCAGCTGAAGGTCATGGCACCCATGGTCTCCACCGTGCAGGAAGCCGCACACTTCGCCGAACGAGCCCGCAGCTTCGGCATCCAGAACGTCGGCATCATGATCGAAGTACCGGCGGCAGCCCTTCTCGCACACGACCTTCTGCAGCACGTCGACTTCGCCAGCATCGGCACCAACGACCTGGCCCAATACACCTTCGCCGCAGACCGCACGGCCCACACCCTCGCCCACCTGCTGGACCCCTGGCAGCCGGCCCTTCTCACCCTCATCGCCCAGGTATGCAGCGCCGCAAAGGCACTCGGCCGTCCCGTCGGCGTCTGCGGTGAGGCAGCCGCCGACCCGCTCCTCGCGCCCGTCCTGGCCGGGCTGGGCGTGAGGAGCCTGTCCATGGCCCCTCCAGCCGTGGCCCCGGTCCGTGACGCACTCGCCCAGCTCACCCTGCAACAGTGCAAGGACCTGGCCGCGAGCGCGCTCCACGCCACAGAACCGCAGACAGCACGCACAACCGCACAGCGGATGAGCGACGCCTTCCTTGCCGCACCGCGCGAACGGCAGGAGGCCTGACATGGAGGTGGTGATCCGCCCCGCCGCCGCAGACGCCGGCCGCACCGTCGCCGGCATCATCCACCGCGCGATGGCCGACGGTACGAAGACTCTGGGGCTGGCCACGGGCTCCTCGCCCCTGGCCGTCTACGCAGACCTCGTCCGCCGCCACCGGCAAGAGGGCCTCAGCTTCGCCGGCATCGACGCCTTCCTGCTCGACGAGTACGTCGGCCTCCCGCCCTCCCACCCGCAGTCCTACGCCCAGGTGATACGCCGCGAACTGGTCGACCACGTCGACCTCGACCCCGCCCGGATACACGCGCCCCAGGGAACGGCAGCGGACCCGCAGCAGGAGGCCCGCCGCTTCGAACGCACCCTCACGGCCGCAGGACCGGTCGGCGTACAGATTCTCGGAATCGGCGTCAACGGCCATATCGGCTTCAACGAGCCGGGCTCGTCCCTCGGCTCCAGCACCCGGCTCAAAACCCTCACCGACGACACCCGCCGCGACAACGCACGCTTCTTCGGTGGAATCGACGAGGTGCCTCGTCACGTCATCACCCAAGGCCTGGCCACGATCGGCGGGGCATCCCACCTCGTGCTGATCGCCACCGGCCCGCACAAGGCCCACGCGGTGGCCTCCGCCGTCGAAGGACCCGTCAGCACGATGTGTCCCGCTTCCGTCCTCCAACTGCATCCCCATGCCACGGTGGTGGTGGACGAACTCGCCGCGGCCCGACTGGAACAGCAGCCCTACTACCGCGAGGTCGCCCGTCACAAGCCTGCCGGTCAGGGGTACTGATGAGCCGCCCCACTGATGTTGTGGCCGTCGACCTCGGCGGCACCACCATCAAGGCCGCGCGATTCGACGCGCAGGGGGTTGCCGAGGAGACCCTGCGGCTGGCCACTCCGTCGTCGGAAGGACCGGAAGCGGTTGTCGCCGCCGTCGTGCGGGCCGCCGCTGATCTGGTGAGCCCCAGTACCGCGGCCGTCGGCCTGTGCGCTCCGGGGCTGATCGATGCTGCCGCCGGTGTCGTCCGGTTCGCCGCGAATCTTGGACTGCGCGAAACGCCTCTCGCTGCGGCCGTGGCGGACAGGGTCCGCCTTCCCGTGACACTCGAGCATGATGTGCGGGCGGCCTGCCTGGCCGAGCAGCGGCTCGGGCTCGGCGGGGATGTCAGGGACTTGCTCGTGGTCGTACTCGGTACGGGTGTGGCGGCAGGGATCGTCTGCAATGGACAACTCGTGGGAGGCGCCCAGGGCTTCGCCGGCGAATTCGGCCACATCCCCGTCCACGCCGGTGGTGAGCCCTGCACCTGCGGTCAGCACGGCTGCGTGGAGGCCTACGCATCAGGCGGTGCCCTGGTCCGCCGCTACCGCCGCACCGGAGGCATCGCCAACAATGCGGCCGACGTCGCCGCACGGCGGGACACCGACCCTGAGGCTGCACGGCTCTGGGCCGAGGGAGCCGACGCTCTCGGAAGAGCGCTCGTCACCACGACCGTCCTGCTGGACCCACAGCGCATCGTCCTGGCCGGCGGCATGGCTGCCGCCGGAGATGCGCTCGCGGAACCAGTCCGGCACACGCTGCAGAACGGACTCGCCTGGCGCTCCGCCCCCGCGGTGGACATCTCACCGCTGGGCGCGGACGCGGGGCTCCTCGGCGCGGCTCTACGGGCCGCAGAGGCAGCAGGCGCACGCGTATTCCTACGGAGCACATGCTGAGACCCCGCCCGCGGCCGATCCCGCCCGGTGTGACCGCCTGTTCCGGCAGTGACGACATCGCAGCTGTGCCCCAAGCCCCGCATGAAAGGAGCACGTCACCCGTGTGGCCCCGAAAACGCAGCCACCGACCTCCCCGGAGGCTGCAGCCCGAGCTCGACGACGAACCACTCGCCCGCGCCCTGACACATCTGGGAGCCCAGATAGCGGCCCAGGGCAACAACTTGGCCGAATGCAACGACCGTGGCGCCCTCACCTATCCGATAGAGCAGGCACTGCGCGACCCGGGAAAGGACTGGGACCGGCGGATGCACCGCCTGCTCGTTTTCAGCACTCTCCCCGAAGCGCACGTCCTGGCCGGCCACTGGCGCACCTGGAATCCCGCCAGTGCCGATGCCATGCTCCTGCAGGCCCTCGCCAGCATCGCCCAGGCCCGTTCAGGCGGCCCTACCGGCGATCTCGGCACCACGATCGCCCTGTGCCGGGACGCCGCTGAACGGGCACCTGAGGACCCTGCCCCATGGGTGGCCATGCTGAGCTACTACAGGCTGGTGCGGGCGCCCGGGGCTCAAGTGCAGCCCATCTGGAACGCCGTGAAATCGCGCGATCCTTGGAATCGGGAGGCTCACTGGCAGATGCTGCGGTACGTCTCCCCGGAGGAGTGCGGGTCCAACGTTCTGACCGTTCAGTTCACCGACTCAGTGGCTGTCTCCGCTCCTGCGGGCTCTCCCGTAGCGGCCGTTGGCCTCGCTGCCGGCCTGAGCCGGTACCGAAGGGCTCTGGCAGCCGGAGGCATCACGGCACTCACCGCACGCCGACACTGGGATCAGCCTCACGAACGCGCCCTCGTCGACGAAGCCCTTGCCGGCTGGACACAGCCCGGCTTTCTCAGGCATGCAGCAGCCCTTCTCGACCTGAACCTTCTCGCCTACGTGCTGACGAAGGCCGCACGCCTGCAGGAAGCATGGCTGGTCTTCGAGGCAACCGCAGCGGTCGCCGCCTCCTGGCCCTGGGAGCTGGACGGCGTCCCCCTGAAAGAGGTCCAGGAATGGCACTCTCGGGCATTCAGGGCCAGGAACCGGCGCTCACCACGGTGACCTCGGCATACGCAGCCCCGGAACACCGCAACGGTTCTCCCCGGGAAGTCCGCCCACGGTGCAGCCGCAAGGCACAACAGGATCGGCAGCGACATGCCCGCTCCGTGGGCCTGGCGATCTCCCACAGGCCCTCCGGAACGATCCATCCCCCCACCGTCCACTCCCCATGCCGAGGACAACTGCCACCTGGCCGTGCAGATCGCGGTCTCAATCTCGCAGGGCTTACAACGGCTAACACAATGAGGTGGATCGCTCCTGGATGACGTGTCGGGAGCGGGAGTTGGACGTTCGGCTGGATGCGGGGCCTGCACCGTGGATCGTGTCCGGGGGCTGTGAGAGTGCAGGGAGCCGTTGCTACCGCAGCGCGAGCGGCGCTTCCGGTATCCGGGGCGCAAGGCACTGCCGGACCGGGAGTGCTGTGCGACATCCTCTATGCTTGGCGTTTAACGTTGGTGAGCTTGATGTTCCTTGATCGACTCGGCGCGTTTGACCGTCTTGCCGACGTCGTGACGCGTGGCCCGGTGCTTGT
>NZ_JBIRTX010000026.1:0-99101 GCF_044334895.1 Streptomyces sp. NPDC020681 | reverse complement strand
CGACATCTCGAAGCGTGGAGAACGGCCGCCTCCGCTGTCCCGGAAAGAACCGCAGATCAGCAGGTCGGGTGACCTGCGCGGTTAAACGCCAAGCTATGTGCTGCACACTGGCACCCAGTGGGAGTACCTGCCCCAGGAACTCGGCTTCGGCCCGGGCATGACCTGCTGGCGCAGCGCTGGCCATACTCCCAGCCCCGTTGAAATAAAGCGTGCCTAATCGTTCCTCTGTTCGGCCTATCCCCGGGTCGCTGCGGTTCTCCCGCGAGCTTAGCGTCTTCCACTAGGACCGGACGCCAGCCGGACGACCGGCTGACCGCCCAGGACCTTCGGTCAGGAGGAGCGCAATGAGCGGGGTCCCGAAGAGGGGTAGCGAACGAGACCCTGCCCTGACGCACGAAGAGATCCAGGCCAGGATCGGAAAGCGCCTGGACGACGTTGCCAAGATCCTGGCTGGAGCCCTCGTCGCCGTTGCCGGAGTCATGACCCTGCTTGGCCTCAGCAGCGACGTCGTGTTCGTTGCCCTCAACAACGACTCGTGGCCCATCTATGTGGCCTCGCTCTGCGCCATCCTCGCCATCGTCTGCAGCATTGTGGCTCTGCTCGTCCACCCCACACGGCGGGGCAACTTGTGGGAGACCGTCGTGCTCATTCTCGGGGTGATCCTCTATATGGTGGCTCTGAGCGTGGCGGTTATCGGCGCGGCCAAGGCTGCTGGGGGAAACGGGCGGCCGACGATCACCAACATCAAAGTCGACGGCCCTCGGTCCAATCTGAAATTGAGTTTCCTGGTTCATGCTGACGGCGTCGAGACGGGGGCCAGCATCGAGGTGTTTGTAAACGCTGTCAGGGCCGACTTGTCCGAGGCTGTCGTTGAATCGGTCGACGCCTACTCAAGTGAGCTCAGACCCAACGACAAGGGCGTGGTCGAGCAGCGGGTCAGTATGCCGATGTCCCTTCCACCACAGGCTGCAGGCATCAGCATCATGGCTCTCAACGCGGGCGACGGAACCCAGGACGAATGTGGCTCGCTCACAGAGCGCGGGCCGACGTGCGCGAGGTTCCGGGTTCCCTAACAACGGCTAACACGATGAGCCGAGTTGTCGCTGGGTAATCAGGCAGCAGGCGAGTTTGAGAAACGCCTCGTGGATGTCCGCCCTGCGTTCCCAGCGGATGCTCAGGCGTCGGAAGCCGTGCAGCCAGGCGAAGGTGCGCTCGACCACCCACCGGTAAGTACCCAGACCGGTGCCGTGCCGGGTGCCGCGGCGGGCGATGGCCGGGACGATGCCGCGGGCGCGGACCTGGTCGCGGTAGATGTCGTGGTCGTAGCCGCAGTCGGCGAACAGGAGTCGGGCTTGCGGCGCGGACGCCCCACCCGGCCGCGGACGGGCGGGATGGCATCGAGCAGCGGCAGGAGCTGGGTGACGTCGTTGCGGTTGCCGCCGGTCAGCAGGACCGCGAGCGGGGTGCCATGCCCGTCGGTGATCAAGTGGTGCTTCGAGCCGGCCCGGCCCCGGTCGACCGGCGACGGGCCCGTGTGCTGCCCCCTTATAGCGCCCTGACGTGGGAGGAGTCGACCACACTGCGCGACCAGTCCAGCCGCAAGGCCGCGTTCAGCTCAGCAAGCAGGACCTCGTGCAGCCGCTGCCAGACCCCGGCCTCGTTCCAGTCCCGCAGCCGACGCCAACAGGTCATGCCTGAGCCGAAGCCCAGCTCCTTGGGCAGGTACTCCCACTGGATGCCGGTTTGCAGCACGAACACGATCCCGCACAGCACCTCCCGGTCCGGCAGTGCCTTGCGCCCCGGATACCGGAGGCGCCGCTCGCGCTGCGGCAGCAACGGCTCCACTCGGTCCCACAGCCCATCCGACACGATCCACGGCGACATCTCCACACCGGAGCGCGCTCAACTCCCGCCCCGGACACGGCCATCAGGACTGATCCACCTCATTGTGTTAGCCGTTGTTAGACCGGACCCGGCACGCAGAGCCGATTGACGAGAGGGAAGCTGTCCTGCCCGCACCGGACGCGCCGGGACTTGCATGAGTTCGTGGAGGGACCATGGGAGCAGAAGCATGGCCATCGGTCATTGCCTTGATCGGTGTGACCGTCGGAGGCGCGCTTTCGTTTGCGGCGCAATGGGTAAATCACCGCGCTCAGGATCACCAAGATAATGCGACGCGGCAGGAGGCTCGACGCAACGAGCGGCTGTCTTACCTCGTCACCTTCCTCGAAGTAGCGCAGGAAGCCGAACGCACCGCGATGGACCAGCACCTGGTACGCGCTGATGAAGACGAGTGGCGCCGGAGGGCAGGGGCTGTCCAGGATCGCCTCTGGGCGGCGCAGAAGACACTGCACATGCTGTGTCAGCCAGCTGTTGCGCAGTCCGCTCACGCGTTTGCCCAGGCGGTCAATCATCTGCTCTGGCACGGTCCGGGGGCTCAGTCGGTCCGCGACTTCCTGCATCCGACGCGCAACGCGTTTCTTGATGCTGCACGATCCGATCTTGAGCGCCACGCCAGGTAGCCGGGCCGTTCCCATTGACGCGCCATGGGTGGTGTCGACCACACCCGCATGATCAGCATCACGAACTTGCCCTCGTCGACGACACACTCGAGACCTGGACACGTCCCGGTTTCCTCAGGCATGCAGCAGCACTTGCCGACGTGAACCTTCTCGCCTACGTGCTGACGCAGGCCGCACGCCTGCAGGAGGCGTGGCCGGTCTTCGAGGCCAATGCAGCGGTCGCCACCTCATGGCCCTGGGAACTGGACGGCGCGCCTCTGAAAGAGGTTCAGGAGTGGCACTCTCGTGCCTTCAGGGCCCGGGCCCGGCGGTCACCACGGTGATGGCTCACGCATTCGCGAAGCACCGGTTGGTCCTGCCTGGACAGGCCGCCCTGCGTGCCGCGCCGGGCGCAACGGAAATGGTGGCGTCATGCCCGTTCCGCCACGGATTACGTACAGGAATCGCGGCAAAGTCCGCGATATCGAAATTGACAACCTCGCCACCCGGGGAGAAACTGGTCCTATCTGGTAATTACCAGTTTGGGCTATTGCTCAGCGGCCGCGGCGACCGCTCGTCGCCTCCGCGGAAACCCGAGGTTGTGATGACTGCTCAAGCGCCCCCCGAACCAGTTGGGCAGGCCGAACTGCTCGCGCTGGACTCGGAATGCAGGGTCACGAGGACCGATCAGCTCTTCCGCGAAAGTCATCGGAACGCGGCAGACGACCCACATGAAGCCCACTTCGAACTGGTGAGTGTCGATGCCCGAGATGTCGGCCGGCTGCGGCGTCTTGCGCAGGAATTCCTCACCGACCTGAAAGTGCCGCCTGCGGCGCGCGATGATGCTCTGCTCATCGTCTCCGAACTTGTCACCAACGCGGTACTCCATGCCTCGCCGCCAGCTGCTCTGCGAGTGCGCTGCATCCAGCGACGTGTCCTCCGAATCGAAGTCACGGACGGCGGCCCACAACCCGATCCACCCTCCAAGGCGGACCAGCATGGGGAGCACGGCCGCGGCATGCAGATCGTCGCCGCCATAGCAGTTCGCTACGGCACGGTGACGCACGCAGGCGGGGCCACCCGCTGGGCGGAGCTGAACTCCCGATGAGCAAGCAGCCGACCCTGCCGGCCTTGGCCCAGCGGCGGAAACGCGGGTGCAGGTTGGCTCATGGACCGTACCGCTCGGGCACCTTGATCCTGGTCCTCCAGCCGCAGCAGGCGACCGGCGGCGTCGACCCGGACTGGCCACCGATCGTGACCTGTATGACGGGCTGCTGAGCTTGTTCTTTAACCTCAGTCGCTGCTGAGTGCTTGCTGGTAGGGCAAATTGCGGTGCGGGCGGGCACCACCCCGGGTCAGACTCGCGGACATGACTGAGAAGATCACCCGCATCAACCCCGAGCAGCTGCATGAAACTCCCGGCTACCACCACATCACGGTGGTGGAGGCCGGCCGTACGGCCCATCTGGCGGGGCAGTGCCCGCTGGATAGGAACGGTGACCTCGTGGGTTCCGGTTCCCTCGAGACGCAGGTCGACCAGGTGGTCGCGAACGCGCTCACTGCCCTGGCAGCGGTGAATGCCCAGCCGCAACACGTGGTGCGGTCAGTGATCTATGTGCGGAGCGACGAGAGGGATGTTCTGGGAGCCGCGTGGCGTCGGCTCACCGACTCTGCCCTGGGTCCGGCGTTCACCACCGCCAGCACGCTCTTGGGCGTCGCCCAGCTGGGCTTTCCCGGACAGCTCGTCGAGGTGGATCTCACTGTGGCGTTGCCTGACTGAGTTTTCTCGCTGACTGTCGAACGCCGTCTCGCCGCCTGGCTCGACCACAAGGGCGAACTCCCGTTGATCGAGGGCACGTTGATTCGGCTGGAGGTCGAGCATCTGTCGAAGGACCGCGCAGCGCCGGCGGTGTGGTTGTGGTCCTCGAAGACCGGCGCCACCGACGCGGACGTCGACCGCGCCCGGCAGGCCTTCTTGCGGCGCTTCGACCTGGAACACACCTTCCGGCTGTTCAAGCAAGACCCTCGGCTGGACCCGACCCCGACTGCGGGAACCGGAAGCGGCCGACCGGTGGACCTGGCTGATCATCGCCGCATACTCCCAACTCCGGCTCGCCCGCCCGCTGGCCCAGGACCTGCGGCAACCTTGGGAGAAACCAGCCACACCGAACCGGCTCACCCCGGCCCGGGTCCGCCGCACGTTTCGGAACCTCCGCCAGCACATGCCCTGCCCCGCCAGAGCACCAAAACCTCACCGCCCCGGCCCCGGGCGACCACCCGGCACGAAGAACAGACACCGGGCGCCCCGATACGACGTGGGCAAAACCGTCCGCCGCGAAAAGACACTCATCGCCCTACAACGGTTGAAAGGTTAAAGAACAAGCTGAGAGACACGCAGGTCGGAGCCCTCACCGGGCGTGTGCGTTTCAAGCCCCAGATTCGTCAGTGTCGGCTGAGACCGCTTGCCGTTGCGAGAGGGTGATGCGGCGCTGGACCGGGTCGACGTCCAGGATTTTGACCGGCAGGGCGTCACCGACCTGGATGCCGCGCTGCGGACTGTCCAGGTTTCCGTCGGCCAGTTCGGAGTTGTGCACCAGTCCCTCGAAACCGTTCTCCATCTCTTCAATGCGTACGAACGCGCCGATCGGTACGAGCTTGGTGACGCGGCCGACGACCGTCTGGCCGATCTGCCCGGTCAGCAGCGGCATCGGATCTTCGTGCAGGGCCTTGAGGGACAGTGATACGCGTTCATGGATCGGGTCGACGTCGAGAATTTCGGCGTTGATCTCCTGACCCACGGAGACGATGTCGGACGGGTGGTTGATGCGGCGCCATGACAGCTCGGGGATATTGATCATCGCTTCGAAGCCGCCGATGTCCACGAAGGTGACGCCGAAGCTGGCGATCTGGGTCACCGTGCCGGTGACGATCTCACCTCGGCGAAGGGTCTTGAGGAAGGCCCAGTTCCGGTCGCTCGGTGTCGGCTCGGTCTGCCAGCGGGCCCGTACCACTCCGTCGCTGTCAGGCATCACAGCGGTGAACAGAGGCACGCGTTCATCGGCATACACGGACAGCAGTACTGCGGCGTCGGCCTCGGATATCCGGTGGGCCAGCTCCGGGAACTCGTTCTCCTCGGCGACAGCGCTGTGGATCCGGCCGTCCTTGTCCTGCCAGACACATTCGACGAGGCCCTCGGCGGGGAGGGCTGCGAGCACCCCTTCGATGTCGGAGTACAGGTCGGGCCACACGGCCAGCCGGGCGCGGGGAGCGAGCCCGGCGCGAACTGTGTCGATGGTGTGGCGGGTGAGGCGGTGCCACCGTGAGGCGCCCTCGATGTATGTCTCCTCCAGGAGTCCGGCGCGGCGCGTGGCGACTGCCCAGTGCAGACCGGCCCAGAAGTCGTCGTCGCCCGGCCGCTGGACGTGAGCCGCATCGTTCTCCATGTCGTACGGGGAGGCGTCCAGGCGCTCCGGGAACAGTCCAAGCGCGCGGGTCCGGGCCAGCGCCTCCTCGCAGGGCCGGCTACTGCCGATATAGAGGTACTGGTCCCAACCCACGTGCACTGCGAATGCGCCTTCCGCCTCCAGCCGGCACCAGGCGCCGCCGTCGCGCAGCATGACCCGCACCAGTTCCAGCCCGATCTCGAGCGATACTTCTGCTCCGTCGTGGAAGCTGGCCAGGCCGGTCGGGAAGAGCCCATCCAGCCCGAAGTCGTCCAGGGGTCGCTCGACACCGAAGTGCGCGAGGGACGGGACCTGCGGCTCGCGTACGGACAGAACGTCGATTCCGACCTCCGCGGCGAAGGCCTCGACCGCCCGAAGATAGGCCGCCTCTACCTCGCCGTGATCGCTGACGGTGTCCTCGGCGCCGGTGTAGCGGCCGTGTTCGTCACGGTCGGCCGGGTCGTACTTGGTGACGCGATGGACGTAAGGCAGCACGCCCCCATCTTCGAGTAAGAAGCCACTCCCTGACGAGCCGCTGAAGGACGTCTCAGCCGTCTGCTTCGCGGTCGTCCTGCACCTGTTCGTCCACGAGGCGCCCGAACAGATCGCGCAGGCGCTGTTCGGCTTCCGGGTTGAGCGGGTCCGGAGGCTGCGTGATCAAGTCCCGCAGGTCGGCGGCAGTGGTGTCCTGGGCGGCCAGGCCGGCCGCGGCGGCCGCGCCGAAGCGGCGGATGACGTCCTGGAGCCGGGCGCGTTCCTCCGGCGAGGCGGCGTCGAGTTGCGCGGTGAGGGCGTCGCGGAGGGCCTGGAGGCGTTCGACGTCCGCGATGGTGCCGGGGATGTCTTGGCTCATCAGCACCCGCGCACTCGCCTCGTCCCCAGGCACCGGGGCAGCCTCGTCGGCCACTTCGCTCGGTTCGTCGGCGGACAGGACCCAACCGTGCGCGGCCATGCCCTCCTTGGTCCACTCGACAAAAAGGTCCGCGCCCTCCTCGACGCGTGCCATGTCGTAGCCGCCGCCGGTGCCGAACCAAGCCAGCAATGCGCAGGCGGCGGGCTTGCCGACATCGCAGGAGGCGCACAGTTCCAGGTGGATCGGAAAGCCGTTCTCGTCTTCCTGCGGCATGACGGCGCTGGAAATCAGTGGCCCGCCGCATCGTGAGCACGACGGCAGATTCTCTGCGAGTTCCACTCGGGTCACGCGAGCCTCCTTGCTCGTCACGTGCGCCCACCAAAGCCCTCGTGATCGACGGCGTCAACCCCCTCCACATCACACCCCAGCGAGGAGAATCCGACCAAGGGGGCGCGCCGTCTCGTCGAGCCATACGTACCGGTTGCGCAGTCGAGCGAGTTGACCACCGTGGACCGCTACTACCTGGCCAGGGACGCCTACCGGCAGCAGCACGGCCGCGAGCCCGAGCGCGATGAGCTCCCGCAGTTCCTGGCCGCACAGGGCATCACGGGACGCGGCGGCACACCGGCCAAAGCCAGCAATCTGCGACGACCCTTCGTCGAGTTCCGCTTCTAGGCTCTGTGGGCTGCGTACCGAGCCGCGGGACCGAAGAGCGACTGTCGGGCTTTGAGCGCCGCTGGGCCGTCGTGTCGGCACTCCGCCCTGGCGTGCCCGCCTGATCTGGTCCTGGGGGCGGCGCGGGCGGGTGCTGGCGTGAAGTTCTGAACGGTGGTTCACTTGTTGCATGGTCTACCGCAAGACGCCCGCCGAGCAGGACCGCCTCGCCGCCGCCAGGGAGCACCTGGTGGAGCGGGCCACCGCCGTCGTTGCCGATGTGGGCTGGGCGAACGCCTCCGTCACGGCGGTCGCGGCCGCGGCCGGGATGTCGGTCGGCTCGGTCTACCAGCACTTCCCTTCCAAGGGCGCGCTGGCGGTCGAGGTTTTCCGCCGCGCGTCGGGGCGGGAGGTCGAGGTGCTCAGCAAGGTCCTCACGGAGGGCGGCCGGGACCCGGTCGAGCGGCTCGCGCTGGGCGTCGGCGTGTTCGCCCGACGTGCCATGGAGTCCCGCGGCCTGGCTCACGCGCTGCTCGCCGCTCCGGCCGAACCGGCGGTGGGGCAGGAGCGGCTGGGGTACCGGCGCCGCTACCGCGAAGTCTTCGCCGAGGTGATCCGCGAGGGCATCGGCTCAGGTCTGCTGCCCGACCAGGACCCGGAGGTCACCGCCGCGGCGCTGACCGGGGCGATCGGCGAGGTGCTGGTCGACCCGCTGTCCGTTCCGGCCGAGGGCGGCGACGCCGACCACCTGGTGGCCGAACTGGTGGCGATGTCCCTGCGCTGCGCGGGCGCCGCCGCCCCGGCCGAAGTCGACGCCGAAGACCGTGACCACGCCCGCGTACGACGACTCCCGGAGACTGCGATGACCACGACAGAAGCCGCCGCACTACGCAGCAACCCCGCCGCGCGCACCCATGAGGTGACCAACCAGCCGCCGCCGCTGGTCGGCCACGATGTCGCCGACGACGCCGTACTGCTGGAGGGCGTGCGGCGCGAGGGCGCCGAGTGGTACGTGGAGGACCTGCATCGCGTCGGCCGGCTGGCCGGCTCGGAGCAGGTCCAGCGCTGGGCCGAGGAGGCCAATCGCTACGAGCCGGTGCTGCGCACCCATGACCGCTACGGCAACCGGATCGACGAGGTGGACTTCCACCCTGCGTACCACGCGCTGATGGACGTGGCGATCAGCGAGGGCCTCGGCGGCGCACCGTGGGCCGACGACCGGCCCGGCGTCCATGTGGCCCGCGCGGCGGGGTTCATGGTGTGGAGTTCGGCCGAACAGGGGCACGGCTGCCCGGTCTCGATGACCTACGCGGTCGTCCCCGCGCTGCGCTCGGCGCCGGACCTGGCCGCGCTGTACGAGCCGCTGCTGACGAGCCGGACGTACGACCCCGGACTGCGCGCCCCTGCAAGCAAGCGCGGCCTGCTCGCGGGCATGGGCATGACGGAGAAGCAGGGCGGCACCGATGTACGGGCCAACACCACCACCGCCGTCGAGCAGTCGGACGGCACGTGGCGGCTGCGCGGCCACAAGTGGTTCACCAGCGCTCCGATGAACGATCTGTTCCTTGTGCTCGCGCAGGCTCCGGGAGGGCTGTCCTGCTTCCTGGTTCCGCGGGTGCTTCCGGACGGCAGTCGCAACACCTTCCGTATCCAGCGGCTGAAGGAAAAGCTCGGCAACCGCAGCAACGCCAGCAGCGAGCCGGAGTTCGACGACACCGTCGCCTGGCCGGTGGGTCAGCAGGGGCAGGGGGTGCGGACCATCATCGACATGGTCACGATGACCCGGCTCGACTGCATCCTGGGCTCCGCTTCCGGGATCCGTGCGGCGCTCGCGCAGGCCGCCCATCACGTCCGGCACCGCACCGTGTTCGGCGCCCGGCTGATCGACCAGCCGCTGATGCGCAACGTGATCGCCGACCTCGGACTCGAGTCCGAGGCAGCGACCACCCTCGCCCTGCGGATCGCGGGAGCGACCGACCGGGCGCAGCGCGGAGACACACAGGAGCGCGCGTTCCTGCGGCTGGCCACGGCGGTCGGCAAGTACTGGGTGTGCAAGCGGCAGCCCGCGGCGGTCGCCGAGGCCCTGGAATGCCTCGGCGGCAACGGTTATGACGAGGCATCAGGGATGCCACGGCTGTACCGAGAGGCTCCGCTCAACGGCCTGTGGGAAGGCTCGGGCAATGTCAACGCGCTCGATGTGCTGCGCGCCCTGACCCGCGAACCCGAGTCCCTGGACGCCTTCCGCGCCGAGATCGAGGCCGCCGCAGGCGCGGATGCCCGGCTGGACGAGGCCTGGCGGCAACTGCGCGGCGAACTGGTGCTCACGGAGGACGCGGCACAGAGCGCCCGCAGGCTGGTCGAACGCATGGCGCTGGTGCTGCAGGGCTCCTTGCTCGTCCGGCACGCTCCGGCCGCCGTCGCGGACGCGTTCTGCGCCTCGCGGCTCGCCGGCGACCAGGGCCTGGCCTTCGGCACGCTCCCTGCGGGCATCGACCTGTCCGGCGTCATCGCCCGGCTCCCGGGGGCTGTGGGCTGAGCTCTGTTCCCGTAAGAGCGGATTCGAGGTCAGGGCAGGGTGAGGATGCGGGGGCCGTCCTCGGTGATGGCGATGGTGTGTTCGATGTGGGCGGCTCGGCTGCCGTCGATCGTGCGCAAGGTCCATCCGTCGGGGTCGGTGCGGTAGTCGTTGCGTCCTCCGGCCATGAGCATGGGTTCGAGGGCGAGGGCGAGGCCGTGGCGCAGGGGGAAGCCGCGGCCGGGTCGGCCGTGGTTGGGGACGTGTGGGTCTTCGTGCATCTGGCGGCCGATGCCGTGGCCGCCGAAGTCGGCCGGCATGCCGCAGTCGGCCTTGCGGGCAACCGTGCTGATGGCATGGGAGATGTCGCCGATGCGATGGCCGACGGTGGCGGCGGCGATGCCGGCGTCCAGTGCCTGCTGGGTGGCGGCGATGAGTTCGAGGTCGGCGGGGCGAGGGGTGCCGACGGTGAAGCTGATCGCGGCGTCGCCGGTCCAGCCGTCGAGTTCGGCTCCGCAGTCGATGCTGACCAGGTCGCCGTCGCGCAGGCGGTAGTCGGCGGGGATGCCGTGCGAGACGGCGTCGTTGACGGAGGCGCAGATCACGGCGGGGAAGGGGACGGGGGCGAAGGAGGGCCGGTAGCCCAGGAACGGGGAACGTGCTCCGGCCTTGGTGAGCACGGTGCGGGCGGCTTCGTCGAGCTCGCGCAGGCGAACTCCCACAACTGCCGCTGCGCGGGCGGCCGCAAGTGCGTGGGCCACGACGCGTCCGGCTTCTCGCATCGTCTCCAGTGCCGTGTCGGTCTTGATCTCCACCATGTGTCGTGACTCCCTGCGATGCGACGCCATCCAATACTTATACCGGTATTAGTATCACGGTCATGGTGGGAGTTCCTTGAATCCGCATGAGCGGCAACGCGGAGAGCGCTTCGGGTTGCTGCTTCGCCGGGCCCGCGGTGACCGCAGCATGGTCGACGTGGCAGCAGCGCCCGGGGTGTCCGCTGAAACCCTCCGCAAGATCGAGACGGGCCGAGCCCCGACCCGGCCTTCATGACCGTGGCAGCCTTGGCCCACGCGCTGCACCTGTCACTCGATGACCTGGCCGCCGCCTGCGCGGAAGACACCGAAGCAGGCGAGCACACCTGTCATGCGTCAAGGAGTTGGCAGGGTTTGATCTTGGTATAGCTGGGCTCAGTACGTGTATGTTCAGCCTCCGGTTAGTGAGATTGTCACCGTACGGGGTGTGCAACAGCGCAGATCACAGCGGTGGCGGCGGGCTCGTCTCGTCCCCGCCGGTACGTCGGAGGTTTCCTTTCCGTCCGGAGCATCTGCTTGGCGTGGTGGTCAACTGGCCCTCGGTGTGGCCTGACCGATGAGTTTTGCGCGCCGTGCTGGTCTGTACGCCGAATACCGACTCACGGGAGGCTGACGCCATGCGGAAACTGACCTTCGCAATGAACATGAGCCTGGACGGCTACATCGCCGCGCCCGGCGACGACCTCGGCTGGAGCGTGCCGAGCGACGAGCTGTTCCAGTGGTGGTCCGACCGGGTGGACGCGACGGGCCTGGCGCTGTACGGGCGCAAGCTGTGGGAGACGATGAGCTCCCACTGGCCAACCGCCGACAAGCAGCCGGGTGCCACACCGGCGGCGATCGAGTACGCCGGCCGCTGGCGGGACATGCCGAAGGCGGTGTTCTCCTCTACGACCAGCACGGTCGACTGGAACACCCGTCTGGTCACCGGCGACGCGGTCACCGAGATCACCAGGCTCAAGGCCGACGACGGCGGCCCCATGGACATCGGCGGTGCCACACTCGCCGCGGCGGCCATGCGGGCCGGGCTGATCGACGAGTACGCGATCGTCACCCATCCGGTCCTGGTGGGCGGCGGCACGCCGTTCTTCACAGCCCTGGACAACTGGGTGAACCTGAGCCTGGTGGAGACCCGGACGTTTCCCGACGGCCTGTTGCTGACCAGGTACGAGACCAGGCGCTGAGTGCCCGACGGCGGATCAACGCGGGCTTCGGGCCGCCTGTCGCGGCGTCCGGTCGTCGAGTGCCTGGTGGGGGCGGAGGGTGTTGTAGGTGTGGCGGAACTGGTTGATGTCGACGGCGAGGGCATTGCCGTCGCCGATGATCGCGCGGTAGAGGTGTTCGTACTTCAGGGTGCCGAAGAACCGTTCGACTACGCCGTTGGTCTGCGGGCTCCTCACCCTGGTACGGACGTGTCGGAGCAGCGGGTCGTCGCCGAGGAGACACCATGTCGCCGCGCCGCCTCGGCCAGCGAGAGCTCGCCTTTCAACACCGCCAACACGACCTGGATCTGCTCGTCCACGGACACCTGCCGGGACGGCTTCTGCGATCTGCTCACCCAGACACCCTTCGTGACCGGTCAACCTCGGACCCTGCCACAAAGTCTGACGCACTCCACTGGCAGCTCAGCGAACGAATAATCGGTTGTCTGTTGGCGATGGTGGTGGATGCAATGTCCGGCATGGTCACCCAGGTGCGTCTGCCACGGCGAGATGAGATGAACGCGTACTACCGGGCCTTGCCACTCTGCGATCCGGGCAGACAGCAACCGAATCGTCACGCGGGAGACGGCAACGCATGAACACGCCACCATCGCCACCGGGAGCGGAGCGGACTGATGGATCATCCGTCCGGATCGGCGCTCTCGTTCCGCTGTCTCGGCCTGGCTGGGTCGAGGCGGGCCAACACTTGCTCGCCGGCCTCGAGTTGGCCGTGCGCGAAGTCAATGACGCCGGCGGGATCGTCGGAAGACCACTCGAGCTGGTGGTCCGAGACACCGCGGCTGATCCACAGAGGGCCGCGGCGGCCGTAGATGAATTGGCTCGCCTGGGCGTGGCCGCTTTGGCGGGGGAGTATCACAGCGTCGTCGCTCGCGCCGCGGCCGCCAGGGCCGACGCCCTCGGCCTGCCGTTCCTCTGCTCGTCGGCGGTTCTCGACGCGCTCACCGAGCAGCCAACGGAATGGGTCGCGCGCCTCTCCCCGCCGCAGTCCCGCGGCTGGCGGATCTATGCGGACTTCCTCCTCGGCGCGGGCCACAGTCGCATCGCCGTAGCAGCCCAGCCGAGTGTCTACTGGGCAACTGGGACCCGCATTGTGCGGGACTACGTCGCTCCACGCGGCGGCACCGTCATCGAACTCGACATGGGGGCGCTCACCCCCACGGCCGTGTGCGACGAACTCGTCGACCATCGCGCGACAGCCCTCCTTCTTCTGGTCGGACACCCGGAGCCGGCGGTGTCGATCGTCAAGTCCGTCCGCCGCGACCAGCGCCTCGCCGAGATCATGATTGGTGCTCCGGCCGGGCAACCGGAGTTCGCCGAATGGGCGACGTTGCTGGGCGACGACAGCGCCGCGATCCCGTTCCTGCGCTACCTGCCCGAGCGCCTCAGCCCACTCGGTGCACGAGTCGAGACGGCCCTCCGCGAGCGGCTGGCCGAAGCACCCTCCTTCGTCGCCTTCGAGGGCTACGACACGGTCGCCGTCCTCGCCGATGTGCTGCGTTCGCACGGCGCGGACCGGGCGCGCACTGCCGAGTCCTGGCCGCGCGTTGCAGTCGAAGGCACCCGCGGGCAGATTCAGTTCTCCCGCACGCCAGGCATCAGCGTTTGGCAATGGGCGTCGACGCCAATCCAAGTCGTCGATCGAGATCCGGCGGAGCCCGATCGCTTTCGGATCCTTCACGCCGGCTGAGAGGCCCGGCGGTCCGCCTTCCCTGGCTGCCGTCACGACCGGACCGCTGATCGGCTGCCCGCTCCGCGCCGCTGCGCGCCGCTGATCTCGGGAAATCCACTTGAACAGGCGCCGGGTGGGCGTGGCAGGCTTACGCGGTGATCGTTGAGTTGGCTCCCCGCTTTCTGCGCTGGGACGAGGTGGACCCTGCCCGTCATCCGTTCGACGGCGCGTCTGCCGCACAGGTGGTGCACTCGCTCTGGCCGGCACGGCGTGTGCCTCGCCGCCCCGGCGTCTCCTTCGCCGACCCGGCGATGAGCAGTTGGAGCTGGGGCGAGGGCAAGCTCTGGGCCGACGCCATGTCGCATGCCCTTGTCCAGCGCTACGGCCGCTGGGTCGTGGGCTGGCGCTGGGCACATGACGAAGGGGACTTCGACGGAGGGCCGGTCGGGAGCTGGTGCTGCCCGCGGGACTCGATCACCACGCCGGAGGAGACGCTCGCCCGTGTCGTCGCGGCGTTGTGCGAGTGGCGCGGGTGGCTGGAGAACCTCGCCGGGTGGTTCGAGGCGTACCCGCTGGACCTGGCCGACGTCGAGGGCCGGCAGATCTTGTGGGAGCGCGCGGCTCGGAACCTGATCCTGCAGGTCGTCGACCGCACAGGCTGCGGCAGTGGCTGGCACGGGCACTGCCGTCAGGTGCTCACCTGGTTCCTCGGCCACTGGGGAGTCGCGCCCGACGTCGCACGCGAACGGGTCGACGAGGCGATCAGCGGGCGGTTCCATAGCTGGACCGGCCCCGACACAGTGCTGGTCGACGACGTGGCGGAGCAGCTCGCCCTGTCGCTGCGGCCGGGCGACGGCGTACGCTCCGCCGAGCCGGTCCCGGATCACTTGCAGCGCTGGCTCGTGGTGCGCGAGAACGTGCCATGGCAGGAGGCTCCGGACGGCTGCGGGGGCGAACCGGTGGCCCCGTCACGCGACGGCGCGGCGGAGGACATCCGTGCCTTCGACGGCGCCCTGGAACCCACACGCGCCCAGGGTCTTCTCGCCGCCCTTGAACTGCTGCGGGCCGACGCGGCGGGCGGCGCCTCTCTCGACTTCGAACTGCTCCAGCGCTGGCAGCAACACGTCCTGGGCGTACCGCAACCGCCACTGTTCCGCGACCTGCCCGCTTTCGCCAAGGCGGGCCGGGAACGCTACGGCATCAGCCCGGACAGCCGCGCCCGCCTCGACGCCTGCCTGGCCGAGAGCGCGAAAGCCGGACAGCGGCCCCTTCCCCTCACGGCCCGCGCCGCACGCGCCTATCTCGACGTCTGCTTCTTCCATCCCTTCGACGACGGCAACGCCCGGTCCGCCTTCCTCGCCCTCGTCTTCGTCCTCGCCCGCGAGGGCGTCGCGCTCGAAGGGGTTGGACTGCTGCGCCGCGTCACCTTCCAGGCCGACGAGCCCAAGGACGCGCTGGCCCTCACCCGGTACATCGACATCCACCTCGCGGAGACCCGACGCAGCGCTGCCGTTGTCGGCTCCTAGCGGCTGGGCAAGCAGGCGCCGATCAGCCCATGCTGAGCACCTGAGCGAGGCGTTCTCCGTGCTGTCCGACGTCGCCGAACTCCGGCGGACTCGCCGCTCACCTCAGAGGCGGTCATCACGGATGTGCACCATCTGCTTTCGCACGGCGAGAAGGCGTGGCATTCGACACCATGTGCTCGTGGATCCACGAGGATGCTCTGCAAATCATCCGGCAGTACCACGCGAGCCTTTGTGATGCTGACGCATGACCGGAAGCTCGCCGCGAAGGCGACGGAGGTCGCTGCGAGGAGGAGACGGCAATGACCAATCGTATGGGCAGGGTGATCTGCGACATCACGATCTCCGCTGACGGGTACTCGGCCGGGCTCAACCAGACCGAGGAACGCCCGTTCGGCGATGACGGCGGCGACGGCTCGGGCGGCAAGCTGCACGCCTGGATGTTCGACACTCCCGACGAGAACCGGGCCGAGGTCGACCAGTCGGCTGACTCCAAAGCGTTCATCATGGGGCGCAACATGTTCGGCCCCGTGCGTGGCGACTGGGATCGGCAGTGGAACGGCTGGTGGGGCGACGATCCGCCGTTCCACGCGCCGGTGTTCGTGCTCACCCACCACGTGCGCGAGCCGCAGCCGATGGACGGCGGCACCACGTACTACTTCGTTACCGACGGAATCGAGTCGGCACTGGCACAGGCACGCGCGGCGGCCGGCGACGGCGATGTCGCGATCCAGGGCGGCGCGACCACCATCAACCAGTACCTCGCCGCCGGCATGGTCGACGAGCTGCGGCTGCACATTGTGCCGCTCACGCTCGGCGCCGGCACGCGGCTGTTCGAGGGCGTCCCGCCGCTGAAACTGGAGCAGGTGAAGTCGCGGGCAGCGAGACTGGTCACGCACGTGACCTACCGCGTGCTGTCCTGAGCGGGAGTGCGTTGTTGCGCGACTGCCGCCCGGCCCAGACCGTCTGTCCTGGACGCGGTCCGCCTCGGCCCCGGCGACGAGTTGGCTGAGTTCACCGCCGCCCACGCCCAGCTCCGCCTCACCCGCGAAGCCGCAGCCGATCTCCGCCACCCTGGGAGAAGCCGAACCAAGTCCGTCCGGCTCACCCCGGCCCGCGTCCGCCGCGGGTTTCGGAACCTCCGCCCGCACCTGCACTGTCCAGCCCGTGCACCGAAACCACCAACTCCAAGCCCAGGAAGGCCACCTGGCTCGAAGAACCGACGACCCGCCACCCGCCACGACGTCGGCAAAACGACCAAACGCCCCGAGACATCACTGAACGCAATCAGCTCAAGGGCCACAGAGGACAACAGACAAGCTGAGGCTGGTCCAACCTGCGCTGCGCTGCGCTGCGTGCAGTTGGCCTGACAGACGGGTGAAGCCCCTGATAGATGGGTTCTCGACCAAGAGAACCGTGTCCATCAGTGGGCTTCGCGTGCTTGCGTTCGGGGCCGGGGCCGGGGACGGCAGCGGGCAGGCATGACCGGTGCGTGGTCTGTCTCCTGCACGTCGTCCCTGCGGTCGGCGACGCAGCCACCGGACCAGCGCCCCACCTACGGGGAAGGGCCCGTCGCTCAGAACGCGCGATCAGGGGCTGTCGGCGTGGGTGAGCGTCTCCCAGGCGAGGAAGTAGTTCGCCCCCGCGGGCCGCTTGCTCTCCGTGTACCGCTGGCTGGTCCCCATCTCCAGGCCGAGCCGGTTGCGGTAGTGGTTGACCACCACCTCCGTGGTGGCGCCGAGGCCGAGATCGACGCTACCGCCGCACAGCCACGAGGGCACCGCCGTGCCCAGCTCGTACCGGGTATGGAAGTACACGGCGTCCATCATCCGGTCCTTGGCCTCGCCGTAGAGACTTACGCCCTGGTGCCACGCGGTCTCGGCGACATGCGCCATGGCCTCCAGGCCCCAGCCGGTGTGCCCGAAGTCCCGGCATGTTTCCTGTGCGAGGCCGTCCTCGAACCGGCTCTGGCCGTGCCAGTACGCGACGATCTCGGCCTGCGTGTCTTTCGCCGGGCAGGTCGACGGCGCCTTGGGGCGCGCACCGTCGGACTTCTGGTAGGCGTAACCGGGCACCCGCCCACGCCAGATGCCGATCGCCTTGTCGAACGCCCCACGGTCATCGAGGAACACCGCGATCCCGACCGCCGCGTCCATCATGATGAGCTCCCAGTTGCCGTTGGTGCAGCCGCCACCATTGCGGATCTCCGGCAAATAGACGTTGCGGAGCGTGTTGGCGAAGCGGCCGGCCTGCGGCCAGCTGGGATACGTGTGCTTGATGATCTCGGCGGCGCGCGAGAACGACGCGCCTGCCCAGCCTGTCTGCAGCCGGGCGTTGTGGTTGGTGTGGTCGGTGATCACCGCGGACCACGCGTCCATCAACGCGATCGCCTTCTGGCCGTGCCGTTCGTCCCGGGTGATGTACCAGAGCAGGGCCTGCGTGTAGGCGGCGAGAGCGTCGCCTCGCTCGTCCGTGCAGCCGTTGTTGGGGTTCGAGCTCGCACCGCATTCGACGATCGCCCGCGGCTTCGGTGTCCGCGACAGCGAGGCGTACGTGCTGGCGCGCATCGCGTCGTAGGCGGCCTTCCACGGCTGCTGACCGGCGTTCACCCGGGACCGGGCGGTGTCCAGCTGGGCGCGGCTGACGAGCACGCCGGGGTGGTTGAAGACGGCGGCGGTCTGCGGCGTGGCGGTCGTCGGCGTCCCTTCGGCCGCTGTCGCCGCCGTTCTGGATGTCGCCGTTCCGGCCGTAGCAATCAGGAGCCCGGAGGCGAAGAGGCCGGCAAGGCGGAGGCGTAATCGGTGATTTCCCACGTCGGTTCTCCCTTGCGCAAGGAAGTAAGGGCTTTCTATGCGATTCATTCGCAAACTATGCGATCAACAGGAAACGGGCAATGGTACGGACCAGTAAGGCGAGCCCGTCCGCCCGGGGCCCGCCGAAGCACCGGCCGAGGTGCCCGCGAGCGGGCGAGGACGATCCGAGTTCGGCACTCTGCGCAGGTAGGTCCGTCTCAATTTCCGTCTCGTTCAGCTGCGTTCGCCGTCGTCCAGGACAGGCCCGAACTGATCTCGGCCAGCAGACCGGATCCGGCCTTGAACGCAGGTGAACGGCCTCGGACTACACCCAGCAGGCCACCAACAGACTTGGAAAGCGTGCGAGTCGGGATCTGCGAACTGCCTCGCAGAAGGGCACCGGCATGCCGATGGTCGTGCGCGCGCCGGGCCGATTACCCGTTCGGGCCGGCACTGACGCGGGCAAGCACGCTGTCGGCCAGTTCCTGCGGGGTCAGTTCGCCGTCCAGGAACACGGTGTCGCCGGGCAAGGTGTCGGCCGCGGCCGTGCACGGCTCGATTCTGTCCTTGCACCACTGCCGGACCCGCTCATCCTTGGCGGGGTCGTCAGGGGTGAAGCTCCGTCCGTCGATCCGCGTCACCAAGACTTCCGGTGAGACTTTGAGGAAGAAGTGGTGGGCGACGATGCCTGCGGCGTTCAGCGCACCGAAGATCTCGCCGACATACCCGGGATTGACTAGCGTCATGGGGACCAGGACGGGGCGTTGATACTCCTGGACCAGACCCACGGCCAGATCCGCGACCTGCCGCCGCCACAGTCTCAGATCCTGGAAATCGCCGGTCGGCACCTCGACGATCTCGCGCAGCACATACCCGACCATCTCCGGGTCATAGACCAGCGCCTCGGGCCAACGCGGACGCAGTTCATCCACCAGCGTGCTCTTCCCGCTGCCGAACGCACCGTTCACCCAGACGATCACACGCTTTCTCCCACCTCACCGTCAGCGACCCGCGTCCTGGGGACGGCCGTGTCCAAAACACCCCGCGAAAACGCCCGGGTGGGACCAATGCACAGTGACAGATCATGCCCGAACGATCGCCAACTGGGGCCGAAACTCACTGACATACGGTGCCAGCTCAGGGGCGGGCTCAACAAACGCGCACGGTGAGTGACGGCTGACGGACGCAACGGTCTCCGAGAAGTGCCTGAAAATGATCAGTGACGATGCTGGTGTGGCCGACAGTTCGGCGCCGTGGAAGGGCAGTCCACCGGCTGGAGGAGCTGTTGTTCCCGTCGATCGCAGACGTGACGGTGCTGTCGGGTGGGGCCGAACACGGCCGAGTGGGTTCCGCGGGGGCGGTCAACGGTCCAGAATGTGGGTGATCACTGGTCGATTGTTCCGGGGGCGGATCAGCGTGGAGACACTTAGGGCCGAGGATCCGTCCCGGATCGGCAACTACCTGCTGCTCGGCCGGCTCGGCGCGGGCGGCATGGGGCTGGTGTATCTGGGGCGCGGGGCCCAGGGGCGGATGGCCGCGGTCAAGGTGATCCATCCGCAGCTGGCCCACGATCAGGAGTTCCGGCGGCGGTTCCGTGCCGAGGTGCGGTCGGCGCAGCGGGTCGACGGTGCGTGGACGGCTCCCGTCCTCGACTTCGACACCGAGTCCTCCACTCCCTGGCTCGCCACGGGCTACGTTCCGGGTCTCACCCTGCACGAGGCGGTGACGGGCCACGGCGGGCGGCTGCCGGAGGAGTCGGTGTGGTCGTTGGCCGCCGGGCTGGTCGGGGCACTGCAGAACATCCACGGCAGCGGGCTGGTGCACCGCGATCTCAAGCCGTCGAACGTGATGCTCACCCTCGACGGCCCCCGGGTGATCGACTTCGGGGTGGCGCGGGCGGCCGACGCCAGCGTCGCCACCCGGACCGGAGCGGTGATCGGCTCGCCGGGTTACATGTCCCCGGAGCAGGTCAGGGGACGGCATGTCACCGCGGTCAGCGATGTCTTCAGCCTCGGTTCGGTACTCGCGTTCGCCGCCACGGGACGGCATCCGTTCGGCGACTCCGACAGCGGCAGCTACGCGCTGATGATGCGTGTCGTGGAGGACGATCCGGACCTGGAGGGACTGCCGGAAACGCTGGCCGGGCTCGTGCGGCGCTGTATGGCGAAGGACCCCGGGGAGCGCCCGCCGTTGCGTGAGATCGCCGAGATGGCGGTCGCGGCGACTGCCGGTGAGCCGCAGAGCACATGGCTCCCACCGGCTCTGACGGCGGAGATCGGGCGCCGGAGCGCCCGCCTGCTCGATCTCGACGACCCGCAGGGCCCGCCGCGGACCCAGGTCGACACTCCGCAAGGGGTGCACGCCATGCCGACGGCGCACACTCCCGCATACGGCCCGCCCCGGCAGCGACCGACGCCGCCCCCGCCCCCGATGCCGACTCCGGTACCGATGCCTACTCCGGTTCCGGCTCCGGGCCTGAGGCAGACCGTCGTTCCGCCGCATGGCGGAGGCAGCCGTAACCGCGCGCTCGTACCGGTTCTTCTCGCCGTCGGCGCGATTCTGGTACTTGGCATCGTCTTGATGCTCGTGAAGACGGGTGACAACGGGCGGGACGACGACCGGGCAGAGGATCCCGGAACGGCCACCGCCTCGGCGTCGTCGCCCGCGAGCGACGGCAGCTCACCAGCGCCCACGAAGTCATCCTCGGCGAAGTCGTTCACCTACGAGGGACGGTGGAGCGGGCTGCTGCGGCAGGACGGTTCGCAGGAGTACACGGTGAAGGTGAGCTACACCGGTGGGAAGGTCGGCGAGCAGGTGGCGACGGTCGACTACCCGTCCCTCGGCTGCAGCGGTCACTGGATCCTCACCGAGGAGTCACCCGGGGGCCTCCGGGTCCGGGAGGAGATCACCAAGAACTCCACCTGCATCACCGAGGTGGAGATCCGCTTGACCCGCTCGGGCGATCGGCTCCTCTACGAGATCACCGACCCCGCCACGGTGGTGGGCTCGCTGAACCGCAACGACTGAACGGCCGGCGCGGGAGCTGTTCAGTGCCGTGAGGCACCCGCGCACGGGCATGGGTTTGAGCTCTTGCTGGGTCGGGCGGCAACCCGCGGCCGGGTGGGCGTCTGACGGGTGTCGTCACCCACGGCCCTGCCCCCAGGTAGGCGCGGTCGGCGAGCACCGGGATGCCCTGGCGTTCGCAGATCCGTACTTGCCCCGCTGCCACCCTCCATCGCTCTCTTCGATATCGAGCCATAACGGAGCGTCACTCGTCACGGAAGTTGAGTGACGACTTACCTCGCTACGACCAGAACTCGTCATAGGCCTCCTGATCGGACCACAGGTCCCAGCCCTCAGTGATCCTGCCGTCTCGGATGTGGAAGACGATCGCGTAGTCCATGTCGAGCTCCTTGCCTTCACGCGAGGCCGTGGCGTGGAGCAGGGCGACCGTGTGCTTGTCGTTGGCGAGCACATCGTGGAGTTGCGGACGGTACGTGCCCCCGGACATCTGGAATTCCCGTTGAAACAGAGCGAACGCGGCCTCACGACCACGGAAGTCACCCGCCAGTGGGCCCTGGCCGGGGTTATGCCACACCACATCGGGGTGGAATACCTCCGCGAGCGCCTCCAGGTCGCCAGCCGTGAAGGCGGCCATGGCCCGTTGAAACACAGTGATGTTCGGGTGATCAGTCATCACAGCCTCCTTTAGCCCCGCGAACGTAACCGGAAGCCAGCCAGGCAGCCGCAGCCACACCGGGTTGGTCGGCTCACACCTACCTGATTGGGCCCCAGGGGAAGCCATGACGACGTCTATCGCCTTCTCCCCATCGACCGGGTGTGCCCGCCCGCTGATCACAGGTGGTCTACATGCCAGCTGTCAGTGAGCTCTTTCAGCGTGGCCACTGGTCGGGTGAGGGCTACCGACGAAATTGCGTTGACCTGTGGTTCTGTGGATCGCTCCAGTGGCGATCCCCATTGTCGAGTCGCAGCATTCCCTGAGGACGGGTGCTGAGGGGGCGCCGTGGCACCCCCTCAGCCGGGGCGGTGGGTCATGCCTCAGCTCGTCGTGTACCGAAGACCGACGGCTACGGGGTCACCAGGTTGAAGACCGGGTAGATCTTCGGCTCCACCTCCGGAGCACCGGCCTCCCGCAAAAGCGGCAGGACGACTTCACTGAACCGGCGGAACGCCTCCTCGGACTCCCAGACGTCGGCGACGTACCAGCCATCGGGAGTGGGGGCGGATGTGTGCGAGATGAGGCCGGGTACGGGCCAGTCCGCGGGCTTCTTGACCAGGCCGCGGTCGCGGTTCACCTTGTTGGAGACCTGTTCGTACTGGGCCTGGGTCATGCCGGGTTGGTCGAAGATCGCGATGATTGCCACGCTGGGCTCCCTTGCGCGCAAGTTTGCAGAGTCAGGCCCAGCCGACCATCTCGGGCAGCCGGCCGCACCTCCGACTGCGCCGTACGGACGGCCGGCTCGAAGCTGTCCACGCCGCTCAAGCCCTTTAGGGTCCGCGCGCCGCCCTTTCGTCACCCAGTACCCGCGCATTTCGTCGGTGACCCGTGAGGGGTCGGCGTCCGCAACGCACGAGGCTCCCGTGCCGTTGAGGGAGGTGTTCGAAGTCTCAACTCGCTGGCGCAGGAGCCTCGTTGGTTTCCTATCCTGCCGCACTCGACCTGCCCCATGCTCTGGTCGAGTGGGTCACCATGCTCATCGTCACCCGCGAGGGTGACCGCCGCTGCAGGCTCCCGCCGCACCAGCGTGCCCTGGTCGGCCTGGTGTACCTGCGACGGCACGACCCCCTTGCGCAGATCGCGGCCGGTTTCGGTATTGCCCTCGGCACCGCCCACGCCTACACGGCAGCCGTCATTGACCTGCTTGCCGAGCGCGCGCCCGGCTTGCTGCGTGCCCTGCGTGAAGCCGACCCCGACTACGTGCTGCTGGACGGCTCCCTGGCGGAGTGCGACCGGGTCGGCGACGGCCGGGCCGACTACTCCCACAAGCACCGTGCCGCCGCCCTCGGCATGTCGGCCGGAACGGTCAAGAGCACTCTGCATCGGGCGCTCGCCCGGCTCCGGCAGGAACTGGAACGCCGCGACCTCGATTCTTTCCAGCCGGCGTAGTCGCAGCGGCTGTCAGCTGATCACTGATGTGTAATGCGGCGCGATTCCGGGCGAGAGCCATGGGCCGCACCCCTACCACGCTCCGCAAGTCCAGGCGGTGGCCCGGGTCGTACGGTGGCCGCATGGGCAGGAACGGGGCACCTCGGCTGAGGCTGGTCGTGGTCACGGACGACCGTGACAACGGGCTGCGGTTGTGCCGTGGGGGCGGTGGTCCGGTGATGCCGGCAGCGAAGGCGACGGCGGTGTCCTGTTCGGCCTAGTGTCGTTCGCGGCACTGGCGGGGATGCGGCGGGCGCGGGCGAGGACCGAGGCGATCCAGGCCGACCGGACAGCGAACTGCACGGTCGGTAGCTGACCGACGCTCCACGCCGACTTCACGTGAGCCCCCCGAAGTCCTTCCCCGCGCGGCTGGACCGCACCGGTGGAGGATTGTGCAAGAGACAGCGAGGATCGTTCTACAAGTTCTGCAGGTCACAGGGGTTGGATGGAACCACGTAAAGCGGGCTCAGTCATGGCATGAGCTGCATCGAGGAACGAAGGAGCACGCGAATGTCCGCAAAGCAGCAGTCGACCGTCGCGATCGTCACAGGGGCCAACAGCGGCATCGGCCACGCTGCTGCCCTGCATCTTGCCGAGGAAGGTGCCGCTGTGGGCCCTCGTCGCCCGCCGGCGGGAGCGGGTTGAGGAGCTGGCCAAAGCCATTGCGAACCAGGGTGGAGAAGCCCTGGTCGTCGCGGCGGACGTGACCCAAGCGGACGCTACGGCGCACCTCGTCCAGGAACGTTGTGGATCGCTTCGGCCATCTCGACATTCTGGTGAATGCCGCCGGCGTCATGCTCAACGCTGACTCGCTCCGCGCCCGCAGGACCGCCGACGTTCCATTCCCCTGGATGTCGTCGGCCGGTGTCGGACAGCGACAGCCGCTGCGGCGCGTGCGGGGCTCGCCTGGTTGACGACGACGGCTGACCATCTTTGCGTCACGGGCCAGGTCTCCGGTAGCTGATACGGGCTGCGGCTATGCAGACGAAGGCAAGGAAGTGCTCGGACTTGCGTTCCTAACGGCCGTACAGGCGTCGGCAGCCGGCCAGGACACCGTCCTCTCGACCACCCAGCGGTGAAGTCGCAGCACATGACTTACACGCCAGACCTCACACCGACTCGGCCGGGATGGGCCGACAGACCGGAAGCTGACGGTGAACCATGAAGGCAATAGCACTCGAACAGTACGGCTCGTCCGACGACCTGCGGCTGATTGACCTTCCCGATCCCAAGGTGGCGCCAGGCGAGGTCCTGGTCCGTGTGAGGGCAGCCGGGGTCAATCCGGTCGACTGGAAACTCGCCGCCGGACACCTGGATCCCATCATGGAAGTCCGCTTCCCACTGATCTCCGGCTGGGACGTCGCGGGCGTCGTGGAACGGGTCGGTTTCGACGCCGGAGAGTTCGCCGCTGGGGACGAGGTCTTCGGCTACGTGCGGAAGGACTGGGCACAGAACGGGGCGTACGCCGAACTGGTCTCCGCCCCCGTTCGTACCCTGGCCAAGAAGCCCGCCGCGCTCAGCTGGCAGCAGGCCGCGGGTGTGCCACTCGCGGGGCTCACCGCCTACCAGAGCATCAAGCGGGTGGGCCTCGCCAAGGGCGAGACCGTGCTGATTCACGCCGCGGCGGGCGGTGTCGGCTCGTTCGGCGTGCAGCTCGCCGTCACGCTCGGCGCCCGCGTGATCGGCACCGCGAGCGAACGCAACCACGGCTTCCTCCACGAGCTCGGCGCGGAGCCCGTCATCTACGGGGACGGGCTCGCTGACCGCGTACGGGAACTGGCGCCCGACGGCGTGGACGCGGCCCTCGACTTCGTCGGCGACGGCGCAGTCGATGTGTCGCAGCAGCTGCTCAAGAAGCGCGACCGGGTCGCGTCCATCGCCGATGGCGAGGCAGTGGCGAAAGGCGGCCACTACGTGTGGGTCCGCCCGGACGCGGCCGACCTGGCTGCCCTCGCCGACCTCGCGGACGCGGGCAAGCTCACGGTTCCTGTTGAGCACGCGCTGCCGCTGGCCCAGGCGGCGGAAGCGTGGCGCCTCAGCCAGTCGGGCCGCACCCGCGGAAAGATCGTCCTGACCCTCTGACATCGCCTGCGGGTGGGCGCTGGGAAAGCGGGAGCCCAGCGCGACCCCGGCCCTGCTGGGCGTTGTTCATCGGCGCCGACCGTACTCCCCATAAAGCCGTACTCCCCATGAAGCTGCGAACAGATAGAGGTATGCCATGCCGGCAGCCAAGAACAAGATCCTCATCATTGTCACCAATGCCGACGAGTATCAGAAGGTCGGCCTGAGGACCGGACTCTGGCTCGGAGAACTGACCCATTTCTGGGACTTCGCCGAGGAACACGGGTTCACGATGGATATCGCGAGCCCATCGGGTGGCAAGGTCCCGCTCGACCCGGAGAGCCTGACGCGGCAGATGCTGGATGATCAGGGCACCGGCAAGCGCTACCTGGACCGGGACTTCATGAACCTCCTGAAGGACACCATGAAGGTCTCCGACGCCAGTGTCGACGACTACGACGCCATCTACCTCACCGGCGGCCACGGGGTCATGTTCGACTTCCCTCAGAGCCAGGACCTGGAAAGCCTGATCGCCCGGTTCTACGAGACCGGCCGAGCGGTAGCGACCGTCTGCCACGGTGCGGCCGGCCTGCTCAACGTCACCCTGAGTAACGGGGAGCCTCTGGTCAAGGGCAAGAGGGTCACCGGTTTCTCGTGGCCCGAAGAGGTGCTGGCGAACCGGGCGGAGGCGGTCCCCTACAACGTCCAGGAAGAGCTGAAGAAGCTGGGTACCGACTACAGCACGGCCGCCCAGCCGTTCGCCTCGTATGTCGTCGAAGACGGGCGCCTGATCACCGGTCAGAATCCGTCCAGCGCCAGGACAGTTGCCGAGGCAGTCGTCAGGCAGCTGGCCGCCGGGTGAGAGGTCCGCGTCCATGTTGATGATTGCGGCGTCTGCTGATGCGGTCGAGATGTGTTCCGCCCGCAACCCTCGTGTTCCAGCCGGTCAATCCTTGCCGCCGGCTGAGCGCGCCGTGAATCGAACCGCGTCCTGACTTGGTGGCGCGCCGAAGAAGCGACGGTACTCTCGGCTGAACTGGGACGGGCTGTCGTATCCCACGAGGTTTGCGATGTGCGCGATGTCTTTCGGATGTGCCGCCAGAAGCAGCCGGGCCTCATGGAGTCGGATCCTTTTCTGAAATTGGATGGGACTCATTCGGGTGGCGGACTGGAAGTTCCGGTAGAAGGCGGAAGGGCTCATCCCGATGAGCTCTGCCAAGTCGTCCACCCGGAACGGCTCTCTGTAGTTTCCCCGAATCCACTGCACGGCTCTGGAGATATGGGAGAGGTTGCTGTCGGAGAGACCGATCTGGCGAACCGCCGCGCCCTGCTCGCTGGTGATCAGGCGCCACAGGATCTCTCTTTTGAGGAGGGGGACGAGCATGTCCCTGTCGCGCGGTTGGTCGAGCAGGCGCAGCAGTCGCACGGCGGCGTCGAGGAGCTCGTCGGACGCGTCGCTGACGGTGATGGCGGGTGGTGCGATGTCGTTCTGCGGAAACGTGCCGGGAGCGGCCTGCAGCATCATCTCGGCGATGTCCGAGGGCTGCAGTATCAGACAGACGCCCAGCCCTGGCCGCTGCGGTGTGGCGTCGGTGAAACGGCCGGTGACGGGCAGGGCGATGGATGTGACCAGGTACTGCCCGGCACCGTATTCGTATACATGTTCGCCGAGCGCGAGGTGTTTGGCGCCCTGGGCGATCAGCACCATGGCCGTCCCGGTCAGACCGGTCGACGGCGAGTGCGACTCCTCGCGGCCGATCAGCACGTTCTCGATGGCGCAGGTTCCGTCGGCTCGGGCGTGACGGGCCAGCAGGGCGCTGAGTTCGTCCAGCAGCATGGACCGATTGAAGCATCACGACCGAGGAGCGGTCCAGGGGAAACAAACCTTTACGGCTCATGCGAGATCACAAAGAGGATCGTGCAAGCCTCCGCCACTTTTAGGCAAAGAAATTCTCCAGCGGGCTGGTTGAATGTTTGGAGCCTCTGAGGCTCTGCTTTTCCGAGGATTCGTGTATTGCGGAAGGACAAGCGGTAATGACGGACGGAACCCATAGCGAGATACTTATTCGCGTCAACGGTCTGGCACACCGCTTGAACGTCGACAATCGCAGCACACTGCTCGACACTCTCCGTGAGGGCACCGGCCACACAGGCCCGAAAAAAGGCTGCGACCGCGGGCAGTGCGGTGCCTGCACGGTGCTCCTGGACGGCCGGCGTGTGGTGTCCTGCCTGACGCTCACGGTCGCCGCCGACGGCTCGGACGTCACGACGGTCGAGGGCCTCGCGCCCGACGGTGAACTCCGCCCGCTGCAGCAGGCGTTCGTACAGTTCGACGGTTTCCAGTGCGGCTACTGCACACCCGGGCAGCTCTGCTCCGCGGTCGGAATGCTGGCCGAGCACGCGGCGGGCTGGCCCAGCGCGGTCACCGCCGACGTCTCACCCGACGGACTGGCACCGGAGTTGGACGCCGAGGAAGTACGCGAGCGCCTGAGCGGCAACCTGTGCCGCTGCGGTGCGTACCCGTCGATCGTGCGCGCCGTGCTGGAGACGGCGTCCCGCGAGGAGGTGGCGGGATGAAGGAGTTCAGCTACCAGCGGCCGACGCAGGTCCGCGACGCCCTCGCCGCGGTCGCCGCGGACGACGGCGCCCGGTTTCTCGGCGGTGGAACGAATCTCGTCGACCTGATGAAGGACGGCATCGAGACGCCCACCCGACTGGTGGACGTGCACCACCTGCCGCTGGACGGTGTCCGCGAGGCCCCCGACGGCGGACTCGTCATCGGCGCGACGACCACCAACAGCGACGCGGCGGCCCATCCCGAGGTACGCCGCCGGTATCCGGCACTCAGCCAGGCCGTACTGGCGGGCGCGTCGGGGCAGCTGCGCAACATGGCCACGGTGGGCGGCAATCTGCTGCAGCGCACCCGGTGCGGCTACTTCGCAGACCCCTCGCAGCCGTGCAACAAACGCACCCCCGGCAGTGGTTGTTCCGCGATCGCCGGAGAGCACCACAACCACGCGATCCTCGGCTGGTCCGACCACTGCGTGGCCACCCATCCCTCGGACATGACCGTGGCCCTGGCCGCGTTCGACGCGGTCGTGCACTACGAGACCCTGGACGGGACCCACGAGATCCCGCTGAACGAGTTCTACCTGCCGGTCGGCGAGACTCCGCATCGGGAGACGGTACTGCCGCCGGGAGCCCTGATCACCGCGGTCACCCTGCCGGCCGCCGCGGCATCCCCGCGTTCGCGCTACCGCAAGGTCCGCGAGCGCGCGTCCTACGCCTTCGCCAACGTGTCCGTCGCAGCCGCGCTGGACGTCCAGGAGGGCATCGTCAAAAGCGCCAGGATCGCCCTCGGCGGCCTCGCCTCACGTCCCTGGCGTGCCCACGTCGCCGAGTCCGCCCTGCTGGACGCCCCCGCCACGGCCGACCGCTTCCGCGCCGCCGCCGACGTGGAACTGTCCGCCGCGCGGCCGCTGCGCGACAACACCTACAAGGTCACGCTGGCCCGCAACCTCATCGAGGCCGTCCTGACCGAGCTCGCCCACCGGGCCAATGACGAACCGTTCCCGTCGTAGGCCCTGAAGGAGATCCACGCATGAACGCGTTCTCGACATCCCCGGCACCGGCCGGACACCCGAGCGCCGCCTTGGGCCCCGCCGATACGGCGGTACCGGCCCCGGGCGCCGTGGGCACGGCGCGGCCCCGCATCGAGGGGGCAGCCAAGGTCACCGGCCGCGTGCGCTACGCGGCGGATCAGCCGATGAGCGACCTTGCCCACGGCTGGGTCGTCACCTCCACGGTGTCCCGCGGACGCATCCGCGACATCGACACCTCCGCCGCCCTGGCCATGCCCGGCGTGCTGGGCGTGATCGACCACCGCACCGCGCCCCGGCTCAACCCGCAGGCGGGGGTGTTGTTCGGTCCGGACGGCGGCCTGCAACTGCTGCAGGACGAGACGATCCCCCACGCCGGCCGGCCGATCGCGCTGGTGGTGGCCGAGACGCCGGAGCAGGCCCGGGCCGCGGCTCTGGCGCTTTCGGTGTCGTATGACGAGGAAGCGCACGACACGGACTTCTCACTCGACCACCCGGCGTCCCGGCCTGCGTTGCCGCTGTTCGGTGGGGACGCGAACGTCGGCGACGTGGACGCGGAACTGGCCGCGAGCGCGGTGGTCGTCGACGAGCGGTACCGCACGCCCGAGGAACACGGCAGCGCCATGGAACCCCACTCGGCGACGGCGTGGTGGGAGGACGGGCGCCTGCAGGTGATCGACTGCAACCAGGGCCCCTTCCTGGTCGCCCGGACGCTGGCCACGCTGTTCTTCCTGGACCCGAAGCAGGTGCGCATCCGCGCCGAGCACGTCGGCGGCGGTTTCGGCTCCAAGACGAATTGCGGGCCCCACCTGATCCTGGCGGTGATGGCCGCGACGCTGTTCGAGCGGCCCGTCCGCGTCACCCTGACCCGCAGCCAGGTGTTCCAGACAATCTCGATGCGGCCGGCGACCGATCAGCGCATCCGGATCGGGGCCGACGGGGACGGCCGGCTGCGGGCGATCGACCACGCACCGGCCTTCGAACTCTCGCGGATCGCCGTATTCCTCGAGCACTGCACCGAACTCACCAAGACGCTCTACTCGGCCCCTGCGATCCGTACCCGGCTCACCACGGTCCCGCTCGACATCCTGCCGCCGTTCTCGGTGCGCGGACCAGGTGCGGTACCTGGTTCGTTCGCGCTCGAATCTGCCATGGACGAGGTGGCGGAGCAGCTGAACATGGATCCGCTCGACCTCCGGCTGCTCAACGAGCCCGCCGTCGGCCCTGTGTCCGGCCTGCCCTTCAGCCGCCGCAACCTCGTCGCCTGTCTGCGGGAGGGCGCACGCAGGTTCGGCTGGGCCGCACGCGACCACCGCCCCAGGGCGCGGCGCGAGGGACATCTCCTTGTCGGCAGCGGGCTGGCGGCCACGTCGTTCATGGCGGGCGCGTTTCCCTCCTCGGCGTCCATCACCGCCGAGACGGACGGCACGTACACCGTGGCCATAAGCGCCTCCGACATCGGAACGGGCGCGCGCACCGCGCTGACGGCGGTGGCCGCCGAGGCCCTGCGGGTCGATCCCGGGCGGATCCGCATGCTGATCGCGGACAGCGACCTCGGCCCCGCGTGGAGCGCCGGCAGCTCCCGGGGAACGACCTCCTGGTCCTGGGCCATCACCGAGGCCGCGCACAAGCTGCTCGCCCAGTCCGACGATCCGACACGGCCGCTGACCGTCTCGACCGAGACCAGCGAGTCGCTCGGCCGGCTGTCGCCCAAGGAACGGCACTCCTACAGCGCCGTCTTCGCCGAGGTGACCGTCGACCCGGCCACCGGCGAGGTGCGTGTACGACGCCTGCTGGGCATGTTCGCCGTGGGCCGCGTCGTCAACCCGCTGCTGGCCCGCAGCCAGCTCGTCGGCGGCATGGTCACGGGCCTGTCCATGGCCCTGCATGAGGAGGGCGTACGGGATCGGGTCACCGGCCGCCACATCAACGGGGACTTCGCCGGCTACCACATCGCCGCACACGCCGACGTCCCTGACATCGAAGCCGACTTCGTTCCCGACTACGAACCCGACGACCCCTCGGGCATCAAGGGTGTCGGCGAGATCGGCGCCGTCGGCACCGCGGCCGCGATCGCGAACGCCGTCTGGCACGCAACCGGCCGACGCCAGCGGACCCTGCCCATCCGTCCGGACCGCGTACTGGAAGAACGGCCCGAGTACTGAGCCGTCCGAGAGAAAGGGCTCCCGGACCGATGCTGTCGCGGCTCCGGTCCGGGACCTGAACAGGAGATACACGTGCTACGCGAAGTGTGGCCCTTCGTCGACGCCCACCGCCGGGCAAGCCGCCCCGTCGTGGTGGCCCGCCTGATCGGCCGCGACGGCCCCGGATCACGACCGCTCGGGGCCACCTTGGCCGCCGCGGCGGACGGAACGTGGCGTGGCTCGCTGTCGGGCGGATGTGTCGAGGGCATCGTGCTGGACGCGGCCCGCGCCATCCTGGCCGGGGCCGCACCCCATGTGACCACCGTGGAGCCCAGGGAACACCTCCTGCCCTGGGAGGACGCCCCTGCCTGCGCCGGCGAACTACGGGTCCTCATCACCCCCGCACCGCCCGAGCCGGTGCACTCCGCTATCACCGCGGCACTGGCCGAGGACCGTCCGCTCGCCGTGCGGGTCGGGTTGCGCCCGCCGTACCCCTGGTCGACAGCCCCCACCGTCGGCCAGCTGCCCGACGAGGAACCGGCGTTCACCGAACAGCTGGCGGCTGGGCCACGGCTGGTGCTGGTGGGGGCGACGGACCTCGCCGCGGTCCTGGCCACCCTGGCCCAGCCATTGCACCGCAAAGTCACTGTCCTCGACCCGCGAACCAACCATGTCGCCTCCGGGGCCTTCCCCGACACCGCCGAAGTCGTCCGCGCCTGGCCCGACGAGTGGATCACCCAACACCCGCTCGCCGCACGCGATGCGGTCGTCACACTCAGCCACGACCCTCGCATCGACGACCGCGCCCTCCGCGCCGCTCTGGCAGGCCCCGCCGCATACGTCGCCGCGCTCGGCAGCCGGACCACCCACGCTGGGCGTCTGCAACGCCTGGCCGACGCCCCCGGACTGGACCGCCTCACCGGCCCGGCGGGCCTCGACCTCGGCGGAGCGTCCCTAGCCGAGAGCGCCCTTTCCGTCCTCGCCGAACTCGTAGCAGTGGACAACGGACGCAGCGGGCGCCGCCTGCGCGCCGGCAACCTGCCCATCCGGGCCGCCACGGTCGCAGCGAACGCCGCTCGGGCAGAGTCGGGAGTGGGCGAGCCGGGTCAGCAGCTCCCTGAAGAGGGTGCGGATCCAGTCCCGGTGGGACGCCACCGGGCCGCGCAGTGCTCGGCGGCTCGTCCATGAACGGCGATCCGCGAAAGCCGCGCTCGCGTGCGTGCGTGAGCCGCCATCGCCTCGAAGATCAGGTCGATCGCCTCCGCGGGCGGGTGTGGCCGACGGCAAGCAGTTCGGCCTCCCGGTAGCAGGCGTCCCTGGTCAGCAGACAGGCCACGCCCAAGTCGGCGCAGTTCCTTAGAAGGTGCCGCGTCTGCCACGGCCGACGTCGCCCTTCCAGTCCTTCCGCCCTCAACACAACCGGCCGCTGCGCCACCAACGGGACCCCACCGCACATTGCCCGTTCTCGCCCACACGATCGACCACCCGCACTCCCCGACAAGGGCATCGACATGACCACGAGCACCGCGCACCGAACAGCCCGGCACTGCCGTCTCTGCAGGCGGCCCTTGCAGGAGCCGAACGACTACACCCTGTTCCTGCGGCAGTGGGTGCGCGCACCGGCCCGCATGGGGGCCATTGCCCCCAGCTCGCGGCGCTTGGCCGAGGCGGTCTGCGCGCCGGTGCCCGAACGCGGTGAGCCCGTCGTGGTGGAACTGGGTGCCGGCACCGGACCGTTCACCGCCGAGATTCAGCGTCGGCTCGGCGGCCGCGGCCGCCACCTTGCCGTCGAGATCGATCCGCTCCTTGCCCAGCGCTTGCGCCACCGCCACCCGGGAGCGGAGGTCATCCAGCGCGACGCCGTACACCTGCGCCACCTGCTGGATGAGCGCGGCATCGGGAGCGCTGACGTGGTGGTCAGCGGCCTGCCCTGGGCCCTCTTTCCCTCCGCCACTCAACACCAGCTCATGGCCGCGACAGCCGCGGTGCTCGCCCCGGCGGGTGCCTTCACCGCGTTCACCTACCTCCACGCCGTCCCCCTCACCCCGGCCCGTCGATTCCGCGAACTGATGGCCAACCGCTTCGAAGAGGTCGTCCCCAGCCGCACCATATGGCGCAACACACCCCCGGCCTTCGTCCTCCACGCCCGCAGACCCCGCCCGTAACCCCTTCTTCCGGCGTGATCGACGCCCCCGCAGACCGCCTTTCGCGGTGCCCGCGGGCGAGGGTTTGGTCGCTGCTGGGGGGTCGGGACCGGGCTGCTGGTCGCCGTGGTCGTCGACCCCGGGATCCCGGTCACCGAGCTGACGCACGATGGTGGCGTACTGCTGCCGGCCAATCTGCTCGCCGGCGTCTTCGGGCGGGCGCGCCGACCGGCTTCTCGGGCCGCCTTCCGGCGCACATGAACCCTGCCGTCAGCTTCGTGAGCGACGGCAGGGTCGGCGTTACGCGGTGTCGGGGTTGACCAGGACGATCTTGCCGATGTGGTGGGCGCCCAGGATCCGGTGCGCTTCCGCGGCCTCGGTCGTGGGCAGGGTCCGGTCGATGACCACCTGTACAGATCCGTTCTCGACCAGTGGCCACACGTGGCCCTGGACCTCGGCCACGATGGCTGCTTTCTGCCCGGTCGGGCGGGAGCGCAGGGCGGTCCCGTGTACGGACGCGCGCTTGAAGACGAGTTCGGCGAGGTTGAGTTCGCAGTCGAGGTCGACGTCCTCCAGTGATGGGGTGCTGAATCTCGCTGATCGAGGCGAGCGCGCCCGCCGTCTTCTTCGCGCCCTCCTCGCCGCCGTTGAACTGGGCGCCAGGCTTCCTTGGTCCAGGAGTGGCACGACGCCGCCAGGCGTGGCGACGACGATCTCGTGGCCGGCGGCCGTGAACGCCTGGTACGGGATGACGGCCTCCTCGGCCCTTAGCTTGATCTTTATCTTCGGGCCTCGAACGACATCTCGAACTTGAGGCGGGTTTTCCCAGTTCAGCGGACATGGCAACGGCTTCGTCTGATCCTTTGCTCCCAGAGGCACGCGATCTAACGAAGGCCGTTGCGATGAGCCTGCTCTCCTCCGGGCACCGGCGGGAGGCGTTCGCAATTCCTCCCTCTCTGTGGCCGTCGGGCTCGCCGGCGGCCACTTCTGCTTCGTACGGTGGCCGCATGGGCAGGGACGGTGTTCCCCGACTGCGGCTCGTTGTGGTCACGGACGACCGTGACGTTGGTCCGCGGTTGTGCCGTGGATGCGGTGGTCCGCTGATGCCAGCGGCGAGGGCGACGGCGGTGTTCTGCTCGTCCGTGTGCCGGTCGCGGCACTGGCGCCGGATGCGGCGGCGCGGGAGAGGACCGAGGCGGTCCAGGCCGGTCGGACGTCCAACTGCCCGGAGTGCGGGACATCCTGGACGGACGGCGTCGAACGTCCCGTCTCGGCAACGTACTGCTCTCCCCGCTGCCGCAAACGGGCCTGGCACAGGCGGCGCACGAGGCAGGCCAGGACGTGAGACCGCGCATCGGGCGGCCACAGGGCCGCTTCACGCGCCGGGCCCGCACGCCCTTTCCGACGGCCGGAGGTCGTCAGATGGTGCGAAGTGACGGGTCGCCAGGGGGTGTTGGCGGCATCGATAGGGTGCTGCACCCGGGCCCGCGGGGGTGGTGTCCGGATGCCCGAGATGATCGGGAGTGTGACCCGGGAACGCTACGACGAGCTGGTCAAGCTGGGGCGGGACTGGGTGGCCACGATGAGCAGTGCCCAGTGGCGGCTCGGGGATGCGGCCGTGGAAATCGAACCGATGCGCTCGTATGGGGGTGCGAATCCATCCGGGAAGGACGACCTGTTCACCGTCAGCGAGGCCCTCCGGATGTTCGCCGAGGACGTGGGACTGGCTTACACCACCGTTCGCAGTTACCGGTGGGTGTCCTCGCGCTGGCCAAAGGAGCGCCGACGGGCGGAGGTCTCGCACACGATCCACAAGATCCTGGCCAGCATCCCCGATGAGCAGGAGCGTTTCGCGGCGGTCACCAACCCCCCGCCCAGCCCGCGCGGCGGGCAGCCGAGGTGGACGCACGACAGCGTGAAACGGATGGTGGGCTGGAAGGTCGACTCCCCGGAGAGCGTCCAGGAGAAGGTCGAAGCGATCCACGACCTGGCCGCCGACGATGCCGTGGCGGCGGTGGTGACCACCGACTTCCTGCGCCGTCCGGCGGTCGCCAACAAGGCCATGGCCGACGACACCGCCCGGCACGCAGTCAACGAAGCCCAGTTCGACCGGTTCCGCCAGCAGGCCCAGTTCGTGCACGAGGAGGCGGCCCCGCAACTGCAGCGCATGGAGCACAGCGCCCAGTTCATGGACCTGGTCGCGGCCTGCGCGCAGTTCGTCACCACCGCCGGCAGGATCGTGCCGAACCTGCGCGGCGAGACTTACGACGCCGCCGAACGCGACACCATCGGCCGGGGACTTTCGCGGGTACGGGCCGCGGCCGACTGGATCGAGAACGCCGTCACCCGCGGCGAGGTCGACTTGGACGAGCAGCTCCAGAAGCTGCTGAAGGGCTCCGGTGAGTAGGCGATGGGGCGGGGTGTCCCCGCTCACGTCCACGCCGAAGCGATCCTCAGTGCCCTGCAGGAGGCCCGCCCCGCCGGCTTGAGCGTCACCCAGCTGATGGCTGCCACCGAACGCACCCGAGCGCAGATCCACACCGGGCTGGCGCATCTGCGCCAGGTCGCGGCCGCGCGTGGTCTTCCGCCGGTGACCTGGGACCGGAAGTGGGGATACCGGCTGCTGGACGATGCGCCGGAGGTGTGGATCGGCTACGAGCGGGCGTTCTTCGGCACCGTGCACCACCGCGTTGAGAACTTCATCGCCGGGATCCTCCTCCCGCACCAGAAGAAGACCCCCGACGACCCCTATATCCGCACCGTCATGGCCCAGATGGGTGCGATCGAGTCCACCCTTCAGCTGCTGGCCAACCTGGAGTGAACCACAGCAGGAAGGCAGAGGCGGGCCGCGACCGCACCGCAGTTGGCTCCTGACCCCCAGGTCGCGGCCCAACCTCGTGATGCTGCCGCGCTACCGCTACCCCTCCGACACCAGCGACCTGGAATGGGCCCTGCTGGAGCCCCTTCTCCCCGTTCCCGCATGCCAGACTCCGAAGGGCGGCGCCCCGGAGAAGTGGCCCCGCCGCCGCCTGATCGATGCCATCCGCTACATCGTCGACAACGGCGCGAAGTGGCGTGCGCTGCCCGCTGACTTCGGCATCCCCTGGCGCACCGTGTTCGGGTACTTCGCGCGCTGGGCGAAGGCCGGCGTGCTCCGGCACATCCTTGACCAGCTCCGTCGCCGGATCCGGCTGCGTGGCCGCCGCTGCCCCTGGCCGGTCCGGGTGATCATCGACGCCCAGTCCGTCAAAGGCGCGGAGACCGTCTCGAAGGCGACGAGAGGATGGGATCAGGGGAAGATGATCAACGGGAGGAAGCGACATCTCATCGTTGATCAGGACGGGCTCCTGGTCGACGTGCTCGTCACCCCCGCCAACGTCCAGGAGCGCGAGGCCGCCCGCATCCTGCTCACCCGCCTCCACGCCGCGCACCCCGAGATCGTTCTGGTCTGGGCCGACAACGCCTACGGAGGCGAGGAGTTCACCGCCTGGGCCCAGCGCAGCCTCGGAATCACGATCAAGGTCGTCCCCCGCCCAAAGGACGCCACTGGTTTCGTCGTACTGCCAAAGAGGTGGGTGGTGGAGCGGTCAAATTCGTGGACGATGCGCGCCCGGTACGCGAGGGACTACGAGCGCCTGATGTCCCACGCCGAGGCGCACATCCAGTGGGCATTCATCACCCTCATGTCCCGCCGGCTGGCCCGGAAACAGCGCCAACCCGAGGCGGTCACCACCACCCTCGCGGCAGCGGCCTGACGGTCATCCTCCTGCCGTTCGGATGCCCGACCATGGACGCCTAACCGAACGGCAGACCGGATCACCGTCGCACAGCATACCCGTGACCTGCGGAAAGAGATGTGACACAGCTTCTAAACCGCCGCCCGCCCGCCGACCCAGCCCTTGCGTCATCTATCGAGATTCGATAGATTCCCATCGTAGCTCGATGGAGGGATCGGTCATGGGGAAGCTGACAGTGCGCGCGCTGCGCGCCGTGCTCGTGGTGGTGCTCACCGGCACCGTGTTCGTACAGGCATTGATGGTGTGGGCGTTGGTCAGCGGGAGTGACCCGGAGGACGGGTCGCTCCCGCTGACCCCGCTGCGCGTGATCACGATCCTGGGCATCGGGACGGCCCAGGTCGCCCTGGTCTGTGTATGGCGACTGGTAACGATGGTGCGACGCGGAACCGTGTTCTCCCACGCCGCCTTCCGGTACGTGGACGTCATCATCGGCGCGATCGTTGCAGCTGCTCTCGTGTGGTTCGCTGTCACGGCCCTGAATGCGCCCGGCCAGCGGGACGACCCGGGCGTCACCCTCATCATGGGCGGGATTGGTGTGGCCATCCTGGGAGTCGCGCTCCTCGTGCTCGTGCTGCGGATGCTGCTCGCCCAGGCCGTCGCCCGCGACGTCGAAGCGGCGCAGATGCAGGCCGAGTTGGACGAGGTGATCTGATGCCGATCGCCGTCGACATCGACGTGATGCTGGCCAGGCGGAAGATGTCCGTGGGCGAGCTCGCGGACCGCGTAGGGATCACTCCCGCCAACCTGGCGGTACTCAAGAACGGCCGCGCCAAGGCGGTGCGCTTTGCGACGCTCGCCGCGCTCTGCGAGGTGCTCAAGTGCCAGCCGGGCGACCTGCTTCGCTGGGAGGCCGAGGACACCGCTGGCGACTGAACCGTGCCTGCCGACGCGTCATCGCCGATCCCGCTTACCTTTGACCAACTCCGCGAGCATCCCGGGGCCGTACCCGGGGAGATCCCGGGCCTGCTGGAGCGTCTGGCCGAGGTGCCCGACCCTCGCGATCCGCGCGGCGTACGGCACGCTCTGGTCGTCATGCTTGCGCTGACCGCGTGCGCGGTTCTGGCCGGAGCGACCTCCCTGCTGGCGGTGGGTGAGTGGATCACCGAGGCCCCGCCGTCCGTCCTAGAGCGTCTCGGCGTACGGCCCGATCCGCTGTCCCCGAAGCGGTGCCTGCCGGCGGAGGCGACGGTGCGTCGGCTGCTGGGCCGCATCGACGGCGACGCGTTGGACCGGGCGGTGGGCCGCTGGCTGGCCGACCGGCGCGCTGGGGCCGACAGCCGGCTGCACGCAGTGGCGGTCGACGGCAAGACCCTGCGCGGAGCGGCCAGGGCCACGGGCCGCAAGATTCATCTACTCGCCGCCTGCGACCACCTCTCCGGCCTGGTCCTGGCCCAACTCGACGTTGGCGAGAAGACCAACGAGACAGACTCGGCCTGAGCCATTCCTGCCTTGCTGGTGGCCTCCGCCGCTCGCAAGGCAGCCTTCAACTGCCAGCGGCCCACAAGCAGGGCGGCAGGTATTCCGATGAGCACCACTCCTGCTGCAGACAGCGCTCCTACTCCCTCAAGGTCCATGGTGAACATGTTGTCGGACGCAAGTGGCGGTGCTTTTGGCGGCCCTGACCGACTACGGGCAGCCAGCCACAACGACCCAGGCCTCCCAAGACCCCCCGGATGGCTGCACCCATGACTGTGATGACGGAGCCGTTTGCTTCTGGTGTAGCGGCAGTTGCCCCCGTGGTGCTGACTGCCGGAGGTCTTGAACTGGCTGTCTACGAGCGGATGGCGCGAGATTGGGCGGCGAATGTCGTGCAGCCGCTGCCAGATCGCCGCCCGCCCCCCTCTCCAACTCGGCGTACGACGAGGAGAAGGAGACTGCCCGACAGCAAGGGCGGCGGACTTCATTTCACGCGAGCGAGGTGGGCTCCTCGGCTGTGACGAGCTGACGACATGGCAGGGCACTTTCCTTGACGCCGTCATTCCCGCCTGGCTCTACCCGATAGAGACGGGCTTGAGGCGTGCGCGTCACCGAGACCGTCAACTGACCGTCCGTAAATAGGGCACCGACGCCATCCTCCACCGCCCAGCCGGCCGGTAGCGCGTGAGCGGCCACGGCCGCCCTAAAGGACGATCGACGACCCGGCTCACTGTCGTAGTGGGGGCAGACCGAGCCGGACAGCAGGCCCAACCCGTCAGAGAGGTGGGTCAGCGGCCCGAAAGAGTCGGTATGCGAGCCCTCAGCCCAGCAGTTGGCACCTGCGCTGATACCGCACAGCAGGGTGCCTTGGTCGAAGGCCTCGTGCAGTAGTCGGTCCACGCCGTGCGCACGCCAGACCGCCAGCAGATTCGCGGTGTTGCCCCCACCTACATAGACGACGTCCTGACGGAGCAGGAACGTTCGCAGGGCGTCGTCATCGAGCTCGCGCCGAAACAGATGCAAGACACTCGGCTCGCAAGAACGTGACTGGTACGCCGCGAGAAATTGCTCGACGTAAGCGGAGGCGTCGCCACTGGCTGTCGGAACGAAGCACACCTTGGGCCGAGGAGCGCGCACCTGATCGAGCACCCAGTCATCCAGCAGACCATCGTCGTCAGTGGAGAAGCCGCCTCCAAGGAGAGCCAAACGACGTTCCGGATCGACAGCCACGAGGGGGCCTCCTCAGTTCACAATGGAGACGCGGACGACGCCTCGAACGGTGCCAAGCCATCGGCTCCCTCCGCAATCGAATAGACCTCCGCCGACGCGAGGTCCTGTTCACCCATGACAGGACCAGGCCCAACCGCAGACGGAGAGCCCCGGAAAGACGCCAGTCCACGATCCACTCTTTAGTCAGGAGACGCGCTCACCTCACACTCAAGCCTTGGGCACGGTCCATTCCGGCGACGTGGGGAACAGGTAGTTGGTGTATAGGACGCGCTTGGGTCGCTGCTTGCCAGCACGGCGCAGACGGACTTCCCGCGAACGCAGTCGCCCTCTTTGGTCACGACCTCGTGCGGATACTCCCAACGGCCCGGGGCTTGTTGTTGCCAGACCGCCTCGTAGCCGACCTTTTCAGTCAGCGCTCCCAGCCGTCCTCACCGCCGGGACCGACGGTGACACCGTCGACCCCGTGGCCGGCCAAGTGCCAGGACTCAAATTGCGGGTCCGGGCCGATCCACAGTCCCGCACTGTCTTCAAATTCGATGGCCAACGCTCCACGGCCTTGGACATCGACGGCGGTGATCGACTGACCGAACAGTGCCAGCACGGGGGCGAGCCTCGCCCCGGTTCCGGGGTCCAGTTCGTGCCAGTCGCCGATGGCATCACGGAGCAGGAAAGGTGTCTCCAGAACCAACTCAGCGTCCAGGCGATAACCCTCGTCCGGATCGAGCGCGCTGAGGTTCAGCCTTACCTGATATTCAAACGAGGTGCGCTCCACCCGCGAGCCGATCAAAGCCGTCGGGACCTTCACTGTGTCTCCCGGGCGGCTGCGCTCAGCTCAGCCTTCCGCCGCCGGACGTAGCCCTCCCAGTCGCGCTTGATGGCCATGACGCCCTCAACCGGTATGCGGATGGGCGCACAGTGCTGGCCGTCGCACGACCGGGGAAAGCTGCCGTCGATGAGCGAGATGCCGCTCAACACCACGCCACCGTCGTCGTCGATCTCCGTGCACAGAACCGGATGGAAGGAGCAGTCCTCGTACACGTCCCCTACGCGGATGCCGGCCGAGTTGCGCAGATCTATCACCTCATTCATGACGCCTAATGTGTCAGGGCTGACCACGCAAGCGCCGCACAGTTTCCGCGGCGATCCTCCAGCCGTGCCAGATCCCGTGCCAAATCGGTCGGCGAAATCACGGTCAACCAGGGGGCGGCGTCCGACCAAGTATCGAGGCATGAACATCCAAAGCCAGAGCTCAGGCCACATGCACGCCAATCACCCCTCCTGATTCCCAAGCTCAGAGCGCGGGTTCGCTTCCCGTCACCCGCCCCATAGGGCCGGCCGCTGAGGGCTGCTCCTCTCGATCAGCGTTCCCAGCCGTCCCCACCGCCGGGACCGCCCGCGAAACCGTCGACTCCATGGCCAGCCAAGTGCCAGGATTCGAACTGCCCATCCGGGCCAATCCACAGTCCTGCACCGTCGTGAAAGTCGATGGCCGACGCATCGCGGCCGTGCTGTGGCCGCAGGGCCCCGCTCGCGGAACTGGCGTAGGGCCGTGACACCTTCGAGACCGCCGACGACCTGCGCGAAGTGATCGACCGACACGAGGACGAGCGGACCCGCCCTGCGAGTTCCTCTTCTGCGAGGTCAACTCCTCGACGGACGAGGCGGAACTGCGCGAACTCCTCGCGGGCCCGGGCCGCGTTGCGCCGTACGGCCTGGTCCGGGCGGAGGGAGCCCGCTGGATCCTTGACGTACGACAGAACTCGAAGGCCTGACCGGTTGCCGGGAGCCGTGCAGGAAGAGCACCGAATTGACGTACCGCCGCCGGAACGGGGCGAGGCTGCGGCGTACGAGGCCGTGCTCGGCGACATGCGAAGTCAGGGACTGGTGGCCCGGCAGATCGAAATCGGACAGTGGCAGCCAGTCGCGGCCCGGCAGCACCCAGCCCCGGTAGCCGTGGTGGGTGAGCAGGTCAAGGACCGGTTCGATGGGCCCGATCCGGGTCTCCAGCTCGATGAGGAGCGCGGGGCGGTCACGGACCAGGATCTCCTCTGCGCCGCGCAGGACGTTCAGCTCGCTGCCGTCGACGTCGATCTTGATCAGGGTGACGTGGTGCAGACCGAGGGTGTCGAGCCGGACGCAGGGCACCGGAATCGACCGGGCGTGCATGTCTCTGCGGACAAGCGACGAGACACCACGGTTGCCGCAGTCGCCCGACGGCAGCCACAGGTGCGCCGTGCCGCCGTCGTGGTCCGAGGCAGCCGCGTGCACCACGTGGACATGGGCGGGAGTGGTGTTGGTGAGCAGGCGGGCGAGGTGGGGGACCGGCTCGAGGGTCACCACTCGGTCGGCCCGCCTGGCCAGCCGCCGGGTCCACGGGCCGTACCAGCCGCCGACATCCACCGCCGAGCCGCCGGGCGGGCAGAAGTCGGCCAGTCTGCGCAGCTCGGGCTCGTACCGCGGATACAGCAGGGCGACGCCCGCGGTGATGAGTGCGGGCGGCAGGTGTGGGGCGAGCCGGGCGGCGAGTGTCATGGACCGATCCGCTTGAGGATCCGCTCGTGTTCCTCGTCCGGCACGCGGGCACCGGAGGAGGGAAGTAGTTGAGGGATCCCGTCGATGATCGGGTAGCGGTGGCGCAGCCGTGGGTTGTAGAGGATCTCTTCGGGCAGGAGCAGCGTCAGCTCTCCCTTGTCGATCGGGCAGGCGATGATCCGGAGCAGGGGATCGTCAGGCTTCATGAGCCAACTCCTTTGACGGGGTGGGTGGTTCGTCGTGACGCGGAAGCAGCAGCAGGACCGATACGGCGAGTGCGGTGCCGCCGAGCCGCAGTGCGAGCCGCAGCGGGTCGTCGGGCAGGGACTCGCCGAAGACGAACGTGCCGAGCGCGGCCGTGAACAGGCAGGTGACGGTGGTGCACACGGGCACGATCAGAGAGGCCCGGCAGCGCTGCAGCGCGGCCTGGGACAGGATCAGGCCGGTGACCGAGGTGACCATCAGGATGTACGGATACGGGGACTTGAGCAGAGCGAAGACCTCGCCGCCGATGCCTCGGGTCGTCAGATGACCGGAGACTCCCTTGATGGCGAGCGAGCTGACGCCGTACAACAGGCCGACGGCGACGCCGTATTCGACGCCGGCGGTCGGCAGCCGGTGACGGCGGCGGGCCCGGCGTTCCACGGAGCGGTAGAGCCACAGTCCTGCCGCGAGCGCGGGCACACAGATCAGCAGGACACGGGCGGACGAGGCGTGTCCGCCGACGGCGTCGGTGTCCTGGAGTGACGCCACGATCATCAGAAGCGCCAGGGTGATCATGACCACCCCGCTTCGCTCGCGGCCGCTGGGATGCTCACCCAGTACGACCGAGGAGAGCAGCAGGAGCAGTACGAGACCGGAGACGAAGATGCCCTGAGCGGCCGCGATGGGAAGAGTGCGGTAGACGGCGAGCTGTGCCGCGAAGCCTGCGGCGAGTGCGAGGGAGCCGACGAGCCACAGCGGGCTGCCGATGAGCACCCGTACGACTCGGGCCGGTTGTGCCGTGCTCAGTCGTGGCAGGCCGGACAGGGCCCGCTTCTCGAGCACGAAGCCGGTGCTGTAGAAGACGTTGGCCAGCAGGGCCGATGCCACTCCCCACCACATGGCGCTACACCCGCCTGGCGTGCACCAGAAGGATGGAGGCCTGGGACGGCACGGCACAGGCGGCCCGGTCCACCAGGCGCAGGGACCGGGGGACGCCGTGGAAGGGCGCGCCGGCCAGGGTCACCACCTCGAAGCCCGCCGCGGTGAGGAAGCTCCGCAGTGCCCGGCTGGTGAACAGGCGAAGATGGCCCACGACTTGGGATCCCGGGCGGCCGTGAATGCCGCGCAGGCTGACCTCCGAGAACACGGGCTGCACTCCGGCGGCCAGGAGCACCCGGTTGTACCAGGCGGCCAGGTTCGGGGTGGAGAGCATCAGATGGCCGCCCGGTTTGAGGATGCGGCGCAGCTCGTCCATGGCGCTGTCGGGATCCACCAGATGCTCGATCACCTCGCTGAAGAGCACGGCGTCCGCGGTCGCGTCGGCCAACGGCAGGCCGCCCGACGTCAGTTCACCCCGTACGACATGGTTCATCCGGGTCGCGGCACGGCGCAGCGCGTCCTGGGACCAGTCGATGCCTACGATCCGGTGATCGCCGAGAAGGGGACCGGCGGTGGCCGCGGCGGAGCCGTCACCGCAGCCGACGTCGACGACGAGGCAGGGCTCGGAGGGCAGCACCCGGGCCAGCATCACTGCCTGGCGGCGGCTGCGCTCGTCTCCGGAGGCGACGGGGACGGCCGGGTTCTCGTAGAACTCGCGCAGTCCCGCGGGGATTGTTCCTGTCATGGCCCGTCACCTCCTGAAACGGTCGGCAGGGCCGTCATGGCCTCCAGATACTCCGTGAAGAAGTCGCACAGCCGCTGGCCCGCCGCGTCGTCGAGGAGAGCGCGCGACCAGCGAAGCGCCAGATGCAGCCGTCCCTGTGTGCTGGCGGTGGTCACGGTCAGTCCGCGCGGCATCGAGGCGGGCGCCGAGAACCAGACGGCCTCCGCCCGGCCCGCCTCCGCGAAGTCCAGCGGGTAGGGAAGGCGCCCGATGTTGCTCAGCAGCGTCGTCGAGGTCCAGGGAGCGGCGGCGCGCCGAAGTCCTCGGGTCAGGGCGGCCCGCATCCCGACGGGCAGGGCGGGTGCGGTGAGGAGGGCGGCGGCGTGGCCGAGTTGAGGGCGGGGTGCCGACTTGAGGGCGCGGGTGCGCTCGGCGGTGCGGTGCAGCAGGGCGGCGAGAGCTTCGGCGTCGGGTTCTCGCGCGTACTCTCGTGGCCCGAATCCGACCTCCACGAGGCGGGTGCCGTTTCCGATGGGCATCTCGGCGCCGCGGGGGCGGTCGTCGATGGGCATGGTGATGCGCATCGGACGGGACGGGGCGTCGTGCAGGCGGTTCCAGCGGGCGATCATCAGGCAGGTGGCGACGAGGAGTTGATCGTTGACGGTGTAGCCCACCCCGGCCGGTCGGCGCGGCACGGGAAGATCGGCCAGCAGCAGCCCGTTTCCGCCTGTTGTCCCGGCGACGGTCGCGGGTGCCACCCGGGCGGGCCGCCCCGGCCCGCCGTGCTGGGCGCGAGGCGGTGGCACCGGCCGTACCGACGCGCCGACGGGATCACGTACCGGTGAGGTGGGCGAGTGCGCGGCGCCGCTGTACAACTCGGCGGCCGTGGCCAGTACGCGCAGGCAGGCGGGCCCGTCCAGGGCGGTGTGGTTGAGCGTCAGCACCAGCACACACGAGCTGCCCGTCGACGACGGCCTCACCACCTCCAGCCGGACGGGCGGGGAAAGGGACAGCGGCGGAGCCTCGGCCAGCGCTCTGGCCCTGGCCCGCTCCAGCGCACCGGGCGCCGGCTCCGGGAAGGAGACCGGATCCACATCCGGGCTGCCGGTCAACTCCCATTCGTAGCGCCGCCGGTACCAGCGACCGGGTGCTTGGCGCACCAGAATCCGCGGGTGGCGGAGCAGCGCCTCGCCGAAAGCCGCCCGAAGCCGCTCCGGTTCCGGCCGGCGCGGCAGATGCACCTCTATGTGTACGGTCTCGGGTTCCTCCTCACGGAGACAGTGCCGGGAGATCTCGTCGACGACCGGAAACGGAATCCGGCCCGGCTCGGGCCCGGTCGGCCCGGGCCGGGCGGGTTGCAGGGCGGTCATCTCGGCGGGGCCTCCGGTGTGGTGGGCGGTGCGAAGCCCGGCGGATCAGGGCGGTACGCAGCGGGGCCCGGAACGGGGCCTCCGGCAGGGCCGTTTGTCGCCCGCACCTGCTGGGTCGTGGTGTGCGGGTCCGGTGCCGCGGAGGTCGTGGTCTGCGGGTCCGGTGCCGCAGAGGCCGGTGTGCCGCCCCGTGCCCGTGGGCCCACGGTGACCAGAGCCGCGCACAGTGCGATGAGCGCCAGGAGTTGGGCGGCCGGGCCGAACGCGCCCCGTCCGACGGAGGCCGGATCGCCCGCACCCGTCGCGGCCACGATCCCGGCGCAGGCCATCGCCGCCAGTGCGATCGGCACCAGCAGCGAATGCCGCAGATGGGCAACCACCGCCAGCGCGGGGACGATCAGCGCGAACGGACCCGCCACGACCGCGACCACAAGAGTCAGCGCGACGCAGCCCAGAACCCATCCGGGCGGCGGCGGGGTCATGGCCGCCGAGGCCGGTGCGCCGCCCCGGCGGCGTACGAGTGCCAGACCCGCCAGCAGTGCCAGCGCCACCGCGCCGCCGATCATCCCGATGCCGTAGAGGACCAGGGGCTCGTACTCGAGCTTGACCGTGCCGCCCTCGCCCGCGGGGATCAGCCAGGCCTGCTGCCAGCCGTCGATCCGCAACGGGATCAGCTTCTTGCCGTTGAGGGTGGCTTTCCAGCCGTCGTTGGCGTTCTCGTACATCTGGAGATAGGAGGCCTCGCCCGTGCCGACGGTCACGGACCGCCGGTCGCCGAGCCAGTCGGCTGCGGTCGCCTCCCGCTGCTGGTTCACGGCAGGTGGCTGGATCTCGCCTCGGGTCAGTGTGATGTCGGTGAGTGCGAGGGGACCTTCGTCGCCCGCCTCCACCTGGTGCAGCCCGGTGCCCAGCGGAAGAGCGCCGCCCGCCACGCGGCAGAGCGTGACGTCGACGGGCCGGCGCTCGGTCAGATCACGCACCGTTCCCGACGCGCTCGTCGCGTGCAGCGTGCCGTCGACGGCGACGGGCGGACCCTCGCCGCACGGCACGGAGAACCTCAACTGCGGGTCCGGCGGCGGTGTGCGCAGGTCGGCGAGTGCCGGAACGTAGACCTCGCTGAGGCCGACCGGCAACTGCATCCGGTCGTCGGCAACGGGATTGTGGACTGTCAGAGGCGCGGCCCTGCTGATGATGATGTCGAGCCGGTCCGTGGTGATCGGCTCGAAACGGGCCAGGCCGTTCTCGTCGACGGCGGCCGTCGCGGCGCCGTTCGGGGTGCTGATCAGCACCTGCTCGGGCCGGGTGGAGAGGCCGCCCGCGGCCGCGAGGACGATCTCGTCGACGGTCCTGCGGCCGGTCCAGCGCAGATGGATGACCGGCCGGTCGCCGGCGATCCATGCGGTGGTCAGATCCTCGTCGACGAGATTGCGCGGGCTGAGGCCGTTCCCGAGGCGGCTGGTCGAGTCGGCGGTCGCCGTGATCCGCCGCCCCTGCCGCGGATCGGCGCTGGTGATGAGCCGGTCCAGTGCCTCGCCCGGCACCGGCAGAGCCTTCGCCGTGACCGTGAAGTCTCCGCCCTGGCCGGCGCTGAACCGGCGGTGCAGGCCCTCCTCGGCCGAGATCGGCGAGAGTCCGCCCGGGTCGCTCCCGCGATGCAGCGAGAAGACCTCGGCGCGGGCCTCGTTGCCGTGCGCGTCGGTGGGAAGCCGTAGCAGGCGGGTCACCTGGACACCGGGGACAGCGACCTCGCTGAAGCCCGCGCCGCCCAGTCCGGCCTTGGGGGACTGGGCCGCCAGGACGGTGATCTTCAGCCATTTCGCCCCACCCGTGGGTGCCTTGACCGGCTGCGGGTTTCCGTTCGGTGCCAGCGGGCTGTCCTCGAAGCCCTGATCGGTCTCGACCCGTACGAGCGTGGGAGCGGCCCGCATTCCGTCACCGGGCAGCGGAGTGAGCTGCAGCGAGGCCGGTATGTCGGTGGGCGAGGAGAAGCCGATACGCAGCCACTGGCCTGCGGCGTTCCCGGCACTGCCCTCGGCCCAGGCGGTCTGAGGGTTGCCGTCGAAGGCGTTGACCGGGTCGTACTGCGGCAGGTGGAACAGCCAGTTGCCGCTGCTGGACGTGGTCACCGAAGCGGCGCCGCGCAGGACGGCCGTCGTCTGGTGCCCGGTGCCCTTCGTCGGCAGGATCTGCCGCGGTTGCTCGCCCGGGTCCTGCACGTTCCCGGAAGGGTTCCGTTCGTCCTCGGTGTACGTGTACGACGTGTTGCTGTTGACCAGTCCGAAGCGGGTGTCGGCGCGGCGCAGCCCGTCCGCGACGTACTGGGCCGCCGGCGTGCCGAGCCCCGGGTGGTTGTCCCCGGTGAGCACGGTGGGCCGCTCGCGCAGGCGCGGATCGGCGGACAGTTGCAGCAGGGCTTCGGGGCCGCCGCTGACCACGGCGGTGTCGGCGACCGGCTGCAGGCCGACCTCGCCCGGTCGCCGGGTGTTGCCGGTCGGCTCGTAGATCTCGACGGCCTGCATGCGCGGGAAGATGCCCTGGACCTGCAGCGGTGTGCCGCTGGGGATCCGGCCGCCGGTGAGCACCGGGTCGAAGCCGGTGACTCGCTTGTACCCCGAAGCCTCCAGGGTGCGCTTCACGGTGATCGGCGGGACGTAGCCGATCTGGTCCGGGTCGAGGTCGTTGCGTACGACGACGAAGTAGAGGCCGGCGCGTGACAAGTAGTCGCGCAGGCCCGGCACTTCGCTGCCGCTCATGAGCGCCTGTTCCACCGCGTCCATCGCACGCCGCGAGCCCGGCGTCCCGAAGGGCACGAAGTCGCGTTGCGCCCACCGGGAGTCGGCGAGCACGTCGAGAGGCTCGTCGATCGGGGAGCCCCAGGTGTAGAGGCCGTGGGAGGTGGCGGGGACGACGAGGGCACGGCTGTCGGGCGAGTTCTTCTCCAGCCAGTCGGCGGCCTGCGTCCACTGACTGGGCAGCTTCTTGAAGGCGCCGGGCTGCAAAATCGACCCGTTCACATACGGCCAGGCCAGACCGGGCAGTACCAGCAGCGCGGCGACGAGGGGCGCGTAACGCCGGGCGGGGAACGGCCGTGCCCCGCGGATCTCGCTCGCCTGCGCCACCAGATGCATCAGGCCGAAGGCGAGCGCGAGAGCGAGCCCGGGCTGGAACTTGTAGATGCTCCTGAAGGGCCGCAGCGGCCCGTTCAGCCAGTCCCGGACTGGCTCGTGGAAGGGCGCGCCGAAGGAACCGGCGTATCCGGCCAGGGCGATCAGGACGACGGCCAGCACGGTGAGCAGCAGCCAGCGGCGCTCGGGCAGATCGCGGCGCGCCAGGCCCGCCAGCCCCAGCGCGGCGGCGAACGCCGAGCCGAGGATGGTGACCGTCGCGGTCGCCACGGTCCAGCCGGCGGGCAGCCAGGCTTCGCCGAAGTGGAGGTAGGCGACCCAGTTGCCGGCGCCGCGCAGCAGTTCGGTCGCCGACATCGTGCCGGTGGTGGTGTCGGCCTGTTCGACGTACGGCATGAAGTCCTCGCCGTACGCGCCGAGCAGCAGCAGGGGAACCACCCACCAGGCGGTGGCGAGTACGACACCGGGCACCCACCAGGCGATCAGGGCGCGTTTGCGCGGACCGGCCGGGCGGCTGAGCAGATACAGCCCCACAGGCATCAGCGAGGCCAGCGTCGATGCCGCGTTGACTCCGCCCATGAAGGGGATGAGCAGGGCGGACGTGGCCGCGGCCACCCGCGGGGTGCTGGTGCCGGTGAGCGGCAGCAGCACCCACGGCAGCAGCGCGCCGGGGAGCGCGGCCGCCGATGTGGAGCCGACGACGATGGTGAAGGTGGGCCACAGCGCGTAGCAGGCAGCGCCGAGCAGCCGGGTCCGTGCGCTGCCGACGTCGAAGCGCTCGGCCAGCCGCAGCGCTCCCCAGAACGCAGTGGCCACGATCAGCGAGAGCCACAGCCGCTCGGCCAGCCACACCGGGATGTGCGCGAGGTCGGTGAGTGCGTAGTACGGGAGGGTCGGGAAGGCGTATCCGGCGTACTGGTTGGAGAGCCCGCCGAATCCGGCGCGGCTCTGCCACAGCCCCCCGAGGTCGCCGATGAACTTCCACGGGTCGGCGACCACTCCGAGCTTGGTCTCAAACGTCATCCTGCCCGGTGACACGGAGAGGAAGGCGACGAAGACCGCTGCCCAGAAGGCCAGCAGCCACGACTTGCGGCGCGGCCCGGCGGTCGGCGGCGGTGGCGGCGGTGCGGTGGGTCGGGGACGGTCGGGCCTGCCCGGGGGGAGGTGCAACGTCGTCTCAGCCACGGGTGGCTCGCAGTGGGCCGGTCATCGCTGCTGCCGTTTCTGTTCGGCGACGGAGGATGAGGAGGAGGTTCCAGGTGGCGATCTCGCGCAGGCCCGGGACGCGGGTGACGGCCTGCGCGAGGAACGGCCAGTAGCGCGAGCGGGCCGTCACGAGGGACACGTCGTCGCGAGCGCGTACGTGTCGCAGGGTCGGACCGATGTGGATGGTGAACAGGTTCTCGCCGAGGGCGTGCTTGGCCGGGCGTCCGGTCCGCCGCAGATAGCGGGCGCGGGCACGCTCCGCGCCCAGGTAGTGCCAGGGCGCCCATTCGTGGCCGCCCCAGGGGGAGAGCCAGTTGGTGAACGAGACGTAGATCAGCCCGCCTGGCCGGGTGACGCGGATCAGTTCGCTGAGGAAGGTCTGCGGGTCGGCGACGTGTTCCAGCACGTTGGAGGAGAAGCAGATGTCGGCGACGCCGTCGGCCAGGGGCAGTAGATAGCCGTCGGCGAGCACTGAGCCGGCGGGGATGGTGCCCCGCGCGCCCAGTTCCCGCAGATCGGGCTCGAAGAGATGGCTCTGCGCACCGCGCCGCCGGAACTCCTCGGTGAAGTGGCCGCGTCCGCCGCCCACATCCACCACCAGTCGGCCGTGCAGGGGCATCTGCCGCTCCAGCTGGTCGGCTGCGTCCTGGGCGAGCAGGGTGTAACACCGGTCCGGGTCGGTCTGCTCGGCCATGAACGCCCGGAAGAGCGTGAGGGACCTGCGTATGGAGGGATCCTTCACAGCCGCATCACTTCCGCTGCATGGCGGCCTCCGCGGCCGCCGCCCGGAACTGCCGGACCGTGGCGCCCCAGCGGAAGTCCGCGGCCCGCTGCCCGGCCGCCCGGCCGAGCGCCTCTCGCCGCTCGGGGCTGAGCGCCAGCGTGCACCAGGCCGCGGCGAACGAGCTCTCGCCGCGGGCGAGCAAGCCGGTGACGCCGTCGTCGATGGAGTCCCTGAGGCCGGGGATGTCGAAGCCGATGGCGGGCGTGGACCGGGCGGCCGCCTCGGTCACCACAAGCCCCCAGCCCTCGACGAGCGAGGGGTGCAGCAACACCCAGGCGGCACAGAGCAGTCGGTGCTTCTCGGCCTCCGAGACCCGGCCGGTGAAGGTCACACCGGGTCCGGCGAGAGCCTCCAGCCGGGAACGTTCCGGCCCGTCACCGACGATGACGAGCCGGCCTCCGGTGACTGGTCTGACTCTCTCCCACAGACGCAGCAGCAGCTCGATGCGTTTGTACTCGACGAGGCGTCCCACGGCGAGGAACAGCGGGTCCGGCGATGTGGGCGCGAGCGGGCCGGGCTCCTCGACACCGTTGTGGACGAGGCGGATCCGCTCGCGCGGGATGCCGAGGTCCTGGAGTGCGTCGACCGTCGACGGGGAGACGGCGACCAGCAGGCTGCCGCTGTGGGCGCGGGTCAGTGCCCAGTGCTCGAGCTTTCTGCCCAGGCGTGCGGCGGGGCCCGGGAAACGCTCGCGCCAGATGTCGGTGTGGACGTGGTTGACCAGGCAGAGAGTCGGTCCGCGGTGCCAGAGCGGTGCGAGGTACGGCATGCCGTTGCACACCTCGACGAGCAGGTCGCAGTCACCGGCATGCCGATCGAAGGCGCGGCGGGCCCGCAGGAAGTGCCCGGCGTCGCCGCCGGCGGAGACCACGCGGTAGTCGCGCAGGGCAGCGGGACCGCCGCACAGGAGCGTGACCTGGTGGCCGTGAGTGGTGAGGCCGTCGGCGATCCGGTCGACGAGCAGTTCGGAGCCGCCTGCGGCCGGGTTGCCGAGGTCGCGGCGGGCGAGGAAGACGATCCGGCGGGGATGTGGGGGGTCGGCGGGCGGGTCGCTCTGCGGGTACTGCGGAGGGTTGTGGGGGAGTGGCGCGCGCAAGGTGGGGGGTACGTGCTGGGGCATGTGAGCTCCAACTCGCCTCGGGATGCGGGACGGTGGGGGGGTCGTTGGTGGCGCGAGCGGTCTGTGGGGGGTTGTTGGTGGGGGGAGCGGTCTGTGGCGGGGTGGGTTGGTAGTGTCCGCCCGGCTGTTCGATGCCGCTACTCACGCTGGTGACAAATTTGGCTCGCTCTGGAGCTGACGCACCATCAAATTGTGCGCATTATTGGGGATTCGGGTGTTCCCTGCCGCGTAAGACGAGTACGCAACCCACGGCCGCCAGCACCAGCCCGGCCGCCCCCGCCCCGATCGGCACGGTACTTCCCAGCGCCCGGAGTTTGCCGCTGTCCGACTTCGCCAGCGCGACCTGAGCGCGCTGGGTCTGCGGGGTGAACTCCAGCCCCGCGCTGTCCAGCAGGACCACTTTCGCCTCGTCGGCACCGGGTGCGCGCAAGGTCTTGCGGGGCGCGATCTTCGCGTTCATGATGCGGCCGGTCCGCCGGTCGACGACGAGTTCGATGCCTTGGTTGGCGTACCACTCCTCGGCATGCACCTGGCTCTGCTTCGGCAGGCCGACCAGCCGCCCCGGCACCTGGCGGGTGCCGGTCCGGGTGTCCTTCACGGTTCCGGTGAACCGGTAACCCTCGTAGCCCGCAACCTTCTTGGTGCCGTTGAACTCGAGCCGGACGGTGGCTCCGAGCGTGTTGTCCCACCAGAGGTAGCCGCGTTTTTGTACGTCGAAGGGGAACTTGAGATAGGCCTCCCCCTGGTACTTCGGCGTCTCGCCGCAGCAGTGCACCGGAGCGTTGGTCCGGCGGTCGGTCACCCAGCGCTCCAGCGTCCACTGGTAGGACCTGCGCGGGTCGCGGAAGGCCAGCGTGTCGGGGGTGTCGATGGCGGTGGACACGTCCCACACCGCCCGGCCGCTGCGCTCGCTCGCGGCGACATCCCCCAGCACCCGCCGGGTGATGGTGATCGGTTTCGACTGGACGGCTCTGAGGTTCGTGGTGTCGAAATACTGGCCGGTGCCGGTGAACACCGTGGTGACATCGACATCGGTCGGGGTGCGTTCGGCACGCGGCTCCACGTACCAGGCAAGCATCGGAGCCAGCACGAGCAGAAACACGCCGACACCCAACAGGACCAGCGACAACGGCGAAGCGGTACGACGCATGGGGGGCACTCCCGGGCCGAGGGTGGATTCAGGACGGTGCGCGTCTGTACGGGCCGGGACCGTAGGCGCCCTCTTGACGGAGTGTCAATGCCCCTCACAGACTGGGCAGTCGCCGAGCCGGAGCCGTGGGGGCGGGGTGCCTTCCGACCGAAAGGCTCGCTGACCATGCACAAACTGACCGCTGCCGTGCTGACCACCACGGCCGCCGCCGTCCTCGCCGTGGGGACCGCTTTCGGCATTGTTGCCGCACTGGACGCCACACCTGAGCAGCCGAACGTGCCCCTCGTCTCCTTCGAGACGGGCCGGCCGACAGCGTCCCCGCAGCCATAGCCGACCAGCAGCGAGAGGGGAGGACACTCATGCCCGTGCGCACGGCCTGGCGGGACGTACCCCGCCTGCGGGCGAGAAGATTCGCATCCCTGGCCATGGCGGAGGTGCCCGCACTCGCGCAGAGCATTCTGGAGGAGATCCGCAAGGAGTTCCCCGGCCTGCCGCTCGTCGTCGACGATTCGGGCGAGCCCATGGCCCTGATCGGGATCCGCGGAGCGCTGGAGGACTTCGTCGGCCACCTCGTGGTGAAGGAGGACCGGCCGGACGGGCGTCAGCTGGAGGTCTTCCAGGAGTTCGGCCGCGGCGAAGTGCTGCAGGGCCGCAGCCTCGACTCGCTCCAGGCGATCTACCGGCTCGGCGTGCGGCTCGCATGGCGTCGCCTCGCCGAGATCGGTCAGCAGGTCGAGATCCCGCCACCGGCCATGTACGAGCTGGTGGAGTCCGGCTTCGAGTATCTCGACGGGCTCGTCGCCCAGTCCGTACGCGGCTATGTCGAAGCCGCGACCCGCCAGGCGGGCGAACGGCTACGACTGCAGCGGCAGTTGATCAGCCTGATGCTCAGCGAGCATCGTACGGATCCCACCGAAGCCCTCGCCGAGCATGCAGAGCGCATCGGCTGGCCGCTGCCCGAACAGGTCGCCGTCGCCGTGCTGATGCGACCGGCGCCGGAGTCGGTCGCCCCGGCCGTGGGCCGGGACGTACTGCTGGACATGGAGTACGAGCAGCCGCGCATGGTCGTCCCCGAGCCGGACGCGGCCGGCCGGCCGGAACTCCTGGAGCGCGCGATGACAGGCTGGTCCGGCGCGATGGGACCGCCGGTTCCGCTCGCCGAGGCCGCCAAGTCGCTGCACTGGGCCTTCGCCGCGGTGCGCCTGATGGAACGCGGGCTGCTCCCGGCCGGCCAGGTTCTGCAGTGCACCGAGCACACCGAGGAGCTGGTGCTGCTGCCGCCTGAGGAGCTGATCGAGGACCTTGCCCGTCGGTGCCTGGCGCCGCTGGACCGGTGTGCCCCCGCGCACAGCAGACGGCTCGTCGAAACGCTGCTGGCCTGGCTGGAGGCCCGTGGCGGCGCTCCCGAGGTCGCGGCGCGGCTCGGCGTCCATCCGCAGACCGTGCGCTACCGGTTACGGCAGATCCGCGAACTGCTGGGCGACGAGGTGGACGATCCGGACCGGCGCTTCAAGCTGGAGCTGGTGTTACGGGCCCGGCGCCTGCGGGATGCGGGGGCGGCCCGGGAGGCCGGTTGACGAACATCGATCAGCCGGCTGACCCAGGAGGGTTTCAGAGGCCGCGGTTTACTCGCCTGTATCGGGACCGTATCGGGTTGGGGCCTTTGTCGGTCGCAGTCAGACGGCGGGCCAACACGCGTGTGGTGCTGCCGTCTTCCTCTTTGATGTCCCGGACATGCTCGAAACCGATTCTGTCCAGCAGGGCCAGTGAGGCTTGGTTCGGTGCGGCTACGGTGGCGTGCACCGTGGTCAGTCCGAGGGCGTCGAAGCCGTGGGCGACGATCGCCTCCGCCAGCTCGGTCCCCAGACCGGATCCCCATGCCGCCGGCGCCAGAGCGTAGACGATCTCGTGGCCTCCGACGATGTCGTTCGGCTTGATCTCGGCATGCCCGACCAGGAGTCCGTCCCGACGAACGGCCCAGACATCGAACAGGCCCTGGGCATAGACCTTCGTGAAGATGCGCCCGAACAGGGCTCGGTCCGCTGCTTCGGAAGCAGGGCCGTCACCCATCCACTGCGACACCCTGGTGTCCTGGAACAGAGCGATGAAGCCCTCTTCGTCCTCGGGGATGTACGGCTCCAGGAGCAGCCGCTCGGTGCGCAGAGTCGGGGTCACGGACGGCGACGCTACCCACGCGACATCCACGTCGGCAAACCACTTTCACCTGCGCGGATATCGCCCTTCTCGGCACCATGCCGCCCATCGCCCGGAGCCGCAGGCCATCACCGTCGTGCCGAGCCATTTACACGGCCAGCGATCCGAGCGAACCACCGCGATCCCAGTACCGGGTTACTTTCACTCGCGCCTCGAACGGCACCGCCGCGTTACCCGTGCGCATGCGGATGAGCGCCCACCGCAGCGACACGGTGTCGCCCGATCCGCCGCCGACCACGTCGTCGACGGCGGATCGGGCGCTGCCGTGGAACTCAAGATCGGTCCGTATCAGCCGACCTTGGCCTCGTAGATGAGGATCTCGGTGCCGGACACCTCTTCGCCGTCGTCCGGAGCAGCCCACATCCGCAGCTTGCCGCCGTCGGCCTCCAGGTGGACAGGGTTGCGCGTGGCGACATGGCCGGCGGCCGACCACAGCTGAACCGGCACCTCGTGCTGGATGGTCTGCGACTGGAGATCGAGCAAGGTGATGCCCCCCAACTCGAAGTTGGTGCCGGTTGCGGTCTTGTAGTTGGTGATGCCGGTGCACAGCATCTGCTCGCGCTCGGCGTATGCGCAGTCCTGGTAGTCCACGAAGTGGCTGGAGTTGGACGTGTGGGTCAGTTGCCTGCCCTTGCCGTTCCAGGTGTAGAACTCCCGGGATCCCCAGGTCACTCCGTGCAGCTCGCCGGTCCTGGGATCGGGCACGATTCCGCCGACGTGGTCAGAGACCCGGAACTCTTCATGCACCTCGAGGGTGGCCAGGTCGATCCGGTAGACGATCGAGTGGCTGTACGGCCGGTACTCCGCGACCGGAACCCACAGCGACGTCCCATCGGCGTCGATGCCGCCGGGGTGGTAGTTGTCTCCTTCTCCGAGGACGATGTCCTTCAGCAAGTGGCCCTTCAGGTCGAGCACGAAGACATGCCCGCGGCCCTTGCCCGGCGTCCGGTCGTACCCGTCGACCGGCTGCGGGTATTTCACCGGCGCCTCGATGATCTCCACGCTGGACAGGAAGAGACGGTCCCCGACGCGGGCGAAGCCCTGCGGGTGATGGGTCGGGAAGTTCAGCTTGATCCGCTCGGCCAGGTTCCACTGCGTCGATCGGTTCAGCTGGGAGACCGCTTCGACCAGCGGTGCGTTCTGGGGGTGCTGGGCCGTACCTGCGGCTGGGGTGGTGGTCACTGCCACCGCTGTTGCTGCCAGTACGGCTCCGGCCAGGACTGCGCCGCGGACCTTGTTGGTGGATCTCATCGGAGGGCCTCCAGGTGGATCTGGGAACTTCGTCCTCCGTATGTCTACGGCCGGCCGGCAGACCAGCCGTGACGAAAACCCACCAGGTCGGTGGCCTGAGACCGAATATCCGGTCGAAGGCGCCGGGCGGGCGGCGAGATCCGGCATGCGGGTGCTGACTACTCGGGGCCTTCCGCGAACCCCGCCCTGACCGCGTTGGTTGGAAGCGGTGCTGGAGGAAGCCGTCGCGGGTCTCGACCGAGTCAGGACACCCGCCAGAGGGAGAGGTATCCGAGCAGGGTGGTTGCGAAGGCTGTGATCAAACCCAGCACGTTGGCACGGCCCGCGGAGGCGTCGTGGTCAGCGTCCAGATACCCGTCGTAGACGCCGAGGGCTACTCCCGCCAAGGGCGCGGAACCGCGGGCGGGGATCAGCGGTCTCCGGCCCGCGGACGAGGTGTGGGTGATCATGCCGCTCGCCTCCTGGTGCCCGACATGATCGTCGCGGGCCTGGTACCGGCTCGCACCCGGCCCGGCCCGGCAAGTTGATCACGCGCCACCGCTGGAGAACGGCGCCATTTGGTACGAGACTTGGATCAACGCCTCAGATGTGCGTTCCGCGCCACCTGTGCAGTGATCGGGGTCGGCATGTCGTCCAGCGGTGGGGGGTTGGGTGCGCACCACTTCGGTGCGACGAGTGCCGAAGTGGTGGCGGAGCGTGACGATGCTCTGGTGCATGCCGTCCTCAGGGCCGTCGAGGTGACCGGGGCGCATGCCGGGAGCGTGTTCCTGGCCTCGCGCAACCAGAGCACGCTGGTGCTCGCAGCAGCGGCGGGCATGCCGCCCTCGCTGCTGGGTGGCTGGCGGCGGATCCCGGTGAGCAGTGCGATTCCGGTCGCGGAGGCATACCGCCTGGGGCGGACGGTCCATCTGGCCGACGCCGAGGAGACCATGCGGCGCTTTCCCCAGCTTGCGGTGGCTCTGCCCTACCCCTTCGGCTCGGCCTCCGTACCGGTGATGGCGGGGCGGGAGCCTCTCGGAGCGATGGCCGTGGTGTGGGCGGCCCGGCCCGGCTGGCCGGGGCTGTCCAAGGCGCAGCGACGGCACCTGCGCACCACCGCCGGTCGCCTCGGCGCGTCGCTTGCGCAGCTGCAGCTGCAGCTGCAGACGCATGGCGCGGGCGCCGAGGCAGACGGCGGACCGCTGGAGGTGGCGATTCCGGCCGACTCGGCGGTGCAGGTGGGCCTGTTCGACTGGAACGTCCGCACCGGCGCGCTCGACGCCGATGCCGCGGTGTGCCAGATCTTCGGCCTGGCCCCGGAGGAGTACGACGGACGGGCGGACACGCTGGCGGCCCAGCTGCACCCCGCGGACCGGCCCGGGTTCCGGGCCGCGGCCAGGACGGCGGTCGCCGAGGGCCGGGTCCTGGGCCGCTGCCTGCGCATCCAAGAGCGGGACGGCGGGCACCGCACCGTCGAGCTGTGGGGCCGGGTGCCCGACACCGGCGCCGAGGCGGGCGTACGGTCGCATCTGGTGGGCGGGGTCTTCGACCTCGGAACCGGGATGGCCGCGGTCGCAGCGCTGGAACGGCTCTCGGACGGTTTCTTCGCGCTGGACCGGGACGGGCGCATCACCTACGCCAACCACCGTCTGGTGCGGCTGGCCCACCTGCGGCGGGGCGATCTGGTGGGCCGGCGCCCCTGGGAGGTGCTGCCGCACCTGGCCGATCCCGGCTACCAGGACCGGTTCAGGGCCGCCCAGGTCTCCCAGCAGCCGGTCTCCTTCCTCGCCCCGGGCGCTGATCCCGGCCAGTGGCTGGTGGTGCACCTGCGCCCGGACACGCAAGGCCTGACCGGATGGGTGACGCCCACCGACGACGCGATCCCGGCGACGGCCGAGCCCACAGCGGCGGTCCCGGTTGCGGACGCGCCCGTCCCGGCTGCTGTGCGGCCCGCGCCCACCAACCTGGGCGCGTTGTATCGGGTCCTGGAGATGAGCAGCGCGCTGACCGAGGCGGTCACGGCGCGTGAGGTGTGCAGCGTGGTCGCCGACCAACTGCTGCCCGCTTTCGGCGGCGACCGGGTGGCGATCTACATCGTGCGCGAGGGGCACATGCATCTGCTGGCCCAGCGCGGCTACCACGAGAGCTTCCTGGATCGATTCGAGGGCACGCCGCTACAGAACGCCTGGGGGCCCGTCACCGGGGCGCTGGCCTCCGGAGCCCCGCTGTTCATCGAGACACCAGAAGAGTTCGCGCGCGCCTACCCCGAGCTCCGCTCCGATTCCAGCGCGTTCGTGTTCCTGCCGCTGATCGCCTCCAGCCGCCCGGTGGGCGCCAGCGTGATCGGCTTCGACCAGCCTCACCCCTTCCCCAGCGAGGAACGCAGCCTGCTGACCGCGCTGAGCGGCCTGATCGCCCAGGCGCTGGAGCGGGCGCGGCTCTACGACGCCAAGTCCGCCCTCGCCCACGGCCTGCAGAACGCGCTGCTGCCCAACCGGCTGCCTACCCTGCCCGGCATCCAGGTCACCGGCCGCTATCTGCCTGCCACCAGCTGGATGGACATCGGTGGCGACTGGTACGACGCCATCCGAACCGACCACGGCATCGCCCTGGTCATCGGCGACGTCGAGGGCCACAACGTCGCCGCCGCAGCCACCATGGGCCAACTGCGCAGCGCGGTACGGGCCTTCGCCACCGCCGGACATCAGCCCAGCGAGGTGATCGCCGGCACCAACCGGCTGCTCATCGACCTCGGCCCCGGCCAGCTCGCCAGTTGCTGCTACGTCCTGCTCGACCCCGCGTCGGCCACCGCGAAGATGGTCAGCGCGGGCCACTGCCCGCCCCTTGTGCACTGGCCCGACGGCGACACCACGGTCCTGGACCTGCCGGGCGGCCCGCTCCTGGGCGTCGAGCGCACCGCCGACTACCCCCAAACCGAGCTGAGTTTGCCGCCCGGCACACTCCTCGCCCTCTACACCGACGGACTGATCGAGTCCCGCGACGCCGACATCAGCGTCGGCATCGACCGGCTGCGCACCCAACTGGCCCACGCCGCCGCCGACTCACTGGACGACCTCGCCGACATCCTGTTGCGCGACGCCCGCCGCTCCCAAAACCGCCGCGACGACATCGCGCTGCTCCTCACCCAGTACACACCGTGACCCGGCCCCCGGCGGTGCTGCGGGATCACCGCCCCGGTCACCTGGCCCGCATGTCCTGCTCGTCGAGCCGGGCACGGTCGGGTGCCGACACGGTCAGCCGATGCACAGCACGAGCAGGCAGATCTCCGTCGGCGACGTGGCTCCCGGTGCGGGGCCGGCCTGGGACGAGCCCGAGTCCGTGCCGCCGCCGGTTGCGGGCGCCGACGGCTGCTCCTTCTCCGTACCGGTGCGGTCGGGGGCCGTATCGCCGGCGGACGGGGCGGTGCTCTGCGGCTGCGGGGCCGACGTCGCAGCCGGACCGGGAGGCGCGGCGGCGTCCGGCCGGGCGGTCGGCGGCGCCGTGCGGGGCGGGGCCTCGAGGGACTGCCGCGGCGGGGTGCTGGTGGCCGGCGACTGCGCCTCGGGAGTGGTGTGTGACGGCCGGCGAGTGGTGGGCGGTGTCGACTCCGGACGGGTGAGCTCAGGCGCCTGCTTTTCCTCGGTGCTCATGCTCTTGTCGTCCGGAGCTGTGGCCGCCTGCGCCCGGTCGGTGGAGTGCCCGTCCATCGTGGCGATGGTCAGGCCGCCTCCGACGAGTGCGACGGCGGTCGCGATCACGGCCCGTCGCTGGTTCTTCTTCCAACGGGCCAACTGGCGACGGCGTGCCGCCCGCCCCTGCCGTGCGGACGTGCCGTACGGCGAGGCCGCGTTGGTGCCGGCCTCGAGCTCTGCCTCGTCATGGAGGGGGTCGTCGTGCCACCTGTCCGAGACCGCGGACTCTCCGCCATACGTTGTGCCAGGTGCGTCGCCGGCCATCGCCGAGGCGGTGCCCCGGGCCGCGCCGGTGTGGCCGTGGGCGGAGGACGGAGCGATGTCCGGGGCGTAGGCGCCGCACCCGGGACACACCAGGGCGCCGTTGAGGTGCCGACGACACGAGGAGCAGTAATCCATCTGCGGTCTTCCTGGGTTGACTGCGCCGTCGGCCCGCCTGGGCCACGGCCTGGTCACGTTCGCATGCGAGATCCAACGGCCAGCCACGCTAACCAGGCATTCGAAAGGCTGTGTGCAGCCGGTGTGACGCTCCTGCACAGATCCTCCGAGCCACGCATGTGCCGGGCGTAACTGCGCTCGCTTGAGATGCAGGGGAAATGTGGAAGGCGCGCGCCGTTCTTACCGGCTGGCCATCGACTTCGATCATCCGTTGTCCGACGAGATCTGGGCACAGCAGGCTGCGCTCAAGCTTGAGATCATGCTCGCTCAGCAGGGTGACATTGCGGGTGCGAGCATGTGTGCAACCAAGCCACTGACGGAGGCCAGTTCGATAAGCGGGTTCGCATTGCGTACAACCGCGCCCACGAGTTGCAAACGCGGGGGAACATTGAGGCAGCCGCGGCCTCCTATCGAGAGGTGATTGACTCGGCCACTGACCAGGCGCCGACCGCAGCCTTCACCCTTCCTTGGTCCGGCAGGACAGTGAACGCTGCGCTGCGTGCTGCCGCGCCCCTGCGGCAGAAGGATCCCGGTGCCGCCCCGTTGCGATCGCGTGAGCAGGACGGAGCAGCGAATGGCCGGCGGCGCTTACTCGCCGAGCGGCGGCAGGCGTCGGCCCTCCCGTGGGGAGGGTCGGGAGGGACGGCGTGGCTCCGGCCTGCCCCTTCGGGCGACCAACCGGCCGCCCCGAGCATGGCATCAGATTCAGCCACCTGGATAGAGAAGTGACCGGAAACCGTCAACCCGGAGCGGAGCGGGACCTGACTGCAGAAGCGTCGCTCCGGCCAACTGCACTGCCGGCGACAGGGTGCCGGACTATGTCGGGGTCGCGATCTAGCCCGTACTCACCCGCCCGTTGTCGGAGAAGGGGCGGTCGGCGATGTCGATGCCGGGCCAGCCACCGCCCAGGAGGCGTGTGCCCCGGGTGGTGGCCATCAGTCAATGTGGTGATCGCTGCGGTCGTGGCTTCACGATCACCGGATGGTCGGGCGGGCGGCGTGTTCGGGGCCGAGGTGGACCGGCAACGTGCCAAAGCCCTGGAGGGAGATGGATGTCAAACGTTCGGGGTCGCGAGCCAGCGTGAGGCCGGGGTAGCGGGTGAACAGGGTGCTCAGCGCGACCTCGGTTTCGAGCTTGGCCAGGCGTTGGCCGAGGCAGAAATGAGCGCCGTAGGCGAAAGCGAGGTGGTCGCGGCGCGTGGGGCGGTTGACGTCGAATTCCTCGGGGTTCTCGTGTCGGCTCTTGTCCAGACCGGCGGCGAACAGGCTGGCGGCGACGGGATCGCCCTTGGCGATCCGGACTCCCGCGATGACGATGTCCTCGGTTGCGTACCTCAGGATGGCGTGCCGGACTGGAGCCCAGCGGCGGAGCCCCTCTTCGACCGCGTCGGCCCACGTGGGGGCGTTCTCACCGCCGTCGATGACTGCGGCGAGCATCTTTGGGTTCTGCAGCAGCGCACGCACCGTGTTGGTGATCGAATTGATTGCGGTCTCGTGTCCCGAGATGAGGATCAGGAACAGCGTTTCGACCAGCTCCTGATCGTTGAGCCTGTCGCCGTCGTCGCGTGACCGAATCAGCTCGGTCGTGAGGTCGTTCTGTGGTTCCGGATCCGCGCGCTTGATCTCGATCAGCGTCGTCAGGGAGCGGTAGATGGCCGCCACGGCTACTCGGATATCGGCCCCATCCGAGGTCGCATCCGGTATCACCAAGCGGTCGAAGTGGGCGCGCAGCTCGGAAACCACAGAGTCAGGAACCCCGAGGACCTCGCAGATGACACGAACGGGAAGCGGCCAGGCGAACAGCTCGCGCAGGTCGACAGGCTCGCCCCGGTCTGCGGAAGCGACATCGTCCAGCAGCTCGCCGGCGATCTCGGCTACGCGGGGGCGGAGGGCTTCGACGGGCGCCCGGTTGAAGGCGGAACTCACAAGTGTTCTCAGCCGACGGTGATCGTCGCCGCCGGCGTGAAGCATGGCAGCTCCCCGTACGAGGGCGATCAGCTCCCAGTCGTCGGGTATCTGTCCGTTCCTCAGTGCGGGCCAGTGTTCGGGGTCTTTGGTCAGGGCGGGGTGGCCGAGGACTTCCTGGGCGGTGGCGTGATCCGTGGCCGTCCAGGCCGTGACACCACCCGGTAGCTCAACAGGGACCAGAGAGCCCAGGGCGTGAAGCTTTCGCGCTTCCTCGGTCGGGTCGGCTTTCGGGTCGAGAACGAAGTGCGGGCACTGGCTCAGCACGGACACTCCAACGTGTAAGGGGCAGCTCGATCAGCGTGTGACTCGCGAGCCACGCCTATTAGTCTGCCAAATAGGCATCCAGCCAAACGACTTCCGCGCGGTGGTGGCCCGATCCGGAGCGCGTGCTCCATCAGTTCGTCGGAATGCAGCTGAGCGAATGTGGGACGCAGTCCCGGTGATGCGATCCAGCGGCAACTACCAATCTGCACGATGTGGGACCCGTCTTGTACCGCCCAACTCGCGCGCCGATGACCTTGCATCCCACGGGGGAAGCTGAAGTCCAGCCCGAGCGCAGCCGGCCGAGGCAACCCAGGCCGCCCCTTACGGGAACGGCCTGGGCAGAGCGATCACTGCGGTCAGTACTTCCGAGGTGTGCCACGCCGGCGGAGCACGATCGCGAGCGCGAGCCTCGAGGCGGCCGCTGAGGGCCGGTCAGGGGCAGCGGGATCAGTGGCGCGATGACCTTCTCGCTAAACGACTTCCACTTCAACCCTGCGGCGGCAAAACGCCGGCGAAGACGGCGATCGCGATGTAGAGAGCCATGGCTTTCTACAAGGTCTCGAGGGGACGAAACGGAGATCGCGTCACGGTCGCCGGCGGAACAGAGACCTCCACCAAGGGCCGGGCTTCGCCACAGCGGGCGCAGAAGACGGCTCCTGCGATGGCGTTGACACCGCTGCTTCGGGAAGCGGTTGGGCACCCGTACTTTCTGCCCTACCACCGCCATCCTTGAACCGTTTCGGCTTGAAGGTCACCGGCAGAGCAGAGGGGCGGCGGGCCATCCAGTCCGTTGTCGTCCCCAGCTCGCCCTCGTGCACGGCCAGCTCCATGTCCGGCAGGAGGTCCATCAGCACGTCGATACCTGTGTCAGCGATGGCGCGACCGATGTCGCCACCGGGGCATTCGTGCGGTCCGCTACTCAGGGCGAGGTGTGAGCGGTTGCCGTGCATCGGGAGGCTCAGGTCCGGACGTTGCTCGGGGTCGACGTTGGCTGCGGCGATGCAGAGGACGAGCATGTCGCCCGCCTTGATCTGCTGTCCACCGAGCACCGTGTCGCCCGTGGCCCACCGGCCAGGGATGGCGCCGATGGGCGGGTTGTCCCACATCACCTGTTCCAGCGCGTCCGGCAGGGTCATCCGGCCGCCGGAGAGGCTTCCGCGGAAGCGGCGATCGGTCAAAAGCATCCGGAGGGTGTGGGCGATGAGGTTGACCGTGTTCTGGTGGGCGGCGACGAGCACCAGGCGCAGGTGCTCCACGATCTCCGTATCGCTGAGATTGGATTCGTGAGCGATGAGCCGCGATGTGAGGTCGCTGGTGCCCGGCTTCGCCTTCTTGCGCTGGACCAGGTCCGTGAGGACTTCGGTCACGCGCTGGTTGCTCGCTGCTGCCGTCTCGCTGCCTCTGATCAGATCGAGCGTGGGCTCGACCAGGGCAGGGCCCTCGCCCGGGGCCATGCCGAGCAGTCGGCTGACGACCAGCATGGGAAGACGCTCGGCGTAGTCGCGGACCAGGTCGGCCCTGCCTGATGCCGCGAATCCCTGGATGAGCTCGTGGGTGTAGTGGGTGACGTATCGCCGAATGCCATGCCGGTTGAACTGCGACAGTCCATCGACGACCGCGCCGCGCAGCCGGGCATGCTCGTCGCCATCAGCGAATACACACAGCGGCTGCCAGGCCACCATGGGCATAAGAGGCGAGTCCGCAGGCACCCGGCCCTCCTGGAAGGCGTTCCAGAGACGCGAGTCGCGGGAGAAGAGGCTTTGAGTGCGCATGGCTTCCAGGTTCTCCCGGTATCCGAGCACGAGCCAGGCCGGGAGGTCCCCGTGCAGCAGTACGGGTGCCACGGGCCCGTACTGCTCGCGCAGCTCCTCGTACAGCTTGGCCGGGTTGTCGGATTCAGGCAGTCGCTGAAGTCCTGTGCTCATGCCGTGTGCTGGGCAGCCGGGCGGCGGCACGGGGCCTGCGGCGGATATGGGCGGTTGGGGGGACACGACGCCTCCGGGATTGGGGGAGCGACCCCAGTCACGAAGGGCCTACCGGGGCGCTCATGATCGTTTGCGCTGACCGCGGAACAGGCCGCGAGCTCCGATACTTGCGTGGGCAAGATCGGGAGCCGGGGGCAGCATATCCGTAGCCCGCCGATGGAGCGTCAACAAGCCCTGCATGCGACGACGTTGCTCGCTCCCGGAGCCGTTGAGCCAGCGGGCGGAGCAGCTGAAGGCTGCGAGCTGACGCCTGCTCAGCCTGTCTGATCAGCGGCCGCGAGCTCGAACGGGGAGCGCTGGTCGTACGGACTCGCAAGTTTCGGCTGGCGTTCACGGAAGGTGAAGCTGTCTTGCTGAGACGAGGTCTTCTGGTAGCCCTGGTGGGCCTCGGTGATGATGACGACTGAGAAGGCTTTCCCCCGCGAGCGACTTGCTGCATTCGCGACACGCTCGTACCGCCAACAGAGGCTGCCCGCCCGTGCCTGGGGGCCAGCCTCCCGGCCGCAAGCGAAGGTAGCGCCACTCAACGATCGCGATCCTGCCGCCATGGAACGCCAGATGGGCACTGGGAGGCGGAACCGCCGCCGGATGGCCGGCAACCAGCCTCGCTGCGTGCCCTGGCGGCGCAACCCGGACCCTTCTACGGTGGTGCTTAGTAGATCGTTCCGGTTGCCCTTCTGAACCCAGCACCACCGCACGTCAGACACACGCCGGATCGCGAGTCGACTACCGCGCGCGTGATCGTCCCGCGAAAGGAAGTCTCGTGTCGTTGACAGCCATACCCCGAGCGAAGGGGGCCGTTCTCGGACTCGGCCACATTCCGCGGCTGCTGCTTCGTGGGCCGCTGGCAGTCCTCAGATCCCTGCATGCCGAGGGGCCCGTAGTGCGGCTCAGCATCGGCACCATGCCGATCGTGGTTGTTACCAGCCCTGACACCGTCAACGCGGTCACGGTGACGTATGGCAAGGCGTCCCAGAAGGGCCGACTCTTCAAACAGATGCGCCCTGTCGTCGGTAACGGCCTGGCCAGCTCCGACGGCCCGCAGCACATCCGCAACCGACGTCTGATCCAGCCCATGTTCTACAAGGAACGGCTGGCGGGGTACGCGGAGATCATGAGGAAGCGGGCGGAGAAGCTCGCGGGTTCATGGAGCGCAGGACAGCAGATCGACGTGGACAAAGTGATGGGCGCCCACGCCATCGAGACCCTGGCTGCCACGCTGTTCTCTGCCGACATCGGACGCCCGGCCGTCGAGTCGGTCCGCGAGGATCTGCCGATCATCCTGCAGAGCATGCTGCTCCGCGCTCTCGCCCCGCAGTTCACGGTCAACTGGCCGATCTGGAAGAGGTTCAACCGCTCTGCGGCGCGGATGCGGCTGGTCATTGATGACGTCATCGCCAAGACTCGTGCATCCGACCTCGACAGCGGCACCGATCTGCTGTCCTTGCTCCTGTCTGCCCGTGACGAGTCAGGGGCGGGCCTTACGGACGAAGAGGTGAGGGACGAGCTGACGACGATGCTGTTCGCCGGCACCGAGACGGTCGCCTCGACCCTCTCTTGGGCATTGCACCATCTGGCCGAGCACCCCGATGTCGAACGCGAGTTGCTGGAAGAGATCGACGCCGTCATCGGGGACCGGGCCGTGAATTTCGCGGACGTTCCCAAGCTGCCCAGCATCACCCGAGTCCTGGACGAGGTGATCCGGCTCCATGGAGTGGTCACCCTGATGCGCACGACGACCGAACCGGTCACTATCGGCGGATACGAGCTGCCGGCCGACACCGAGCTCCTGTTCAGTCTGTACGCCCTACACCGCAATCCGGAGCTCTACCCGGACCCGGACCGCTTCGACCCGGACCGTTGGCTGCCCGAGCAGGTGGCCCAGCGCCCGCGGGTCCACGTGGTCCCGTTCGGGGCAGGCAACCGGAAGTGCATCGGCGACAAGTTCGCGTGGCTGGAGGCGACCATCACTCTCGCCACGCTCCTGCCGCGCTGGGAGCTGCGGCCCGTGCCGGGCTCCAAGCCGCCCACCGAGGCAACAGCTGCTATGGCTCATCCGACGCGTATGCCGATGATCGTGCAGCCGCGCCGCAAGCACTGAAGAGCACAGGTAGGTCCGGCCGGTCCCGAGCACTGCGAGTGTTGGGACCGGCCGCAGGTGCGTCTGCTCAAGCCACCTCGACACCAGATCCGGCCGAACTGCAGGCCACCGGAGCGACCGAGACCGGTTGGCCGGTTGCCGCGAACCTCCGTGGTCTGGAACCGATGCCGATCAAGCCGGGCTCTCCGACGGTTCCCGTCCCGGGCTACGACGTCCGCATTCTCGACGAGACGGGCGTGGAAGTGCCCCGTGGCGTCGAGGGTGCCATCTGCATCAAGCTGCCGCTGCCGCCTGGAACGCTGCCGACCCTGTGGGGCGACGACCGGCGCTATGTGGATTCCTACCTGTCCCGCTTCGACGGCTACTACCTCAGTGGCGACGGAGGATACGTCGACGACGACGGCTATGTGTTCGTCATGGGGCGCATGGACGACGTGATCAACGTCGCGGGACACCGACTGTCCACCGGTTCCATGGAAGCCGTCCTGGCCGCCCACCCGGCCGTCGCCGAGTGCGCCGTGATCGGGGTGGAGGACCGGCTCAAGGGCCAGGTGCCGCGCGGCCTCGTCGTACTCAAAGCCGGCGTCGACACCGACCCGGCGCAACTGCGCGGCGAACTCGTCGCGGCGGTCAGGTCCGAGATCGGCCCGGTCGCCTCGTTCAAGGAGGTCGACATCGTCGCCGGTCTGCCCAAGACCCGGTCGGGGAAGATCCTGCGGAAGTCCATGCGTTCCATGGCCGAGGGCCGCGATGAGCCGGTGCCGTCGACCATCGAGGATGCCTCCGTGCTGGACGCCTTGCGGCCGGTGCTGCGACCCGAGAGCGAGTGAGGCGGTGAGTGCTCAGGCGGTCGCAGGATTGCCTGGGTAGTCCGGGTCCTGGTCTGCCGTGGGCAGCGTGCTGTGGCCGTGGGACCAGTGGTTGACCCATCCGGAGCGGGAGAACTTGTGCGGCCGGTGCGGCGCTGTGGAAAACGACGGCCGCAACCATGCCATGGATCTCTCAGCAGCCCCGCCCACGACGTACTGATGAAGCTCGCGAGCGGGGTGCAAGCCGAACTCCTGTGGCTGACTCAGCACAACCTGCTGACCGACGGGAGTGGATGGGCCGCCGAGGTGGGCGGACTGGACGACCAACACCTCGCCAGCCAAGTGGGCGCTGCATGCGGCCGGCAGCTCGCGTATGAATCCTGAACCCCTGACCCCCGACCCTTCGAACTACTGCCACCAGCCGTCCCGGGCACTCCCAGGGACTGTCCGATGGGTGGTCGGCCAGATGGGCGACGCGTGACCATCGGGCTGCCGGGGCAGGGTGAACTGTCAGATGTCAGGTGGGGCAGGCGTCGGCGCGCCGCGGTCGGGGTGGTGGTTCTCCGTGCGGGGGGCTGAGGGCGGGGGCGGGGGAGCGGCCGCAGTTCTGCCGCCCCCTAGTGTGGGGGACGTCTTGGTGAGGAGCTGGGGGATCGGCGAACGGCGGAGGACTTGTGGGCAAGAGAAGGCGCGCCACGCGCAGGAGAACGCATCCTGCGCTGATCGGCGGCGTGGTCGCTGTGGCCGTGGGCGGCGCGGGGTTCGCCGCATACAGCATGTACGGCGCGGCGGCGGACGAGGACATTGCGGCCGGCGGAACTGCGAAGACGTTCAAAGCAAGCCCGGTCACGGCCGCGGAAGTCCGGGCCGCGGCTGACGGGTTCCTCACCGCGTGGCAGGGAGGCAACGCCGCGAAGGCAGCCGAGTACACCGACGACACGGCGGCTGCGCAGACCGTGCTGACCGGGTTCAGCAAGGACGCGCACATCGACGATGTGAGGCTGACCCGTGGCGAGGTGTCCGGCGCCACGGTCACGTTCAAGGTCTCCGGGACCGTTTCGTACAAGGGCAAGAGCAAGCCCCTGGCCTACGACTCCCAGCTCACGGTCGTCCGCCGGGCGAAGGACAGCAAGCCACTCGTCGGGTGGCAGCCGTCCGTCGTGCACCCTGACCTGAAGCAGGGCGACACCCTGGTCACGGATGAGGCCGGGGACCCGCCCATCGAGGCAGTGGACCGTGACGGCGCGGAGCTCACCGAGGCGAAGTACCCCTCGCTCGGTACCGTCGTGGACGGGCTGCGGAAGAAGTACGGCAAGAAGGCCGGGGGTACGGCGGGAGTCGAACTGCGGGTGGTCCGCGGGGACGGCGCGGACGCCTCGCAGAAGGATGACGGCTCGGGGAAGAGCGAGAGTGACGACGAGATCCCCGACAAGACACTGCTGACGCTGTCCGACGGCACGCCGGGAACACTGAAAACCACGCTCAGCGCGACCGTGCAGGCCGCCGCAGAGCGGGAAGTGGGAAAGCGCAAGGGGGCGTCCGTAGTTGTCATGAAGCCGTCGACCGGTGAGATCCTCGCCGCCGCCAATTCGAGCCATGGCTTCAACACGGCGCTCCAGGGGTCCCTGGCGCCCGGCTCCACCATGAAGATCGTGACGTCGTCGATGCTGCTGGAGAAGGACCTCGCGTCGATCGACAAGCCGCATCCGTGCCCCAAGTACGCGTCTTACGGCGGCTGGAAGTTCCAGAACGTGGAGGAGTTCGAGATCAAGAACGGTACGTTCCGTTCGAGCTTCGCTGCCTCCTGCAACACCGCCTTCATCACGCAGGCCGAGAAGCTCGACGACGGCGATCTGACCAAGCAGGCCCAGCAGGTTTTCGGGCTCGGGCTCAACAACTGGTCGATCGGGGTGTCCAGCTTCGACGGGGCTGTGCCGGTGCAGAGCAATGCGCAGATGGCGGCGTCGCTCATCGGGCAGGGCGGAGTACGGATGAACCCGCTGAACGTCGCATCCATCATCTCCACGGCCAAGACGGGCGTTTTCCGGCAGCCGTACCTGGTCTCGCCCGACGTCGACGGCCGCTCGCTCGCGACGGCGGCACGCAAGCTGGACGGGTCCGTGCAGAGGCAGTTGCACGAACTCCTGCACTACACCGCGACGTCGGGCTCCGCGGCGGAGGCCATGGCGGGCGTCGGTTCGGACATCGGCGGCAAGACGGGCTCCGCGGAGGTCGACGGCCAGACCAAGCCCAACGGCTGGTTCACTGCATGGCGCGGTGACCTCGCCGCGGCGGGGGTGGTCCAGCAGGGCGGCCGTGGCGGCAAGTCGACGGGGCCGCTGGTGGCGGCGGTACTGAAGGCGGGCAGCTGACGGCCGGCCCACAGCGGGAACGGAACTCACTCGCGTGCTCAGTACACCGACCGAAACATTCCGTCCATGACGAGGTCGCCACGGAGTATGGGACGTCTCACGTCATCAGGGCGGCGGCCAGGCCGAGGAAGGTGAGGAAGTGCGAGCCCGTTCGTTCGTATCGGACGGTGAGGCGGCGGTAGCCGAAGAGCCAGGCGATCGACCGTTCGATCTTCCAGCGGTGCCGACCGAGGCGTTCGCCGGACTCGATGCCGGGCCGCGCGCTGCGCGCGACGAGCCCGCGCTCGCGCAGCCAGGCCAGGTGTTCGGCGGAGAAGTAGGCCTTGTCCGCGCGGAGTTTGACGGGTCGGCGCCGCCGTGGTCCCCGGCGGGACGAGACGGCGGGTATGTCGCGGATGAGCGGTTTGAGGGCGAGGCTGTCGTGCATGTTCGTGCCGGACACGGCGACGGTGAGCGGGATGCCCTCGGCGTCGGACAGCACGTGCAGGTTGCTGCTCTTCTTGCCGCGATCGACCGGGTCCGGCCCGGTCAGCGATCCCCTCTTTTGGCGCGAACGGAGGCCGCGTCGACGATCGCCGAGGTCCAGTCCACCTCGCCCCGGGCCCCGAGTTCGTCCAGCACCGCCCGGTGCAGCCGACGCCACAGGCCGGCCTCGGTCCATACCGTGAAGCGGCGATGCGCGGTGGCGGGCGACGTGCCGAACGTCGGCGGCAGATGCCGCCAGGCACAGCCGCTGGTCAGCGCGTACACCACTGCCGTGAACACGGCCCGCTCGTCACACGGAGCGGTCCGACCACCTTGCTGGAGCAGCGAACGTCGGCAGCAACGGGGCGGCCGGCTCCCAGAGTTCATCAGGAACCAGACGCTTCGATAGATCAGCACCCACGACCGGCATCATGCCGCACGAACATCACGTCACGTGAGACAGCCTCTAAGCCTTGATTGGTGCGGCCGACCTGGCGGCCTGCTCGATCTTCGCGCAGTAGGCTGCACGGGCTTCCTCGTCGATCTGCTTCTCGTTTTCGGCGCGCACCCCGGTCCGGCCGTCGAGGCCCTCGCGCAGGATATCGGCGTGCCCGGCATGCCGGATGGACTCGCCGAGGACATGGACCATGATGGCGAACAGGTTCGTGTTGGGATAAGGCTCCGTCCACCACGGCACGTGGCCGGGGGCGTCGAGGGGAAGCTCGTTGATCGTCGCGTCCGAGTGTTCCCACGTGCGCCGGTAGAACCCGATGATCTGATCGCGGGTCTCGTCCTCGGTCGCCCACTGATCGCTGCCGTTGGAGTCCTGCCACCGGGGCAGCGGTTCCGGGGATGGGCGGTCGAAGACCTCGCCGAAGTACCTGGCCTCGACGGTGGCCACGTGTTTGACCAGGCCGAGGAGGTTGGTCCCGGTCGCTGTCAAAGGTCGGCGGGCGTCGTATTCGGACAAGCCGTCGAGTTTCCAGAGCAGCGCCTTGCGGTCCCGCCGCAGTCTCCCGTGCAGGTTGTCTTTCGCGAATTCATCGATCATGCGGCATGAGCCTGCCATGGGCTGCTCGTGGTCTCAAGATCCCGTACGTGGTCCGCAACGACTGGCAGAGCCGAGGCCCGGCCATGGCCGCCGCCCTGACCTGCTATGAGAAGCTCGCGAAACTTGCCACGTGAGACAACCTCTAAGGGCCTCGCTAATGCATCAGCCCCGAACGTGCACCACAAAGGCATGGCGGGACCATCCCCGCGGGTGCCGGGAGCAGCGTTGTGCGCCGGATCGGCTCGATCTTCCAGCGCGAGATGTTCGAAGGCTTCACCACTGCGCAACTCGCGGCCATCGATACTTCCGAGCAGGGTGATACCGCGGTCGAAGCACAGCGCTCGCGCTCGCGGCCCCACTGCATCGAGCACATCGTCCGACTCCCGATCCACCGGGCCATCTTGCCAGAACGGCAAGTTTGCGTGCCGGGTCAGGGCGAGCGGGCCAAGACTGAGACGCAAGCAGTCGACGGAAGGCGTCCTCTGATGAGTACGCGGTCACGTTCTGGGATGACGTCTACGGCCGTGGCGGTCGCGCGGCTCACCGATCTCGCCCGCTCGCGGCCAGGACGACCGGATCGCCGCCGAGCGGCACAACCTGCACGCCCCCTTCCCGCACGGCGCGTTCGACCTCATCTGCGCCCACTACCTGCACACGCCCCCTCGACCTGGACCGGGCAACCGTCCTGCGCACGGCTGCGCTGGCGCGGGCGGCTGCTGGTCGTCGGCCACGGCTCGACCGCTCCGTGGTGATGGACCAGGATCCCGACGTCCGGTACCCGACCCCGCGGCAGGCCGCCGCGGACATCGGCCTTGACCCGGCGACGTGGACGGTCGAGCGGGCCGTCGCGCCCCGCCGGATCGCGACCGGCCCAGATGGCCGCACCGCCGAGGTCACCGACCACGTCCTGATCACCCGTCGCACCGCCTGAGCCGATGCGGCTCCCTACGAGGAGAGACCATGGCCACCGCTCCCCGCCGCAAACGCCGCGGCGACACCCCGCCGCCCCGGACCGGAAGCAGCGAGATCGAGGTGCTGCGCGGCTTCCTCGACTACCTCCGCAGCTCGATCTGCGCGAAGGTCGAAGGCGCCCCCGAACCGGAGGTCCGAACGGGCGGCGTGCCGTCGGGCACGAACCTGCTCGGCCTGCTCAACCACCTCACCTTCGTCGAGCGATCAACGTTCCTTGGGGACCGCGTCACCGACTGGTCATCGACCTTCCATTCCGCACCGACGGACAGCGTGGCCGTTGTCGTCGCCCGCTACCGGGAGACGGTCGCGCAAGCGAACGACGTACTCGACGGGTGCACCGACCTCGGCGCACCGGTACCCCGCCCTCGGCCGAACAACCGTGCTCCCAGCGTCCGCTGGGCACTCGCCCACATGATCGAGGAGACCGGCCGCCACGCCGGTCACGCGGACATCCTCCGCGAACTGATCGACGGCGCGACCGGACGCTGACTTCACCGACCTCTCCACGAAAGGCACACGCAAGCTCCCCGCACCGTGGGCCTTATCGCGCCGCCTTGTCCGGCTTACAGGGACGGTGGCCACTTCTGCGCTCGCCGTGCCCCGGTCGATCGGTGCCGCTGCCTGCACCCCGCAAGCCGCCGACGTTCCTGCTCACACTGCTGCCACCTGGGACGACCCCGAGCTCAAGCGCACGTTCCAGCACGAGTTCGCCACCGTCGACGGCGTCCGGATGCACTGCGTAACCGGCGGAAGCAGCCCGCCCGTAGTGCTGATACGTGGCTGGCCGCAGACCTGGTCCGGCTGGTGGCCTCTCATGCCGGCGCTCGCTGAGCAGCACACCGTCTACGCCGTCGACCTCCCCGGTCTCGGCGACAGCACTGGCTCACCGGCCGGGTATGACAAAGCCACGCTGGCACGTTGCGTGCACACACGATCGCCGAACGGCTCGGGGTGCGTGACGCCCGCGTCGTCGGGCACGACTTCGGGACCGTGGTGGCATTCCAGTACGCCGCCCAATTCCCCGCAGACACCGCACTCCTCGGTTACCTCGACCTGCCGCCGCCCGGGCCCGCCATGGATGCGCCCACATACCGCTCGGTGAGCTGGCACGTCGCCTTCCACTCTTTCTGAGCTTGTATTTCGTGATGTCGTGCGAGCTCAGCCAGATGTGCTTGTCCATGCGCGGCCAGGTCCGTCGTGGTCGATCATCCCGCTCCACTGACAGCCGCGGATCGTCGTGTCCGGGCAGTCCGCGCGCGGGGCCGGAGGATCACGGCGAGCCGCCACGGGTGTGAGGAGTCACTCCGCGTGCGCCCTCAAGGATCGCGCCCGACAGCTTCGCGCCGGACAGCTTTGCCCCGGTCAAGTCTGCGTTGCTCAGGTCTGCGCCGCGCAGGTCTGCGCCGCGCAGGTCGGCGCCTGCCAGGTCCGCGTCAGTCAAGTCCGCGTCGATCAGAATCACGGCGCGCAGGTCCGCGGTGCGCAGGTTCGCGCCGATCAGGAACGCGCGGGTCAAGTTGGCGCTCGAGTCGGCCTCACTGGTTTCGTTGGTTTCCTTGGCCTTACTCAGGTGAGCGTTGTGAAGGTTCGCTCCGATGAGGTCCGCGCCGGTCATGTCGGCCGCGCCCAAGCGCGCGTTGGTCAAATTGGCGCCCCCGAGAAATGCGTGCCGCAGGTCCGCATTTGGCAGCTTCACGCCGGACATGTTCGCGTTGTCGAGGGACGCGCCTGAGAGGTCGAAATTCTCGAGGCCTGCGTCTCGGAGATCCGCGCCAGTGAAGAACGCGAAGCGGAAGTTGCTGCGTCTGGGCATGCCGCCTTCTGTGAGCCCCACTTCGCGCTCCAGACCGCGCAGATCGACACCGCTCAGATCAGCTCGGTACAGCGGCTTCCCGTCCTGGGTCACCTCCCGGTCGGCGGACCGGTTGCCCAGCACGGAAACAACAGCCGCTACGTCGGTAGGGGGTCTGTACTCCTCTGCCGGCTTGAAGCCACTGACCGGAACGGGAGCGTGCTGGCGTACGAACGCGGACAACACCGAGACGACAGTGCGCTGATCTCGAGAGGAGTCCTGCATGATGCGTTGCAAGGCGTAGATGCCTCCTAGGCGCACATCCAACGATGCTGATCCCAGGTTGGTGATCGCGGCGTTGAACCGGGTGGTGATCTGCCCCTGCTCGGAGATCTGTAGATCTTTGTTGGTCTGCCCGACCGACATCCAGGTGAACAGCAGGGCGACGAGCGCAGCCAGTCCCGGCAGCATGGACGCCGCGAGTGCCACCCACGTCAGTCGGCTGATACCACTGTCGCGGCCCGGCCCGATCGAACGGCTCCGTTGCCGTCGATGATCCCTGGCGGCCCGTCGACGTGCGATCCGGCGGAGTTGTGCGGCGGCAGACGGCTCGATCATCCACTCATGACATACCAGGAAACAGTGTCCATTTCTTCGCCACGCTGTCGTGCACCCGATCAGGACTACCCGGAGGTGGTCGCGAAGGGTCGGTCTGCAGGGACACCGCGCGCGGGGGCCGCTGACGGGTCGGCGTGGTCTCGTGCGGGCGGGTGGGGGTGCACGTCGGGGTGTGGGGCTGCCCGTGATCCCTGTCCGCGGCTTTGGTCAGCCGCCGGCGGGTACCGTGTCCCGGCCTGGCCGGGGCACACGTCGTGGCCTGCGACCTGACGCCCGAACTGCTGGAGGCCGGGCGCCGCCGAAGCGGCCGTGGCCGCAGCCATCGCCGGCGGTGCCGCCGCCGGCGTCAACGTGACAGTGAACATCCGCCGTTGACCCGAGGGTTCGGTGGTGCTCGACACTTCCAACCCTTCGGGTCGGCCAACATTGGTGAGGCAATGGTGACGCCCCCGGTCTCCTGACCGGGGGCGTCACCTTCCGTCTCCTTGGCAGATGATGAGGGCTACTGAGGGTGCCAGGCGCGAGTGGTCCCCGTTCCTCGCAGAGTGATGGTTCAGGGACCGGCTGCTTTGGCCTTGTCCACGTCGAAGATCTGGTCGGCGGGCGGGGCGGTGACCGCGACCGGCTTGTTGTAGTCGGAGAAGGACACGGTGCCGGGCTCGTCGCCGCCTTCGGTGACGCCCCTGAGGAAGTACGGCTGCCCCTCGGTGGCGACGTAGAACGTGTGCGTCTGCGCACCATTCTTCCGGATCAGTGTGATGGCTTTCTGGCCGTTGATCTCAGCGGGCTTGCCCCTGGTCACGCCGGAGGTGTCCTCGTCGTCGTCCAACTTCTTGAGGAGTGCGTCGAGGTTACAGATTCCTGCCATGTCGTCGGCTTCGTCGGCCGGGGCCTTCAGCCAGCGGCCCTTCAGCATTTCCGCCATGGCGGCGGTCTGTTTGGCCGGGGTGCCCTTCTGCTTGCCTATCCCCATCCAGAACGCCTCGTCAGCCTTCATGTACGCGACCTTGTCGACGACGAGAAGCTCGGCCTGCCCCGAGCCGGCGTAGCCGAACTTGCCGGTGCAGTCGCCCGCCTTGCTGAGCGCGAACTCCAGAGACAGGTCCTTGCCGTCGTCCTTGCCCTCGCCCGTGACCTTGAGCGAGTTGGCGGCCTTAGTGGCCTCGAGTGCCTTGTCGGCGATCTGGTCGGCGGTGAGGCCCTCGAACGGGTCCACCGGCGCCTTCGGGGACGGCGGGGAGCTCGCTGCCTTGTCCGCGGTGTTTTCACTCTGTCCGCCGCCACAGGCGGTCACGCCGGCGGCGGTGGTCACGCACAGCGCCGCCACGGCCAGAATCTTGCGGTTGGTCACCTGTTGTCACTTCCTTGATCTCGCTTCGTGCCAACCACTCGGACTCACAACGGGGGTTGCTCGATGTACCGCTGAAGTGTGTCTTGCACCACATCGCGAGAGGACGTCACTCGACGACGTGACGTCCGCCGTCGGTGGCCCACATCAGAGGGGCTACAGGTCCGACGAGGGGCGGAGTTCGGCGGGTCCGGCGAGTGGTGTCCGCACGGCGGGGGTCGGTTCGTGCTGGCCACGAGTGGGTGGCCGGTGGTCATGGCGCGCAGGTCGTCGATGCGGCGTTTCAGAAAGCGCTCGGCTCCGAACACCCACGCTGATCTTCTTGCCACTCAGCTGAGTTCAGGGATGCTGAGTTCGTGGCGGGCCGCCTGCAAAAAGCGATCACGATGCGCACCGATGTAGTCCCGAAGTCGATCGTCCGCAGATTCCTGTGCGTCCACAGGTCTCTGTGTCCAGACCGCTTTGCTCAACCGCTCGGCATACTCGAGGGTCGCTCCACGCAGTTCAGGCGAGCCAACGATGTCGGTGCACTTCTGCAGGAACCACAAGCGATGCATGGCTGAGCCGGCGTCGTCATCGTGTTGGCCATTGCTGAAACGGTGGTGGGCTATGCGTTCCACCGTTTGCGCGGCATCGAAGAAGTCCCGGATGGCGTCCTTTCGCTCAGCCCTCAGAGCCGCCGCTCGTTCTGCCTGCGCCTGCGCCTGCGCCGTTGTCGTGCGAGTCCAGAGGAATTGAGGCTCTACACAGTTGAGGGTGTAGTCGCTGGTTGGATGGTGGCTGGCGCGTCGGTCCCGGGGTAGGTGTCGAGGTCTTCCGAGGATGGAGGTTCCTACGCCGCCCATCTGGAAGACCTCGACGTGCCTGACGCTACCTTCGGCTGCCCTGACCTGACCACGTTCTGCCGCCTGGATGAGCTCGGCCTGGTCGTGGTCGGCCAGCGTCTGGAGCCCGATCGCGCGGTCCTGGCGTGCCGGGTCCTGGAGGCCGATGACGGCACCGAGGGCTGGTTGCGGCGCTGCGGGTGTGCAGGAAGACCCCGGGACACCGTCACGCGGGAGCTGGCGCACGAGCCGCTGGGCTGGCGACCGACCACCCTGCTGGCGACGATCCGCCGGTACCGGTGCACCGGGTGTGGGCATGTGTGGCGCCAGGACACCAGCCGCGCGGCCGAGCCGCGGGCCAGGCTGTCGCGTCGTGGCCTGGCCTGGGCGCTGGAGGCGATCGTGTGTCAGCACTTGAGCATCGCTCGCGTCGCCCAAGGGCTTGGCGTCGCGTGGAACACCGCCAACGACGCGGTCCTGGCCGAGGGCCGACGGGTGCTGATCAACGATCCCGGCCGGTTGAACGGTGTGAAGGTCATTGGGGTCGATGAGCACGTGTGGCGCCACACCCGCCGCGGGGACAAGTACGTCACCGTGATCATCGATCTCACGCCGGTGCGCGCCGGTACGGGTCCAGCGAGGCCGTTGGACATGATCCCGGGCCGCTCCAAGGCCGCGTTCAAGGCCTGGCTTACCCAGTGCCCCCAGGCGTGGCGCGAGGCCGTGGAGGTCGTCGCGATGGACGGGTTCACCGGCTTCAAGACCGCCGCCGCTGAGGAGATCCCCGCCGCGGCCGCGGTGATGGACCCCTTCCACGTGGTGCGCCTGGCCGGCGACGCCCTCAACGACTGCCGCCGCCGCGTTCAGCAGACCACCCGCGGCCGCCGCGGCCGTAAGAACGACCCGCTCTACCGTGCCCGGCGAACCCTGCACACCGGTGCCGACCTGCTCACCGACAAGCAGGCCGCCCGACTCACGGCCCTGTTCGCCATCGATGAGCACGTCGAGGTCGAGGCCACCTGGGGCATCTACCAGCGGATGATCGCCGCCTATCGGCACCCCGACCCAGCCGCGGGCCGCGAGCTGATGGTCAAGCTGATCGAGTCGCTCAGCGCCGGCGTCCCCAGGCCGCTGGTCGAGATAGCCAAGCTCGGCCGCAGCCTGAGCAAGCGAGCCGCTGACGTACTGGCCTACTTCGACCGGCCCGGCACCAGCAACGGTCCAAGCGAAGCGATCAACGGCCGCCTGGAGCACCTGCGCGGCTCCGCCCTCGGCTTCCACAACCTCACCAACTACATCGCCCGATCCCTACTCGAGACAGGCGGATTCAGACCCCGACTACACCCTGCATTGGTGAAGAGCCGCTCTTCCTGGGGGTCGGCCAAAGATACGACGGAAACCGGCAACCAGTGGTCTTGAGTTGAACTTGCCGCAGGTGAGGTGCTGGGGCGGATCGGCGTCGGCTGCCCGACCAGGGACAGCGATGCGCAAACGCAGCCGGAGGCCCGATCTTGTGTCACCGTTCGCAGTGGACTTCTTCGCGTACCCGCTCAGATCGGTCAACGGCGCACCCGATAGCGCAGGTGAAGCACCCGGTTGCTCTGAATCACCACGTCAGGATCCTCCAACAGGTGCTGCGCGTGGACCGACCCGAAGTAGCGCTTGCCGGACCCGAACACGACGGGTACGACGTCCATGCGCACCTCATCGACCAGGCCCGCGGCAAACACCTGGCCACCGACCTCGCCAGCGGCGACCTCGACCATGCGGTCACCCGCAAGCTCCTGCGCCTTGGCCACGGCTGCCTCGACGCCGTCGACGAAGTGAAACGGCGCCTCGGGGTCCCAGCCCTCGGGCTGCGGCCGGTGCGTCACGACGACCACGTGGTCGATCCCGCCCGGAGGCTTCCCGTCCCAGCCGTCCGTCAAGTCGAAGACGTGGCGGCCGACGATTGTCGCCCCGATCTGGTCCCAGTACGGCCGGGTGTAGTCGTAGGACGTCTGCGACACCTTCACCTCGCCGCTCTCGTCCAACGGGACGTCACCGCTGGACAACCAGTCGAACAGCGGTCCGGGCTGGTCATTCTCGTCCGCGACGAAGCCGTCCACCGACACCGAGCTGTACATGACCACCTTGCCCACGGGGCTCTCCTCTGCTTTGGGGTGCCCCCAAATTAGCGTGTCGTGAGCTGTCGCTCTTGTAAGAAATCAATCGGCCGGCAGCGGCCAGCCGTCCAGCGCGTGGCCGGGATGTTCGCGCAGGAACCGCCGCCGGACTTCGACGTACCGGGTCGGCGTGAGCCCGGTGAACGCCCGGAACTCGTGGCGCGCGGCGTCCTGGTCAGTGGAGTGCTGCGCCGGGTGTGGCGAGTCTGGTGCCGCCGTTGCGGGCCTCGACCGCTATTCCCCCAAACAGCCAGAAACGACGTGCTGTCGAGCGGTGCCCGTCATGGGCCGCCGGCTCGGCAACCGGTGATCGCGCACGCCCCGGCAGCTGATGGCGTCGACCGTACGTGCCTCGCAACTCGTGCGGCGTGCCCCAGAGTGTGCCTCGGCCCGGGCGCGTTCGCGGTGGGCGTGTCTGAGCCGCTTGGGTGTGAGAGAAATGGATCAAGCGGTACGCGTCACGGTCCCCTGACCGCAGATGCGGGCCGCACCGATCGGCAGGCCGAGTGATCAGGAGTGTGTCGTGCCACGATACGAGGACGCCCATCGCAGCAGTCTGAGCGACCCCGAAGCGTTCTGGCTGCGGGCCGCGCAGGCAATCGACTGGGAGCGGTCGCCCACGCGGGCGCTGGACGCCTCGAGGCCGCCCTTCTACCGCTGGTTCGCCGACGGACGGCTCAACACCTGCCACAACGCTCTCGACCGGCACATCGACGCCGGCCACGGCGACCGCACCGCCTTGATCCACGACTCGGCCTACACGGGGGAGCGGCGTTCGTTCACGTACACCGAACTTCGGGACGAGGTGGCCCGGTTCGCCGGCGCGCTGCGCCATCTGGGCGTTGGCGCGGGCGACCGCGTCGTGATCTACCTTCCCATGGTGCCCCAGGCAGTCGTCGCGATGCTTGCCTGCGCCCGGCTCGGAGCCGTCCACTCCGTGGTCTTCGGCGGATTCGCACCCAAAGAGCTGGCGGCGCGCATCGACGACGCGCGCCCCAAGGTCGTCCTCTCGGCGTCCTGCGGGATCGAGCCGGGGCGCATCGTGGAGTACAAGCCCATCGTCGACGAGGCACTGCGGCTGTCTGCCCACCGGCCCGAGTCCGTCGTGGTCCTCCAGCGCGAGCAGGCACGCGTGACCCTCGGCGAGGGCGAGCTGGACTGGGACGAGTTGATGGCCGGCGCCGAACCGGTCGACTGTGTGCCCGTGGCGGCGACCGACCCGCTCTACATCCTCTATACATCGGGAACGACGGGACGCCCCAAGGGAGTTGTACGCGACAACGGAGGCCACGCCGTGGCCCTGGCCTGGTCGATGTCCGCGATCTACGACATCGGTCCCGGCGACGTGTGGTGGACGGCCTCGGACGTCGGGTGGGTCGTCGGCCACTCCTACATCGTCTACGCGCCCCTGCTGGTCGGTGCGACCACCGTGCTCTACGAGGGCAAACCCGTCGGCACCCCGGACGCCGCGGCCTTCTGGCGGGTCATCGCCGAGCACAGGGTCAAGGCGCTGTTCACCGCACCCACCGCGCTGCGCGCCGTAAAGAAGGTCGACCCCCGGGCCGAGCTGCTGGCAGGTCACGACCTGAGCGGCTTTCAGACACTCTTCCTGGCGGGCGAGCGCCTCGACCCCGAGACCTACCAGTGGGCCACGGACATCCTCGGTGTCCCGGTCGTCGACCACTGGTGGCAGACCGAGACCGGTTGGCCGGTTGCCGCGAACCTCCGTGGTCTGGAACCGATGCCGATCAAGCCCGGCTCTCCGACGGTCCCCGTCCCGGGCTACGACGTCCGCATCCTCGACGAGACGGGCGCGGAAGTGCCCCGCGGCGTCGAGGGCGCCATCTGCATCAAGCTGCCACTGCCGCCCGGAACGCTGCCGACCCTGTGGGGCGACGACCAGCGCTATGTGGACTCCTACCTGTCCCGCTTCGACGGCTACTACCTCAGTGGCGACGGAGGATACGTCGACGACGACGGCTATGTGTTCGTCATGGGGCGCATGGACGACGTGATCAACGTCGCGGGACACCGACTGTCCACCGGTTCCATGGAAGCCGTCCTGGCCGCCCACCCGGCCGTCGCCGAGTGCGCCGTGATCGGGGTGGAGGACCGGCTCAAGGGCCAGGTGCCGCGCGGCCTCGTCGTACTCAAAGCCGGCGTCGACACCGACCCGGCGCAACTGCGCGGCGAACTCGTCGCGGCGGTCAGGTCCGAGATCGGCCCGGTTGCCTCCTTCAAGGAGGTCGACATCGTCGCCGGTCTGCCCAAGACCCGGTCGGGGAAGATCCTGCGGAAGTCCATGCGCTCCATGGCCGAGGGCCGCGATGAGCCGGTGCCGTCGACCATCGAGGACGCCTCCGTGCTGGACGCCTTGCGGCCGGTGCTGCGACCCGAGAGCGAGTGAGGCGGCGAGTGCTCAGGCGGTCGCAGGATTGCCTGGGTAGTCCGGATCCTGGTCTGCCGTGGGCAGCGTGCTGTGGCCGTGGGACCAGTGGTTGACCTATCCGCAGCCACGGCAGGCATACCGCGTTTACCCCTGCGATCACAGTGCCGCAGTTCGCGCATTCGGGGGGTGTCGAACGGGGCGCACCCTGTGTGGGGGCGTATCGGTGAACTGTGGGCCGCCTACGTGCCTGGCATGTCGCCGTCTCCTCCCTCGCGGGGGACTGCGCCGCGCAACCGGCCCGTGCCGTTCGGCAGGGGAGTCATGCACGCGTTCAACCAGGCAGGGCGTTCGTACTTCTCTGACCCGGACAGCGAACAAAGAGCCGTTGCAGGATTTGTGCAGGGAACGTCTTACCGCGCGCACCGCCTCGTCCTTGCACAGGAGGTGCATGACGTGATCGAACCTCTCAACACGGAGGCGAGAACGGCGGGTTGCGACGGGCCGACCCTGAGCTGTACGCCGCGCTCGCCCACGCGGCCGCATCGAAGCGCTGGTTCAGCACCACGAGACCAACCAGAGCGGCCAAGACCGGGTTGACACTCATGAACACGCCGAAGAAGTGCGCCGGGTCGTTCTGTTGCAGTCCGCGGACGACTCGTCCCAGAGGGTCTCTACGTGGAGACCACGCGGCAGAAAGGATGTGACCTGCGGTCACAGGATCAATGCCTGTCTGGTTGCGTTCTGGCGGGCCGCCGACGATGGCCGGGCCGGACGGCACCGAATCCACCGGGGCCGCAGTACGCGCCGACCGGCCCTGGGGCGGGTGTGCCGTGCCGGGACGCGGCCCCGCTTCGTTGCTCGACAAGGTGGTGATCCGCTTGAGCAGCATCTCCGACGCCCCCGCGGGCGAGGCCGAAAAGACGGAGGGCTTTCACTGGCTGCGCTACGCGGGCGTGTTCGCGCTGTTGTTCCTCTTCGGGACCGAGACGTTTCTTGTCTCGCCCCTGCTGCCGACCATTTCCGACGACATCAAGGTGAGCGAGGCAGCCGCGGCCTCCAGCGTCACGGCGTACGTCCTCGTCTACGCGGTGGCCGCGCCTTTCCTGGGTCTGCTCAGCGACCGGTTCGGACGGCGTCGTGCGCTGCTGGCCGGGACGGTGCTCTTCGTGGTGTCCAATGCGGCGGCCGCGCTGTCCACGGGTCTCGAACTGCTGGTGATTTCCCGGGCGGTGGCCGGTCTTGCCGCCGCCGCTGCGGGACCCGCGATCTGGGCTCATATTGCCGAGACCTCTGCCGACCGGTTCCGCGGCCGGGCACTGGGGCTCGGCATGGCGCTGTTCTCGTGCGGTCAGGTCGTCGGCGTGCCGCTCGGCGGTCTGCTGGCGGGTGCGGCGGGCTGGCGCTCCGCGTTTTGGGCCATGGCGATCGGCACCGCCGTCGTGGTGCCGCTGCTGCTGCGTCAGGTGCGGCCTTTGGCCGTTCAGGGCGTGCAGGTGGGTGCGCTGAAGGGGGTGCTTGCGGGGTGGGGTGAGCCGACGCTGCGCAAGGCGTTGTTGGTCAACACCGCGTTCCACGCCGCCAACTTGGGCGCGTACACCTTCCTGGGCGCGTTGCTCGTGCGCCGGTTCGAGCTCTCCGTCGAGGCGCTCGGTCTCGTCGGCGTGCTGGTCGGAGCGGGCAGTGTGGTCGGCTCTCTGCTCGGCGGGCGGCTCGGCGACCGGGCCAGGGCCGTCGGGCGTACGGATCTGCCGCTGCTCGGGCTCTGGGGCCTGTTGCTGGCCGTCGGCATCGCCGTGGCGGCCAAGGGGCCGGGCCTGGTTGTGGCGCTCGCCGGGATCACGGTGTGGTTCGTGGCCAGCGGCGGCTTCGTCACCGATCAGCAGACGCTCGCGGGCACGGTCGCGCCCGAACTGAGGGCTACCTCCAGCGCCTGGCTGACGTCGACCATGTACGCGGGGACGGGTCTCGGGGCGTGGGCGGTCGGCGCGTTCACCGATGTCTCCACCGGGACGCTCACGGTCGGTGTGGGGCTCGCGCTGGTCGCGGCCGTCGGGGCCCTGCTGCTCAGTGCCGGCGTGCGCAGGGCTGGGGCGGTCAGCCGGCCCGCTGCTCAGGAGTAGATGGAACGGCGCGCAAGGTGCCGTCGGACAGGGCCGCCATCCGGGAACGGTCCTCCGCCGAGGACGGAGTGAAGAGCAGCACCAGCGCGGACGGGTCGTCGACCGGGTGGAAGGACGAGAGCGCGAGCCTCATCCGCTGCCCGGTCCGCGGCTCGACCGTGACGGTGCGCGCGGTCAGTTCGGCCACGGAGTGGCAGCCCCACCAGTGGCTGAGCTCGGGCACGTCCTCGTTGAGATGGCCGTAGAGCTCGCTGGTGCGGGAGTCGGCGAGCGCCGGACCCGCCTGGGCCCGGAAGTGCTGGAAGACATTCATCGCCAGCGGCTCCCAGTCGTGCAGCACCGCACGCAGCCGTCGGTCGGCCGCCATCAGCCACATCAGATTGCGCCGCCCGTCCGGCACCGCCTCCGGGGCGCCCCACAGGGCGCTCCAGGAGGTGTTCCAGCCCAGCAGGTCGAAGTACTGGTCCAACAGGACCGCCGGGCTGGAGGGCCAGGAGTCGAGCACCGGCTGCACGGCGGAGGCCAGTTGACTCCTGCCGTCCTCGTCCGCGGACGCCGTCGGCTCGTGAAACCCGGCAAGCCTCATCGCGTGCCGGACACCGGCCGCATCCAGCCGCAGCGCCCGGGCGACCGCCTCCAGCACCTGCCGGGAAGCGGTCACCCGGCCCTGCTCCAGCCAGGTGTACCAGGCCAGGCCCACGCCGGAGAGCGAGGCGACCTCCTCACGGCGCAGCCCGGGCGTGCGCCTGCGGGCGGTCGCGGTCAGGCCCACGTCGGCGGGCTTGAGCAGCTCGCGGTGGGCGCGCAGAAAGGCCCCGAGTTCCGCTCCGGCGTGGGGAGTTGACATGGTGTGCGGCTCCTCGGCCTCGTGTCGCCATGGGTCGTGAACACACAGGGTAGGCGGTGGCTCACTCCTCCGGCGGGACGGTCCGTACGTCACCCGGCGTGAGCCGCCACAGCCGTACGGGCATGTGGCTGACCCTGCCGCGCTCCTGCTGCCGGCGCCAGGCCGCCTCGCCCACGGCCCGGAAGAACTCCGGGCGCCGTGCGGGCCCGACGAGCCGTCCGTAGTAGTCGCCGAAGGTCGCGGCATGGAAATGCCCGTACTGACCGGCCGAATCGACGCTCACCACGGCGTCCCGCTCATGGACCTCTGCGACGCGGAAGTACCGCTCCAGAAGCCTTTCGAGGTCGTCGGCGGGCCGGGTGCGGGTGGCGATGGGCAGGACGTCGCGGGCGGCGAAGAGGGCGGGCACGTCGTCCCGGCGAACCCCCAGAGCGGTCAGCGCGTCCCGCACGATGTCGTCCTCGCCGCCGAGGCCGTGGTCGTCGCGCGCCGGGTGATAGGTCGTCAGCAGGAAGGTGCCGTCCGGCGCGAGCTGCTCGCGCACCCACGACAAGATCCGCTCCTCGGTCGGGTACAGCCAGTGCAGCACCGACGTCATCGTCACCACATTGGGCCGGTACGGCACCGGCTCGGGAGCGTTGAGATCGGCCTCGCGCAGTACGGCCCGGTCGCCGTAGGGCCGCAGTCGTTCGGCCGCCTCGGCGATCCGGTGCGGTGAGCGTTCGAGGCCGACCGCCTGCCGCAGCGTGGGGAAGCGGACCAGTGCGGCCTGGAGCAGTTGGCCTATGCCGCTGCCCAGATCGAGCAGCGTGGCCGGTTGGCCGGGGAGGTGGCTGAGCACCCAGTCCCGGTCGTGTTCCTGGCGGAGCTTGCTGGCGTCCGCGTATCCGGCCAGGGTGCGTGCCTGGATCTCGGCGGCGGGCGTGGTCATCGCTGGGCCTCCTGGGGGACGGCGGCGGGCTCGGCGGGGTCGTCGATGATCCGCTGGAGCCGCTCGCGCACACTGCTCTGGTCGTAGCGCTTGAAGATGTTGATCCGGTTGCGGGTCAGATCGCCCCGGTGGACGTACTCATACAGGTCCTGGCGCTGCCCGAAGCCGTCGCCGGTCAGCTCCCAGGCGAGCCGGAACAGCCGGGACTTGTGCTCGGCGTCGATGCCGCGGCCGCGCATGTAGCGGTCGATGTGCGGGCGGAGCCGCGGGTTCGCGAGATCGTTGGCGGTGGGCTGCATCAGCAGTCCGGACGCGCCGATCTTCCGGACGATCTCCACGGCGCCGGCAGCCACTTCGGCGGACCAGACCCGGCTGGCCGCGGTGTCGCCCGGTGCGAGCAGTCCGCTGTCGGTCACCGTGGCTCGTGCCTCGGCAGCGTCCAGGAAGTACTCGGTCAGTTCGGCGTAGCCGGCCAGCCGCCCCAAGTCCTCCTGGACATTGCGGAATCCGTCCACGCCGATGCTCTCGGCCACCAGTGTCGCGGTGGCCAGCAGAGTGCGCAGCCGCTCCCGGAACCGTATGTGCCCGATGTACGCGCTCCAGGCGTTGATCCGGCCGAGTCCGGTGCGGGCCAGTTCGCCGTCCCGCAGCAGGAACACCCGGTCCCACGGCACCACGACGTCGTCGAAGAACAGCATGGCGTCCTGCTCGTCGAACCGCGCGCCGAGCGGGTGCGCATGGCCCCAGGGCGCGCTGCCCAGCGGCTCGCGGCACAGTGTGACAAGACCGGGCGTGTTGAGCGGCAGGGCGAACCAGACCACGAACTGCTCGCCCTTGCGCTGGGTGAAGGACGCCGACAGATAGACGAGGACCTCGTGGGCCAGCGGTGCCAGGGTGGTGAGCTGCTTGGCGCCGCGCACCACGATGCCCCGGTCGTTCTCCTCCAGCACCCGCAGCGCCAGGTCCGGGTCTTCCAGCGGATCGGCGGAACGGTCGATCTGCGGGTCGCCCAGCGCATGCGACAGGACGAGATCGTTCTCGGCGCAATGGCGGTACCAGGCATCGGCGTTGGCGCCGAAACCCGTGTGGCTTTCCTCCAGCCGGTGGCGGAAGTCGTGGACGCCGAGTGCGATCGACGCCATGAAAGCGGGGGAGCGGCCGTGCTGGCCGAGCGACTCGGCGTGCCAGAACTCGGCGCTCCGGCGCTGCAGCCGCAGGTCCTCCAGGGTGCGCGGCGGCTGGTAGGCGCGGGCGATCCGGTTGCCGGTCTCCGGGTCCTTCCAGGTGAGCAGGGAGCTGTGCTCGGGGTCGTGCTGGAGGTCCAGCAGCCGGGCCAGTTCGTCCACGGCCGGCCGGAAAGCCGGGTGGGAGGCCGGGTCGGTGATGCGCTCGCCGTCCAGATACAGCTCGCGGCCGTCGTCGAGACCGGCCCGGTAGCGGTCGCCGGTGAGCAGAGTCATGCGCGGACTCCTGAGGAAGTGGAGGTGGGTTGGTGGTCGAGAAGGCGGTACCGGGCGTCGTGGTAGAGGAGCGGCTCACCAGGTCCGCCGTCGGCGGCCGCGACCCGGCCGACGAGCAGAGCGTGGTCGCCGCCGGGCAGGACGCTGTGCAGCGTGCAGTCGAACCAGGCCAGGCAGTCGTCAAGGACGGGAGCGCCGGTGGTCCTGGCGCGCATCGGCGCGGATGCGAAGTAGCCGATCGCACGCCCGGCGCCTGGTTGGGCGAAGTGCCGGGCCAGCGGCTCCTGGTCGTGGGTGAGCACGCTGACGGCGTACCGGTGGCTGCTCCGTACCGCGGCCACCAGCGGGCTGCGGCGGTCCACTGCGACGCTGATCAGCAGGGGTCGCAGGGAGAGCGTGCACAGTGACGACACCGTCTTGGCGAAGACCTCCTCGCCCCTGCGGGCGGTCAGTACCGCCACTCCGGTGGTCCAGCCGCGGGCGGCGCGGCGGAACGTCTCGGCCAGGTCGTCGAGGTCGCGGTCCGCGCTCATCGCAGGCTCACGCGGTAGGCCCGCAGCCATTCGTCGACCTGGACCAAGTGGTCGAGCCCGCCCACCGGATTGGGCGCGGTACGGGGACTGGGCAGCGGACGGCCCTCGTCCAGAGCCTGCCGGACCGCGGCACGGTCAACGAGCTCGAACACCGGCGCATCCGGATCCGCCAGCAGCTCGTGCGCCCGCGCGGTGAGCACCTCCGTGTAGCGCACAGCCGGAGTCGACGGATAGCCGCTCTTGGGCCGGTCGGTCACCTGCGGCGGGAGGAGGTCGCGCACGGCGTCCCGCAGCAGACCCTTGGGCCGGCCGCCAGGCGCCTTCAGTGACCACGGCACGTTCCACACGTACTCCACCAGCCGGTGGTCGCAGAACGGGACCCGTACCTCCAGGCCGACCGACATGCTCACCCGGTCCACGCGGTCCAGCAGCGGCGGCAGCCAGCGGGTCAGCGCGAGATGGAAGATCTCACGGACCCGCCGGTCGGCGCCCTGCTCACCGTCGAGGCGCGGCACTTCGGTGAGTGAGCGGCGGTACGCCTCTGCCGTGTACTCCTGCGGGCGCACCTCGGCCCGTACGTCGGGTCGGAGCAGCGCGGCCGGTGTGGTTCGGCCGTGCAGCCAGGGGAAGTTGTCGGCGGCGAGCGCGGTGGGATCGTGGAAGTACGGGTAGCCGCCGAAGAGTTCGTCCGCGGCCTCTCCGGACAGCGCCACGGTGGAGCGCCGCCGCACCTCCCGGAAGAGCAGATGCAGCGAGGCGTCCATCTCGCCCCAGCCGGGCCGGTCCCGGGCCCGCAGCACGGCGTCGCGGGCGGCCAGCAGATCGTCGTCCGGGACCACGACCGAGGTGTGCAGGGTGCCGATGTGCTCCACGGCGGCCTTGACGTAGGGAGCATCGAGCGAGGTGCGCCAGGCGTCGGGGGCGCGGTCGGAGCTGCCGGGGAAGTCGACCGAGTACGTGGTCACCTTGCCGTGCCCGGCCCGCTCCTGGGCCTGGGCTGCGAGCGCGGTGATGGCGCTGGAGTCCACTCCGCCCGACAGCAGGGTGCACAGCGGCACATCGCTGAGGAGCTGGCGCTCCACGGTGTCGGCGAGCAGTTCGCGCACCGTTCCGCGGGTGACGTCCGGGTCGTCGGTGTGCGGGCGGGACTCCAGCTGCCAGTAGCGCTGCTCCCGGGTCGCCGTCCTGGTGACCGTGACCAGGTGTCCTGGGCGTACTTCTCGCAGGCCGCGGAAGATTCCATGGCCCGCGGTCGGTGCCGCGGGCAGTGCGAACAGCTCGGCGATGCCTTCGGCGTCGAGTTCGGCGCGGAACAGCGGGTTGGCGAGGACGGCCTTGGGCTCGGAGCCGAACAGCACGCCGGTCGGGTGCGCGTGCCAGTACAGGGGCTTGATGCCGAGATGGTCGCGGACCAGCAGCAGCTCCTGCCGGCGGGCGTCCCACAGTGCGTAGGCGAAGATGCCGTTGAACCGGCGAGGTGCGTCGGCTCCCCACTGGAGATGGGCGCGCAGCACGACCTCGGTGTCCGAGCGGGTACGGAAGCGGTGGCCGTGGGAGCTCAACTCCTGCCGCAGTTCACGGTAGTTGTAGAGCTCGCCGTTGTACGCAAGGACGGCGGCCGGGTCGTCGCCGCCGGGGCTGTCGGCGAGCGGCTGCGCACCGCCCTCGACGTCGATGACGGACAGCCGGCGGTGACCGAGGCCCGCGTTCCGGGAGAGCCAGAGGCCGTGGGCGTCCGGGCCCCGGCAGGCCAGGGTGTCGGTCATGGCGCGCACGGTCCGCTCCTGGAGGCGCAGATCGGTCTCCCAGTCGATCCAGCCGGTGACTCCGCACATCTATGCCTCCTGCGGTTCTTCGGCGTCGGCCGGCTGCGGGGCGGTGGCCGTGGCGGTTTGAGGGGCCGTGGCTTCCCAGCGGCAGCCGTGCCCGGTGGGTCCGCTGCGCAGCCGGTGTGTGGGGTGGTATCCCTTGGCGCGGATGTTCGCCGACAGGGCCTCGGTGCAGTACGTGCACGGCGAGGCGAGGGTGAGGCGGACGCCGCTTCTGCGGGCCTTCTCGCGGTAGTCCCAGATGGCGCAGTGCGTGATGTTCAGCGCGGCATGGGCCGGAGAGTCCGGGACTTCGTCGTCGAACTCGTAGTCGGATCCGTAGAGTTCTGCTTGGCGGGCGATGCGGTGAATGGGATCGGCGGCTCCGCGTCCGTGGTCGGGCTCGACTTCGCGGTGCACCTCGGCGTTGTTCCGGGCCCAGTCGGCGAGGACGCTCTCTCCGTAGTGATCGACCAGGAACCGCTCCATGAGGGCCTGTCCTCTGAAGAAGACCCGCTGCCAGTCCTGCGGCGAGGCATGAGGCTCGGGCAGATCGGCGAAGAGCTCCGACTGGAGCGCGAACCAGGTCGTGAGCTTGACCTGGTCGCCCAGGGAGACGAGGAAGCGGGTGAGGCCGGCCTCGGCCTCGTGCAGCCGCTGCCGCCACAGGGCGGAGCGCTCGGATCCTGGCATGGTCCGGTAGGGAGAGCGGGCTGGTTCGGGCGGACGGGGGTCGTCCGGGAGGTCCGCGGCCAGAAGAGCGGTACGCGGAGCACACGCGAGGGGCTGCTCGGAGGACTCGGGCCCGTCGCTCATGGGGGACTCCTTCGGCGGGAAAGTGAGACGGACCGTGGTGGTCGCGTCGGTGGGGCAACGCTAGGCAGCGCGGTGATCCGGCCAGAAGCCCCGAAGGGCGACGGCACCGGCGACCAACGGCGACTGCGACTGCTCCGAAGGTCGCCCTCGGGGACCACATGCTGGACAGGCACATAGCCACGCGCGCCGCATCGCCTGCCCTGCCCTGCCCTGCGCCGTGCCACGCCGGGCAGTCAACTGCCGGGTACGCCGCACAGGTTGCCGACATGCGCAGGGCGGGCACCCGCCAGGGGTGCCCGCCCAACGCCGGTGCTCTCAGCCCGCCAGCCCGTGGCGGTGTGCATACAGCGCGGCCCGCAGCCGGTCGGACTGGCCGATCTTGCGCATCGCCTGCGTGAGGTGCTTCTTCACGGTCGCCTCGGCGAGCGCCAGTTCACGCCCTATCTCGGCGTTGCTCAGGCCCCGGCCGAGCTGCGCCAGCACCTCCCGCTCCCGCTGCGTGAGATCGCAATGCTGCGGCGACGGCTCGGCGGCGTGGCCCGCCAGGCTGGCCGGATGGATCCGGGCCGGCGGGGGAGCGGGCAGGAACACCGAGCCGCCCGCCGCGGCCAGCGAGACCGCGCTGATGATGCGATCCTCGGGCAGATCGAGCGGGAAGCAGCCGCTCGCCCCGGCCAGCAGGATCCGGCTGGCCTCCGCCGTGCTCTCGGCCCGGCGCAGCAGCAACACCCGTGCGTGCGGGGTGCCTTGCGGGCCCCGGAGCCGTACGACCGTCGCCAGATCGTCGCTGAGCGTGGGCCCGGGCCCGAGCAGGATCACATCGGGTCTCACGCGCCGCACCGCGGCGAGCGCCTGGATCGGATGGTCGGTGCTGCCGACCACCATGAGATCCGGCGCGGCGGCCAGCACACTGCGCAGCCCAGCGCCAGCGACTGGATGACGGGCGATCAGGAAGACACGGGTGGCGGTGGCCGCCCGCCGTGTGGCGACCCCGCACAAGGGGTGGCCACAGGTGCAGGACACCGTGCCGGGGCGCGGGCGGCCGGATGACGCGTCGGGCTCGGCGAGCAGGTGGTGACCGGCGATCAGATCCAGCGGGTTGTCGATCTCGGCATGGAGTGCCGTCAGCGTTCCCATGGCGAACCTCCGCCGGTGCGGAGGACGTTGCGTATGTGGTGCGACATTGCGTGCGATTCCCCTCGAGAATGGCGAGACCATGCCCACGGGCACGGCAGTGCGGCGATGAGGAGGGGCGCCGTCGGCGGTCGAAGCCGGGAGGTCAGCGCCCTGCGCGCGCGTGACACAGCTCGTCGAAGCACCTGCGGTGCCACGAGCCCCCGATGGTGACCAACGTGAAGTCGGCCCGTCGATATGTCACATGACGAGCCTAATTTGAGCCTCAGATGCAGGTCAAGGGAGGACCGCCGGTGCCTGGAGAGGGCAGGCACATACCGCCGACGGCCGGTCCTATGACCCCTGGTATCAGCATGAATCCCTGACTGGCTGTGGCTGGATCCGGCCCGCACCCTTCATCACGCACCCACCTGCCAGGGGAAGGACCGGCCACGCTGATGAGACGGATGCTGCTGCGCCGGCTGCTGCTCGCCGTGCCGACCCTGCTGGGCGTCACCGTCGTGGTGTTCGCCACGGTGGCGCTTGTGCCGGGTGACCCGGTCGCCGCGTTCCTCGGCCCCGGCGCGCCGCCCGAGGCCCGACGCGAACTCACCGAACGGATCGGCCTGGACGAGCCGTTGCCCGTCCAGTACGCCGCCTGGCTCGGGCACGCACTCAGCGGCGACCTCGGCACCTCCATCTCCGGGCAGCGCCCCGTCGCCGAACTCCTGGGGCCCGCACTCGGCCAGACCCTGATCCTGACCGGGGCTGCCTTCGCACTCGTCCTGATCGGAGGCACGCTGCTCGGCGCCGCCGGGGCCCTGCGCCCCCGCGGACTGTCCGGCCGGCTGTCGGGCGTCCTGAGCACCCTGTCGATCTCCGCCCCGCAGTACTCGGTGGCGCTGCTGCTCATCGCCGTGTTCGCGGTCCAGCTGCGCTGGCTGCCCGCCGGCGGCACCCATGACGTCTTCGGCGACGGAGGCAGTCTCGATCTGCTGCGTCATCTCGTTCTGCCCGCCGTGGCCGCCGCGCTCGTGCCGCTCGGTCTCACCGCCCGGGTGTTCCGGGCCGCGCTCGGCTCGGTGCTCGCCGGGGACCTGGCGGACAGCCTGCGGGCGCGTGGTCTGAGCCGGGCCGCGGTGCTGTGGCACTGCGTGCACAACGCCTCCCCGGCGCTGCTGACCATCGCCGGCCTCCAACTGGCCTATCTCCTGGAGGGCGTGGTCTTCGTGGAGACCCTGTTCGCCTGGCCCGGCCTGGGCCGGCTGCTCTACGACGCCCTGTCGGCGCGGGACTTCCCCCTCGTCCAGGGAGGCGTGCTGATCGTCGCCGTCGCCTTCGTCGGCATCAACATCCTCGTCGACACGGCCCATGCCTGGATCGACCCGAGAGTGCGGAGCTGACCATGTCCGTTTTCATGGCGAAATCCAACGCACGAGAAGAGGCCAATGCACTCGCGAAATCAGCCCTGTTGCGCGACCTCGGGCTGCTGGTCCCGGCCGTGCTCGCCGCGCTGCTCGTGACGCTGGCGCTGGCCGCACCGCTCATCGCCCCGTACGACCCGGCGGCGGGCGGTCTGCGCGACCGGCTTCTCGACCCCGGCGCGCCGGGCCATCTCCTCGGCACCGACGGCCAGGGCCGGGATGTGCTGAGCCGGCTGATCTGGGGCGCGCGGCCGTCGCTGATCGGCGGCTTTGTGCCCGTTGCTGTGGCGGCGACGGCCGGGACCGCGCTGGGCATTGCCGCCGGGCTCGGCGGCCGCCTCACCGAACAGGGGCTGCTGCGCTCGCTCGACGTGCTGTACGCCTTCCCCGGCATCCTGCTGGCCATCGCGGTGGCCACCGTCCTTCAGGCGGGCCTGGGCACCACCGTGCTCTCACTGTCCGTGGTCCTCACCCCGGCGGTGACCCGCGTCGCGTACACGGAAGTACGCCGCATCCGCACCGCCGAGTATCTGGAGGCCGCACGGGTGAGCGGCGCAGGGCGGACGGTCATCGCCGTACGGCAGGTGCTTCCGGTGGTCGCACCCGTCGTGCTCGCCTACGCCTCTTCCCTCATCGGGCTGTCGATCGTGTACGCGGCGGGCCTGTCCTTCCTCGGCCTCGGTGTCGCACCGCCCACGGCCGAATGGGGTGCGATGCTCGACGAGTTGCGCCCCAGCCTGCTCACCCACGCTTCGGTCGCCGTACTGCCCGCCGTGACGATCCTGGCCGTCTCCGTGGTCTTCAACGCTCTCGGCGAGGCGCTGCGCAGCCGGGTCGGCATCGGGGAGGACGTGCGATGACCCGGCCCTTGACCGATCGCGTGCTGTCCGTCGAGGACCTGACGGTCCAGTACCCAGGTCCCCACGGGCCCGTACGGGCCGTGGACGCAGTGTCGTTCGCCATCGACGCGTCACAGGCGCTGGTGCTGCTGGGCGAATCGGGCAGCGGAAAGACCACCGTCGCGCGGACCGTACTCGGACTTCCCGGCAGCAGCGCCACCACCCGCGGCAGCGTGCGGCTGGGCGGAACCGACCTGCTCACCCTCGGCGAGCGGTCGCTGTCGCGGATACGGGGCCGCCGCATCGGCTACGTCGCGCAGGACCCCACCGGCGCCCTCGACCCGCTGCGCCGGATCGGTACGCAGCTGACCGAAGTCCTGCTGCGCCACCGGATCGCCGCGAACCGACGAGAGGCCCGCACAGCGGTCCCCGCGCTGCTCGCCTCCGTCGGCCTTGCCGAGCCCGAACGCATCGCCCGCAGCCATCCGCACGAACTCTCCGGCGGCCAGCGCCAGCGTGCGGCCATCGCGATCGCGATCGCGTGCGGCCCCGACCTGCTGGTCGCCGACGAGCCCACGACTGCGCTCGACGTCCTCGTGCAGGCGCAGGTCCTCGACCTCTTCGCCAAGCTGCGGACCGAGCACCGCACGGCCCTGCTGCTGGTCACCCACGATCTGGCGGTCGCCCGCCGCGTGGGCGGCCAGGTCGTGGTGATGCGCGCCGGGCGCGCCGTCGAGTCCGGCACTGCCGACCGGGTGCTGTCCCACCCTGCCCACGCCTTCACCGCCGAACTGGTCGCCGCACAGCCGGAGGTACGCCCATGACGGCACCGTCGCTCGCTCTGCTCTCCGTCGACCAGGTCACCAAACGGTACGGCCGGACTCCGCCAGCCCTGGAGGATGTCGGCCTGACCGTGGCGCCGGGGGAGACCGTGGGCCTGGTCGGCGAGTCCGGCTCGGGCAAGTCGACGCTCGCCCGCCTCGCGCTCGGCCTGATCGCCCCCGACTCCGGCACGGTCCGTTTCGCGGGCCACGATCCGTACCGGCTGCGCGGCCGGTCGGGACGGGCGATGCGCGCCCGGCTGCAGTTCGTTCCGCAGCATCCACGCGGATCGCTCAACCCGGGGCTCCGGGCCGGGGAAGCGGTCGCCTTCGCCCTGCGGGTCCACGGCACACCACGCCGGGACCTCGCCGAAGCCGTCGAGGACCTCTTCCGCCAGGTCGGCCTCGACCCGGCGCTCGCCCGCCGCAGGCCGAAGGAACTCTCCGGCGGACAGCTCCAGCGGGTCGCCATCGCCCGCGCGCTGGCCACCGGGCCCGAGCTGGTGGTGTGCGACGAACCCACCTCGGCCCTCGACCGCACCACCCAGCACCGCGTTCTCGACCTACTGGCCGAGCTGCGCGAGCGCAGCGGCCTCGCCTATCTCTTCATCTCCCACGACCTGGCCGTCGTACGGCAGTTGGCCGACCGGGTGCTGGTGCTCCGGCGCGGCCGCGTGGTCGAGGAAGGCCCGGCCGGGCGCCTCTGGGACGACCCACAGCACCCGTACACCCAGGCCTTGCTCGCCGCCGTCACCGGCTGATCCAACCCTCCCGCGAACCGTCCGTGCTCCGCTGAAACCACGAGGAACCCATGCTCATGACGCACCGCCCACGCCGCCCCGCCGTCGGACCCGTCGCCCTCCCGGTCACTCTGTTGCTCCTGCTCGCGGCCGCCGGGTGTGCCCCCGGCAGCGCCGCAGAGTCCGGCGCGGGCACGGGCGCATCCGGGCGCGGCGGCACCCTGGTGATCGGCGCGACCGGCAAGCTGCCCAACCCCGACACCGTCATCGGCGGCGCCGGATTCGAGGGCAAACGGCTCGTCAGCTTCCAGCTGTACGAAGGACTCACCCGCTACGACCTGTCACGGACCGACAGCCCGCCCGAGATCACCGGCGCGCTCGCCACCTCCTGGAAGGTCGCCGCGGACAACAAGACCTGGACCTTCACCCTGCGCAAAGGTGTCACCTTCCAGGACGGCACCGCCTTCGACGCCGACGCCGTGATCTTCAATCTGGACCGCTACCTCAACAAGAAGAGCGACCACTACACCGAGGCGCTGGGCGCCGCAGCCGGCGAATACGCAGGAGGCATCACCCGGTACCGCAAGCTCGGCGAGGACCGGGTCGAGCTGGTCACCAAGGAGCCCAACGGCCACTTCCCGGAGGACCTGGCCCATGTCCTGATCGCGAGCCCCACAGCGATCCGCAAGACCGGCACCGAGAAGTTCGCGCAACACCCTGTCGGGACCGGCCCGTTCGCCTTCACGGCGCAGAAGGAGGGGCAGCTGATCGAGCTCGCCGCCAACAAGACGTACTGGCGCGGCGCACCCAAGCTCGACAAGCTGGTGATCAAGTCGCTCCCGGACGCGGCCGCCCGCACGGCTGCTCTGCGCTCCGGAGACGTCAATTGGATCGAGTACCCGAACCCGGACGACATCGAGAACCTCAAGGCCGACGGCGTCCAGCTCGCCACCAACAGCTACGACCATCTCTGGTACTGGATCCTCGATACCTCCAAGGGACCCTGGAAGGACGTACGGGTCCGGCGCGCCGCGAACTACGCCGTCAACCGCGAGGCCATCGCCGAGAAGCTGCTCCACGGCACCGCCGACCCCGCTCAGCAGGCCGCGCCCCGGGCCACCTTCGCCTATGACAAGAAGGGCGACACCTACACGTACGACCCGGACAAGGCCCGCAAGCTGCTCGCCGAAGCCGGCCAGAGCAAGGGGTTCAGCACCACGGTCACCGTCCCCACCGCGGGCTCCGGCAATCTGCTGCCGGTGCCGATCGCGGAGGCCGTGCAGCGTGACCTCGCGGCGGTCGGCATCAAGGCCGACATCCGCACCACCGACTGGAACACCCTCATCAGTGCTGAGGCCGACGGCAAGGTCGCTCTCGGCTCGGACGCCATCGCACAGTCGACGACGCTCTTCCAGTCCGAGGCGCTGCTGCCGCTGTTCATCGGCAGCGACAGCCCGTTCTGGACCGGCAACTACAGCAATCCGCGTGTCGACCGCCTCCTCGCGTCCGCGTCGGCCTCCACGGACCAGAACAAGCGGCGGGCGGACTACCGGCAGGCGCTGTCCCTGGTGACCGAGGACGCGCCCTGGCTGTTCGTCGTCAACGACCGCAATCCCCGGGCGCTCTCGCCGAAGGTGGGCGGGCTCGTACAGCCGCAGTCCTGGTTCCTCGACCTGACGACGGTGTGGGTGGCGTCATGACCCACCAGACCGCTCAGGTGCCCAAGTGGGGTGTCACCCTGCCGCTGCCCGGACTGACCATCGAGCGCCACCGCTTCATCGTCGAACGGCTCCCGGACCTCGGCTACACCGACGTCTGGAGCGCGGAGGGCGGCGGCACCGACGCCTTCACACCGCTCGCCGTCACCGCCGCCTGGTCGCCGACGCTGCGCATCGCCACCGGCATCGTCCCCGTGCACACCCGCGGACCCGCAGTCCTGGCCCAGACCGCCGCGACGCTGGCCCAACTCGCGCCCGGACGCCTGCTGCTGGGCCTCGGCGCATCGGTACCCGCGCATGTCACCGACATCAACGGCATCCCGTTCGACGAGCCCTTCAAACGCACCAGGGACGTCCTGCGCTTTGTCACCCGCGCACTGCGCGGCGAGCACATCGCCGGCGACTTCGACACTTTCTCCATCACCGGCTACCGGCTGCCGCACCCGCCCGAACAACCCGCGAAGGTCATCCTCGGCGCCCTGCGCCCCGGCATGCTCCGTCTCGGCTTCACCGAAGGGGACGGGGCCATCACCAACCTCCTCTTCCCCGAGGACGTACCGAAGATCCTGGACGCGGTCGGACCGCAGCCGCCCGGCAAGGAACTCGTGGTCAAGGTGTTCGTCTGCCCCACCGAAGACACCGACTACGCACATCGCGCGACACGTCCCTTCCTCGCGTGGATCCTCAACAGGGAGCCATACCGCAAGTTCCACGAGTGGCTCGGCCACGGCGAACTGCTGCGCGAGTCGCACGAGCACTGGGCAGCGGGCGACCCGGAGGCCGCGCAGAAGGCGCTGCCCGACGAGGTCGTGGACGGCCTGTTCATCAGCGGCTCGCCCGAGGAATGCCGCGAGCGCATCCTGCGCTACCACCGTCCCGGCGTCACCACCATCCAGCTGTACGTCTCCCTGCCGCCCGAGGTCTTCGTCAGCCGCGCCAAGGTGCTGGAGACCCTGGCGCGGCTGGGCCCCGCCGGCGTTTGACCGGTCTTCCCGACCACGCCGAGAGGAGACACCCGCGCATGGAACTCGACATACGGGGCGGAGTGCGCGCCGCTCCTGTCGCCGGCCGTACGCCGGAGGAACGCCAGGCCCTGCGCTTCGCGCCCGACCCGCGGGAACGTACCGCCGACCCCGACCACGTGGCGCGCACCGCGCGGGAGGCCGAGGAGGACGGCTTCGACAGCGCCCTGGTGGTGCAGTCGAGTTCCTGGCCCGACCCCTGGCTGGTGGCGGCCTGGGCGCTGGCCGCCACCCGGCGGTTGCGTATCGCCGTCGCCCATCGAGTCGGCACCACGGCTCCGACCGTCGCCGCCCGTTCGCTGGCCACGCTGGACCGGCTCTCCGGGGGCCGCGCCGCAGCCCATCTCATCGTCGGGTCGAGCGACGCGGATGTGCTGCGGGACGGCGACGGTCTCGGGAAGGCCGACCGGTACCGCCGGGCGGCCGAGTACCTGGAGGTGTTCCGCCGCACGTTGACCGAGCGTCAAGGCTTTGACCACGAGGGGGAGTTCTACTCCGTACGTGACGCGCTGTCCGGTCTGCGTCCGCAGCCCAGCGGCGAACTGCTGTCGTTCGGCGGGTCCTCGCCCGAAGGGCGCGACCTCGCGGCCCGGCACGCCGAGGTCTACGCCATTCCCCCTTTGCCGCTGCCCGCCACCCGGCGCACCATCGCCGAGATCCGGTCGGCGGCCGCCGCGTACGGCCGAACCTTACGGATCTGGCGTCACATCACGGTCGTACTCGACGCGAGCGACGAGGAGGCCGGGGCACGGGCCCGCCGGATCACAAGGGACGCACTGCGCCTGACCTCCGGCGCCGACAGCGCTCTGTGGACCGAGGCCGTCCAGCTCGACCGCGACAGGGAACGCGGCCGCGCCGACCCGGACCAAGGACAGGCACAGGTCGCCGCCTATGTGCGCCGGTCGATCGCCGGGGCCTACGTCGGCTCACCGGAAACCGTTGCCGAACGCATCGGCCTCCTCCGGACGGCCGGAGTGGACACCGTCCAGCTCGACATGGCTGTGGAGACCGACCAGGACCGGGAGTTGCGCCGCGCTCTGGTGACCCGGCTCAAGCGCCCCGAGCTCGCGAGCCGCCGTGGCTGGTAGAGGCCCGAGCGGGAAGCGCGATCAGCAGTGGCGTTTGCGGGCCTGACACAGGCTCCCATCGACTGACCGGTGTCCGGGCCGTTGACGGGGCACAACACGCTCGCCCTCGTCCCCGCAGAAGATCACCGGCAGTGTGGCGCGGCTCGCCCGCTCGCTGGCCCAAGACCTGCGGCAGCCCTGGGCGAAACCGGCACTCATCGCCCTGCAAGGCTCGAAAGGTTGAAGCACAAGGTCAGCGCAGTACGGCTGCCAGCAGATCGCCGCCCAGGGCCGTCAGATCGGGCAGATTGAGGGTGTAACGGACGTAACGACCGTGCCGCCGGGCCGTGACCAGGCCCGCGCGCCGCAGGACAGCGAGGTGGCGGGAGACCTCCGGGGGTGAAAGTTCCCAGGCGTGGGCCAGCTCACGGGTGGTGTGCGGGCCGCGGGCCAGGGTGCGCAGCAGCCGCAGCCGTACCGGATGTGCGAGTGCCTCCAGCCGTAGTGTG
>NZ_JBIRTX010000025.1:0-99163 GCF_044334895.1 Streptomyces sp. NPDC020681 | reverse complement strand
CCACACCTACAACCACCACCGCAGCCACACCGCACTCGAAGGCAAACCACCCATCACCCGCGTGAACAACGCTCCAGGGCAATACACCTAGGGCCCGTCGTCTGGATCAGGCCCTAGAGGCCGGCCGTCAGTTCGCGGCAGCGCTTCACGTCCGCCGCGATCGCGTCGAGCAGCGCCTCGATCGACTCGAACTTCTCCTGGCCGCGCACATAGGCCAGGAAGTCCACCGCCACATGCAGCCCGTACAGATCCAGGCCCACCCGGTCGATCGCGTACGCCTCGACCGTTCGTTCCGTGCCGTCGAACTGCGGGTTCGTGCCCACCGAGATCGCCGCCGGCATCCGCTCGCCGTCCGCCGTCAGCCAGCCCGCGTACACGCCGTCCGCCGGGATCGCGGTGTGTGGCAGGGTCTCCACGTTCGCCGTCGGGTAGCCCAGCTCGCGGCCGCGCTGCGCGCCGCGGACCACCACGCCCTCGACGCGGTGCGGGCGGCCCAGGATCTCGTTCGCGCCCTCGATGTCGCCCTCCGCGATCAGGCGGCGGGTCAGAGTCGAGGAGAAGGGCTCGCCGCCGCCCGCCTCGCCGGTCACGTACAGGTCGTTGACCTCGACCTCGTAGTCGTACGTCGCACCCAGTTCGGCGAGGAAGTCGACATTGCCGGCGGCCTTGTGGCCGAAGCGGAAGTTCGGGCCCTCGATCACGGCGCGCGCGTGCAACTTGTCCACCAGCACCTTCACGATGAAGTCCGCCGGCGACAGCTTCGAGAACTCGGTCGTGAAGGGAAGGATGAGCACCGCGTCGACGCCCAGCTCCGCCATCAGCTCGGCGCGCCGGTGGTGCGGCGCCAGCAGCGGCGGGTGACTGCCCGGCCGTACGACCTCGCTCGGGTGCGGGTCGAAGGTCACGACGACGGAGGGGACGCCGAGCTCGCGGGCGCGGGCCACCGCCCGGCCGATGATCAGCTGGTGCCCACGGTGCACGCCGTCGTAGGAGCCAATGGTGACGACGCTGCGTCCCCAGTCCTGGGGGATGTCCTCCAAGCCACGCCAGCGCTGCACTGTGACCGCTCCTCGCCCGAACCTGTGTACTCGATTGCCGATTACGCAGGTCTAAGACTGCCATGCCCGCGGCTGCCGCTTCGCATCGGCACCGGGCTGCCCAGGGCCTCCACTGTCCTGCGGGCGCTCGGGCCGACGACCGCCGCCCACTCCTGCGGGGCCGTGGCCAGCCACCCGGCGACGAGCGCGGCGAAGCCGGGAACCTCACGGGCCAGCCGGACGAGATGCCGGTCGAAGCGCGTCGCGCCTTCCGGCGTACGGCCGAGGAGGAGACCCGTGCGGTGGACCAGCTCGCGGGTGCGGGCCTCGGTCCGGGTGCCGGAGCCGAGCGCGGCGGCCCGCAGAAGCGCGTCGAGGACGACCGGGTCACGGGTCTCGTACTGCTCGTGGTCCAGCAGCACCTCGAGAAGCTCGTCCCGCAGCGGCCGAGAGGCTGCGGTGCCCGGCGCGGCGAGCACCGGAACGAGCGCCCTGCGCACCTGGCAGGGCCGAGCCCGCAGCAGGCCGGTGACCAGTGGAAACAGCAGGGCGCGGGCCGCCGGGCCCTGTTCGAGGCGGCGGTCGACAAAGGCCGCGGCATGGTCCGCGCCGTCCGGCCTGCGGTCGACGTACTCGCCGACGAGCGCGGCGGCGCGGCGGGCCAGCGCGGGCGTGGCCACCTCGGCGAGCACGCTCAGCACCTCACCCGCGCCGTCGCCCGGCTGATGCAGCCGCGCGTGGAAGGCGGCGAGCACCGGCTCCGGGTGCGTGCAGAGCGCTGTGGCCAGCGCGCTCACCGGCAGCCGCCGGTCACCGGACCCGAAGCGCGCCAGGGCGTGGCCGAGATAGCGCGAGCGGGTGGCCGGATCTCGGACGAGGAGGGCGAGCGCCGGACCGTGCAGCGTGGTGTCGGCCGGGCGCGCGAGCAGCGCGAGGGCCGCGTACCGCAGCAGTTCGCGGTCGGCGTCGGTGCTCACGCGGGCGGCGGTGGCGAGTCCGTACGCGGCGGCCGCGACCCGCCGCTCCGGCCGCGCGTCGTGGGCCCAGCGGTCCACGGCCCGGCAGAGCGCGGACGGCTCGTCCTCGGCGAGCGTGGCAAGCAGTTCGTCGGCGCGGGGATGCGCGGTGGCGACGAGGGCCTCGGTGAGATCGTCGACGGCGAGGTCACGGTGGGCGTAGAGAAGCGCCTGGGCCGCGGCTGCGACGGTGGGCCGCATCCCGGAGCCGGGGTCGGCGGGCAGAGGCGTCCCGTCGGTGAACCACCGGCACAGCAGCGGCTGTACGGCCCGGGGATCGGAGGTCAGCCGCGCCGCGGCGGAGTCCAGATAGCGCGGGGCCCGGGCACCATGCTGCCGGGTCCCGGGCGTCCCGTCGGCCGGGACGAGCCGCCGCAGCAGATCGAACCTCTGCGTCTCGCTCAGCCTCAGCCGCTCCCAGAACCAGGGCCCGAACTCGCCCAGACCGCCGAGGTGTTCGGTCCCTCCCGCGCGCACCGACCGCCGGGAGATCCGCTCGGCGAGCATCCGCAGAACGGGCAGCTGGGCCCCCGGATCGGGAACCCGCAGCAGCGCTTCCCGAAGCAGCCGGGCACCCCACCATCGGGCGTCCTCGACCCGCTGCCCCATGTCGGCGGTGTCCGCCGTATCCAGCCGTTCCAGCGCGTCGAGGAGCTCCGCCAGCCTGCGGGCCAGCGCCGCCGGGCCCTGTACGCGCTCCAGAAGCAGCAGGGCCTGGACCACCGGGCCGATGCGGTGGCGCGGGACCGGGAGCGCGCTGCGCTCCGGTCCGGACGAGCCCGGCGGCGGTGGAACGCGGGTGCCCACCGGCCCGCTCTGGCCCGCCCGCGACGGCAGTCCCACCGGCGCCTGCGCATGCCAGCGGTGCACGAGTGAGTGCAGCGCCGCGTCGAGGTCGAGATGCGCGCCCTGCACCCAGTCCGCCAGTTCCTGGTGGGCGAAGCGGTAGCCCGCGCCCGCCGGGACCAGCAGGCCCTCGGTGAGCGCCGCGGAGGCCCAGCCCGCCTTCCACGGGAAGATCTCCTCGAACGACTCGCGGTCCAGCTCGCCCTGTCCCGGGCCGAGACAGCGCCGCGCGGCCTCGTGGACCTGTCCCGACACCTTCGCGGCCAGTCTGCGCACGGCCGTCCCGCGCAGTTGCGGCCGGGACGCCGCGGCGATGCGTACCGCGATCCGAAGGCACAACAGGTCCAGGTGGGCGGCGAAGATCTCCTCGCGGGTGGGCCGTCCGGCCACATCGCCGGGCAGCGCCTCCCGGACCTCGGCCAGCAGCCGCAGCGCCAGCGGATGCCGCGCGTCCGCGGCGGCGATCGCGTCGGCCGGCAGCCCGTACCGCTCCCCGGCCTGCTCCGCCTCGCTCTCGGACAGCCCGGCGATGTGCATCGCGGGCGGCAGCCGGTGCGCTTGGTTCGCGGGCCGGTGCAGTACGTCCGGCGGGTAGAGCGCCCCGGCCTGTTCCCAGTGCTCGGGCCGGCAGCCGACGGCCATCCGTACGCCGCAGGAGCTCAGCCAGGACACCGTGCCCGCCGTCCAGTCCGGCAGCCGGTGGGCCAGTACGGGCGGCATCTCCTCGGGCCCGTCCAACAGGACCAGCAGCGGGCGGCCCGCCGCTCGCGCGAGTGCGGCGACCCGCTCCGGCGTGACGAGTTCCATGTCCCCGCGTGCGCCCGACGCGGCGAGGATGCGCCCGGCCTGCCGCAGCGCTCGGCCGACGGCATCGGCGACCGATGAGTCCTCGGCCTGGAGGTCGGCGCCGCGCAGCCACACGGTCGGCGCGGGTTCCGCGCCACGGGCGCGCCTGGCGGCGAGGGCGGCGAGTTCGGTCGTACGGCCCGTCCCCGGATCGCCGACGAGGCCCAGCACGAGCGCGGTGAAGGCACCGAACTCCCTTACGGTGTCCGGTCGTTCCACGGGATCGGGCCAGGCGCTCGGCCCGCCGACCGAGCCGACGGAGGTTGCCGTGAGCTCCAGCACGGCGGCGAGGTTGAGGTCGTGTCCGTACGCCGGGACGGTGGCCGCGTTGCGGCGCAGCAGTTCGGCGAGCGGCGAGTCCGGGGCCTGGGCCCGCAGCGGCAGGGCGAATCCTGCGGCACGGCGTCCGGACTGCAGCGCGGTGCCGAGGACGGCGAGCACCGCGCCGGTCGACGGGTCGAGCACCGGCCCTCCGGCGGCTTCGCCGCCCAGCCGCAGCGCATCGCTGCCCTCCGCCCCGGTCGCCAGCTCCAGAGCCTCGCCGACGAGATGGAAGCGATCGGTCGCGGTGTACGTCACCTGCGCCGAGCCCAGTACGCGCGCCTCGCGCCAGCCATCCGCCGGGATATGTACGTACGACCCCGTCTCGACCTGCTCGCGCGCGCTGATCGGCAGCGGCCGCAGACCGAGCCCTTCGGTGCGCACCAGCGCGAGCCCGGCTTCCGGCAGTGGGGTGATGGCGTCGGCCTCGGCGAGGCAGGTACGGTCACCGGCGGCGTGCAGCACCACGCGTACCAGCCCGTCGACGGCCTCATGGCTGGTGACGACCGTGCCCAGGTCGTCCGCGACGAACCCGGTTCCGCGCGGCCGCCCGGCCAGGTCACAGATCCTCACCAGCGTCGCCAGGTCCCCGCGTCCCATGTTCTCGACGTTAGGTCGGCATGATCAGCGGGAGAAGAGGCGTTTCGAACGCGCCCCCAAGTGCACCCACGGTTCACTCCGAGCGCCTGCTCGATGGGGTGAATTGTGAGGGTGGGGTGGATAGACCCCCTGCGAGGGGGATTGTGGAACGGGCAGCTGCCCTGCCCGTTCCACGATGGGCCGGAGCCGCCTCGGCCGAGGGCAGGCAGAGCACCCGGTCGAGGACTCAGCCGAAGACCGCGATGCTTTTGGCCTTGCCCTTCTGCTCCTCGACCAGTGCCAGAAAGCGGCCGTCGGGACCGAAGGCCGCGACGGGCGCGCTGCCGAAGGCCGGCATGTCCAGCCGTACGCCATTGGTCAGCAGTCTGGCCTGCTTCTCGTCCACGTCCCAGCGCGGGAACGCGGCGTCCGCGGCGTCCGCGATCGGCATCACCGTGAGCTCCTTCTGGAGCTCGTCGAGCGTCTTGGCCGCATCGAGCTTGTACGGCCCGACGCGGGTGCGCCGCAGCGCGGTGAGATGCCCGCCGACGCCGAGACCGGCACCTAGGTCACGGGCGAGAGCGCGGATGTACGTACCGGACGAGCAGACCACCGCCACGACGAGGTCCACGACCGGCGTCCCGTCCTCGGCGGTGGCCTCCCGCATGTCGTACACGGTGAACTGGGACACGGTCACCGGGCGGGCCGGGATCTCGAAGTCCTCGCCGCCGCGCACCCGTGCGTACGACCGCTTGCCGTCGATCTTGATGGCGCTGACCTTGGACGGCACCTGCATGATGTTGCCGGTCAGCTCGGCCACGCCCGCGTCGACGGCGTCCCGGGTGACCCCGGAGGCGTCGGCCGATGCGGTGATCTCACCTTCGGCGTCGTCCGTGACGGTCGTCTGCCCGAGCCGGATCGTGCCGAGGTACTCCTTCTCCGTCAGCGCGAGATGCCCGAGCAGCTTGGTGGCCTTCTCGACGCCCAGCACCAGCACGCCGGTGGCCATGGGGTCGAGCGTCCCCGCGTGTCCGACGCGGCGGGTCTTCGCGATCCCGCGCATCTTCGCGACGACGTCGTGCGAAGTGAAGCCGGACGGCTTGTCCACGATGACAAGTCCGTCCGGCGTCGCGTTCGCTCGGCTCGTCTCCGGGCGCTCGCGGTTGATGTGCTGCGTCATTCCGAGGCTTCGTCCTCGTCCTCGGGCTTGCGGTACGGGTCCGCCTCACCGGCGTACGCCGCGCCCGAGGACGCCTCGCGCACCTTCGCGTCCGAGGCCCGTGCCTTGTCCAGCAGGTCCTCGATCGTCTTGGCGTTCTCGGGGAGCGCGTCCGCCACGAACGTCAGGGTCGGAGTGAACTTCGTCCCCGCCGCGGCACCGACGGACGAGCGCAGGATGCCCTTGGCGCTCTCCAGCCCGGCTGCCGCACTCGCCCGGTCCTCGTCGTCGCCGTAGACCGTGTAGAAGACCGTGGCCTCCCGCAGGTCGCCGGTGACCCGGGTGTCCGTGATGGTCACATGCGTGCCGAGCCGCGGGTCCTTGATGCCGCGCTGCAGCTTCTCGGCGACCACTTCCCTGATGAGGTCCGCCAGTTTCTTCGCCCGCGCGTTGTCGGCCACTGGTCCTTCTCCTTCTTTGCCTTGCTATCAGTCTTCGTCGCTGTGGAGCCTGCGTCGAACGGACAGCAGCTCCACCTCCGGCCGGCCGGCGACCATGCGCTCGCACCGGTCAAGTACGTCTGTGAGGTGCCCCGTGTCACCCGAGACCATGGCGAGGCCTATCTCGGCCCTGCGATGGAGGTTCTGGTCCCCGGTCTCCGCCGCGCTCACCGCGAATTTCCGCTGGAGTTCGGCGACGATCGGGCGGATCACAGAGCGCTTCTCCTTCAGCGACCGTACGTCGCCGAGAAGCAGATCGAAGGACAGAGTCCCCACATACATGGATGCATCCGGATGTCCCGCCGGTTCGGGTTTGCTGGGATCCACCTCGCGTGAACAGTCCCCTGCCGGCGCTTGGCAGGGACACAAGAACCGTACACGCAGCGGCCGGGGCCGATCGACGGAATAACTTCCGCCGACCGGCCCCGGTTCTGGGGGTCCCCCCGCCGAAGGCAGGGGGAGTGTGTCAGCCGCGCGGCTTCTCGCGCATCTCGTACGTCGCGATGACGTCGTCGATCTTGATGTCGTTGAAGTTTCCGAGGTTGATACCGCCCTCGAAGCCTTCGCGAATCTCGGTGACGTCGTCCTTGAAGCGGCGCAGACCCTCGATGTTGAGGCTCTCCGCGATGACCTTGCCGTCGCGGATGAGGCGCGCCTTGGTGTTGCGCTTGACCTCGCCGGAGCGGATGAGAACACCCGCGATGTTGCCCAGCTTGGACGAGCGGAAGACCTCGCGGATCTCCGCCGTGCCGAGCTCGACCTCTTCGTACTCCGGCTTGAGCATGCCCTTGAGGGCCGCCTCGATCTCCTCGATGGCCTGGTAGATCACCGAGTAGTACCGGACGTCGACGCCCTCGCGCTCCGCCATCTGCGCGGCACGGCCGGCCGCACGGACGTTGAAGCCGATGACGATGGCGTCGGAGCCCATCGCCAGGTCGATGTCCGACTCGGTGACCGCACCCACACCACGGTGCAGGACCCGGATCTCGACCTCTTCGCCGACGTCGAGCTGGAGCAGCGAGGACTCGAGAGCCTCCACCGAACCGGACGCGTCGCCCTTGATGATGATGTTGAGATCCTGAACCAGACCGGCCTTGAGCACCTTGTCGAGGTCCTCGAGGGACACCCGGCGGGTGCGCTTGGCGAAGGCGGCGTTGCGCTCACGCGCAGCCCGCTTCTCGGCGATCTGACGGGCCGTACGGTCCTCGTCGACAACCAGGAAGTTGTCGCCGGCACCCGGGACGTTGGTGAGACCCAGGACCAGGACGGGGGTCGACGGACCCGCTTCCTCGACGTTGTTGCCGTTGTCGTCGAGCATCGCCCGGACACGGCCGTACGCGTCACCGGCGACCATCGTGTCGCCGACGCGGAGCGTTCCGCGCTGGACGAGCACAGTGGCGACGGCACCGCGGCCACGGTCGAGGTGGGCCTCGATCGCAATACCCTGCGCGTCCATCTCGGCGTTCGCCCGGAGGTCGAGCGAGGCGTCCGCGGTCAGAACCACGGCCTCCAGCAGGGAGTCGATGTGCAGACCCTGCTTGGCGGAGATGTCGACGAACATGGTGTCGCCGCCGTACTCCTCGGCCACCAGACCGAACTCGGTCAGCTGACCGCGCACCTTGGTCGGGTCCGCGCCCTCGACGTCGATCTTGTTGACCGCGACCACGATCGGCACACCGGCCGCCTTGGCGTGGTTCAGCGCCTCGATCGTCTGGGGCATCACACCGTCGTTCGCCGCCACCACGAGGATCGCGATGTCGGTGGACTTGGCACCACGGGCACGCATGGCGGTGAACGCCTCGTGACCCGGGGTGTCGATGAAGGTGATCCTGCGGTCTTCACCGTTGACCTCGGTGCCGACCTGGTACGCACCGATGTGCTGCGTAATGCCGCCGGCCTCGCCCGCAACGACGTTCGTCTTGCGGATGGCGTCCAGCAGTCGGGTCTTACCGTGGTCGACGTGACCCATGACGGTCACGACCGGCGGACGGGAGACGAGCATTTCCTCGCCGCCCTCGTCCTCGCCGAACTCGATGTCGAAGGACTCGAGAAGCTCGCGGTCCTCCTCCTCGGGGCTGACGATCTGAACGGTGTAGTTCATCTCGTCGGCGAGAAGCTGCAGCGTCTCGTCGGACACGGACTGCGTGGCCGTGACCATCTCGCCGAGGTTCATCATCACGGCGACGAGCGACGCCGGGTTGGCGTTGATCTTCTCCGCGAAGTCGGTGAGGGAGGCACCGCGCGACAGGCGAACGGTCTCGCCGTTGCCGCGAGGCAGCATCACACCGCCGACCGACGGGGCCTGCATGGCCTCGTACTCCTGGCGCCTCTGCCGCTTCGACTTACGGCCACGACGGGCCGGGCCGCCGGGACGGCCGAAGGCGCCCTGCGTGCCACCACGGCCGCCGGGACCACCCGGACGACCGCCGAAGCCGGGACGGCCACCGCCGCCACCGAAGCCACCGCCGCCACCGGGGCCACCGCCACCGGGACGACCGGCGAAACCGCCGCCGCCACCGGGACGACCTGCACCGCCGCCACCGCCGCCGGGACGACCGGCGAAGCCGCCGCCGCCACCGCCGCCGGGACGACCGGCACCGGCACCGCCGGGACGACCGCCGCCACCGCCGCCGGGACCGCGACCGCCGCCACCGCCGGGACCGCCACCAGGACGGGGAGCGGAAGCAGGACGCTGCGGCATCATGCCCGGGTTCGGACGGTTGCCCGCGGGGCCGCCGCCGGGGCGGGGCGCCTGCGGACGAGGCATGCCGCCGGGGGACGGACGAGCGCCGCCCTGACCCTGCGGACGAGGAGCACCACCGGGACCGCCCTGCGGACGCGGGGCGCCCGGACGGTCCTGACCGCCACCGGGGCGGGGAGCGCCGCCGGGACGGGGCGCCTGCGGGCGCGCCATTCCGGTGGAGCCGCCGGAGGTGAAGGGGTTGTTGCCCGGACGGGGACCGGCCGGACGGCTGCCGCCGGGGCGCTGACCGCCCTGACCGGCAGCGGGACGCGCAGGACGCTCGCCACGGCCGCCGTCACGCTGACCGCCGGCCGGAGCCGGACGGGCAGAGCCGCCGGCAGGGCGGGGTCCGGGAGCGGCACCCGCGGGACGCGGGGCCTGCGGCGCGGCGGGCTGCGCCGGCGCCGGGGCGGAGAACTCGGCCGCGGGGACCGGAGCCGCCGGGGCGGGCTTGGCCGGTGCGGGCTTGGGGCCCGGACGCGGACCGGAGGCCGCCGGAGTGCTGGAGGGGGCGCTGCTCACGGGGGCCTCGGCAACGGCCGGCTTGGGGGCCGGAGTGCCGGGCTTGGGGGCAGCGGGACGTGCCGCAGCAGCCGGTGACGGCGCTGCGGGCTTTACGGGGGCGGCCTTGCGAGGCGCGCCAGGCTTGGCAGCGGACTTGCCGGCGTTGCCGCCGGGCCCCTGCAGTGCGTCAGTCAACTTGCGTACAACCGGCGCTTCGATCGTCGAAGACGCCGAACGGACGAATTCACCGAGTTCTTGGAGCTTGGCCATGACGACCTTGCTCTCCACGCCGAACTCCTTGGCGAGTTCGTATACCCGGACCTTAGCCACTTCGCTCCTTTTAGGTCCGGGTTACCGCCGGACCGTCGCTACTTCATGGGCGTACTCATCGCGTACTCATCGAGTGCTCATCGCAATCTCGACCTACTTCCAACTCGCGAGGTACCTGACCGCACGGGGTTCCGTGCCGTACTTCTTCTTACGTCTTACGGTGCTGCCTGCGCCGCCTGGTCGACATACCGCCGTACTTCCGCCGTGTCGAGCGGTCCCTCGGCCCTGAGGGCCCTGGGGAACGCCCGGCGTCGTACCGCCAGGTCGAGACAGACCAAGGCGGGGTGTACATACGCACCCCGGCCGGGCAGCGTACCGCGATCATCGGGGACACATGCGCCCTCGATCACCACGATGCGCAGCAGATCGGTCTTGGCCGCTCGCTCCCGGCACCCCACGCAGGTGCGCTCAGGGCATACGCGGGCATGCGTCCGGCCAGACACGTTTAAGTCTACCTCCCCGTAGCGACCTCACCCCTTTGGGGCAAAAATCGAACGATCGTTGTCCTGATCTCGGTGAGGTCCCCGTCAGTGCAACGGCGATCCGCCCGGTCGCATTCCTCAGTCCTGGTCGGAGCCGTGCTCCGGGCTCTGCTCGGTGTCCGGGCGGATGTCGATGCGCCAGCCCGTGAGACGGGCGGCGAGACGGGCGTTCTGGCCCTCCTTGCCGATCGCCAGCGACAGCTGGTAGTCCGGCACCGTCACCCGCGCCGAACGCGCGGCCAGATCGACGACCTCGACCTTGCTGACACGGGCCGGCGAGAGGGCGTTGGCGACCATGTCGGCCGGGTCGTCCGACCAGTCGACGATGTCGATCTTCTCGCCGTGCAGCTCGGCCATGACATTGCGCACGCGGCCGCCCATCGGGCCGATGCAGGCGCCCTTCGCGTTCAGGCCACTGCGGGTCGACCGGACGGCGATCTTGGTGCGGTGGCCGGCCTCGCGGGCGATGGCGGCGATCTCGACGCTGCCGTCCGCGATCTCCGGGACCTCCAGCGCGAAGAGCTTCTTCACCAGGTTCGGGTGGGTGCGGGAGAGGGTCACGGACGGGCCGCGGACACCCTTGGCCACCCGGACGACGTACGTACGCAGCCGCAGGCCGTGGGTGTACTCCTCGCCGGGGACCTGCTCCTGCACCGGCAGGATCGCCTCGAGCTTGTCGTCCAGCCTGACCAGGACGTTCTTGGGGTCCTTGCCCTGCTGGACCATGCCCGCGACGACATCGCCCTCACGGCGGGCGTACTCGCCGAAGGTGACGTCGTTCTCGGCGTCCCGCAGCCGCTGCTGGATGACCTGGCGTGCGGTGGTGGCGGCGATCCGGCCGAAGTCCGACGGGGTGTCGTCGAACTCCTTGGGCTCCTGGCCCTCCTCCAGATCGGCCGCGTCCTCCTTCGCCCACACGGTCACATGGCCGGTGTCGCGGCTGAGCACGACGCGGGCGTGCCGACGGCTGCCCTCGGTGCGGTGGTACGCGATGAGGAGGGCCGACTCGATCGCCTCGACCAGCAGGTCGAAGGGGATCTCCTTCTCTTGTGCCAAGCCCTTCAGGAGCTTTACGTCGATGTCCACGGCTACGCCTCCTCTTCCTTCTTGTCCTTGCGGCTGAACTCGATCTCCACACGCGCCTTGGCGATCTGGTCGAACGTGACACGGCGGGCGGTGGGCTTGCGCCCCTTCACGCCCGGCACCTCGAGGTCGAGTCCCTCGTCGTCGACGGCCAGGATGCGGGCCACGACCTCGCCCTCACCCTCGTGCAGCTGCAGCTTGGCCAGCCGGCCGACGGCACGCACGTAGTGGCGGTGCTCCGTCAGGGGGCGGTCGGCGCCGGGCGAGCTCACTTCGAGTACGTACTCGCCCTCGCCCATGGCATCGGTCTCGTCGAGCTTCTCGGAGATGGCGCGGCTCAACTCGGCACAGGCGTCCAGAGTTGCGCCTTCGTCGGAGTCCACGATGATCCTCAGCATGCGTCGCCGTCCGGCGCGGGACACCTCGATCTCTTCCAGATCCAGGTCCGCGGCGCTGACGAGCGGTTCCAGCAGCCCGCGCAGCCTCTCGCTCTGGGTGGTGCTCATCCGGGTGACTCCTCGGCCGCGTGTGCTGTTGTGGGATCGTCGCGTGTCAGATCAAAGGGTATCCGGTCGCGGGGGGTGTTGCCGTCCACCTGCACGGCACCCACAGGTACGCTCGCCTGCGGCGATGATCACGAGAGGCCGAGGGAGACACGCGTGGGGCGCACGGGGACGACACGCAGACGCGCCCTCCTGGTGACGGGTGCGGTCGCGGCTGCGGCGTTGACGGGCTGTTCGAACGAGGAGCCCGGGCGTCGCCGTACCCCGGGCTCCGTGGCCGACCCGGCGCGCGCCGAGGCGGCGCTGCGGCGGCGGCTCGCCGCCACGAGCGGTGCGCTGCGCGACCAGTACGACGCCACGATCGCCCAACACCCGGCGCTGGCCGGGCAGTTGACCACGTTGCGGACCTCGGTCGCCGAGCATGTCACCGCGCTCGGCGGCACGACACGGGCGGCCCCGCCGGTGCCGGTTCCCGCCGAACCGGCAGCCGCCGTCAAGGCGCTGGCCACGGCCGAACGCCGCACCTCTGACGCGCATGCCGCGGCACTCCTGGACGCCGAGCCGGAGCTCGCCAGGCTGCTGGCCTCGCTCGCGGCGGCCGGCGCGACGCACGCGTATCTGCTGACGAAGGAGGGCCCGCGATGAGCGCGCTGGGCGCGTTGCAGGCCGCGCTCGCCGCGGAGCACGCGGCGGTGTACGGGTACGGGGTCGTCGGCGGCCGGATCGGCGACGACCGCCGGGCCGATGTCATGGCCGCCTACGGAGCCCACCGCGCCCGGCGGGACTCGCTGTCGCGCACCGTTCGCGACCTGGGCGGAACGCCGGCCGCGGCGGCCGCCGCGTACGCGCTCCCGTTCGAGGTGCCGGACGCCGCCGCCGCCGTGCGCCTCGCCGCGGTGCTGGAGGACCGCGTCGCCGGGGTCTACTCCGATCTCGTACGGGCGGCGGTCGGACCGCTGCGACTGGATGCGGCGGGTGCGCTGCGCGAGGCGGCGGTACGGGCCGTGCGGTGGCGCGGCAGCGGCGTAGCCTTTCCTGGGCTCGCCGAGCGGGCCACACAGCAGTGAAAGGGAACTTCGCACGCATGGGTTTTGAAGCGCCCCAGCGTCTGGTGCGGGCGCTCGGCGAGAGTGATGCCTGGCTCGGCAAGCTGCCGACCCTGGTCGACGAGGCGGTCTCCCGGCACGGACTGGACGTCGAGCGGGTGATGGCCCCCGGCGGCCGGAGCAGTCTGGTCGTCCTCGTACGCCTGCCGGACGGCACTCCCGCCGCACTGAAAATGGTCCCGCCGTTCGCCGGGCCCGCGCTGGAAGGTGCGGCGCTGGAGCACTGGGACGGCTTCGGCGCGGTCCGGATCCTCACGGCCACGGACGGCGTGCTGCTGCTGGAGCGGCTGCACCCCGAAGTGTCCCTGCGGTCGCTGCCGGAGGCGAAGGCGCTGCTGGAGGCGGCCGGTACGGTACGCCGGCTGTGGGTCGAGCCGCCCGCGGACCATGGCTTCGAGACGGTCGCGGAACGGACCGCGCGGCAGGCGGACGCGATGCGGTCGTTCGCCGACCCGCTGGTCCCCGCGGCGCTCGCCGCGCGCGAGGAGCTGATCGCGGCACCGGGTGAAGTCCTGCTGCTGCACGGCAACTTCCGCCAGGGCAAGGTCCTCGCGGCCGACCGCACCCCGTGGCTCGCGGTCGGCCCGGAGCCCCTGGTGGGCGAACGCGCCTACGACCTGGCGCGGCTGGTCCGCGACCGGATCGAGGACCTGATCGCCAGCGCGTCGGGGGCGTCGGCGGCCCGCCGCCGGGTGAACAGACTCGCGGACTCGCTGGAGGTGGACGCGGACCGGCTGCGGGGCTGGACGCTGTTCCGGGCGGTGGAGTCGGCGACGAGGGCGCTGCGCTCGGGCCGCGGGCGCGAGGCGGAGCCGGCGCTGGAGTTCGCGGCCTGGCTGTAGACCCGGAGGCTGCGCGCCCCCGGGTCCCAGGACACGACCTAGGGCCTGTCGTCTGGATCAGGCCGGATCAGTGAGCGGGGTCTGGTGCCGTGGATCGCAAGGCGGAGGAGGGAGGCATGGCGGAGCCATGCCGACCGACGACAACGCGGCGAGGCGCGGTGCCAGGGCACGCGAGCCCGGCATGATCCAGACGAAAGGCCCTAGGCCCGCAGGCGCGCGACCGCCTCCGCCACCGTCAGCTCCTCGCGCTCACCGGTGCGGCGGTCCTTCAGCTCGACCACGCCTTCGCCGGAGCGCCGGCCCGCGACCAGGATCTTCGGGATGCCGATCAGCTCCGCGTCCGTGAACTTCACGCCCGGCGAGACGCCCGCGCGCTCGTCCACCAGGACCCGCAGACCCGCTGCCGCGAGCTGGTCCGCGACGTCGACCGCCAGCTCCGTCTGGAGCGCCTTGCCCGCGGCGACGACATGGACGTCGGCGGGAGCGATCTCGCTGGGCCAGCACAGGCCCTGCTCGTCGGCGGTCTGCTCGGCCAGCGCGGCGACCGCGCGCGAGACGCCGATGCCGTACGAGCCCATCGTGACGCGGACCGGCTTGCCGTTCTGGCCCAGGACGTCCAGCTGGAAGGTGTCCGCGTACTTGCGGCCGAGCTGGAAGATGTGGCCGATCTCGATCGCGCGGCCGAGCTTCAGCCCGGTGCCGCAGGACGGGCAGGGGTCGCCCTCCTGGACCACCACGACGTCGAGGTAGTCGTCGACCTCGAAGTCCCGCCCGGCGACCACGTTCTTCGCGTGCTTGTCGGCCTTGTTCGCGCCGGTGATCCACGCCGTGCCGGGCGCGACCCGCGGGTCGGCGATGTAGCGGACCTTGTCCAGGCCCTGCGGTCCGACGTAGCCGCGGACCAGGTCGGGACGGCCGGTGAAGTCGTCCGCGGTGACCAGGTCGACGACCGCCGGGGCCAGGTGCTCGCCCAGCTTGCCCAGGTCCACCTCGCGGTCGCCGGGCACGCCCACGGCCACGATCTCGCCGTCGACCTTCACCAGCAGGTTCTTGAGGGTCGCCGAAGCAGGTACGCCCAGGTGCTCCGCGAGCGACTCGATCGTCGGGGTGTCGGGGGTGTCGAGCTCCTCGACCGCGGGGTGCTCGTCCGCGACGGGCGCGAGCTTGAACGTCACGGCCTCGGTGTTCGCGGCGTAGTCGCACGCGGGACAGTCCACAAAGGTGTCCTCGCCCGCCGGCGCGGGCGCCAGGAACTCCTCGGACGCGGAGCCGCCCATCGCGCCGGAGACGGCGGAGACGATGCGGAAGTCGAGCCCCAGGCGCTGGAAGATCTTCTGGTACGCCGCGCGGTGCAGCGCGTACGACTCGGCGAGGCCCTCGTCCGTCGTGTCGAAGGAGTACGAGTCCTTCATCTGGAACTCACGGCCGCGCAGCACTCCCGCGCGGGGCCTGGCCTCGTCCCGGTACTTCGTCTGGATCTGGTAGAGCATCACCGGCAGGTCCTTGTAGGACGAGCACTGGTCCTTGACGACCTGGGTGAAGATCTCCTCGTGCGTCGGGCCGAGCAGATACTCCGCGCCCTTGCGGTCCCGCAGCCGGAACAGCAGGTCGCCGTACTCGTCGTAGCGGCCGCTCGCCTCGTACGGCTCCTTCGGCAGCAGCGCGGGGAGCAGCACCTCCTGGGCGCCGATGGCGTCCATCTCCTCGCGGACGACGCGCGAGACGTTCTCCAGGACCTTCTTGCCGAGCGGCAGCCAGGTCCAGATACCGGCGGAGGTCCGGCGCACATACCCGGCGCGGACCAGCAGCTTGTGGTTGAGGGTCTCCGCGTCCGCCGGGTCGTCACGCAGTGTCTTGACCATCAATCGGGACATGCGCTGGACCTGGGCTGCCATGGGAATTCTCCTGCGTACAGATGCGGTGATGTGCCAGGAGGTTATCCGGGCGGACCGGACGGGCGGAAATCAGTTCTCGCGCAGCAGCGGCAGCGGGCCGCGGCTCACGGCCGCGCGAGCGGCAAAGGAGCGCCCATCACGGCGTACGGGCTCGGCGCGCTCGGGAAGTGGACCTGGCCGGCCAGGTCCTGGTAGCCGAGCTTGCGGTAGAGGCCGCGGGCCGGGCTCTCGATGTCGATCGCGGACAGGATCGAGCGCGGCTGCTCGGCCTCGTCGGTGATCTCGGTGATCAGCGAGCGTCCGATGCCGCGGCCCTGGAAGTCGGGGTGGACATGCAGTTCGGTGATGACGAAGGAGTCGTCCAGCCAGCCGTCGGTGCCGTTGCGGCGCAGATAGGGCTCGACCACGGTGGACCACCAGTGACCGCGGTCGTTGGGCATCCCGTACACAAAGCCGACGAGGCGTCCCGTCTCCGTCAGCGCGCCGAGCGCACGCGCGCCGGGCTGGAGCAGATGCCGGTAGACGATATGGCGGCGGACCTCGATCTCGTCCTCGCTGAGTCCGAAGGCGAGGGCCTGCACCGCGAGCGCCTCGTCGATCCGCCCGGCGAGATCGAGCGGCCAGACCACGATGTCGGGCGTCTGGGGTGCGCCTCCGGAAAGTGCTGCCATGCGCGAACCCTACTTGCCATCGCCCGAGGTCAGAACAGCACGCTCATGAAAGACCCGACCTCGCGGAAGCCGACTCGGCGGTACGAGGCCCGGGCAGCGGTGTTGTAGTCGTTGACGTACAGGCTGACGACCGGGGCGACGTCGGCGAGCGCGTACCGCAGAACGGCCGCCATGCCGGTTTCCGACAGTCCGCGGCCGCGGAACTCCGGGTCGACCCAGACGCCTTGGATCTGGCAGGCCTGGGTGGTGGCCGCGCCGATCTCGGCCTTGAAGACGACCTTGCCGTCGTCGATGCGCGCGAACGCCCGCCCGGCGGCGACGAGTTCGGCCACTCGCGCCTGGTAGAGCAGTCCGCCGTCGCCCGCCATCGGCGAGATGCCGACCTCCTCGGTGAACATCGCCACACAGGCCGGCATGATCACGTCCACCTCGTCCTTGCGGATGCGCCGGACGTACGGATCGGGCTCGATGCTCTCGGGCGCACGCTCGGTCACCATCAGCGGCTGTTGGGCGCGTACGTCTCTGGCCGGGCCCCAGCTCGGCTCGAGGAGCCGCCACAGCTGAGCGGTCTGCTCGGCCGGGCCGACGATGGAGGAGCATCGGCGGCCGGCTCTGCGCGCACGGTCGGCGAAGGCGCGCACGGCCTCGGGGGTGGCGCAGATGGGCACCAGGTTCGCGCCGGAGTAGCACAGTGAGCGCAGCCGCCCGTCCGCGTACCAGCCCCACATCTCGCCGCCGAGGCGCCAGGGGTCGAGCCCCGCGACCTGGACGCGGGACGTGACGAAAGCGTTCGCCACCGGCTCGCTCTCGAGGACGGCGAGCGCTGCGCCGAGGTCGCTGGGTTCGAGGACCCGGGTGGTGGTCTGCGTCAACACGAGGGGGCCTCACCATACGGTCTGCTGGTCCTGGCACTGTACCTGGCACCCCCCGAGGGTGCCGAGCCCAGCGAAAAGCCCCGCTGCACGCCGGGGGCGTGCGGCGGGGCCGGTGCGCCGGTGTCAGCTGACCGAGACCTGGGGCTCGCCGGAGGCGATGCCGTCCTTCTCCATCTGCTCGGCGATCTTCATCGCCTCGTCGATCAGCGTCTCGACGATCTTCGACTCGGGAACGGTCTTGATGACCTCGCCCTTGACGAAGATCTGGCCCTTGCCATTGCCGGAGGCGACGCCGAGGTCGGCCTCGCGCGCCTCGCCGGGGCCGTTGACGACGCAGCCCATGACGGCAACGCGCAACGGGACCTCCATGCCCTCCAGGCCCGCGGTCACCTCGTCGGCGAGCTTGTACACATCGACCTGGGCGCGGCCGCAGGAGGGGCAGGAGACGATCTCGAGGCGCCGCTGGCGGAGGTTGAGAGACTCCAGGATCTGCATGCCGACCTTGACCTCTTCGGCCGGCGGCGCGGAGAGCGAGACGCGGATAGTGTCGCCGATGCCCTCGGCGAGCAGCGCGCCGAAGGCGACGGCGGACTTGATGGTGCCCTGGAAGGCGGGTCCGGCCTCGGTGACGCCGAGGTGCAGCGGGTAGTCGCACTGGGCGGCGAGCTGGCGGTAGGCGTTGACCATCACGACCGGGTCGTTGTGCTTGACCGAGATCTTGATGTCGCGGAAGTCGTGCTCCTCGAAGAGGGACGCCTCCCACAGGGCCGACTCGACGAGCGCCTCAGGGGTCGCCTTGCCGTACTTCTTCAGCAGCCGCGCGTCGAGCGAGCCCGCGTTGACGCCGATGCGGATCGGGGTGCCGGAGTCCTTCGCCGCGCGGGCGATCTCCTTGACCTTGTCGTCGAACTGCTTGATGTTGCCGGGGTTCACCCGGACCGCCGCGCAGCCGGCGTCGATGGCCGCGAAGACGTACTTCGGCTGGAAGTGGATGTCGGCGATCACCGGGATCTGCGACTTGCGCGCGATGGTGGACAGCGCGTCCGCATCGTCCTGGGTGGGGCACGCCACTCGTACGATCTGGCAGCCCGACGCGGTCAGTTCCGCGATCTGCTGCAGCGTCGCGCCGATGTCGGAGGTCCTGGTCGTCGTCATCGACTGCACCGAGACGGGGGCGTCACCGCCGACGGCCACGGTGCCGACCTGGATCTGGCGGCTGACCCGCCGGTCGGCGAGCTTCGTCGGAACGGCGGGCATTCCGAGAGAAATTGCAGTCATCTGCTGTGCAACCCCAAGGTGTGGATCAAGGTCCCGAGATCGGCGGGCTCCAGCCATCGAGGTTACGGCACCGAGGTTCCGCGGAGCACATCGCGGAGGGAAACTCCACCCAAAGGGCAGCGGCCGGACACAAAGGGTGTCCGGCCGCCACGAAGCGGTTCGACTCAGCTGATCTTGACCGGATTGACGATGTCGGCGACGAGCACCAGCAGCGTGAAGCAGATGAAGATTCCCGCCACCACATAGGCGACCGGCATCAGCTTTGCCACATCGAACGGGCCCGGGTCGGGCCGCCGGAAGAGCCTGGCCAGATTTCGGCGCACGGACTCCCACAGCGCGCCCGCGATATGACCGCCGTCCAGCGGCAGCAGCGGCAGCATGTTGAACAGGAACAGCGAGAGGTTGAAGCCGGCGAGCAGCATCATGAACATCGCGATCAGGTTCTGTGCCGGTGCGTCGAGGTTCATCACCTCGCCGCTGATGCGGGCGGCGCCGACGACCCCGACCGGGGAGTCGTCCTTGCGGTCGCCGTCGCTGAACGCCGCGTTCCACAGGTCCGGGACCTTGGCCGGCAGGGCGACGATCGACTCGACGCCGTTCTCGATCATGTCGCCCATGCGGTCCACGGAGTCCGCGAAGCCGAGCGGCACGATTTCGGTCTTCGCGGCGAAGCCGAGATAGCCGGCCGCGACGAACTCGCCGGGCACGACTTCGCCGTCCGAGTCCTTCTTGGCCACCTCATTCTTCTCGAGCGTGGCGTTCAGAACCTGCTGCGCGCCGTCGCGCTCGACCGTGATGGTGGCGGGTCCGATGGTCTCGCGGATGTGGTTGGAGAGCGTCGCCCAGTCGTCGACCGGCTGCCCGTTGAAGGCGACGATCTTGTCGCCCTCCTTCAGGCCGGCGGCCTTGGCGGGCGAGACCTCGTCGCCCTTGGCGCAGGTGTCGCGGTTCTCGCTCTGCTTGATCACGCACTGCTGAACGCCCGCGACCTCGGTCGTCTGCGTCGAGAAGCCGAAGCTCATGGCGACGCCGAGGAAGATCGCCACGGCGAGCACCAGGTTCATGAACGGCCCGGCGAACATCACGATCACGCGCTTCCACGGCTTGCGCGTGTAGAAGAGACGGTTCTCGTCGCCCGGCTTGAGCTCCTCGAAGGCGGCCGAGCGGGCGTCCTCGATCATTCCGCGCCAGGGCGAGGTGGACCGCGCCTCAAGACGGCCGTCCTCGCCGGGCGGGAACATCCCGATCATGCGGATGTAGCCGCCCATCGGGATGGCCTTGATGCCGTACTCCGTGTCGCCCTTGTGCCGGGAGAAGAGGGTCGGGCCGAAGCCGACCATGTACTGCGGCACCCGGATGCCGAAGAGCTTGGCCGTCGAGAGATGGCCCAGTTCGTGCCAGGCGATGGAGAACAGCAGGCCCACTGCGAAGAGCGCTATGCCGAGGACCGTCAACAGAATCGTCATGCGCGAGCCTCCGCTGTTGCCTTCACTGCCAGTTCCCGGGCCCTTGCCCGGGCCCAGGTCTCCGCTTCCAGGACGTCCGACACCGTGAGCCGGGTTCCCTCGGCGGGAGTCCCGTGTTCGGCGACGACTTCGGTGACCGTATCCATGATTCCGTTGAACGGCAGCCGCCCGCCGAGAAATGCGTCAACGCATTCCTCGTTCGCGGCATTGAACACCGCGGGCGCGGTACCGCCCAGCTCCCCCACGTGCCGGGCGAGTCCGACCGACGGGAAGGCCTCGGTGTCGAGCGGGAAGAACTCCCACGTCGACGCCTTCGACCAGTCGAAAGCGGGCGCTGCGTCCGGCACGCGCTCCGGCCAGCCGATGCCGACGGCGATCGGGCCGCGCATGTCGGGCGGGGTGGCCTGGGCGATCGTCGAGCCGTCCGTGAACTCCACCATGGAGTGGACGTACGACTGCGGGTGGACGACGACCTCGATGCGGTCGAAGGGGATGTCGTAGAGGAGATGCGCCTCGATGACCTCAAGACCCTTGTTGACCAGCGTCGAGCTGTTGATGGTGATCACCGGGCCCATGGCCCAGGTGGGGTGCGCGAGGGCGTCCTCACGGGTGACGTCGGCGAGCTCGGCGCGACTGCGGCCGCGGAAGGGGCCGCCGGACGCGGTGACCACGAGCTTTCGCACATCGGCCCGGGTGCCGGCCGCGAGTGCCTGGAAGAGCGCGGCGTGCTCGGAGTCGACCGGGATGATCTGCCCGGGTTTGGCGAGCGCCTTGACCAGCGGCCCGCCGACGATGAGTGACTCCTTGTTGGCGAGCGCGAGCGTACGGCCGGCTTCGAGGGCGGCGAGGGTTGGGGCGAGGCCGATGGAGCCGGTGATGCCGTTGAGCACCGTGTGGCAGGCGGATGCGGCGAGCTCGGTGGCGGCGTCGGGTCCGGCGACGATCTCGGGCACCCGGTCCGTGCCGTACTGCGCGGCCAGTGCCTCCCGAAGCGCGGGCACGGCGTCCTCGCGGGCCACGGCCACGGTGTCGACCCGCAGCTGCCGCGCCTGCTCGGCCAGCAGCCCGACCCGCCCGCCGGCGGCGGAGAGCGCGGTCACGCGGAAGCGGTCGGGGTTGCGCAGGACGAGGTCGATGGCCTGCGTGCCGATGGACCCGGTGGAGCCGAGGACGACGATGTCCCGGCGGCCTTCGGTCGCGTCGAAGGCGATGTGCGGGTCGGCGAGGGGGGATGGGCTGTCGCTCATGACCCCATTGTGGCCGCAAGTCCTGTCCGACCGGACAGTGCGTCCCGGTGCAGGGACATACGCACGGGCGCGCGGCCCGAAGCATCCGCCGCCGCAGGGAGATCCTGCGGCGGCGGAGTGCCTGTTCGGCGCGTGACGGTTCAGCGGATCGGGCGGTGGACGTTCTCCCGTTCGCTGGGGCCCGGGGTGGCGTCGGCGATCCAGGGGCCCTCGCCGCTGGGGTCGACGATGCCCTGCTCCAGCCAGGTGTACGAGCCGGCCAGCACGCCGTCCACGACCTTGCGGTCGAGGTCGTCGGTGTTGGACCACAGGCGGGTGAAGAGTTCTTCGACCCGGATGCGGGACTGCCGGCAGAAGGCGTCCGCCAGTTGGTATGCCTCGCGGCCGTGCGGCTCGGTGGTGCGCAGGAGTTCGGCGCGTACGCAGGCCGCGCTCATGGCGAAGAGTTCGGCCCCGATGTCGACGATGCGGCCGAGGAAGCCCTGCTTGGTCTCCATCCGGCCCTGCCAGCGGGACATGGCGTAGAAGGTGGAGCGGGCCAGCTTGCGGGAAGAGCGTTCGACATAGCGCAGATGAGTGGCGAGGTCCGGATGACCCGCCGGATTGAACTCGCTGTACGTACGCGGGAGTTGTCCCGGTCCCGCGACCAGCTTCGGCAGCCAGCGTGCGTAGAACGCGGTGGCCGAGGCGCCCGCCTTCGCCTTGTCGCCGAGCGACTTGTCCGGGTCGATCAGATCGCCCGCCACCTTGAGGTGTGCGTCGACCGCCTCGCGGGCGATGAGCAGATGCATGATCTCGGTCGAGCCCTCGAAGATGCGGTTGATCCGCAGATCGCGCAGGATCTGCTCGGCCGGTACGGCCCGTTCGCCGCGGGCCGCCAGCGAGTCCGCGGTCTCGAAGCCGCGGCCGCCGCGGATCTGGACCAGTTCGTCGGCCATCAGCCAGGACATCTCGGAGCCGAACAGCTTCGCCAGCGCCGCCTCGATGCGGATGTCGTTGCGGTCCTCGTCCGCCATCTGCGACGAGAGGTCGAGCACCGCTTCGAGCGCGAAGGTCGTGGCCGCGATGAAGGAGATCTTCGCGCCGACGGCCTCGTGCTTGGCGACCGGCTTGCCCCACTGCTCCCGCGCCGCCGACCACTCGCGGGCGATCTTCAGACACCACTTTCCGGCGCCCACGCACACCGCGGGCAGCGAGAGGCGGCCGGTGTTGAGGGTGGTGAGGGCGATCTTGAGGCCGGCGCCCTCCGGGCCGATGCGGTTCCCCGCCGGGACCCGGACCTGGTGGAAGCGGGTGACGCCGTTCTCCAGGCCGCGCAGGCCCATGAAGGCGTTGCGGTTCTCGACCGTGATGCCCTCGCTCGCCGCCTCGACGACAAAGGCGGTGATGCCGCCCTTGTGACCCTCGGACTTGGGCACCCGCCCCATCACGACCAGCAGATCGGCGACGACGCCGTTCGTGGTCCACAGCTTGACGCCGTCGAGGATGTACGAGTCGCCGTCCGGGACGGCCGTGGTGGCCAGCCGCGCCGGGTCGGAGCCGACGTCCGGCTCGGTGAGCAGGAAGGCCGAGATGTCGGTGCTGGCCAGCCGCGGCAGGAAGGCGTCCTTCTGCTCCTGCGTGCCGAAGATCTTCAGCGGCTGCGGAACGCCGATCGACTGGTGCGCGGAGAGCAGCGCGCCGATCGCCGGGCTGGCCGAACCGACCAGCGCCAGGGCCTTGTTGTAGTACACCTGGGTCAGGCCGAGCCCACCGTACTTCGTGTCGATCTTCATGCCGAGCGCGCCGAGCTCCTTGAGCCCGTTGACCACGTCGTCCGGGATCCGCGCCTCGCGCTCGATCAGCGCGCCGTCGATCTTCGTCTCACAGAAGTCGCGCAGTTTGGCGAGGAACTGCTCGCCGCGCCGGACGTCCTCGGTTGCGGGCATGGGGTGCGGGTGGATCAGATCGAGCCGGAAGCGGCCCAGGAACAGCTCCTTGGCGAAGCTCGGCTTTCGCCAGTCCTGTTCCCGCGCGGCCTCGGCGACCTGTCGTGCTTCGCGCTCACTGACCTTCGGCATCTGGGTCTTCTGAAGTGGTGCGGACATGAGGCTCACCTCGCCGCGAGTCGGGGTTTCCGGGGGCGTCGGCCGGGGCGCGGATCGTCCTACCGACCGGTGCTACTCGTCCGTAGTACCCGATTCCCGACGTCTCCACCAGTGTCCGTACCGGATGGGAGACACGCCGCCGGTGATAGGCCGGTGGAGGTACGGCAACGGCCGGAGCCCCCGCACAGTGGGCTCCGGCCGTTGTTCGTGACGTACGCGCGACTCGGCTACAGGGCGAGTCCGGTGAGGACCAGCACCCGCTCGTAGGTGTAGTCGGCCATCGCGAAGGCCACGCCCTCGCGGCCGACGCCGGACGCCTTGGCACCGCCGTACGGCATCTGGTCCGCGCGGTAGGACGGCACGTCGCCGATGATCACGCCGCCGACCTCGAGGGCACGGTGGGCACGGAAGGCGGTCTGCACGTCGCGCGTGAACACGCCTGCCTGCAGGCCGTACTTGGAGTCGTTGACGGCGGCGAAGGCCTCGGCCTCGCCGTCGACCCGGGTGACCGTGAGGACCGGTCCGAAGACCTCCTCGCAGGCGATGGTGGTGTCCGCGGGCACCTCGGCGAGGACCGTCGGCGCGTAGGAGGCACCGTCGCGCTTGCCGCCGGCCAGCAGCTTGGCACCGGCCTGCACGGCCTCCTCGACCCAGGACTCGACGCGCTTGGCGGCGTCCTCGCTGACCAGCGGGCCGACATCGGTGGCGTCGTCGGACGGGTCGCCGGTGACCTGGGCCTCGACTGCGGCGACGATCTTCGGCAGCAGGCGGTCGTACACGGTGGCGTCCGCGATCACGCGCTGCACGGAGATGCAGGACTGGCCGCCCTGGTAGTTGGAGAAGGTGGCGATACGGGTCGCCGCCCAGTCCAGGTCCTGCTCGGACCCGAAGTCGCCGAGGACCACGGCCGCGCCGTTGCCGCCGAGCTCCAGGGTGCAGTGCTTGCGGGGCACCGAGTCCATGATCGCGTAGCCGACCTTGTCGGAGCCGGTGAAGGAGATGACCGGCAGGCGCTCGTCCTGGACGAGGGCCGGCATCTGGTCGTTCGGCACCGGGAGCACGGACCAGGAACCGGCGGGCAGCTCGGTCTCGGCGAGCAGCTCGCCGATGATCAGGCCGGAGAGCGGGGTCGCCGGGGCGGGCTTGAGGATGATCGGCGTGCCGACGGCGATGGCCGGAGCGATCTTGTGGGCGCACAGGTTCAGCGGGAAGTTGAACGGCGCGATGCCGAGGACGACGCCCTTGGGGAAGCGGCGGGTCAGCGCGAGACGGCCCTGGCCGCCGGCGTCGGTGTCGAGGCGCTGGGCCTCGCCGCCGTTGAAACGACGGGCCTCCTCGGCGGCGAACCGGAAGACGGAGACGGCACGGCCGACTTCGCCGCGGGCCCACTTGACGGGCTTGCCGTTCTCGGCGGAGATCAGCCGGGCGATCTCCTCGGTGCGCTCGACGAGCCGCTTCGACACATGGTCGAGCGCGGCGGCGCGTACGTGGGCGGGAGTGGCGGCGAACTCGTCGCGCACCGCGTACGCGGCGGCGACGGCCTCTTCGACCTGAGCCTCGGTCGGGACGGAGACCTGACCGACGAGACGCCCGTCCCAGGGGGAGGTGACGTCGAAGGCGGCCTCGCCGGTGGCCTGACGGCCGGCGAGCCAGAAGGCGTGGGTGGAGGTCATGTCCCGGCCCTTCCGAGTAGATGGGGGTTGTCTGCCCCACGGTAGGGGCGGAGGGGCGCTGTGGCGTTTGTCCGGGGTGGAGTGGTGGGGTGCCGTGGTCTGCCGGTTTGGCGTGCGGGGTGCGGGTGCGTGCCCGCAGGTTCGCGGGTGCGGGTCCGGGGGCCGCTCCGGGGTGGGGTCGGGACTGCATGTTTTACGGCGCGTGTCGGGCGGTCCGCCAGGCGCGGGGTCCTCAGCGCCACAAAACACGCTTTACGTCCCGACCCCACCCCTGCGCGTCCCCCTCCCACGTCGGGGCGGGCGCCCTACCGGCGGCGTTCCGTGGAGACGATCAGGAACACACCCGCCACCACCACCGCGCCGCCCAGCGCGATCGGCCAGCTCAGCTCTTCGCCCAGGATCAGCCCGCCGAGGAGGACCGCCACCACCGGGTTGACGTACGCATACGTCGCGACCAGCGACAGCGGGGCGGAGTGCAGCAGCCATGCGTACGCCGTGAACGCGACCAGTGAGCCGAAGACGATGAGGTACGCCAGCGCCACCCAGGAGCGGCCGGAGACCTCGTCGAGTGCGAAGCCGTACTGCTCACCGCGGCCGAAGCCCACCAGCGCGCAGCCGATGCCGCCCGCGACCATCTCGTACGCGCTGGCCGCGAACGGATTCGCGGGCATCGGGATGCGCGAGGACGAGAACGAGCCCACCGACCACATGACCGTCGCCACGATCACCGTGAGGACGCCCCACAGGCGTACGTCGCCGCTGAGGCCCGGCAGGGTCAGCACCGCGAGACCGCCGAGGCCCAGCAGGACGCCTGAATACGCGCCGAGGCCGGGGCGTTCGCCGAAGGCGCGGCGCAGGACCACGACCCAGGCTGGCACGACGGCGATCAGGAGCGCGGTGAGGCCGGAGGGCACGGAGGTCTCGGCGAGTACGACCAGGCCGTTGCCGCCGAGGAGGAGCAGCAGGCCGACCACGGCGGCCGAGGCGAGCTGGACGCGGGTGACCTTGAGTGCCGAGGGGCCCTGCCGCCAGGCGACGAGGCCCGCGAGGATCAGGCCGGCGACGACGAAGCGGGCGCCGGCGGAGAGGAATGGCGGCATGGTCTCGACGACGATGCGGATGCCGAGGTAGGTGGAGCCCCAGACGACGTACACGATGGCGAGAGCGGCCCAGACCGCGCCGGATATCCGGCGGCCGGGCGCGGTCGGTGCGGCGGTGCCGGAGGTCCCGGCGGTGGCGGCAGCGCGTTGTGTCATCGGTCCTTCTCGTCTCCGAGGCAGCGGCCGGGTGCTCCCCGCCGCTATCGCCCACGAGGCAGGACCCTAGGCACTTGAACAATCAAATGCCAAGAATTCTGCCCGGGTTCGGGCACCGGGACCGAAAAAACTCCACAGGGACGTCAGTCCGCCGCCGCGCCCGCCGACGTCTTCAGCGCCAGCCACAGCTCCATCCGGACATCCGGATCGTCCAGCGAGCGGCCCAGGATTTCCTCCACCCGGCGCATCCGGTACCGCAGCGTGTGCCGGTGCACACCGAGGTCCGCCGCCGCCGCGTCCCACTGCCCGTGCCGCGAGAGCCAGGCCCGCAGCGAGGCGACCAGATCGCCGCGTCCGGTCGCATCGTGTTCGTACAGCGCGCGCAGCATGCCGTCCGCGAAGGCCCGCACGGCGTCGTCCGCGAGCAGCGGAAGGATCGATCCCGCGGCCAGTTCCTCGTGCTCGACGAGCGCGCGGCCGCGCCGCCTGGCGACGGACAGCGCCTGTTCGGACTGCTTGTACGCACCGGCCGCCGCTATGGGTCCGGTCGGTGCCGAGAGGCCGACGACCAACTCGGCGTCCTCGGCCTCCTTCTCCCCGTACGCGGCCACCGCCGCCGCGACCACCGCCCCGCCGTCCGCGCCGAGCACCACCAGCCGGTCGTCGACGTCGGGCACGGCGAGCAGGGGCTCTCCGGCCCGGGACGCCGCCGAGTCCAGCAGTTCGGCGAAGGCCTTGAGCGGATCCTCGACGGCCGGGTCCGGCTCGCCGGCCTGCTCGGCGAGCAGCAGCCGGAACGGCGCGTCCAGCAGTCCGCCGTACAGATCCCCGGCGACCGCGCGCGCATGGTCCGGCTGGCCCGACAGCAGCATCCTCAACACCGCCGCGCCGAGGCGCTGTTCGGCCTCCTGGAACGAGCGCGAACGCTCCGTGGAGAGAGTGAGCAGCGCGACGGCGGAGTGCACGGCGTACCGCTCGGCGGTGCCCAGCGGCGCGCCCGTGCCGACGGCCAGCGCGCCGCGCACCCGCCGCCCGCTGCCCAGCGACTGCAGCTCCACCCGGTCGTCGTCCGAGTCGCCGACGACCGCGCTGGCGGGCGCGGAGCGCTCACGCAGCCGCTCCACGTCGGCGGTGAGCCGGGCGGCCCGCCGTGCGGCCCAGTCCGGCGAGGCGGCGACGACGGACCCGGACGCGTCGTACAGCGCGGCCCAGCCGTGGACATGCGCGGCGAGCCGGGCGACGACCGCGCCCGGGCCCTCGGCGAGAGCCGCCCGCGTCAGCTCCCGCTGAGCCTCGAAACCGGCGGTCACCGCGCGGTACTGGTCGGCCGCGATCGCCGCGGACACCGCCTTGCTGATCGCCAGGAACGGGGTGCGGCGGGGCACCGCCAGCAGTGGAAACCCCTGCTCCGTCGCGGCGTCGACGAGCGCGTCCGGGATGTCGTCGTAGTACACGCCGACCGCGAAACCGAGCCCGACGACGCCCGCGCCGGCCAGCCTGCGCACATAGCGGCGCATCACCTCGCGGTCCTCCGCGTCCAGCTTCATCGCCGTCACCAGCAGCAGCTCGCCGCCCTCCATGTACGGCACGGGGTCGGCGAGTTCGCTGACATGGGCCCAGCGCACCGGCGTCTCCAGCCGGTCCTCCCCGGCGCGCACGGTGAGTTTGAGCGCCGAGTGCTGGACGAGCGAAGCGAGCGTGGGCGGCATGGGACGGTAGGCCCTTCGAGCAGACGCGCGGAGATGTGGCGGATTTCGCCGTCCCGTATGAACGGCGTACCTCGATTCTGCCAGGGCGTAGCAGTCCGGGCGCCGGGTCAGGTGCGCAGATCCACCAGCAGGGGCGGCGCGTGCTCGCCCCGTACGGTCGTCAGCGAAAGCACCGCATGCCCCGCGGGCACGGCATGCGCGAGGTCCGAGGCCGACCAGCGGGCCCGCTCCACCTCACGCACCGTGATCGCCTCGGCGGTGGCCGCCTTTCCGGTGACCAGGCGGCGCATCATGTGCAGCGCCTTGGTGAGCGGCTCGTCGGAGACGATCTGCCGGTTGGTGACATCGCGGGTCTGCACCCACTCGGTGCCCCAGGCCTCGGCGAACCGTCCGCCGTCCCAGGGCGCCAGCCCGGCGAACGCCATCCGGCAGCCGACCGCGCCGAGCAGCGGACCGCGGAGCGGCTCCGGCACGTCCTCCAGGGTGCGCAGCGCGAACAGCACTCCGGCGTTGGCCGAACGCAGCCGCTGGACCGCGCGCACGGAGTCGGCGGTGACGGTGTACGTCGCGTCGTCGAGCACGAGACAGGCGAACAGCGACCGGTCCGTCCGGCTCAGCGCGGCCTCGTTGAACTGCGCGAGCACCAGCCGGGCCACGATCCGCGAGGCCTCGGCGTGGCCGCGCTCCGGAAGGTCGATACGGACCCGGAGCGGGTGCTCCACGGCGCGCAGCGAGAACTGGCGGCCCCCGCCGTCCGTACGGAAGAACTGCGCGAACGCGGGCCGGTCCAGGAAGGCGATGCGCTCGGCGAGCAGCACGCCGATGTCGTCGGCGCGGGCGGACTGCCGTGCACGGGCGTCCAGTTCCCGCAGCTGCGCGGCGGCGGCGGGACCGCCATCGGCCTCCAGCGCGGCCCGCAACGCCCCGACGGCGGCGGGCGCACCACCGAGCAGCTCACGCAGCTCCGGCACGGCCGGGAAATGCCCGTGCACGCTCTGGTACGGCCCGATCAACTGCGCCAGCGCGGTGGCGGCGCGCCTGCTGTCACCGCCGGGCAGCGTGGCGGCGAGATCACCGACCAGCGCCTCGGCGAGCACCCGGGCGGCCTCGTCGGGGTCGTCGGCGCCGCCGTAGAGATCGAGGTCGTGGGTGGACTCGGGCCGTCCGACGGCGACGACGAGATCGAAGGCGTCGTCGGGAGCGAGCCCGGTGCCGTGGGCGGTGACGGCGACGACGGCGGCGCGGTTGGCGAGCGCGAGCAGACACATCGACTCGACGACGGGCCGCACGAGACGGACGCTCTTGCCGGATCCGGAGGGGCCGACGGCGAGGAGGGAGGTCCCGAGGAGGGACGGATCGAGGGCGACGCCGGTGGTGCGGCGGGCGTAGGGGTTGCGCTCGTCGTCGGCGACGGTGCCGATCTTGACCTGTGCGGTTGCCAGGTCGTGCGTGGCGGTACGGACGGGCAGATCGCGTACGCCGGACGGGTGGCCGCAGGCGGCCGGTCCGTTCTTGCGGACGGTTTCGGTGAAGGCTGCGAGCCGTTCCGGCCGGGCGTGGACGCCCTGCCAGGCGCGCCGGATCCTGGCGTAGTCCACATCGCCGAGTGCGCCGGTCCGGGTGGCCTCGGCGAGGCTCTGTGCGGCGTCGCCGAGGCCGGCCGTGCGCAGTTCGGGCCAGTCGGCGGGGTCCGCCTCGGGCCGCTGCGGTGCGGCTTCGGGCGGGAGGGTCCCGAGACGACGGCGGACGGCAGGCCATGTGCCGACACGGCCCACGGCGGCGACGATCGCCACCACGAGCAGCACGTAGTAGATGTTGGACGCCCAGGTGAGCCAGGTGACCGTCCTCGGCATCTCGCGCCACACACCCGGCAGCAGGACGAACAGCGGCCACAGCGGCACCCCGAACCGCAGCCACACCTCGCGCCAGTTGCCGACCCGGCCGAAGCCGACGGCGAGCAGGCTCAGGACGATGGCGTCCCAGAGGTATGTCGCGGCGACGAACAGGTCGACGTTGGGGCTGGCGGCGGACTTCCAGTCATCGGGCACCAGCCAGAGCATCGGCAGCAGCCACCACTGGTCGACGAAGATCCACCACCCCTCGAGGTATCCGTTCCACAGGAGTGACCAGAGGAGCCAACCGCAGAGGTAGGCGACAAACGCTCCGCTGAACAGCTGGCGGGCCGGGACGAGCTCGGGCTCCTCCTCCGGGCGGGGGCGGTGGCCGAGGCGCCAGATGCCGGGGGCGGCGGCCGGGCGCGGGATGCGCAGCCAGTCGCCGACGGCGGGGCGGGTGGTGGGCGCGTGACCGGGGACGGCGGGGATCCCGGGGATGCTCGGCGGCCCCGCGGGCCGTGGCACGGGGTTGTGCCGTGTGCCGCGCGCGTCGAATGTGCCTTCGGAATCCATGAACTGCTGCCCCCTGACCAGCCAGGCCCGCTCTGTGCACGGTCAATCTAGTGCCCCTGTCGGGGTAGTTCAGCGATCCGGACGGTGTCGCGCTGCCGCGGTAGTGGCGCCGAGAGGCCCCAGCTGTGTCCGGAGCTATGTCCGGAGCTATGTCCGGCACGGACAAGGACACACCCCCAACACTCCCGATCGGCGCATGCCCCCTCCCCCCTCCCCCGCCTAGCCTGCGAAGAAAGACAAGCAGCACCGCTCAACGCCGAAGCACACGTCCACCCAGCACCCCAGGAGCCCCTCATGACCGCAATCCCGCAGGAGCGCCGCGTCGTCACCGCCATTCCCGGTCCGAAGTCGATCGAGCTTCAGGCCCGCCGTACCGCCGCGGTCGCCGGTGGTGTGGGGTCCGTGCTGCCCGTGTTCACCGCGCGGGCCGATCGTGGGGTCATCGAGGACGTGGACGGCAACCGCCTCATCGACTTCGGCTCCGGCATCGCCGTGACCTCCGTCGGCGCGTCCGCCGAGGCCGTCGTGCGGCGGGCCTCCGCGCAGCTGCAGGAGTTCACCCACACCTGTTTCATGGTCACGCCGTACGAGGGGTACGTGGCCGTCGCCGAGGCCCTCGCCGAGCTCACCCCCGGCGACCACGCCAAGAAGTCCGCGCTGTTCAACTCCGGCGCCGAGGCCGTCGAGAACGCCGTCAAGATCGCCCGCGCCTACACCAAGCGCCAGGCGGTCGTCGTCTTCGACCACGGCTACCACGGCCGTACGAACCTGACCATGGCGCTGACCGCGAAGAACATGCCGTACAAGCACGGCTTCGGGCCGTTCGCGCCCGAGGTCTACCGGGTGCCGGTGGCGTACGGCTACCGCTGGCCGACCGGTGCCGAGAACGCCGGCGCCGAGGCCTCCGCGCAGGCCATCGACATGATCAGCAAGCAGGTCGGCGCCGAGAACGTCGCCGCGATCATCATCGAGCCGGTGCTCGGCGAGGGCGGCTTCATCGAGCCGGCCAAGGGCTTCCTGCCGGCGATCGCGCAGTTCGCCAAGGACAACGGCATCGTGTTCGTGGCCGACGAGATCCAGTCCGGCTTCTGCCGCACCGGCCAGTGGTTCGCCTGTGAGGACGAGGGCGTCGTCCCGGACCTGATCACCACCGCCAAGGGCATCGCGGGCGGTCTGCCGCTCGCCGCCGTGACCGGCCGCGCCGAGATCATGGACGCCCCGCACGCGGGCGGCCTCGGCGGTACGTACGGCGGCAACCCGGTCGCCTGTGCCGGTGCGCTCGGCGCGATCGAGACCATGAAGGAGCTCGACCTCAACGCGAAGGCCAAGCGCATCGAGGAGGTCATGAAGGGCCGCCTGACCGCGATGGCCGAAAAGTTCGACATCATCGGCGACATCCGCGGCCGTGGCGCGATGATCGCGATCGAGCTGGTGAAGGACCGGGACACCAAGGAGCCGAACCCGGCCGCGACCGCCGCGCTCGCCAAGGCCTGCCACGCCGAGGGGCTGCTGGTCCTGACCTGTGGCACCTACGGCAACGTGCTGCGTTTCCTGCCGCCGCTGGTGATCGGCGAAGACCTGCTCAGCGAGGGTCTGGACATCATCGAGCAGGCGTTCGCAGGCGTCTGACCGGCGGGAAGAGTTCCGAGCGGTCAGGGCGTGTGAAGAAGCTGTGCGAGGGCCATGGCGGGATGGAGATCCGCCTGTCGGTGCCCCGGCCCCTGCCGTACGGTTCCTGCAGATGAGAGAAACACCCCGCCCGCAGGGGACTGCGGGCGACCCCAGGTCGGAGCCTCCCCAGCCCCGCCCTGGTCGTGCCCTCGCGCACACCACTGGAGCCTCCGGCTCCGGAACTCCTCACCGATCGGATGGCCGCCCGCCCCAAACCCCCCGGGGCGCGCAGTTGACCGGTCCGGCCGGCTGCTTCGGAACTACCCCCCCTGTTCCGAGGCGGCCGGCTTTTCCTCTTTTCCCGGTTCTTCTGGCGCTGTACGCCGCGCTCTTCGCGTTGATCACCTGGCAGGTTGCTGCCAATGGGCCGCTGCGCTCCCTTGACGAGCGGGTCGAGCACGCGATCGTCGGCCACGGTCCCCGGCCGCTGACCGACCTCCTTGCCGACCTCGGCAACATGGCCGTGGCGCTTCCCGTCCTTGCGCTGGCGCTCGCGTACGCCGTGTGGCGGGGCCGCCGACTCGACGCGCTGTACGCCGTGCTCGCCATGGCCGCCGTGCCCGCGCTCGTCGTGCCGCTGAAGGCGCTGATCGACCGCCAGGGCCCGCTCACCGAGGCGACCGGCTACTACCCGTCCGGCCACAGCGCCACCGCGCTGGTGGCCTATGGCGCTGCCGCCCTACTGGTGCGGGCGAGTTGGGCGATGCCCGTCGCCGTACTGCTGACGGTGGCGACGGGCATCGGACTGGTGCTGCGCGGCTACCACTGGCCCCTCGACGTGCTGGCCAGCTGGTGCCTGTTCGGAGCGGTGCTGCTGGTCACCAGCCGTATGCGTCGAAGTTCTTCGAGAACTCCCACTGGCTGTAGCGATCCCAGTTGATCGACCAGGTCATCAGGCCGCGCAGAGCGGGCCAGGTGCCATGGGTCTGGTACGAGCCGCAGTTGGTCTTCTTCGTCAGGCAGTCGAGCGCCTTGTTGACCTCGGCCGGCGCGGTGTGGCCGTTGCCCGCGTTCGTGGAGGCCGGGAGGCCGATGGCGACCTGATCGGCGCGGAGCGCCGGGAAGAACCTCGACTGGTCCTTGGCGACCGGGAAGCCGGTGAGCAGCATGTCGGTCATCGAGATGTGGAAGTCGGCGCTGCCCATGTTGTGGTACTGGTCGTCGAGACCCATGATCGGGCCCGAGTTGTAGTGCTGGACGTGCAGCAGCGTGAGGTCGTCGCGCAGCGCGTGGATGACCGGGAGGTACGCGCCGCAGCGCGGGTCCTGGCCGCCGAACGGGCCCGAGCCGTAGTACTGGTAGCCCAGCTGCACGAAGAAGGTCTCCGGGGCCATGGTGAGAACGAAGTCGGAGCCGTACTTCGCCTTGAGCGTCTTCAGCGCGGAGATCAGATTGACGACGACGGGGGTCGTCGGGTTGCGGAAGTCCGTGTCTCCCGCGTTCAGCTGCAGCGAGTGGCCCTCGAAGTCGATGTCCAGGCCGTCGAGTCCGTACTCGTCGATGATCTTCGACACCGAGGAGACGAAGGTGTCACGCGCGGCCGTGGAGGAGAGCTGGACCTGGCCGTTGGCGCCGCCGATGGAGATCAGGACCTTCTTGCCGGCGGCCTGCTTGGCCTTGATGGCGGCCTTGAAGTCGGCGGGCGACTCGACGCCCGGGCATTCGCTCGCCGGGCACAGGCTGTAGCGGATGTCGCCGGAGGTGACCGAAGTCGGCTCGCCGAAGGCGAGGTTGATGATGTCCCAGGAGTCCGGCACATCCGCCATGCGCGTGTAGCCGGAGCCGTTGGCGAAGCTGGAGTGGAGATAGCCGACGAGGGCGTGGGCCGGGAGGTCGCCGCCGCCCGGGTCGCCGCCGCTGGTGGTCGTCGCGCCCACGGTGATGGACTTGGGAGATTCGCCGGCGCTGTTGGTCGCGGTGACCTGGAAGCTGTACGTGGTGGCCGGGGAGAGTCCCGTCACGGTGGCCGACGTCCCGGTCACCGAGAGGGCCTTGGTGCCGTTGCGGTAGACGCTGTAGCCGGTCGCTCCGGAGACGGGCTGCCAGCTCAGCGGCACGGAGGTGGAGCCAGGGCTGCCCGCGGTCAGGCCGGTGGGGGCGGCCGGTATCTGGACCGGGTCGCCGCCGGGGCCGAGTAGCGAGAGGTCGTCGGCGTAGTAGGCGGGAGTGCCGTACCAGCCATGGGTGTAGATGGTCACCGAGGTGGTGGAGGCGCCCGTGCGGAAGGTCGTGGAGAGCTTCTGCCAGCTGGGGGCGGATGGCGTCCAGGTGGAGACGTCGGCGGTGCCGGTGCCGGACGCGCCGAGGTAGACGTAGCTGCCCTGGACCCAGCCGCTGAGCGTGTAGTCGGAGTTCGGCTGGACGGTGACGGTCTGGCTGCACTTGGCGTTGTCGCTGCCTGCCGGGGTGGCCTTGAGCGCGGAACTTCCGCCGTGCGTCGGTGAGTTGACGAGGGCGCCGCTGCCCGAGGTACAGCTCCAGTCGTTGAGGCCCGCCTCGAAGCCGCCGTTGCGGGCGAGTTCGGTGTCGGCCGCTCCGGCGGTGCTCGCTGTGGCGACAAGTCCGCTGATGGCGAGGGCGGCCGCCGAAAGGACGGCCAAGAGTCTGGTGCGGTCCACAACTGCCTCCGGGGCATGGGGGGATGGGGAGTGGGAGCGCGCACAACATGGTCCAGACCAATGCGGTTGTCAAGACCTCTGGCGATCCACCGAGCTCCACCGGGCCCCTCAGCGCCCCTGGTCCCCCTCGCTCCTGGCGATTGAGGCAGCCGCTTCGTGCATCGCGAGCTCCAGCAGAGCCGGATCGGTGAGCGTGCCGGAGCCGTCCGGTGTGATCAGCCGGCGCACCCCGCCGACAGTGGCCCGGCCCGGGTACGGCACCACGATCCAGATGCCGGGGCACGCGCTCCGTACACCCGTGCCGACCCAGCGCGCGGCCGTGCCGGGCGGCACGAAGAAGCCCATACGGGACTCGCCGAAGTCGGCGAGCACCGGTCCCGGCCGGTCGAGAGAACCGCAACACGTCCAGGGCCTGATCCAGACGACAGGCCCTAGCTGTCGAAGCCGAGGCCCAGCCGGTCCATCGCCCGCAGCCACACATTGCGCCGGCCGCCATTGGCATCCGCCCTGGCCAGCGCCCACTTGGTCAGCCCGATACCCGCCCAGGCGACCGGCTCCGGCGGGAACGGCATCGGCTTGCTGCGCACCATCTTCAGCTCCGTGCGCTCGGTCCGTTCGCCGGACAGCAGATCGAGCATCACATCGGCGCCGAACCGGGTCGCGCCGACACCGAGCCCCGTGTAGCCGGCGGCGTAGGCGACCTTGCCGCCGTGCGCCGTGCCGAAGAACGCGGAGAAACGCGAGCAGGTGTCGATCGCGCCGCCCCAGGCATGACTGAAGCGCACCCCCTCCAACTGCGGGAAGCAGTCGAAGAAATGGCCCGCGAGCTTGAGATAGGTCTCGGGCCGGTGGTCCAGCTCGGCGCTGACCCGGCCGCCGAACGGATAGATCGCGTCGTAGCCGCCCCAGAGGATCCGGTGGTCGGCGGTGATGCGGAAGTAGTGGAACTGGTTGGCGACGTCGCCGAGGCCCTGCCGGTTCTGCCAGCCGATGGAGGCCAGTTGCGCGGGGAGGAGCGGCTCGGTCATCAGCGCGTAGTCGTACACCGGGACCGTGTACGGACGCACCCGCTTGACCAGCGACGGAAACACATTGGTGCCGAGCGCGACCCGGCGCGCGAGGACCCGGCCGTACGGCGTGCGGACCGCCATGCCGTCGCCGGAGGAGGCGAGTTCGGTGCCGCGGGTGTTCTCGTAGATCCGTACGCCGAGGTCGAGACAGACCTGCTTGAGTCCCCAGGCGAGCTTGGCGGGATGGACCATGGCGACGCCGCTCCGGTCCCACAGCCCGCCGAGGAAGGTCGGCGAGTTCACCTCGGCGCGCACCGCGTCCTGGTCGAGGAGTTCGAGCCCGTCGCCGAAGCCGAGGCGCTCGGCCTCCTCGTACATCTCGCGGAGCTCTTCGAGCTGGTACGGCTCGGTGGCGACGTCGATCTCGCCGGTGCGCTCGAAGTCGCAGTCGATGGCGTACCTCTTGACCGCGGCCTCGATGGCGTCGAGGTTGCGGTCGCCGAGCTCCTCCAGCTTGGCCAGCTCGCCGGGCCAGCGGGCGAGGCCGTTGCCCAGGCCGTGTGTGAGGGAGGCGGCGCAGAAGCCGCCGTTGCGGCCCGAGGCGGCCCAGCCCACCTCGCGCCCTTCGATCAGTACGACGTCCCACTCGGGGTCGCGCTCCTTGGCGAGGAGCGCGGTCCACAGTCCGCTGTAGCCACCGCCGACGACGAGGAGGTCGCAGCGTTCGTCGCCGGTCAGCGCCGGCAGCGGGTCGGGCTTGGCGGGGTCGTCCAGCCAGAATGCGACGGGCTGGGCGTCGGAAAGTGATGAGGCAAAGGTCATGGCAGCTGGGGCCATGGTTTCCACTCCTTCGGGGCCTGTGCGGGCCTGTTCGGTGCCTACTTGGCGAGGGCGCCGTGCTTCCGCCGGTTGCTGATGAGCTGCGCGCCGACCACGATCAGCACGGCGATGGCGAACATGGCCGTGCCGATGACATTGATCTGGACGGGCGTGCCGCGCTGGGCCGAGCCCCAGACGAACATGGGGAAGGTGACGGTGTTGCCCGAGTTGAAGTTGGTGATGATGAAGTCGTCGAAGGAGAGCGCGAAGGCGAGCATCGCGCCGGCGGCGATGCCGGGCGCGGCGATCGGCAGCGTGACCCGTACGAAGGTCTGCACGGGTCCCGCGTAGAGATCGCGGGCGGCCTCCTCCAGACGCGGATCCATCGACAGCACGCGCGCCTTGACCGCCACCACGACAAAGCTGAGGCAGAACATGGTGTGCGCGATGAGGATGGTGAAGTAGCCGAGCTCCGCTCCCAGGTTCAGGAAGAGCGTGAGCAGTGAGGCGGCCATGACCACCTCGGGCATCGCCATCGGCAGGAAGATCAGCGAGTTGATCGCGCCGCGCGCCCTGAAGCGGTAGCGGACCAGCGCGAAGGCGATCATCGAGCCGAGGACGGTGGCTCCGATGGTCGCCCAGAGGGCGATCTGGAGCGACAGCGAGAGCGAGCCGCACATGTCGGCGACGCCGCACGGGTCCTTCCAGGCGTCGGTGGAGAACTCCACCCAGGAGTAGTTGAACCGGCCCGCCGGCTTGTTGAACGAGAACACCATCACGACGATGTTCGGCACGATCAGGTATACGAGCGTGAGCAGGCCCACGATCACCACGAGGTTGCGTCGTATCCATCGCATCAGACGAGCTCCTCCGTCCCGGCCCGGCGGATGTAGAAGGTGACCATGATCAGCACGACCGCCATGAGAATGAAGGACAACGCGGCCGCTGTCGGATAGTCGAGCACCCTCAGGAACTGCGACTGGATGACGTTGCCGATCATGCGGGTGTCCGTGGAACCGAGCAGTTCGGCGTTGACGTAGTCGCCGCTGGCCGGAATGAAGGTGAGCAGCGTCCCGGAGACGACACCCGGCATGGACAGCGGGAAGGTCACCTTGCGGAAGACCGTCGACGGCCTGGCGTACAGGTCACGGGCCGCCTCGTGGAGACGCGGGTCGATCCGCTCCAGCGAGGTGTACAGCGGCAGGATCATGAACGGCAGGAAGTTGTACGTCAGACCGGTGACCACCGCCAGCGGGGTGGCGAGCACCCGGCTGCCGTCGGTCATCCCGAGCCAGTCGGTGACGTCCAGGAAGCCGATGGTGTTGAGCACGTCCACCACCGGACCGCCGTCCGCGAGGATCGTCTTCCAGGCGAGCGTGCGGATCAGGAAGCTGGTGAAGAACGGCGCGATGACCAGCACCAGCAGCAGATTGCGCCAGCGGCCCGCCCTGAACGCGATCAGATACGCGAGCGGATAGCCGAACAGCAGGCACAGGAGGGTGGCGGTGCCGGCGTAGAGCAGCGAGCGCACAAACTGCGGGTAGTACTCGGTGAGCGCGTCCCAGTAGGTCTGGAAGTGCCAGGTGACCTCGAAGCCCTCTTCGAGGGAGCCGGTCTGCACCGAGGTCGACGCCTGGTAGAGCATCGGCAGCGCGAAGAAGACCAGCAGCCACAGAATGCCCGGCAGCAGCAGCCAGTACGGCACCAACTTGCGGCGTACGGACGGCTTGTGGACCACCGGCTCCGGTGTGGGCGGGGCTGGTGGGGCGGCGGTGACGGTCATGGCGTCTTCTCCTCCACCGTCTCCACACCGGCGTCGATGTCCTGCGCGGCGTCCAGTCCGAAGGTGTGCTCGGGGTTCCAGTGCAGGACGACCTGGGCGCCGGGCACCAGCCGCGCGTCACGCTCGATGTTCTGCACGTACACCTCGAGCTCCGGACAGACCGGGCTGTCGATGACGTACTGCGTGGAGACGCCGATGAAGCTGGAGTCGGCGATGGTGCCGGTGAAGCGGTTGCGGCCGTCGGCGATGGAGCCCGCGTCGTCCGCATGGACCAGCGAGATCTTCTCCGGGCGCACACCGACCAGCAGCTTCTCACCGGCGCGGGGCTGGGTGGCGCAGCGTTCGGCGGCCAGTCGCAGCTTGGCGTCGGCGGCCGTGACGATGACCTCGCCACCGCTGTTCTCGGCGACCTCGGCCTCGATGAGGTTGGAGGTGCCGAGGAAGTTGGCGACGAAGGTGGTCTGCGGGTTCTCGTAGAGCTCGGCGGGTGCGCCGAGCTGCTCGACGCGTCCCGCGTTCATCACCGCGACCGTGTCGGCCATCGTCATGGCCTCCTCCTGGTCGTGGGTGACATGGACGAAGGTGATGCCGACCTCGGTCTGGATGCGCTTGAGCTCAAGCTGCATCTGACGGCGCAGCTTGAGGTCGAGCGCGCCGAGCGGCTCGTCGAGGAGAAGCACCTGCGGGTGGTTGATCAGCGCGCGGGCGACGGCAACGCGCTGCTGCTGGCCTCCGGAGAGCTGATGCGGCTTGCGCTTGGCGAAATCGCCCAGCTCGACGAGCTCGAGCATGTCGCCGACCTGCTTCTTCACCGACTTGATGCCGCGGCGGCGAAGGCCGAAGGCGACGTTCTCGTAGATGTCGAGATGCGGGAAGAGCGCATAGCTCTGGAAGACCGTGTTGACCGGGCGCTTGTGCGGCGGCAGATCGGTGACGTCACGGTCGCCGAGGAAGACCGAGCCGGTGGTGGGGTCCTCCAGCCCGGCGATCATCCGCAGGGTGGTCGTCTTGCCGCAGCCGGACGCGCCCAGCAGGGCGAAGAACGAGCCTTGCGGGACGGTCAGATCGAGCGGCTGTACGGCGGTGAAGGAGCCGTAGGTCTTGCTGATCCCGGAGAGGCGGACATCGCCGCCCGCTGTCTTGTCAGTCATGGGTCGCGGTCCCAGTGGTGTCGGGGGATGAGGAGGTCAGGCGCCGATGAGCTTGGTGAACTTCTCCTCGTACGCCGTCTCCTCCGTCGAGGAGAGCGAGCGGAAGGAGTGGGACTTGGCCGCCATGGCCGCATCGGGAATGATCAGCGGGTTCTCGGCCAGCGCCGGGTCGATCTTGGCGAGCTCCGCGCCCACTCCGGCGACCGGCGTCACGTAGTTGATGTACGCGGCGAGCTGGGCGGCGACCGGGAGTTCGTAGTAGTAGTCGATCAGCCTGGTGGCGTTCTTCTTGTGCCGGGCATGCGCCGGGACCAGCAGGTTGTCGGTGGCCGTCATATAGCCGGCGGCGGGGATGGCGTAGCGGATGTCCGGGTTGTCGACCTGGAGCTGGATGAGGTCGCCGGCCCAGGCGACACAGGCCGCGATATCACCCTTGTCGAGGTCGGAGGTGTAGTCGTTGCCGGTGAAGCGACGGATCTGCTTCTTGTCGACGCCCTTCTGCAGCCGGTTGAGGGCGGCGTCGTAGTCGGCGTCGTTCACCTTGGCGGGGTCCTTGCCCATGTCGAGCAGGGTCAGGCCGACGGTGTCCCGCATCTCGGTGAGGAAGCTGACCCGGCCCTTGAGGGTCGGGTCGTCCAGGAGCTGGGTGACGGAGTCGACCTTGCGGCCGCCGGTCGCCTTGATGTTGTAGGCGATGACGGCCGGGATGCCGGTCCAGGGGTAGGAGTAGGCGCGCCCCGGGTCCCAGTCCGGACTGCGGAACTGGGGCGAGAGGTTGGCGTACGCGTGCGGGAGCAGCGACGGGTCGAGCTTTTGGACATAGCCGAGCCGGATCATCCGGGCGGCCAGCCAGTCGGTGACGTTGATCAGGTCCCGGCCGGTGTCCTGGCCGGCGGCGAGCTGGGGCTGGATCTTGCCGAAGAACTCGACGTTGTCGTTGATGTCCTCGGTGTACTTGACCTTGATCCCGGTGCGTTTGGTGAACGCCTCCAGGGTGGGACGGCTCTTCTCGTCCTCGCTGATGTCCATGTACTCGGTCCAGTTGGAGAACGCGAGCTGCTTCTCCTGGTCCGAGTGGTCGTCGGAGTCCGCCGCTTCGCCCTGGCCCTTGGCGGGCGGGATTCCGCAGCTGCTGAGTGCCCCGACGCCGCCGACGGCGAGCGCGCCGATCCCGGACGCGCGCAGCAGCGAGCGCCGGGAGAGGGCGCCCCGGCCGTTCGTCAGACTGCGCCGCATCGCCGCGACTTGGGCCTCGGACAGGCCGTCGGGCTCTTTGTGGTCCATGAGCTGTGCCCTTTCGGGATGAGTCCGCTGGTCGGCGGTGGCTGCTATCGGTCCCCGAAGATGGTGCGGTGCCAGTCCTTGCGCACTGCCGCCGTGTTGTCGTACATCACGTGCTTGACCTGCGTGTACTCCTCGAAGGAGTAGGCGGACATGTCCTTTCCGAAGCCACTTGCCTTGTAACCGCCGTGCGGCATCTCGCTGATGATCGGAATGTGGTCGTTGACCCAGACACAGCCCGCCTTGATCTCGCGGGTGGCGCGGCCGGCGCGGAAGACGTCGCGGGTCCAGGCGGAAGCGGCGAGACCGTACGGGGTGTCGTTGGCCAGCGCGATGCCCTCGTCGTCGGAGTCGAAGGGCAGCACGACAAGGACCGGCCCGAAGATCTCGGACTGGACGATCTCGCTGTCCTGGGCGGCGCCCGCGACCAGGGTCGGCAGGTAGTACGCGCCCTTCTCCAGGTCACCGCCGGGACTCCGGCCGCCGGTGACGACGGTGGCGTACGAACGCGCACGGTCGACGAAGCCCGCCACGCGGTCGCGCTGGAGGTGCGAGACGAGCGGGCCGAGGTCGGTCGCCGGGTCGAACGGGTCGCCGAGGCGGACGGTCGCCATCACATCGGCGACGCCGCTGACGAAGGCTTCGTACAGCGGCCGCTGGACATAGGCGCGGGTGGCGGCCGTGCAGTCCTGGCCGGAGTTGATGAGCGAGCCGGCGACCGCGCCGTTGACCGCAGCGTCGAGATCCGCGTCGTCGAAGACGAGGAAGGGCGCCTTGCCGCCCAGTTCGAGATGGAGCCGCTTGACGGTCGAGGTGGCGATCTCGGCGACGCGCTTGCCCACCGCGGTGGAGCCGGTGAAGGACGTCATGGCGACATCGCGATGGCCGACCAGCTGCTCGCCGGCGTCCTTGCCCGCTCCGTTGACGACATTGACAACGCCGTCGGGAATCCCGGCCGCCGTGGCGGCCTCGGCGAACATCAGCGAGGTCAGCGGGGTGATCTCGGCGGGCTTGAGCACGATGGTGTTGCCCGCGGCGATCGCCGGCAGCACCTTCCAGGCAGCCATCTGGAGCGGATAGTTCCAGGGCGCGATGGAGCCGACGACACCGATCGCCTCGCGGCGTACGTACGAGGTGTGGTCGGCGCTGTACTCACCTGCCGACTGGCCCTGAAGATGGCGGGCCGCTCCGGCGAAGAAGGCGGTGTTGTCGACCGTGCCCGGTACGTCGAACTCGGTGCTGAGCTTGATCGGCTTGCCGCACTGCAGCGATTCGGCGTCCGCGAGGTCGGCCGAGCGGTCCGCGAGCACCGCCGCGAAGCGGTGCAGCGCGTCGGAGCGCTCGCCGGGCGTCGCACCCGCCCAGCCTGGAAAGGCCCCGCGGGCAGCGTCGACGGCAGCGTCGACGTCGGCGGCCCCGGCCAGTTCGTAGCTGTGGACCGTCTCGCCGTTCGCGGGATTCACGATGTCCTGCGTACGTCCTGACGTGCCGGGTCGCAGCCGGCCGCCGATGTACTGCGCGCCGTCCGCGAAGTGGTCCTGCACCTGGAAGCGGTTGCCCATGACGCTCTCCGTTGTTCCAGCTCGAATTGAGTGCCGATCCTGACAGAGCACCGATTCACCAACAAGGGATTCCGTTGTTGCCTTTTGGTTACGCGACGGAATCGGTCGACCATGTGTCGGGTAGGCCGCCCAATACCCGTACGGACTGTCAGTGGTGGGTGCCAGACTCGCGTGCATGGGGATGGAAGAGCTGATCCGGCAGGTCAGCACCGATCAACGAGTCAAGTATCTGCATTTCTGGGGACATGCACCGCGCCGCGACGGGCAGATAGGCGCGAGTTGTCTCAGCCAGTGGTGGCCGTCACCCTTTGCGGTCGACGGTGTTCGGTACGCCACGGCGGAGCACTGGATGATGGCCGGAAAGGCCAGGCTCTTCGGCGATGCGGACGCCGAGCAGCAGGCGATCGAGGCACGCTCGCCCGCGCAGGCCAAGCGGGCCGGGCGGCTGGTGCGCGGCTTCGACGAGGAGATATGGCGGCGCGAGCGGTTCGCCGTGGTGCGCTCCGGCAGTGTGCACAAGTTCGGCCAGCATGCGGAGCTGCGCGAGTTTCTGCTCGCCACGGGCGATCGCGTACTCGTCGAGGCCAGCCCGCGAGACCGGGTGTGGGGCATCGGGCTGGCCGCGGACGACGAGAGGGCGCAGGATCCCGCGCGCTGGCGCGGGCTCAATCTGCTGGGGTTCGCGCTGATGGAGGCGCGGGAGGAGTTGCGGGCAGGGAATTAGGGCCGGGCTCTGGGGCCTGTCGTCCGGATCAGGCCCTTAGCGGGCCTGATCGATCACGAGGCTGTTGGAGTAGCCGTCGTACTCCCGGTCCCGGTCGCGTTCCTCGTTGATCGCGGTGGTGATCCCCCAGGCCAGCAGGCCCACGACGACCAGACCGATGACGATGCCCACGGCGCCGAGGATGATGCCGGCGAGCGCCATGCCGCCGTTGGTGGCCTCGCCGCGCTGCGCGCGCTTCCTGCCGATGATGCCGAAGATCAGGGCGAGCACGCCGAGGACGATGGCCACGACGCCGTAGAGGCAGAAAAGACAGACGGCGAGGATGCCGAGCACCATCGCGGTGATGCCCATGCCGTTCGCCGGGCTGGGCTGCCAGCCGCTCTGGCCGTAGTTCTGGTAGCCGGGGTATCCGGGATAGCCGCCGCCGTACGGATCACCGGCGGGGCCGGGCTGCGCGCCGGGGGCCGCGGGGTAGCCGTAGGGGCCGGCGGCGGGCTGGGCGGGTCCGCCGGGGGCTATCGGGGGCGGCGGCACAAAGCCCGCGTCCGCGGTCGGCCCGGCGGCCGGACCCGGGCCGGGCATCGAGATGACCGTCGGCTGGTCGTGCACCGGCGAGGGCGAGGGAGCCGCGGCGGCCGGCTTGTCGAGCGGCACCTTTCCCTGCGCGCCGCCCTCCGGCGGAGCCCACGGATCGCGGTCTCGGGGCTCGGGCGCGCCCGGCGGCTGGGCCTGGTTGTCAGACATGGTTCTCCCCCATCGTGGTTCGGTCATGCTAAGGCCTCTGCCCCTGTGCCGGACGGGCCGCCTACGATGATCCCTGACGCGATCCTGACACTGCACACGGAGGCCCCGATGACCGATCTGCACCCCTTCATCGCGGGGCTGCCCAAGGCCGAACTCCACGTTCACCACGTCGGATCCGCCTCGCCGCGCATCGTCGCCGAACTGGCGGCCCGGCACCCCGACTCCCAGGTGCCCACCGACCCCGAGGCGCTTGCCGACTACTTCACCTTCACCGACTTCGGGCACTTCATCGAGGTCTATCTCTCCGTCGTGGATCTGATCCGCACACCGGAGGACGTACGGCTGCTCACCTTTGAAGTGGCCCGTGACATGGCACGGCAGAACATCCGGTACGCCGAACTGACCATCACGCCCTACAGCTCGACCCGCCGCGGCATCGACGAGAAGGCGTTCATGGCCGCGATCGAGGACGCCCGCAAGGCGGCCGAGGCCGAGCTCGGCGTCGTACTGCGGTGGTGCTTCGACATTCCCGGCGAGGCAGGTCTCGAAGCGGCGGAGGAGACCGCGCGGCTCGCGGTGGACCTGCACCCGGAGGGCCTGGTCTCGTTCGGGCTCGGCGGGCCCGAAGTCGGCGTGCCGCGGCCGCAGTTCAAACCGTACTTCGACCGCGCGATCGCGGCCGGCCTGCGCTCCGTGCCGCACGCCGGCGAGACGACGGGACCGGAGACGATCTGGGACGCGCTGAACGACCTGCGGGCCGAGCGCATCGGGCACGGGACCAGCGCGACGCGGGACCCGAAGCTGCTTGCGCATCTCGCGGATCGGCGGATTCCGCTGGAGGTCTGCCCGACGTCGAACATCGCCACCCGCGCGGTCGCCGACCTCGACGAGCACCCGATCAAGGAGATGGTCGCGGCCGGTGTGCTGGTGACCATCAACAGCGACGACCCGCCGATGTTCGGCACCGACCTGAACAACGAGTACGCGGTCGCCGCCCGGCTGCTCGGCCTCGACGAGCGCGGTCTCGCGGACCTCGCCAAGAACGCGGTGGAGGCGTCCTTCTTCGACCCGGCCGGCAAGGCGCGGATCGCCGAGGAGATCGACGCGTACACCGCCGCCTGGCTCGCGCGCTGACCGCCGCATGGCCGCCGCGCTGAGCGCCCCCGACAATGAGCCCATGCGCACCGTCAGCGTCGTGGGCCATCGCGGTGATCCGTACCGCGTCCGTGAGAACACCCTTCCCTCGCTCCGCTCCGCGCTGGAGCGCGGCGCCGACGCGGTCGAGATCGATGTACGTCTCACCCGCGACGGCGTCCCCGTGCTGCTGCACGACGAGACGCTGGAACGGCTCTGGGGCCACGACCGGCCGCTCGCCCGGCTGAGCCGTGACCAGGTGGAGGAGTTGACGTTCGGCGGAGTGCCGACGCTGCGCGACGCGCTGCTCGAAGCCGGCAGCCACCGGCTGATGATCGATCTGCCCGGGGCCACGGAGGAGTCGGTGCGGACCGTGGTCGGCACGGTCCGCGAGTGCGGAGCGGCCGAGCGCGTGTACTACTGCGCGGGCCCGCGCACCATGCTCGCGGTGCGGGCCGCCGACCCGTCGGCCGAGATCGCGATGACCTGGACGACCCTCGCGCCGCCGCGTCCGGCGCTGCTCGAAGCGGTACGGCCGCGCTGGCTCAACTACCGCTTCGGCCTGCTCGACCAGGAGCTGACGGACCGTATCCACAAGGACGGCATGCTGGCCTCCGCATGGACGGCCGACACCCGGCGCACGATGCGGCGGCTGATCCGCCACGGCGTCGACTCGATCACGACGAACCGGGTCGACGCGCTGCACGCCGTAGCGACACTCAACTCCGCGCCCCGCGGCGACTCTTGAACCGGTTCTTGAACAAGTCGAGGAGCAGAACGTGACCGACAGGATCCGTACCGACGTGGCGCACAACGCCAGGGTCTGGAACCACTGGCTCGGCGGCAAGGACAACTATCCCGTCGACCGGGCGGTCGGCGACCACGTCACCGGTCTCTACCCCAGCATCGGCGAAGTGGCGCGCGCGGACCGGGCGTTCCTGCGCCGTGCGGTGACGCATCTGGCGGGTGAGGCGGACGTACGGCAGTTCCTGGACATCGGCACCGGGCTGCCGACGGTCGAGAACACCCACGAGGTCGCCCAGTCCGTCGCGCCCGACGCGCGGATCGTCTATGTCGACAACGACCCGATCGTCCTGGCACACGCCCGCGCGCTGCTCACCAGCTCCCGCGAAGGCGTGACCGAGTATCTGGACGCGGACGCGCACGACCCGCAGACCATCGTCCGGGCGATCGAGCCGACGCTGGATCTGAAGCGTCCGGTTGCCGTGATGATGCTCGGCATCCTGAACTTCGTCATGGACACGGACGAGGCACGCTCGATCGTCCGCACGCTGATGGACGCGATGCCGTCCGGGAGCTATCTCGTGCTGACCCATCCGACGCTGGAACTGGGCGGCGAGGGCAACGAGGAGGCGATGCGGTTCTGGAACGAGAACGCGACGCCGCCGATCACCGCGCGCAGCCGCGCGGAGTTCGGCACTTTCGTGGACGGCCTGGAGGTACTGGAGCCGGGCATCGTCTCGTGCGCCCGCTGGCGGAACGACGAGGAACCGCAGGTGGCCCAGTTCGGCGCGGTCGCCCGCAAGCGGTGAGCCGAACCGGCACCCGCTCAGACGGCCGCGGCCGGTGCCGGCTCACCGGGCGGTACGGCGGCGGCCGTCATGGCTTCCAGGCGCTTGATCATGCGGCGCACCATCAGCAGCGGGATCACGCCGAAGACGCCGAACGACATGTCGATGACCGACCACCAGAAGGGGATTCCGCGGATCGGCCCGCAGATCAGCGCGAGCGGAATGATCCCGGCGCAGGCGATCATGCCGAACTCGACGACCCAGATGTTCCGTACGGGATCGCGGAACGGCCCGTAGAAGGCGATCGCGATCACCAGATGCGCGAAGGCCAGCCAGTCCGTGCCGTACAGCACGAACGGGTACTTCTCGTCGGTGGCGTCGAGCCCTTCCCGTACCCGCCCGATCCACTCCATCAGCGCCGGGAACTGATCGCCGACCGCGGTCGACTTCAACAGGTCCTCGGTCCAGCGCAGTTCGGTCACGAGCGGAAAGGCGGTCAGCCCGCTCAGCACGAGACACACGATGAAGACGGCCAACCACACGCGTATGCGCCTCAAGAGGACGCCGGACTCGCTCATATCCGCAGCGTACGCCGCGGTTTACGGGCTCTTTACCCGGCCCCCGGGTCTGCTCGCGGGCCCGCGGTTCACAGGCCCACTATGGAGTTCCAGCGCTTGGCGAACTCCGTGCGCTCGCCCGATGTGATGTCCCGCGCGATCGCGAGCCGGCGGCGCATCACGTCGTCCGGGAAGATCAGCGGGTCCTCGGCGAGCGCGGCCGTCTCCTCGTCCTTGGACGAGGCCAGGACGTCGCGCGCGGCCGGCACCGGGCAGACGTAGTTGACCCAGCCCGCGAGTTCCGCGGCGACCTCCGGCTGGTAGTAGTGGTCAACGAGCTCCTCTGCGTTGCGCTTGTGGCGGGCGAGGTTGGGGATCATCAGGCTCTCGGCCCACAGCTCCGCGCCCTCCTCCGGCACCACGAACTCGATGTCCGGGTTGTCGGCCTGGAGCTGGATGACGTCGCCGGAGTACGCCTGGCAGGCGAGGACGTCGCCGGTGTCGAGGTCCTTGATGTAGTCGTTGCCGGTGAAGCGCCTGATGTGCCTGCGCTTCACCAGCTCCTCCACCCGGTCGCAGACGGCGTGGAAGTCGTCCGGTGTCCAGCGGGTGATGTCGACGCCGTCCGACTGCATCAGCAGCGCGAAGGACTCGTCGAGCCCGGAGAGCAGCGTGACCCGGCCGCGCAGATCGTCCGCCCACAGCTCGCTGGTCCGCCGCAGCTCACGGCCGAGCTTCTTGCGGTTGTAGGCGATGCCGGTGATGCCGGACTGCCACGGGACGCTGTGCGTCCGGCCCTCGTCGAAGCCGGGCGAACGCAGCTGCGGGTCCAGGTACTTGGCGACATTGGGCTGACGAGCCCGGTCCATCTCCTGCACCCAGCCGAGCCGTACGAACCGCGCGGCCATCCAGTCGCTGATCACGATCAGATCGCGGCCGGTCTCCTGATGGTTCATCAGGGCGGGGCTGATCTTCCCGAAGAACTCGTCGTTGTCGTTGATCTCCTCCGTGTAGTGGACGGAGATCCCGGTGCGTTCGGTGAAGGCGTCGAGGGTCGGGCGCGCGGAGGTGTCCTCGTCGTCGGTGTCGATGTAGAGCGGCCAGTTGGCGAAGTCGAGGCTCCGGTCGCGCGCGGAGTCGTCGCGTCCCGCGCGGTCGCCCGGCGACACATACGCCGCGGGCACTCCGCAGCCGGTGAGCGCGGCGCCGGCGGCGAGGCCGAGCAGCAGGGACCGCCGTGACATGGGGTTCATCCGGATCGCTGGCACGTCCGAAGGATGGCGGGCACTACGCACGGGCGGCAATGGACGCTGCGTCAACCGGTAGGCATCCAGAGCGACACCCTGTCGATCATGGACATGTGTCTATACTTACTGGACACATGTCCAAGAACTCCGGGAACTGAGGATCGACGATGAACACAACGGCACACGTCCTGGTCGGCCTGGTGGCCGCGCTCCACGTCTACATCCTGGTTCTGGAGATGTTCCTGTGGGAGCGCAGGCCCGGCCGCGAACTCTCCGGCTTCGACGCGGACATGGCGCGCGCGACGGCGCCGCTCGCCGCGAACCAGGGCCTGTACAACGGCTTTCTGGCGGCCGGTCTGATCTGGGGCCTGATAGCGGCGGACCCGACCGGCTACCGCGTCCAGGTCTTCTTCCTGTCGTGCGTGGTCGTCGCCGGTCTGTACGGCGGCTTCACCGCCAACCGCCGCATCCTCGTCGCGCAGGCACTGCCCGGAGCGCTCGCGCTGACGGCCGTGCTGGTGGCCGGATGAACGACCCACGCGCCGAGCGCACCCGCGCCAGGCTGCGCGAGGCGCTGCTCCAGGAGTGTGCCGAGCGGCCGCTCGAAGAGGTCAGTGTCGCGGCGGTGGTCCGCACGGCCGGCCTCGGCCGGGCCACGTTCTATCTGCACTACACGGACCTGGAGGCGCTCGCGGTCGACGCGTGCGCGGAGGTCGTACGGGAGGCGGTGGACGCGCTCCACGCCTGGCGCGGCATTCCCGACCCGGCCGTCCCGCCGCCCGCCCTGACGGCCTTCTTCGCCGAGTTGTCCCGCCATGCGCCGCTCTACCGCACCCTGCTCCGCGAAGGCGGCAGCGGCCCGCTCGGCGATCTGCTCCACCAAGAACTCCGCGCCCGCAGCCACAAGGAGCGCGAACTGGCGGGCGCGCCACACCCCGCGCTGATCGCCACCGCAGTGGCGGCGACCTTCGCGGGCCTTCTGGCGGACTGGCTCCACGGCACGATCGACGCCGGCCCTGAGGTCATGGCAACCCAGACGTGGCGGCTGCTGGTGGCACTGCATACGGCCCCCGTCGGCTGACGGGGGCCGTATGCGGAGTACCAAAAGGGTTACGCGTCCAGCGACGTCATCACGTGCTTGATGCGCGTGTAGTCGTCGAACCCGTACGCCGACAGGTCCTTGCCGTACCCCGACTTCTTGAAGCCGCCGTGCGGCATCTCCGCCACCAGCGCGATGTGCGTGTTGATCCATACGCAGCCGAAGTCCAGCGCCTTCGACATCCGCATCGCGCGGGCGTGGTCCTTCGTCCACACCGACGACGCGAGCGCGAACTCCACACCGTTCGCCCACAAGAGCGCCTGCGGCTCGTCCGCGAAGGACTGGACCGTGATCACCGGTCCGAAGACCTCGTTCTGGATGATCTCGTCGTCCTGCTTCAGGCCGGAGACGACCGTCGGCGCGTAGAAGTAGCCCCTTTCGCCGACCCGGTGGCCGCCCGCCTCCACCTTCGCGTGCGCCGGCAGCCGCTCGATGAAGCCGGTGACCTGCGCGAGCTGGTTCGCGTTGTTGAGCGGGCCGAAGAGCACGTCCTCGTCGTCCGGCGCGCCGGTCTTCGTCTCCGCGGCCGTCTTCGCCAGCGCGGCCACGAACTCGTCGTGGATCGACTCGTGCACCAGCACCCGGGTCGCGGCCGTACAGTCCTGACCGGCGTTGAAGTAGCCCGCCACCGCGATGTCCCCGACGGCCTTGGCAATGTCCGCGTCCTCGAAGACGACGACCGGCGCCTTGCCGCCCAGCTCCAGGTGGACGCGCTTGACGTCCTTGGCCGCGGAGGCCGCGACCTGCATGCCGGCCCGTACGGAACCGGTGATCGACGCCATCGCCGGCGTCGGGTGCTCGACCATCGCGCGGCCCGTCTCGCGGTCGCCGCAGATGACGTTGAAGACGCCCTTCGGCACGATCGCGCCGATGATCTCGGCGATCAGGACGGTGGACGCGGGCGTGGTGTCCGACGGCTTCAGCACGACGGTGTTGCCCGCGGCCAGCGCCGGCGCGAACTTCCAGACGGCCATCATCATCGGGTAGTTCCACGGCGCGACCTGCGCGCAGACGCCGACCGGCTCACGCCGGACGATGGAGGTCATTCCCTCCATGTACTCGCCGGCGCTGCGGCCCTCGAGCATCCGCGCGGCACCCGCGAAGAATCGGATCTGGTCCACCATCGGCGGGATCTCTTCGGTACGGGTCAGCTCCAGCGGCTTGCCCGTGTTCTCCGACTCGGCCGCGATCAGGTCCTCGGCCCGCTCCTCGAAGGCGTCCGCGATCTTCAGCAGAACCTTCTGGCGCTCGGACGGGGTGGCGTCCCGCCAGGCAGGGAAGGCCGCCGCGGCAGCTTCCATGGCGGCGTCGACGTCGGCCTGGCCGGAGAGCGGTGACGTGGCGTACACGTCACCCGTGACCGGGTTGACGACGTCAATGGTCCGTCCGTCGGCGGCGTCCCGGAACTCCCCGTTGATGTAGTTGCGCAGACGACGCAGCTCGGTGGTCACTGTTGCCACCCCTCCTGTCAGGTAGTCCGATGGGTGAGACAACCCACCCTAATCGCTCGGCCGACGCTTTCAACAGTCCCGACCCGCCGCATCTGCGGATTCAGTGAGATTGCAGGCACAGAACAACGAATTTCATTGCTCAGGGCTTGCGAGACCGACGAGTCGCAGTGCAGAGTGACCCCGTGGCCAGCCGAAGCGCAGACTCCAGGAACGCGAACGCATCGTCCCCGACGATCGACGCCGTCTCCCTGGCAATCATCGAACAGCTCCAGGAGGACGGGCGCCGCCCGTATGCCGCCATCGGAAAGGCCGTCGGCCTGTCCGAAGCGGCCGTGCGACAGCGCGTCCAGAAGCTGCTCGACCAGGGCGTGATGCAGATCGTCGCCGTCACGGACCCGCTCACCGTGGGCCTGCGGCGCCAGGCGATGGTCGGCATCCGGGTCGAGGGCGACGTCGATCCGGTGGCGGATGCGCTGACTGCCATGGCCGAATGTGAGTACGTGGTGATGACCGCGGGCTCGTTCGACCTGATGGTGGAAATCGTCTGCGAGGACGACGACCACCTCATCGAAGTCATCAACAAGCGGATCCGCGCGCTCCCCGGCGTGCGCTCCACCGAAAGCTTCGTCTACCTCAAGCTCAAGAAGCAGACCTATATGTGGGGAACCCGATAGCCGTGAGCAAGGACCTCTCCAAGACCGCGTACGACCACCTGTGGATGCACTTCACCAGGATGTCGTCGTACGAGAACGCACCCGTGCCCACCATCGTGCGCGGTGAGGGCACCTACATCTACGACGACAAGGGCAAGCGCTACCTCGACGGCCTCGCCGGCCTGTTCGTCGTCAACGCCGGCCACGGCCGCGTCGAGCTCGCCGAGACGGCCTACAAGCAGGCGCAGGAGCTCGCGTTCTTCCCCGTGTGGTCGTACGCGCACCCGAAGGCCATCGAGCTGGCCGAGCGGCTGGCGAACGAGGCCCCCGGCGACCTCAACAAGGTCTTCTTCACCACCGGCGGCGGCGAGGCGGTCGAGACCGCCTGGAAGCTGGCCAAGCAGTACTTCAAGCTCACCGGCAAGCCCACCAAGTACAAGGTGATCTCCCGCGCGGTCGCCTATCACGGCACACCGCAGGGCGCGCTGTCCATCACCGGTCTGCCCGCGCTGAAGGCACCCTTCGAGCCGCTGGTCCCCGGCGCGCACAAGGTGCCGAACACCAACATCTACCGTGCCCCGATCCACGGCGACGACCCCGAGGCCTTCGGCCGCTGGGCCGCCGACCAGATCGAGCAGCAGATCCTCTTCGAGGGCCCGGAGACCGTCGCCGCGGTCTTCCTGGAGCCGGTGCAGAACGCCGGCGGCTGTTTCCCGCCGCCGCCCGGGTACTTCCGGCGGGTCCGTGAGATCTGCGACCAGTACGACGTGCTGCTCGTATCGGACGAGGTCATCTGCGCCTTCGGCCGCCTCGGCAAGACCTTCGCCTGCGACAAGTTCGGCTATGTACCGGACATGATCACCTGCGCCAAGGGCATGACCTCGGGCTACTCCCCGATCGGCGCGTGCATCGTCTCCGACCGCCTGGCCGAGCCGTTCTACCAGGGTGACAACACCTTCCTGCACGGCTACACCTTCGGCGGCCACCCGGTCTCCGCGGCGGTGGGCCTGGCCAACCTCGACATCTTCGAGCGCGAGGGCCTCAACAAGCATGTCCTCGACAACGAGGGCGCGTTCAAGGCCACGCTGGAGAAGCTGCACGACCTGCCGATCGTCGGCGACGTCCGCGGAAACGGGTTCTTCTACGGCATCGAGCTGGTGAAGGACAAGGTCACCAAGGAGTCCTTCTCCGACGAGGAGACCGAGCGCGTGCTCTACGGCTTCCTCTCCAAGGCGCTGTACGAGAACGGTCTTTACTGCCGTGCCGACGACCGCGGCGACCCGGTCGTCCAGCTCGCGCCGCCGCTGATCGCCGACCAGTCGACGTTCGACGAGATCGAGCAGATCCTTCGCAACGTCCTCACCGAGGCGTGGACCAAGCTCTAGCCACCGCCCGCCCGACTCGGCGCCACACGGCCCGGGTGCACCCATCCGAGTGAGATGGGAGCACCCGGGCCGCGTGCTTCCCGGGACCCCGCATCTCAATACCTAGCGTGCCGAGTGACCGATCGGCCCTGTCTTCGTTCCCCCGTAAGGGGGTGGGCAAATCTGATCAGAACCGAGGTGTACGCCAATGGTGGCTCCGCCCGACAACGATGTGCTCTGGGCACGCTCCCTGCACCACGCCCACAACGGCTCCCCCGCGCTCACCGGTGTCTCGCTCGGTGTGCGGGAGGGCGAGATCCTCGCCGTGTGCGGACCGCGCGGCAGCGGAAAGACCACACTGCTGCGCTGCCTGTCCGGCCAACTCGTCGCGGACGAGGGCGAGGTGTGGTTCAACAGCTCGCCCGTGCACACGATGAGCCCGCTGCTGCGCGAGCGGCTGCGGCGCGACCGCTTCGGCTGGATCGACCCGGAGCCGACGCTGGTGCCCGAACTGACCGCCTGGGAGAACGCCGCCCTGCCGCTGCTGCTGCGCGGCGTCTCGCACCGGCGCGCGAAGACCGCGGCGATGGAGTGGCTGGAGCGCCTCGACATCGGCGAGTGCGCCCGCAAGCGGCCGTACGCGCTGCGGCAGTCCGAACAGCAACGGATCGCGACGGCCCGCGCGCTGGTCAACACCCCTTCGGTGCTGTTCGCCGACGAGCCGACGGCCACGCTGCACCGCGCGGACCGGGCCCAGGTACTGCGTACGGTCATGGCCGCGGCTCGCTCGCACCGGATCACCGTCGTCCTCGCCACGCACGACGCGGACGTGACGGCGCTCGCGGACCGTTCGATCGCGCTCGTGGACGGCCGGCGCGTCAACTCGCTCACTGCCGCCGACACGGAAGGCCGGGCCGAGTGCTCGCTCTCCGTCTAGCCCGGGGCTCGCACCCGCTGGTCCTGCTCCGCCGGCTGATGGTGGCGGCGGCATCGGCGGGTGTCGGCTTCCTGCTGCTGTGCGCGCTGGCGTACGCGCTCGCCCATCCCGGCGAGTCGGGCGCCTCGGTGCTGCGGCTGTCGTGGTGCCTGATCCCGCTGGCCGCGACGGTGCACTTCGCGGTGGCGGTGGCCCGTACCGACCCGAGTACCCGCCCGCGGGCGGGACTTTCGGCCGTCGGCCTTGGGCCCGCCCGTCTCGCCGTGCTCGCGGCGAGCTCCATCGCCCTGTCCGGCACGCTCGGCAGCATGGTCGCGCTGCTGTTCTTCCTCCATCTGCGCGGCGATCTGACGGGTCTGCCGTTCGACGGCTCGGCGGCCGAACTGCTCGCCTCCGAACGGTCGTTGCCGCTCATGGCCGTGCTGACCCTGCTGGCGCTCGCACCGCTGACCGCCACCGCGGCCGCGGCGCTCACACTGCGTCCGCGACGGACCAAGGACGGCAGGGACCCGCTGCCGGCTGAGGCTCCGGCGAACGCGCCGACAGGTCTGCCCTGGGGTGTCGCGCTGGTGACGGCCGGTTTGGCGGTCGAGACATACGCGGCCCGCTCCGCGAGCGGGCCGTCGTTCCCCCTTCCCGGTGAGTTCGGCTCCAACCCGGTCGGCGTGCTCGGGGGCTGGGCGCTCACCGCGCTCGGCCTGGCGGTCGCGGGCCCGGCCATCACCCACTTCTGCGGCACCCTGCTGCAGTTCCTGCGCCCGGGTCCGATCCGGCTGCTGGCGGGCAGGATCCTGATGGAGGAGTCGCGCCGCATCGGCCGCCCGCTGGGCGTCGTGTGCGCGGTCGCCTCCGCCGTCATCACCGCGACGACGGTGTACGAGACGGGCCCGAGCCCCATCGGCCCGCTCACCGGTCTGGGTGCGGCCCTGGTCGTCGTCTGCACCACGGCGACGCTGCTCACCTCGGCCGCCGAGGCCCGCGCGGCCCGCGCCGTCACCACCGAGACACTGCGCCGCCTGGGCACTCCGGCGGCGACGCTGCGCAGCGCCGCGGCACTGCGCGCGGCGGCACTGCTGGCGGTGTTCGCGCCGCTCACCTGGGTGGTGGCCGCACTGGCCGCGGTCCCGCTCTCGGGCTGAGCCCGCTCGGCGGAGCGGGCTCACGGCCCCTCGGCCGGGAGCCGCGAGGGCAAGCCCTATCGTGGCGGCATGGCGCATGCACACGGGCGAGACCACCAGCACGGCGAACACGGCGACCTCGAGATCGAGACTCTCGAGGAGTTCGACGAGGTCGTCCGCCGAGGCTCACTCGCGGGCCATCGCGTCCAGTCCGTGAACCTGACGGACCGTACGTTCGCGCTGCTCGCCGTCGACACGACAGCCGCCGTCTTCCTCGGCTGTCCCATGCAGCCGGACGCCGCCGCCAAGGTGCGCGCCGACGGCGCGCTGGTCTTCCCGCCCGTGCCCGATCTCCCCTTCGACCCGTACCGCGGGCTGCTCTACTCCGCGGACGAGCTCTTCGAAGGGCTCGCCGCCGGCGCCGGCTACGCGACCACACCGGACGCCCTCGCGTACGACTGGTTCCAGGAAACCAAGGCCGACGGCGACATCTTCGCGTCGATGCTCCGCTCGATCCACGACGACGCGATCTCCGACGCGCTGGACGAACACCTCGTCGGCGCACGCGTCGTGGGCGTGATGGGCGGGCACGCGATGGCCCGCGGCACCGACGCGTTCGCGGGCGCCGCCCGGCTCGGCCGGTCGCTGGCCCGCGCTGGTTTCACCGTCGCCACCGGCGGCGGGCCGGGCGCGATGGAGGCCGCCAACCTCGGCGCGTACGCGGCGCCGCACCCGGACGAGATGCTCGACGAGTCGCTCGAACTCCTCGCCAAGGCACCGTCGTTCGTCCCTTCCATCACCGATTGGGCGGCCGCCGCCTTCGCGGTGCGCGACCGCTGGCCGGGCGGCGGCGACTCGGTGGGCATCCCCACCTGGTTCTACGGCCACGAACCGCCGAACGCCTTCGCCGGTCACATCGCCAAGTACTTCGCCAACGCCACCCGCGAGGACGGCCTCCTGGCCCGCTGCAACGCGGGCGTGGTCTTCCTGCCCGGTGCCGCCGGCACGGTCCAGGAGATCTTCGACAACGCGACCCCGAACTACTACGAGTCCCGCGGCGAGCCGACGCCCATGGTCCTCGTCAACCGCACCCACTGGACGGAGAACCTGCCCGCCTGGCCGCTGCTCCAGTCGCTGGCGGCGGGCCGCTCGATGGAGTCCCGTATCGCGCTCGTCGACTCGGTGGAAGACGCTCCCGCCCGGCTGATGGGTCTGATCAGCGACAAGTAGTCGCCACAAAGCAACGTCGGACGCCGAAGTCACGTCTGGCAGTCCAGCCGGAGTTGGACTGACCCACGTGAACGGAGCCCTTGGTGCTGATCGGCCTACTGACCGCTGTCGCGGCCTCGATCTGTTACGGCACGGGGTCGGTGCTCCAAGCCGTCGGGTCCCGCAAGTCCGCGCGGCGCGAGGCGGCCGCAGCGGGCGTCACACAGCACGGCGGGCCGAGCCTTTCCTCCACCGCGAAGGCCGCGATGACCTGGGAGTTCATCGTCGGCACGATCCTGGACTTCGTCGGCTTCGGGCTGGGCGCGCTGGCCGCGCGGCTGCTGCCGCTGTTCCTCTCCCAGACCGTGATCAGCGCCAATCTGGTGATCACGGCGGTGCTCAGTGTGAAGCTGCTCGGCATCCGGCTGAACCGCGCCGAGTGGACCTCCATCGCCGTCGTCTGCTCGGCGCTGGTGCTGCTGGCGAGCGCGGCGGGCCCGGAGGGCAGCGGCCATACGCCGATCTCCACGCACTGGTGGCTGCTGGCGATCTCGCTGCTGCTGATGGCCGGCGGAACCGTCGTCGTACGTCTCCTCGGCGGACGCGCCGCGATCCTGGCGGGTCTGCTGTCCGGGCTCGGCTTCGGCGCGCTGGGCGTCGGCGTACGTGTGCTGAACGGCATCGACCCCTTCGACCTCGGCGCGCTGCTGTCCGACCCGGCGCTGTACGCGATCCTGGTGGCCGGCATCGGCGGCATGTATCTGCACACGGTCGCACTGCAGATCGGCTCGGTGAACGGTGCGACGGCGGCGCTGGTGGTCGGCGAGACCGTGCTGCCTGGCATGATCGGCGTGCTGTGGCTGGGCGACTCCTCGCGGAGCGGCTTCGCGTGGATGGCGATACTCGGCTTTGTGCTGGCGGTGGCGGGCGCGGTCGCGGTCGCCTGGTTCGGGGCGCCCGAGGCACACGGCACGGGGCCGGAGACCGAGCCGGTGCCCGACTCCGAGCCGGAAGAGCTGGCACCGGTCCATTAGGCCCTGTCCGCCGGCACGTTCGACCGAGCCTTGAGCCCCCTGCCCTGCGCGGCCTTCCGTCCCCGGCCGAACCCGGCTTCACTGGATGACCGGTCGGCTGCGTACGCGGACCGGAGGGGTGGGGACTGGGATGTGGAACAGACGGGGTGTCTTGGCCGCCGGGGCCGCGGCGGGCGTGGTGGCGCTCACCGGGGCCGCGCGGCCGAAGCGGTCCGCTACGGTCGCGGCCGGGCCGCTGGAGTCCGGGCCGCTGGAGATCGTCACCGGCGAGGACCGGTTCGAGTCTCCGGCGACCGCACCCGCCGGCGCCGTGACCTTCCGGGTGCGGACCACCGGCCCGCTCACCGGAACCATCGGCATCGCCAAGCTCCTCGACGGAGCGACCGAAGCCCAGTTCCGCGCCCGGATGCGGCAGGTGTTCGCGGCCGAGGACCCGGCGGACGTCATCCGGGCGTCCAGGGAACTGATGGCCACCGCCGACCAGTTGGGCGGCGCCGCGCCCCACCCCGGAGCCGATTCCACCTTCACCCTGCGCCTGCGGCCCGGCGCCTATCTCGTGCTGGAGTACCTGGACTTCGCGGGCGGGCTGGGCCGTCAGCCCGCGCCGGGACAGGAGTACGTACGCCCGCTCATCGTCGGGACTCACGACTCCGGAGACCGGCCGCCGCGCCCTTGTGGCACGCTGACGGCATTCGACGGACCGGCCGGCGCGCCCCGTTTCGCGCTCAGCGGCCGGATCCTCGCGGACCAGCCGCTTCGCTATGTGAACGCCATGCGCGACCACGTGAACGAGGCCCGCCTGTATCCCGTCGTCGACGACGCGGTCACCGAGGCCGATGTCGTCGCGTTCTTCAAGACCGGCACCGGAGTCCCGCCGATCGACTTCGCGGGAGGGCTCGGCACACCGCCGCTCTCGTCGGGCCGTGAGGTGACGCTGCGGATGCCGATGCGGCCGGGCAGGTATGCCGTCGTCAGCTGGGTGCGCAGCCTGATCGACGCACAGCCGCTGACCGCTCAGGGCCAGTTGCTCATCGTCCGCGTGCCCTGAAAAGACACCCGGAGGTCTCAGCCGAGGACCACCACGTCGTCCGCCGCGAATACCACGCCGACCTCGGCCCCTTCCTCCGGCGCGTCCCGCAGCGCGCACTCCGCCTCCAGCGGCGGACCGTCGTGCGGCCGCAGCCGTACGGCGACGTGGTGGCCGCGGAACGTACGGCCCTCGACCGTGCAGTGCAGCCCGTCGGCCGGATCGGTGAGCCGTACGCCCGTGGGCCGCACCAGCAACCGGCACTCGCCCTCCGGCGAACCGTCCGGCACCGGCACCTTGCCCCACACGGTGTCCGCGGCCGTGCCGCTGACCGTCGCTGCCACCACGTTGTCGAAGCCCAGGAAGCGGGCGACAAACTCGGACGCGGGCCGCTGCCAGACCTCCAGCGGCGTGCCGGCCTGGGCGATCCGGCCTTCGCGCATGACCACGACGCGGTCGGCGAGCGCGAAGGCCTCGCCCTGGTCGTGCGTGACGGCGAGGACCGTGGTGCCCAACCGGCCGAACAGCCCGCGCAGTTCGACCACCAGGCGCTCCCGCAGCCCGCGGTCGAGCTGGCCGAGCGGCTCGTCCAGCATCAGCAGCCGCGGTTCCGGCGCCAGCGCCCGGGCCAGCGCGACCCGCTGCTGCTCGCCGCCGGAGAGCGAGGCGACGGCCCTGCGCCGTGCCCCGGGCAGCCCGACAAGATCCAGCAACTCGTCCACGCGGCGGGCCTGTTCGGCCCGCCCGATGCCGTGCATCCGCAGCCCGAAGGCGACATTGCCGCCGACGTCGCGCTGCGGGAAGAGCTGGTGGTCCTGGAACATCAGACCGACGCCGCGCCGGTGCACCGGCACTGCGGCCTGGTCGGCGCCGGACAGCAGAACCCGCCCGGAGTCCGCGCTCTGCAGCCCGGCGACGATCCGCAGCAGCGTGGACTTGCCGCTGCCGCTCGGCCCGAGGACGCACACGATCTCGTGCTCGGCGACCTCCAGATCCACCGAGTCGAGCGCGGCCCGCGCCCCGAACCGTACGGTCACGTCGTCGATGCGCAGCAAGGCCATCAGAACTCCCCGGAGGTCTTGTCGGTGCGCATCCGTTCCAGGAGCAGCAGCGCCGCTGCGCACACCAGCATGAGGATCGTCGAAAGCGCCATCGCCTGGCCGTAGTTGAGCTCGCCGGGTCGGCCGAGCAGGCGGGCGACGGCGACCGGCAGCGTCGGATTGTCGGGCCTGGCGATGAAGACGGTCGCGCCGAACTCGCCGAGCGACACGGCGAACGCGAAGCCCGCCGCGATCAGCACCGCACGCCGCACCAGCGGCAGATCGACCTCCCGCCACACCCGCAGCGGCGACGCACCGAGCACGGCCGCGGCCTCACGCAGCCGGTCGTCGACCGCGCGCAGCACCGGAAGCATGGTCCGTACGACAAAGGGGACACCGACCAGTGCCTGCGCGAGCGGGACAAGGATCCATGAGGTCCGCAGATCGAGCGGCGGCTCGTCGAGCGTGATCAGAAAACCGAAGCCGACGGTCACCGCGGAAACCCCGAGCGGCAGCATCAGCAGCGCGTCGAACCCGCGCACGAACCGGCCCGCGCGCCGGGTGAGCGCGGCCGCCGCGAGCCCTCCGATGAGCAGGGCGATGGCGGTGGCCGCCAGCGCGTACTGCAGCGAGTTCCAGACCGCCTCGATCGGCGGGACGAGGAAGCTGCCGCCGCCGTCACCCGTCGACTGCAGGGCCCGGTAGAACGCGAAGCCGTATCCGCCCGGCACGTCCAGCGACCGCTCGACGAGCACCCCGAGCGGCACCAGGATCAGCAGCAGCACGGTGGCCAGCACTCCGCCGAGCAGCGCCCAGTCCTTCGCGCCCTTCGGCCGGCGCGCGGTCCCGGCCGGGTCCACCAGCCTCAGCGCGGTCTCCCGCCGCCGTATCGTCCAAGCGTGCACGGCGAGGATCGCACCGACCGCCGCGAACTGCACCAGCGTCAGCACCGCCGCCGTCGGCAGGTCCAGCAGCTGCGCCGTCTGCCGGTAGATCTCCACCTCCAGCGTGGAGAACGTCGGCCCGCCGAGAATCTGTACGACGCCGAAGGAGGTGAAGGTGAAGAGAAAGACCATCAGGGCCGCGGCCGCGACGGCGGGCCCGAGCGCGGGCAGCGTCACGCGTCGCCAGGCCGCGAACCGTCCGGCGCCCAGCACCCGCGCCGCCTCCTCCTGACGCGGGTCGAGCTGCGACCAGAGCCCGCCCACGGTCCGTACGACGACGGCGTAGTTGAAGAAGACATGCGCGAGCAGGATCGCCCACACGGTGGTGTCGAGCCTGATCCCCCACAGCTCGTCGAGCAGCCCGCCGCGCCCCAGCAACGCGAGGAACGCGGTGCCGACGACCACGGTCGGCAGCACGAACGGAACGGTGACCACCGCCCGCAGCAGCCCTTTGCCGGGAAAGTCGAAGCGCGCGAAGACATATGCGGCTGGCAGCGCGATCAGCAGCGTGAGCGCCGTCGACGCGAGCGCCTGCCAGGTGGTGAACCACAGCACGCGCTGCAAGTCCGCGCGGCCCAGCACCTCGCCGATCCGCCCGAACTGCCACACGCCGTCGACTTGGAGCCCGCGGCCGACGATCGCGACGACGGGATACGCGAAGAAGACGGCGAAGAACGCGACGGGCCCGGCCATCAGCCCGAGCCGCACCAGGCTCCCGCGGACCGACTTCCCGCGCGCCGTCTTCCCGCCGTGGGACTTCGTTACTTCACTACGAGCGAGGACCATGACTGGACCCACTGCTCACGGTTCTTGGCGATCTTGTCGGGGTCGACGGTCTCCGGCTTGTCGACGACCGCGCCGAACTTCGTGAACACCTCGGGCAGCTGCGCACCCTTGATCACCGGGTTCACGAACATGTTCAGCGGCATGTCCTCCTGGAACTTCTTGGAGACCAGGAAGTCCAGCAGGGCCTTGCCGCCCTTCTCGTTCTTCGCGCCGTCCAGCAGACCGGCGAACTCGATCTGGCGGAAGCAGGTGCCGGTCGCGACGCCTGTCGGGGCCTCGGCCGGCTGCGGCTCGGAGAAGAGCACTTCGGCCGGCGGGCTGGAGGCGTACGAGACGACGAGCGGCCGGTCCGCCTTGGCCTTCTTGCCGCCGGCGGAGCCGGAGAACTCCTCGTTGTACGCCTGCTCCCAGCCGTCGACGACCTTGACGCCGTTGGCCTTGAGCTTCTTCCAGTAGTCCTGCCAGCCCTCGTCGCCGTACTTCGAGACCGTGCCGAGGAGGAAGCCGAGGCCCGGCGAGGACGTCGCCGCGTTCTCGGTGACCAGCAGGTTCTTGTACTCGGGCTTGATCAGATCGTCGAAGGACGCCGGCGGCTGGAGCTTCTTGTCGGCGAAGTACTTCTTGTCGTAGTTGACGCAGATGTCGCCGGTGTCGACGGGCGTGACACGGTGCTTGTCCTTGTCGAGCTGCACCTCGTCCGGCACCTGGGCCAGGCCCTTGGCCTCGTACGACGTGAACAGGTCGTTGTCGAGGGCGCGCGAGAGCAGGGTGTTGTCGACGCCGAAGAAGACATCGCCCTGCGGCGAGCCCTTGGTGAGGATCTCCTTGTTCAGAGCCGCACCGGCGTCGCCGCTCTTGAGCACCTTGACCGTGTAGCCGGTCTCCTTGGTGAACTCCTTCAGTACGGAGTCGGAGGCGGCGAACGAGTCATGGCTGACGAGCGTCACGGTCTTGGACGTCGAGCCGCCGGAGGAGGAGTCCTTGGACTCCTCGCCGCAGGCCGCGAGGGCGGTGATGCCGACGGCCGCGGAAAGCGCGCCGCCGAGGGCACGCCGAAACTGGCTGTTCATGTGGTGCTGACTCCCTACGCCGGTATGACCCGGATCAGGTCCGAGGGTCTGCGGCCTTGCCGCACTCTCAGCGCTGTGTGCGCTCCCCTGTCGGAATGTTCATTGTTCATTTGTGCGATAGCACAGGCACGGGCACAGTATCAGCCCGCGCCGACGGGCTTGCCTCAGCGTTCGGACGCGGCCAGCTGTCCGCACGCTCCGTCGATCTCCTGGCCACGGGTGTCCCGTACGGTCACGGGCACACCGTGGGCAGCGATCGCCTCGACGAACGCCTTCTCGTCCTCGGGCCGGGACGCCGTCCACTTGGATCCGGGCGTCGGATTGAGCGGAATCAGGTTCACATGGACCCGCCTGCTCTTCAGCATCCGGCCGAGCAGATCACCGCGCCACGCCTGGTCGTTGATGTCCCTGATCAGCGCGTACTCGATGGAGATACGGCGGCCGGACTTCTCCGCGTACTCCCAGGCCGCGTCCAGCACCTCCCGGACCTTCCAGCGGGTGTTCACCGGGACGAGGGTGTCGCGCAGCTCGTCGTCCGGTGCGTGCAGCGAGACGGCGAGACGGCACTTGAAGCCCTCGTCGGCGAAGCGCAGCATCGCGGGCACCAGGCCGACGGTCGAGACGGTGATCCCGCGCTGCGAGAGCCCCAGCCCGTCCGGCTCCGGGTCCGTGAGCCGGCGGACGGCGCCTACGACCCGCTTGTAGTTGGCGAGCGGCTCGCCCATGCCCATGAACACGATGTTCGACAGCCGGGCGGGCCCGCCGGGCACCTCGCCGTCGCGCAGCGCGCGCATGCCGTCGACGATCTGGTGCACGATCTCGGCGGTCGACAGATTGCGGTCCAGGCCAGCCTGCCCGGTGGCGCAGAACGGGCAGTTCATCCCGCAGCCGGCCTGCGACGAGATACACATCGTCACCCGGTCCGGATAACGCATGAGCACGGACTCGACGAGCGTGCCGTCGTGCAGCCGCCACAGGGTCTTGCGCGTGGTGTCGTCGTCGCAGGAGATGTGCCGTACGACGGCCATCAGATCCGGCAGCAGCTCGGACGCGAGCTTCTCGCGGGCGGCGGCGGGGATGTCGGTCCACTGGGCGGGGTCGTGGGCGTACCGCGCGAAGTAGTGCTGCGACAGCTGCTTGGCGCGAAACGGCTTCTCGCCGATCGAGGCGACAGCCTCCTTGCGCTCTGCGGGCGTGAGGTCGGCAAGGTGCCGCGGCGGCTTCTTGGCTCCGCGGGGCGCGACGAAAGTCAGTTCTCCGGGCTTGGGCATGGTGCTACCAGTGTCGCAGAAGGATTCTCGTGACCTGTGGCCGTTGGTTCGGGGGTGGTGGTCATCGGTCGTTGTTGGTCGACGTGGGGCACCCTCGGGCGGCCCGCAGACGGCCCGCGGACGGCCCGGGATCCGAGACGTTCCGCCTGGCCAGGGCCAGACGCGCCGTGCCGGGTGCCCCTAGCAGGGGCGGTGCCGGGCCGCTTGCCGACCGGTGGCGGCCTCCCAAGGGCGGTGGAAGGATCGGAAAGATCCCTTTACGTGGGCGTTCTCGAGGAGCGGCATGGACGACGAGGGCACCAAGGATGTGACGGAAACCGACGTCGATGACGTCGATGACTACGTCGACGAGGAACCCGTCGGTGCGGAGCTCGCGGAGCCGGACGTTCTCCTCGACGTCCCCCTGCTGAAGGTGGACGAGATCACCCTCGACGTCGAAGATCTCCGCGCGAGGGTGTCGCTCCAGGCGGAGGTGCTCGACCTGCTCCGGCTGAACGTGGGGGCGGTCGTGGAGCTGGGCGCCGTCCATCTCGACATCAAGGGCGTGGAGGCGCAAGCGCTGCTGAAGGTGCGTCTGGACAACGTCGTGGAGGTCATCGGGAGGGTTCTGACGACCATCGACCGCAACCCGGACATCCTCAGGGACGTGACCTCAGGCGTCGGGACCGCCGTACGTGAGGTGGGCACTGGGGCGGGCCGTGCGCTCGACGAAGTCGGGCGTGGTGCTGGCGAGGCGGTCGAGGACGTGGGGCGCGGCGCCGGCGAGGCGGTCGAGGACGTGGGGCGCGGCGCCGGCGAGGCGGTCGAGGACGTGGGGCGCGGCGCCGGCGAGGCGGTCGAGGGTGTCGGACGCGGGGCCGAGACCGCGGTGGAGCGCCTGGGTGACGAGACGGGCAGCGCGGTCGCGGGGCTCGCGGAACGGACCGGGGACACGGTGGAGGGAGCCGCCGCGCGGGTCGGCGAGACGCTGCCGGACACCGCAGAGAAAGTGTCCGACGTCCCGAAGGCCGCGAGTGGCGGCGCGACGCGCGCCAGGAAGGCCGGGGGCGCGACAGGTCGCGCAGAACGGAAGCTCGCGCGCAAAGAACCCGCGCGCAAGCGACGGGCCGCCGAAGCCGGCGAGGGGCGGGCGCGACGGGCCGCTGAAACGCCTCGTCGCAAGGTGAAGCGTGTGCGGGAGCAGGCGCCGGAGGAGGACGGCCAGCCTCCGTGAAAGCCTGAACACCAGCACCCGGACATCGAGTTCACCTCCACCGTGGCGGCCGACCGGCTCCGTTTCCGTGAAGCGCCGCGGGCGGACGTCCGTTTCAGCGGGAGCCCCGGCACCCGCTCGGCCACGGTGAGCACGAGAACGAACCTGCCCGACTCGGTCGAGGTCGGCGTGGAGCACCGCAACGTGCAGGTCCGGTACGGGCTGTCGAACACGCTCGACACCGAGGCCCCACCTCATAGCGGCCCCGGGACGTCCTGAGTCTTCGGGGCCGCCGGCAAGAGGCTGACGAATGGAGCGCCGGCTCCGGCCGAGAGAGAGCATCCCGTGCTGTCGCAGCAGCGCCGCACCTATAAGCGTTGCTCCGCTCCGTCCGCAGCGGCAAGGACGCCCAGGATCACCAGGACAACGACGACGAACAGGAGCAGAAGCGCCACGACGGCGGGCGTGGGGTAGTTCCACAGGAAGAGAGTGAGGCCCCCGGCGCCGATGACGGCGCCTGTGGTCAGGGGCCGGTTCGTGCGCAGCCACTGTCCGACGGCACCTGTCGTCAACCCTCTCCGGGCGAGCGCGTGCCCGGCGGTTTCGGTACTTCGGGCTGCGGCTGAGCGCACGGCGGCGGCACCGCGGCCTTGTCCGTACAGATACCCCGCGATCACTGTGAGCAGGGCCGTGAGGAGCACTGTGAGAATGGCCTGCCGGAGGAACCTCACCAGGATGTCGTAGACGGCTGCTGCGGCTTCCTGCGACTGGGCTACCGGAGTCACCGCATCCAGATAGATCTGGCGCATGACGGCGAGTCCGACGAGAAGCCCGCACATCATGACGCCGATGCCGATGCCGCCGGCCATCAGCGCAACCCGGCGTGAAGGTGCCGCCCAGATGCCCAGCCCGGCGAGCACAACCACCGCCAAGGGCAACCACGGGCCGACAACGCCGAGCCAGTGGGCAGCATCACGGGCCTCGCTCAGATTGTCGTTCCGAACCAGCACGATCGACTTGTCGGCCCCGGGAATGTCTGCTGCCTCGACAAGCGTCACGCCGATCAGTTGCTTCTGCAATTCCTCAATCACGTTGGCGACGTTCAGTGTGATGGTGTCGCCCTTGGCCTCGATCGCTCCGCCTCCCTCCCCCGTGAGGACATTCGTCGCGGCGGTGTGCGCGCCGCGGTTGATGCTGTCCCACGCCTTGGCAAAGGCGTCGCTCGTCACCACCTTCCCGACCGCGAAGCGCACGCCGGTCGTCAGTCCGCCCTTGAGCTCTTCATCCAGCGTCCTGGCCGCGTCGACAAGGAAGCGGGGTGCATCACGGTCGGCCAGAGTGTCCGCGACCGCGTCGGTGATCTTGCGAGCGTCAATGTTCTCGACAACGCCGTCAGTGACACGATCAACCATCAGATCCTGGACGGCGGGGTCCCTGGCGAGAGGTGAGACGGTCTGCTCATACCGATCAACATCGGTGACCTCGGAATTTACCCAGGTGGCAATGACGCTGACGGGTGCGAGCAGAACGGCCAGCGTGAGAAGCAGGGAAGCTCCACAGAGTCGCAGACGACGGTGTCGCACGCCGAGAGTGCGCCGGAGTCGCTCGTACTCCGCTCGTTCGGCATCGTCCAACGGGCCGCTCGGCCTCTGTCGGCCATGCTCCTCCGGACCGGAGGCGGGGGGTGGGTCCACGGCGAACTCCCTCCGCCGCGTCCTCGGTGCGCCACGGCGGTATGCGCCCTGCGGGGCGGAAGCTCCAGAAACGGCCAGCCCCTGTCTCTCCATCGTCGTTCATCGGCAACCGGCACGCAGCTTGCCCAGGCGCTCGAGGGTGACGGCGAGGAGCATGCACGACAGCAGAATCAGGCTCCGTCGCAGCGCCGTCTGTTGTCGCAGAGATACGAAGAGGGGCTCGCAGTCCTGTGGACAACGAGCCCCTCACCGGGCTGAGACGCATGCGGCTCCGCCGCGGGACACAGGTCAGCCGCTTCCCACGAAGACCACGAACAGCAGCCAGACCACCGGAGCCGTCGGCAGCAGCGAGTCAAGCCGGTCCATGATGCCGCCGTGGCCCGGCAGCAGCGTGCCCATGTCCTTGATGCCGAGGTCGCGCTTGATCATCGACTCGCCCAGGTCGCCGAGCGTCGCGCTGGCCGCGACCGCGAAGCCCAGCAGCAGACCCTGCCACCAGGTGCCGTCGTCGATCAGGAACTGCATGCACAGCGCGCCGGCCGCCATCGCGAACGTCACCGCGCCCACCAGGCCCTCGCGCGTCTTGCCCGGGCTGATCCGGGGCGCGAGCTTGTGCTTGCCGAACCGCCAGCCCACCGCGTACGCACCGGTGTCGCTGACCACGGTGAGCATCAGAAAGGTGAGCACCCGCTGCGGACCGTCGTCCGCGGTGAGCATCATCGCCACGAAGGTCGCGAGGAAGGGAACGTAGAACGCGGCGAACACACCCGCCGTGACGTCCTTCAGATAGCCCTCGGGCGGCTCGGTCATCCGCCAGACCAGCACCGCGAGCGCGGTGAGCGCCATCGCGACCCACGCGCCCTCGGCCCCGCGCACGTAACCGGCCACGACCATCGCCGCACCGCCGACCGCGAGCGGCACCAGCGGGGCCTTGATCTGCTTGCGTTCCTCGAGCCGGGACGTCAGTTCCCACAGGCCCACGACAACCGCCACCGCGACGACGCCCACGAACACGGCCTTGACGATGAAGAGCGATGCCACGATCACCGCGCCCAGGCCGGCGCCCACCGCTATGGCCGCCCGCAGATCACGACCGGCCCGCTTCTTCTCCGGCTCGGGCGCCGACTGCGGGGTGGGCATGGGCTCCTGCGGAATCTCGTCGCGGAACAGGGGGCCGCTCAGCCGAGCGGCCCCCCGGTCGCGGTCGTTGTGCTCGTCGCGGTCATTACGGTCTTCGGCGTCTCTACCTGCGTCGGGAAAGTCCGGCACGATGGGCATGGGCCGAGTCTGCTGTGCGTCATGCTCATCGTATGCGGGACCCGCCGGGGCAGGCCCCTGGTCGGGCGGCCCCCAGTAGCCGGCTCGCGGCGGGGCCCCCCAGGAAGAGTCGTTCATCAGACCTCGAGCAGCTCGGCTTCCTTGTGCTTCAGCAGCTCGTCCACCTGCGCGACATACTTCGCGGTGGTGTCGTCGAGCTCCTTCTCAGCACGGCGGCCCTCGTCCTCGCCGACCTCGCCGTCCTTGATCAGCTTGTCGATGGTCTGAGTGGCCTTGCGTCGCACGGCGCGGATCGAGATCTTCGAGTCCTCGGCCTTGCTCTTGGCGACCTTGATGTACTCGCGGCGGCGCTCCTCCGTGAGCTCGGGGAACACCACCCGGATGATGTTGCCGTCATTGCTCGGGTTGACGCCCAGGTCGGAGTCCCGGATCGCCTGCTCGATATTGCGCAGCGCGGTCTTGTCGAACGGGGTCACCACGGCCATGCGCGGCTCCGGCACCGAGAACGAGGCCAGCTGGTTGATCGGGGTCAGCGCACCGTAGTAGTCGGCCACGATCTTGTTGAACATCGCCGGGTGCGCACGTCCGGTGCGGATCGCGGCGAAGTCATCCTTGGCGACCAGGACGGCCTTCTCCATCTTCTCCTCGGCCTCGAGGAGGGTCTCTTCGATCACCACTTGCTCCTGCGTGTCTTGAGTAGGCCCGGCATGCAACTGGGCGGGCGGAACCTGTGTCGCGTCTTCCCTGCACGGTGTCCGACCGGCAGGACTTTGTCTATCCCTGGAGGGAGTCCCCCGAGTCAGGCCCGGGTGCCCTGGTCGCTCACGAGAGTGCCGATCTTCTCACCCTTGACGGCCCGCGCGATATTGCCTTCCGTGAGCAGTTCGAAGACGAGGATCGGCAGGGCGTTGTCGCGGCACAGGGTGATGGCGGTGGCGTCCGCGACCTTGAGATTGCGGGAGAGCACCTCGCCGTACTCCAGCGCGTCGAACTTCACCGCGTCGGGGTTCGTCTTGGGGTCGGAGTCGTAGACCCCGTCCACGCCGTTCTTGCCCATCAGCAGGGCCTCGGCGTCGATCTCCAGGGCGCGCTGGGCCGCGGTCGTGTCGGTGGAGAAGTACGGCATGCCCATACCGGCGCCGAAGATGACGACGCGGCCCTTCTCCAGGTGGCGTACGGCGCGCAGCGGAATGTACGGCTCCGCGACCTGGCCCATGGTGATGGCGGTCTGGACCCGGGAGTCGATGCCTTCCTTCTCCAGGAAGTCCTGGAGGGCGAGGCAGTTCATCACCGTGCCGAGCATGCCCATGTAGTCGGAGCGCGCCCGGTCCATTCCGCGCACCTGCAGTTCCGCTCCGCGGAAGAAGTTGCCGCCGCCGATGACGACCGCGATCTCAGCACCGTCGCGGACGACCGCGGCGATCTCGCGGGCGATGGCGTGTACGACATCGGGGTCGACGCCGAGACCTCCGCCGCCGGCGAACGCCTCACCGGAGAGCTTCAGCATGAAGCGCCCGGCCTTTTTCACGTCGTGGTCGCTCTTGTCGTCGGCTGCCTGATTGGCGTCCGCGCCCTTGTTCATGGAGATCTCCTCGTGCACATACGAAGAAGGCCATTGCCGTGGGTCATGGTGTCCCTGTCGGCAATGGCCTCCTCGTCAGATCTGCGGTCGTCCGGCGCCAGCGCGATCGGCGACTGCGTAAGGAACCCTAGCGGGCTCCCGTGTCGATCGCTAAACGCGTCAGATGCCGACCTTGATGCGCGCGAAGCGCTTCAGCGTGACACCGGCCTCGTCCAGGACCTTCTGGACGGACTTCTTGTTGTCGAGCGCGTACGGCTGGCCAAGAAGCGTGGCGTCCTTGAAGAAGCCGTTGAGGCGACCCTCGACGATCTTCGGCAGGGCGGCCTCGGGCTTGCCCTCCTGACGCGTGGTCTCCTCGGCGACGCGGCGCTCGGCCTCGATGACCTCGGCCGGGACGTCCTCGCGGGAGAGGTACTTCGGCGCGAAGGCGGCGATGTGCTGCGCGATGCCCTTGGCGACCTCGGCGTTCTCCTTGTCGAGCTCGACAAGGACGCCGATCTGCGGCGGGAGGTCGGGCATCGTGCGGTGCATGTACGCGGCGACGTACCCACCGGTGAACTGCGCGAAGCGGTCCAGGACGATCTTCTCGCCGAGGTTGGCGTTGGCCTCGTCGACGTACGCCTGGACGGTCTTGCCGGGCTCGATCTCGGAGGCGAGCAGCGCCTCGATGTCGGCCGGGGCGGTCGCGGCGACGTGGGCGGCGAGCGCATTGGCGGCGGCCTGGAACTTGTCGCCCTTGGCGACGAAGTCCGTCTCGCACTTCAGCTCGACGAGGACACCGGAGGTGTTGTCGTCGGCGAGCACGGAAACGACGGCACCGTTCTCGGCAGAGCGGCCCTCGCGCTTGGCGACGCCCTTCTGGCCCTTGATGCGCAGCGCCTCGACGGCCTTGTCGACGTTGCCGTCGGCCTCGTCTAGCGCCTTCTTGCAGTCCATCATGCCGGCGCCGGTGAGCTCGCGGAGCTTCTTGACGTCAGCGGCGGTGTAGTTCGCCATGTCCTTGAATCTCTCTCGAATGTCGAAAGTCGAAGATCTACGGGTGAGCGGCGGGGGCCGGCGCTTGTGGCACCGTCCCCCGCCGTCGACTACCGAAGCTGTGTGCTTCAGGCCTGCTCGGCGTCCGTGGCCGGCTTCTCAGCCTCAGCCTCGGCCTCGGCGGGCTTCTCAGCAGCGGCCTCGGCGGGCTTCTCGGCCTCGACCTCAGCCTCAGCCTTGGCCTCGGCCGGCTTCTCGGCCTCGGCGGCCGGAGCCTCGTCCTTCTTCTCGCCCTCGAGCAGGTCGCGCTCCCACTCGGCGAGCGGCTCGCCCGCGGCCTTCTCGCCCGGCTTGGAGTCACCGGTGGCGACGCCGGAACGGGCGATGAGGCCCTCGGCGACGGCGTCGGCGATCACGCGGGTGAGCAGGGTGACGGAGCGGATCGCGTCGTCGTTGCCCGGGATCTTGTAGTCGACCTCGTCGGGGTCGCAGTTGGTGTCGAGGATCGCGACGACCGGGATGTGGAGCTTGCGCGCCTCACCGACGGCGATGTGCTCCTTCTTGGTGTCGACGATCCAGACGGCGCTCGGCACCTTCTGCATCTCGCGGATACCACCGAGGGTCTTCTCCAGCTTGGCCTTCTCGCGGGAGAGAACCAGGAGCTCCTTCTTGGTGAGGCCGGACGCGGCCACATCCTCGAAGTCGATCTGCTCGAGCTCCTTGAGGCGCTGCAGACGCTTGTAGACGGTGGAGAAGTTGGTCAGCATGCCGCCGAGCCAGCGCTGGTTGACGAACGGCATGCCGACGCGGGTCGCCTGCTCGGCGATGGCCTCCTGGGCCTGCTTCTTCGTACCGACGAACATGATGGAGCCGCCGTGGGCGACGGTCTCCTTGACGAACTCGTAGGCGCGGTCGATGTACGACAGCGACTGGAGCAGGTCGATGATGTAGATGCCGTTGCGCTCCGTGAAGATGAATCGCTTCATCTTCGGGTTCCAACGACGGGTCTGGTGACCGAAGTGGACGCCGCTTTCCAGCAGCTCCCGCATCGTGACGACGGCCATGGCCGTATCTCCTTGGATTCTCGGTTATGTCCTGACGCCCCGACGCGCCGTGCCACGAGGGACCGAGGGGCGCGGCCACCGACCTGAAGAAGGGTGGTGGCGGGGCGTGCGAAGTCGACCCGGTGACCCGGATCGCCAGAAGAAGTGTACGGGACCCGGGCGGTGCCGGGTGACGGCGCTGTCCACAACCGGTCGGTACTCCACAGATCAGGACCATGATCCACTTGGGTGGGCCGTGATGCGGGACGGTCGGTCCCATGTACCGCAGACTTCTCGTTCCTTTACTGCCCCTGTCACTGACCCTGTTACTGACCCTGTTCTCGCTGGTCGTCGCCGGGTGGGCACCTGCGTCGGCCGCGGGGCTCGATGGCGGTGGCGGGCGGAACTGGCCGGTGGGACCGCCGCGGCCGGCGGTGGTCCGCGGCTGGGAGCCGCCGAGCTCGGCCTACGGTCCGGGTCACCGCGGCGTGGATCTTGCCGCGCCACCGGGTACGGAGGTACGGGCCGCGGCGCCGGGCCAGATCACTTTCGCGGGCCGGGTCGCGGGCCGCGGCGTACTCACCGTGAGCCTCACCGGCACGGGTGAGCCTCCGCTGCGCACGACCTACGAACCGGTCAGCGCGCTGCTCCCGGTGGGCACGGACGTGAACGCCGGCCAGGTGGTGGCCCGCGTCGCCCCGGGCCCCTCGCACTGCGACACCGGTTGCCTGCACTGGGGCCTGCTGCGCGGCAAGGAGTATCTGGACCCGCTGTCCCTGCTCCCACCATGGCTCCTGCACCGCCCACCGCCAAGACTCCTCCCAATCTTCGGCACCCCACCACTCGCCTCCCCCGCGCCCCCGGTCGCTGCGGCCCTTGCCACTCGCACCTCGGCCTCAGCAGCCGCGGCGCACGCGGCACTGCTCTTGATCGCGGCGACGCTGAGCCGGTGGGTCTTCACCCGGGCACGGCGACAAGCGGGGGAGCGCCTACTGCACAAGGCGCTCGGGGTCTGGGGCGGAGCCCCGACAGGCCGCAGGCGCGGGGCTGCGGGGGCGACGCCCTCTGCGCACGAGAGGTTCGGGGGCCGAACCCCGGATAGGACGCAGGCGCGGGGGCGCGGGGCGAAGCCCCCCGCTACACGAGAGGCTCGGGGCCTTGGGCAGAGCCCGGACAGGCCGCAGGCGCAGGGCCCGGGACAGCGCCCCGGATCACGGTCGACGGTGGAATCGGACGGCTAGCCGCGGACCCCGCGGAGTGACATCGAGACCGCCGCGTCGGCGATCGCCGACGGGTCTTCCGCCGCGCCGAGCTCGATACGGCGCACCGCCGCGTCCACCACGCCCTGCAGCAGCATCGCCGCCAGCCGCGGCTGGTCGTGGCCCAGTTCGCCGAGTGCCTCGACGATCATCGCGATCAGCCCGCCGTGCGCAGCGCGGATCTTCTCGCGCGCCCCGTCGTCCAGCTCGCTCGCGGAGATCGCGACCACGGCCCGGTGCCGCCGGTCGCCGACGAGCGCGAGCTGCTGTCGCACATACGCCTCGACCTTGCCCTCGGCCGTGTCCGCCCGCGCCATCGCGGCCTCGACCTCAGCCGCCCAGACGGGAAAGTCGACCGCGCAGAGTTCCTCGACAACCGCTGCTCTCGACCGGAAGTACTCGTACACGGAGGACCGGGCCAGGCCCGTGCGCTCGGCGAGAGCGGGGAAGGTCAGCGCCTCCGTACCGCCCTCGGACAACAGGGAGCGCGCGGCGTCCAGCAGGGCGGCGCGCTGCATCGTCCGGTGCTCGGCCACAGAGGCCGCTCGAATCCTGGGCACGTCTCCACTCTACGGATGTCCGCCCACGAGGCCGAGGGTCAGACGAAATTCGGCGTCGAAGCCCGACGTCAACGCATGACGTCAAGGGCCGGCGTCAACGCTCCGAGTCAACGCCCGACATCGGCGAGCTTCGCGCGCAGTTGGAGCACGGACTTCGTGTGGATCTGGCTGACCCGGCTCTCCGTGACGCCCAGGACATTGCCGATCTCGGCAAGCGTCAGCCCCTCGTAGTAGTAGAGGGTGACGACCGTCTTCTCACGATCCGGCAGCGTGTTGATCGCACGGGCGAGAAGCCGTCGCAGCTCGCGGCCCTCCGCCACTTCGACCGGGTTGTCCGCAGCCGTGTCCTCCAGCGTGTCCATCAGGCTGAGCCGGTCGCCGCCTTCGCCGCCGACATGCAGCAGCTCCTCCAGCGCGACCACATTCGCCAGCGACAACTGGCTGAAAACCGCGTGCAGTTCGTCGACCCCGATGCCCATCTCCGTGGCAACCTCACCCTCGGAGGGCGTACGTCTCAACTGCGCTTCGAGCGTGGCGTAGGCCCGCTCCACGTTCCTCGCCTTCTGCCGCACGGAGCGCGGGATCCAGTCCAGTGCGCGCAGTTCGTCGATCATCGCGCCACGGATGCGGGTGATGGCGTATGTCTCGAACTTGATGGACCGCTCGATGTCGAACTTCTCAATGGCGTCGATGAGTCCGAAGACTCCGGAGGAGACGAAGTCCGCCTGCTCCACATTGGACGGCAGCCCGACGCTCACCCGGCCCGCGACGTACTTGACCAGCGGCGAGTAGTGCAGGATCAACTGCTCCCGCAGCCGCTCGTCACCCGTGGCCTTGTACGACCGCCACAACTCCTCGAGCGAGGAGGGAGCGGGGGGCCGCACGGTGCCACGGGCAGCGGGGGGCGCTGCCGCGCGGTCAGACCCGGAGGTGTGCTGGGGCATGCGTTGCCTTGAGCCGTTCTGCTGTGAGGGGGAGACGTGCGTCGGGGCCGGGAACCTGGTGAGCGTAGCGTGACTACGCAGTCGCGGTGGGCGAAGGGCGGGGGAACGAACCTGTGCGGGGTATCCGCCCTCGCCCACACCTTCGAACCGGCGTCGACATGGCATACGCCGGGCCATGAGGGGTCGCCATCAGGCCTGCAGAGGTCATCGCCATCACCTTTTCACCCGAATGCTCCAGGTCAAGGACCGCCTCGCCGCGCGTTCGAGCCGCGGATCGCGCTGCGCGTCAACTCCCAGCCCTCGCCGTGCCGTTCGACGAACCCCAGTGAGTGGAGTTCGTACAGCCTGCCGAGCGTCTCGTCGGGCGTCGTCCCCGCACCACGGGCGATCCGTCCGGCATCGACCGCGCCACGTGCAGGTATGGCATCAAGGACCCGTGTGCTGACGCGATCCAGCAGATCCCGCGGCAGCACCGGACCGCGGCGTTCCGGCGCGAGCTCTCCAATGTCACCGACCAGCTCGACGACTTCGTCGGCGTCGGTGACCAGCACTCCCTCACCGCGCAGCAGTTCGTGAACACCGGCGGAGAGTCCGCTGGTGACCGGTCCCGGCACGCCCATCGTGTGACGGCCGAGCCTCTGTGCGCTGCGGGCCGTGACCAGCGAGCCGCTGCGGTACTCCGCCTCGACGACGACCGTGCCCCTGGTCAATGCGGCGATCACTCGGTTCCGCAGGATGAATCTGCTGGGCGTGGGATGGTCGCCCGGCGGCAACTCGCCGATGACCAGACCCTGTTGGGCGATCCGGCCGATCAACTCGGCATGGCCGCGCGGGTACACGACATCCACACCGCAGGCCAGCACGGCGACGGTGGCACCGCCCGCGGCCAGAGCGCCCCGGTGTGCCGAGCCGTCAACGCCGAACGCCGCTCCGGACACCACGACCCAACCACGCTCGGCGAGTCCCGTGCCGAGGCCGGCCGCCATGTGCGCTCCGTACGGAGTGCAGGCCCTGGCTCCGACGACCGCGACCGAGCGCAGCGCCCAGGTCCGCAGATCGGGCCGTCCGCGGACCCAGAGCCCGATGGGTCTGGCGCCACCCAGGTCGTCGAGCTGCGTCGGCCACTCCCGGTCGCCCGGGCAGATGAAACGGCCACCGACCGCGGCGACGGCAGCCAGATCCCGGTGCGGATCAGCGGCAGCGGCCCGTATCCGATAGCTCGCGATCCGGCGTGGCGTGGCCCCGGGCAGCGCCGTGTCGTCCGGATCCGGCGCGGTGAGGCGTGCCAGCAGCTCCGCGGCCCCGAACTCGCGCAGCCACCGTCCGCCGTGCTCGTCTCCCGGCTCGATCACCCTCGTGAGCGCGGCCCGCGCGACCCGCTCCTGCTCCCCCGTACGTTCTCCCGCTCCCTCCTCCGGCTCCCGCATCAGGGACCTCCTGCGCCGGCCGGCATGGGCGCGCCTCGCGAGATTCCGGTACGCAGCTCCAGGGCCAGATCGACGTCGTACGACTGCGGCCGGTCCCGCCCGCCGAGGTCCGCGATCGTCCACGCCACCCGCAGCACCCGGTCCATGCCGCGCGCCGTCAGCAGCCCGCGCTCCATGTCCCGCTCGGCCGCGCACAGCGCCCCGGGCGCAACCAGCCATCGGGTCCGCAGTTCATGGCCGGGCACCTCGCTGTTGACCGTCCACAGTGTATCGCGCAGCCGTGCCGCGGCGCGCTCCCTGGCCTCGCGCACCCGTCCCGCAACCACCGCGGTCGCCTCGCCCCGGCCGCCCTGCCCCAGCAGATCGCTGCGGCTGACGGGCTCGACCTCGACCCGCAGATCAACCCGGTCGAGCAGCGGCCCGGACAGCCGGGCCTGGTACCTCCGGATCGCCGACGGCGGACACTCGCACCCCGCCCCATGCAGCGTGTGCCGCCCACAAGGACATGGATTGGCCGCGAGCACCATCAAGAACCTGGCCGGCAGCCTGACCACTCCGCCGCTGCGTGCGACCACCACATGTCCCGACTCCAGCGGCTGCCTCAGCGCGTCCAGCGCCTTGCCCGAAAACTCGGGAGTCTCATCGAGAAACAACACCCCGCGATGAGCCAACGAGACCGCCCCCGGCCTCGGCAGCCCGTTCCCCCCGCCGACGAGGGACTGCATCGTGGCCGAATGATGCGGCGCGCAGTACGGCGGCGTACGCACCAGGGGCTCGCCGGGCGGCAGGATTCCGGCCACCGAGTGGACGGCCGTGACCTCGAGGGATTCCTGCCTGGTCAGCGGCGGCAGCACCGCGGGCAGACGCTCCGCGAGCATCGTCTTTCCCGCGCCCGGCGGGCCGTGCAGCATCAGATGGTGCCCGCCGGCCGCCGCGACCTCCAGTGCCGTGCGCGCCGTCCGCTGTCCGGCGACATCAGCGAGGTCCGGGCCGTCGGCAGGCTCCATCGCCAGGCCGGTTCCCACCCCGGCACCCGGCACCATCAGCCCGGCCAGCATCGGGTCCGGGCTGCCCTCGGGGACCCGCTCCTCCTCCGGGACCGGTTCATCGGTCAGCACGGCGATGAGCTGTCGCAGGCTCCGTACGCCGAGGACCGAGACTCCCGGCACCAACGAGGCCTCCCCCGCGGTCTGTTCGGGAACCACCACCTGTCGGTATCCCGCCTCCGCCGCGGCGAGCACGGCCGGCAGCACTCCCCGCACCGGCCGGACGCGGCCGTCCAGACCGAGCTCCCCGATCAGCACCAGATCGGCGATGGCCTTGGGATCGACGCGCTCGGCCGCACCGAGCACCGCCATGGCCACTGCAAGATCAAAACCACTGCCGCCCTTGGGCACGGACGCCGGGCTGAGTCCCACGGTCAGCTTCTTCTGCGGCCAGTCAGCACCCGAGTTGACCACCGCCGCCCTGACCCGGTCCCTGGCCTCCCACAGGCTCTTGTCCGGCAGCCCCACCAGCGTGAACGCGGCCACGCCCGGCTCCAGGTCCGCCTGGACCTCCACCACCACGCCCTCGACGCCCACCAGCGCAACGGAACACGCTCGCGCGAACCCCATCACGCCACCCCCCGCGCATGCTCAACGAGCGGTGCGCCACGCCTGGGCAGCACGACTCCAACAAGATCGATCCGCACCCCGCCGGGCGGCGGTCCGCCGTGCCGCTCCAGCCAGCATTCGGCGAGCCGTCTCAGCCGCTCCGCCTTCGTCGGCGTGACCGCGGCCATCGGATGCTCGAACGGGCCCGCCCTGCGGGTCTTCACCTCGCAGACGATCACCATGTCGCCGTCCCTGGCGACGATGTCGATCTCACCGGCCCGCCCACAGCGCCAGTTCCTCGCCAGAACCGTCATGCCGGCCTCGGTCAGCAGCCGTGCCGCCAGATCCTCGCCGTACCGCCCCAGTGCCCCCGTCGCGTTCATTTCGGCACCACCTCCGGCACCGACTCTGACGCGTCAGATCCCCACTTGTGGATCTTGGTGGACAACCAACCGGTTGTGGATAACCCCGTCACCCCTCAGGGCGATGGAGCCAGGGGCGTCAGCCGCTCGGAAGCTCGAGATCGCTCTTGTTGAGCTCCTCGATATTCACGTCCTTGAACGTGAGAACGCGGACCTGCTTGACGAATCTCGCCGGACGGTACATGTCCCAGACCCAGGCGTCAGCCATCGAGACCTCGAAGAAGACCTCACCCTGCACCGAGTGGACCTGCATCTCGTAGTCATTGGTCAGGTAGAAACGACGCTCGGTCTCGATCACGTATTTGAACAGCCCGACGACATCTCGATACTCCCGGTAGAGCTTCAGCTCCATCTCGGTCTCGTACTTCTCGAGGTCCTCGGCGCTCATGGCATGTTCCCCTTCAGCCGTGCGTCCCCCCATTGTGCGTCAGCGCCTGGTGCCCCTAGACGATTTCTGGGGCCAGGACCACCGGCGTACTCGGAGGACCCTCGTCGAGCAGCGTGATCAGCAGCTCGGCGAGTCTGGTCGGATACACCGTCTCACGGGCCGCCGACAGTTCGGCGGAGGTCCACCACCTCAGGCCCGCGACACTGCGCTGCTCGAGCCCCGTCAGGCCGTTGAGGCTGGTCGCGGTCTGCCGGGTGCGCGCCAGGTAGTACCACTCGTCCTGGTCCCAGCGCCGCCCGTCGAATGGGAACGAGCACACCCGCTGCCAGATCACCGGCCCGAGCTCGACCTCTGTGATTCCGGTCTCCTCGACGAGCTCGCGCAGCGCGGCCTCCTCCCGCGTCTCGCCGTCCTCCAGACCGCCGCCCGGCGTGAACCACCAACTGTCCGCCGGATCGTCCGGCTCGAAGCCGTGCATCAGCAGAATGCGGTCCTGCGGATCAAGCAGGATGACCCGCGCGACCTTCCGCAACCGAGTCTCAAGCACCAGATGAGTCTCAGGCCCCGAGTGCTGCTCAGCCGCCGGCGGCTCCTGCGGCTGCACATGCTCCTCAGCCACATGCTCCTCAGGCACATGACCCTCAGGCACCCGCCGTCACCCTGTCCCGCGCGGCCGGCGACTTCCTGCGGCCAAGTCCGCGCGCGATCGGCCCCCAGGCCGCGCCGACGATGATCAGCACCGCCCCGGCCCCCACAGAACCGACGACCAGCTTCACCGGCCCCGGCTGCGACACCCCGCCGGGCAGCGCCGCGAACCCCTGCGGCCGGTCCAGCACACCGCCGTCCAGCGGCCATGCCACGGCGTCCAGCCGCGCCGTCACCGCCGAACGCGGCACCGACCCCTGCCCCGGGTCCTGCAGGTGGACACGGGAGTCCAGGGAGGTCAGACGGTCGTCGCCGAGCAGGAACAGCTGCCCGTCGGGCACAGTCGCCGTGAAGGATTCCGCCGCGGGTCCCTGGGCACGCAGATACGGTTCGTCGATCGCCTTGCCGTTGACGGTCAGCTTGCCGCCGTCGCCGCAGCAGGCGATCTTGTCGCCGCCCACGCCGACCACGCGCTTGACCATCGGCATGTCGCCCCACTGCGCGTCCTTGAAGACCACGATGTCCCCGCGCTTCACCTCGGCGCCGTCGATCCGCTCCGCCAGCACCCGGTCGCCCACCTGCACGGTCGGCGTCATCGAGTCGGTCGGCACGGTGTACGGCTGGTAGACCACGGCGCCCCAGATGAAGCCCCCGAGGAAGAGCACACAGCCGACGGCCACGGCCAGACCCGACAATGCACTGCCGAGCCGGCCGCGGCCGTCGTCCGTACGTCCTGTTCCGCCCATCCCAGCGCTCCCAACTCCGGAGACTCGGTCCCCGGAGACACGCCGCCGGGGATCTGCGATCTGGGCGGCACCCTACCCGGCGGTATGCCCGCCGGTCAGCCTCCTCCTGCGCCAGAGCACGATCGGCAGCGCACCGACCGCGCCCATCGCCAGCGGCGCGGCCGACGTGGCGGCAGCGGCGGCGGCATTGATGCCGGGCTGGTCGAAGGTGGACGGCACCGGCAGCGCCGCCCAGCGGTCGAGCGGCCACGCCACCACGACGGCACGTCCGACGACCTTGTCGACCGGCACGAATCCGCCGTTCACATCCTCCATGTGGTAGCGGGAGTCACGGGAGTTCTGCCGGTGGTCGCCCATCACCCAGATCTTGCCGTCCGGCACCTTGAAGGGGCCGAAGGGCTGGTCGTCGCACGGGGTGTCGCCGGGGTAGATGTACGGCTCGTTCAGCGCCTTCCCGTTGACCTTGACCGGGCCGCCCTTCTTGCACTCCACCGTGTCGCCCGCGATCGCGATCGTCCGCTTGATCAGGTCCTTCTCCTCGGACGAGGGCATCAGACCGATGAAGCTCAGGAAGTTCTGGATCGCGTTCGGCTTGGGGGTGGGCTCACCCTCCAGCCAGCCGCCCGGGTCGTGGAAGACGACGACCTCACCGCGCTCGGGCTCCGAGCCGAACCACGGCGTGAGCTTGTCGACCAGCACCCGGTCACCTCGCTGCAGCGTGTTCTGCATCGAGTCCGAGGGGATCGAGAACGCCTGCACCAGGAAGGTTTTGATGAGCAGCGCGAGCAGCAGCGCGATACCGATCAGAAGCGGCAGTTCCTTCCAGAAGGATCGCTGCTTCTTCTGTCCCGTACCACTGCCCTCGGAGCCGTCATCGGAGGATCCGCCCTCCACGCCCCGGTCACCCTCGTCTCCCGGCGTCTGCGCCGCTGAATCATCCGTCACGGCTGCGGACGGCTCGGTGAGCTTCCCCGGCCTGTCCTCCGGCTGCTCGTGTCCGGATCGTGCGCCGACGGCCACATCCCCCACATCCACTCCTCACTCCGCGAGAACCGCCTGCCCCGGGCAACCCGGAAAATGAGCAGGCCCACCACTCCCATAACGAGCGGGAGTTCCGCAGGGCTCGGGAGCAGGATCATTCCGTTCTGATCCTGAGGGGACACACTATTCGACGTGCGGAGTGCCGCGGTCGACCCGGCACGCGCGTTCGGCACGGATGCGTAGGTCTCCGGCTCTTCCAGCTTGCGCCAGTGGCCGATCGGCCAGGCTATGACGACGGCACGCCCGACGACTTCCTCCTCGGAGACGGTGCCCTGGTCCTTCTCGTCGAGATGGAAGCGGGAGTCCGCCGAGTTGGCCCGGTGGTCGCCCATGACGAAGATCCGCCCGGTCGGCACCTGGACGTCGAACTTCAGCGTCGACGGAACGTTTCCGGGGTTCAGATACGGCTCGATGAGCGGTACGCCGTTGACGGTGACGCGGCCGTCCTTGTCGCAGCAGACGACCCGGTCGCCGCCAGTCGCGACGACCCGTTTGATCAGGTCCTGCTCGTCGTCCGACGGAAGCAGCCCGATGAAGGTCAGACCCTGTTTGACCTGCTTGACGACGATCGGGTCTTCCGTCGTCGTCGGCTTCTCGTCCTCGAGCCAGCCGCCGGGGTCCTTGAAGACGACGACATCGCCGCGCTGCGGCTTCGAGCCGAACCAGGGGGTGAGCTTGTCGACCAGCACGCGGTCCTGGATGCGGATCGTCTGCTCCATCGAGCCCGACGGGATCACAAAGGCCTGCACCAGGAAGGTCTTCAGGACCAGCGCGATCAACAGCGCCACTCCTACGAGGAGGGGTATCTCCTTCATGGCGGACCGTCGCCGCCGGCGTTTCACCTTCTGCGCGAGCCTGCGCCGCTCCGCCCGTCCGGGCAGCGTCCGGGCGCCGTTGGTCGGCCTGGTCCCGGTCGGCAGCCGGGTGTCGGCCCGGTGGCTTGCGGGACGCCCACGGTTACCCATGGCCGCCGCCCGGCATTCGCCCGGGGTCCGGTACGCGGGAGAAAGCGTCGGGGCGCTCCAGCGAGGTCCAGCGGCCGGCCGGCCAGCCGATCCAGTCCGCCCGCCCGACGACCTTGTCGACCGGCACCATGCCGCCGCCGGGCTCCCCGAGGTGGTCTCGGGAGTCGCGGGAATTGCTCCGGTGGTCTCCCATGACCCATAGGGTGCCCTGCGGAACGACGATGTCGAAGGGGACGACGGAAGGCACGTCGTCGGGATGGAGATAACTCTCGTCCACCGGTACGCCGTTCACCTCGACCCTGCCCCCCTTGTCGCAGCAGACGACGCGGTCGCCGCCCACGCCCACCACACGCTTCACGAAGTCGGTCTCGGCGGGCTCCGCGAGACCGAGCGCCGCGAGCGCCCCACGCGTCGCGGCACTGACCGGATTCTCCTCCATGCCCTCCTGTACGAAGGACCCCGTGCCGTCGAAGACGACCACGTCTCCGCGCTCGGGCTCGGCACCAGAACCGTACGCCAGCTTGTTCACCAGTACCCGGTCACCGATCTGCAGCGTCGGCTCCATGGAGCTGCTGGGGATCTGGAAGGGCTGCACCACGAAGCGGCTGAACAGCAGCACGGCGACGGTGCAGGCCACGCCCAGCACCACCGCTCTTCGCCAGGACATCGAGGGCAGGCGCCGCGTACGCATGAAGCGCGACCCCTCTCCCTCTTCCCCGGTCCCGGGGGCGGAAGAGCGGTCGCGCTCCGTGTGCTTCGCTTCGGTGTCCATCGAGGGCAGAGCCTATCCGGCCGCCCTGTGGACCCGGGGGCGGTGTGAGCCGAAGCTCAGTCGCCCACCGCTCAGTTGTCGCGCTTCTCCTTGATCTTCGCGGCCTTGCCGCGCAGGTCACGGAGGTAGTACAGCTTCGCGCGGCGGACGTCACCGCGGGTGACGAGCTCGATCTTCTCGAAGATCGGGCTGTGCACCGGGAAGGTGCGCTCGACGCCGACGGAGAAGGAGACCTTGCGGACCGTGAAGGTCTCGCTGATGCCCGCACCCTGGCGGCGGATGACAACACCCTTGAACTGCTGGATACGCGAGCGGTTGCCCTCGATGACACGCACGTGGACGTTCACGGTGTCGCCGGGACGGAAGGCGGGGACATCGCTGCGCAGCGAAGCCGCGTTGACGTTGTCGAGCAGGTGAGACATGAAGGTCTGCTTCCTCGCCGATGCCACAGGTCATCAGCGGAACGATCGAGATGGGTTTCGGGGTGCTGTACGCGTCGAGCGGGCGTCGTTCCCCCTGTGGCAGGGGCGCCGGCCGGACACACAGCAGCGGCCTATTCTTCCACGGCCTGGGGCCTTCGCCAAAATCGGCCGCCGGGCTCCGGGGACCAGCCCAGGATGGAGAGCATCTCCCGGTCCTTCTTGTCGAAGGCGGCGGGGTCACAACGCTCGATCAGGTCCGGCCTGTTGAGGGCCGTACGCCGGAACGCCTCGTCCCTGCGCCAGCGCGCGATCTTGCCGTGGTGGCCGCTGAGCAGCACATCGGGAATGCCGCGACCTCGCCACTCGGGCGGCTTGGTGTAGACGGGCCCTTCGAGCAGATTGGCCATCGCGCCGGGCGCGAAGGAGTCGTCCCGGTGCGATTCGGCGTTGCCGAGGACTCCGGGCAGCAGCCGGGCCACGGCCTCGGTGATCACCAGGACGGCCGCCTCGCCGCCGGCGAGGACGTAGTCGCCGATGGAGACCTCGTAGACCGGCATCCGGGTCGCGTACTCGTCGATGACGCGGCGGTCGATGCCCTCGTACCGCGCGGGCGTGAAGACGAGCCAGGGCCGCTCGGAGAGCTCCACGGCCAGTTCCTGGGTGAAGGGGCGGCCGCTGGGCGTGGGCACGACCATGACCGGGCCGTGCGCTCCGGCCTCGTAGCCGCCCGCCAGGACGTCGTCCAGCGCGTCTCCCCAGGGCTCGGTCTTCATGACCATGCCGGGGCCGCCGCCGTACGGGGTGTCGTCGACGGTGTTGTGCCGGTCGTAGGTCCACTCGCGCAGATCGTGCACCTGGACGTCGAGCCGGCCGCGTGCGCGTGCCTTGCCCACGAGCGAGACGTTCAGCGGTTCCAGGTACTCCGGGAAGATCGTGACGACATCGAGCCGCATCAGTCGGCGTCCCTCGACGAGGCGACCTCCGCCTGGCTGTCGTCGATCAGCCCGGGCGGCGGGTCGATGACGGCGCGCTGCTCCTCCAGGTCGATCTCGGTCACGATCTCCTCGACGAACGGGATCATCACCTCGCTGCCGTCCGGCCGCTCGACGATGAACAGGTCCTGCGACGGCAGATGGCTGATCTCGGTGATCCGGCCGATCTCGGTGCCGTCGGCGAGTACGACGTCGAGGTCCATCAGCTGGTGGTCGTAGTACTCCTCGGGGTCCTCCGGGACCGCCTCGGGATCGACCTCGGCGATCAGCAGGATGTTGCGCAGCGCCTCCGCGCCGGTGCGGTCCCGTACGCCCTCGAAGCGCAGCAGCAGCCTGCCGCTGTGCACCCGGCCGGTCTCGATCGTCAGCGGTCCGGCAGAGGCCGGGTCGGTGGCCAGTACGGCGCCGGGCCCGAGCCGCAGCTCCGGCTCGTCCGTGCGCACCTCGACGGTGACCTCGCCCTTGATCCCGTGGGCGCGGCCGATCCGCGCGACTACCAGCTGCACGCTTCGCCCCTCTTTGCGGCTCAACCGCCGCCGCTCTCGCGGAGGTGGTATATCGCCGTCGTGGTTGCTCAATTGATGATTGCTGTTTTCGTGGGTCAAAACGACGCGGGCCGGGGAGGCTGGTGCGCCCTCCCCGGCCCGAGCCGGTGTTCAACAACTGATCAGTGGACCTGGTCCACGTCGACGAGGTCGACGCGGATGCCACGGCCACCGATGGCGCCCACGACGGTACGCAGGGCGCGCGCGGTGCGGCCGTTGCGGCCGATCACCTTACCGAGGTCGTCGGGGTGGACCCGGACCTCGAGCACACGCCCGCGGCGCAGGTTGCGCGAGGCGACCTGCACATCGTCCGGGTTGTCGACGATGCCCTTCACGAGGTGCTCGAGAGCCTCCTCGAGCATGCTCAGGCCTCGGTCGACTCGGTGGACGCAGCGGTGTCAGCCGCCTCGTCCGCCTTCTTGTCGGCCTTCTTCGCCTTCGGGGTGATGGCCTCACCCTTCGGCTCGCTGCCTTCGAGGCCCTTGGCGAACTCGTCGAACGCGGCGCGCTTGTCGGCCTTCGGCTCGGCCACGAGCAGCGGCGCCGGGGCCGGCAGGCCCTTGTGCTTCTGCCAGTCACCGGTGAGCTTCAGGATCGCCATGACCGGCTCGGTCGGCTGGGCGCCGACGGACAGCCAGTACTGCGCACGCTCCGAGTTGACCTCGATGCGCGAGGGGTTCTGCACCGGGTGGTACAGGCCGATCTCCTCGATGGCCCGGCCATCACGGCGGGTACGGGAGTCGGCGACGACGATGCGGTAGTGAGGCGAACGGATCTTGCCCAGACGCTTCAGCTTGATCTTGACTGCCACGGGAGTGGTGTCTCCTGGTCTTGACGTGGTTGGGCACAACGAGATGCCACGTGGGGTTGCGGTACTCGGGTGCCCGATGGACGCGTCAGCCGGAGGAGAGAGGGGTCCTGTGCGACTGTCGAGTACAGCTAGCCATTGTGCCACACGCCAGCGGCGCGCCTTCCCCCCGGACCTGCACCGCCCCCGTCGGCGGCCGGCTCGGAGGGTCAGCTCGCCGCGGCGAGTGCTTCAGGGATCCGGAACGGCTTGCCGCAGGCGCCGCAGACGATCGGCGCCTGGGCGAGCACGGACGGGACCACCCGGACGTTGCGACCGCAGTCGCAGACGGCCTTGACCCGCACGCCGCCGCCGGAGGAACCGTGCCGGGCGGCAGGTCCCCGGAAGCTCCGCTTGGTGTCGGAGGCCGTGGCGACCGTGTGCGCCTTGAGGGCGCGCTGCAGTCTCTCGATCGTCGGGCGGTACCGCCGCTTCGCCTCGGGGCTGAGCACGACCAGCGAGAAACCGCTGCTGGGGTGCGGCTCCTCGGAGTGGTCCAGGCCCATCTCCTCGGCGATCGCCAGGAATCTACGGTTGTGATAGCGGCCGGCGCGGGAGGTGTCGCGGACTCCTCGGGCGGCGGCGATGCCATGGACTGCCTCATGGAGCAGTCGTTCGAAGGAGAGCTCGTGGCCGCAGGCGGACGAGGACTCTCCGATCAGGGACTCGGGCGCGGCAAGATCCGGCAGCTCGGCGTGGTGCCGCTGAATATCGGCCCACGCCTGTGCCAGCTCTGCGGCGAGAACAGGTGGTGTCGTGCTCACGTCGTGATAACGAGCCGGAGCGCTCGCGGGTTCCATTCCGGGGCATCCCAAATAATTTGCACGTACCCGTCAGTTGGCATTGATGCGTCCTGACGAGGGCGGGTGCGCTGATCTGCGGAGAAGCCTCGCAGCTCACAACAAGGTGGTACGTAGTGGCGCGTACGCCCCAGCGCGTAGACAAGGTCCGTGCGCCGGGGCTGCTGCCCGGGACCGGGGCCGTTACACCACGGCCGGCCGTCAGTGTCGACGACGCGGGTGCCTCAGTAGGCTCGCCCGACGATCGCGACATTACCCGGGGCGTCGTCGGCGTCCGGCACCGACCCGTCCTCGGCGACCAGACACCGTACGGACACGGCCTGTTCGGCGAGCTTGGCCTCGCCCTCCTCGCCCAGCACGGCCCACGGGATCCGGGCCCAGCCGCCGGCGACCGCGGCCTCGGTGGCCTCCTCGATCGTCGCCACGTCGGCCGTACGGGACTGCCGTCGTTCACGCGACTCGCGCAGCAGCTGCGCCTGGTCCTCTTCGAGGACCTTGGGCAGAAGGTCGGCCAGTGCGTCGATCTCCACGGGCGTCTTGCCGCCCGGGATGCGGCGGGCCAGCATCGCGGTGCCCGCCTCCAGGTCGCGCGGACCGACCTCGATCCGTACGGGCACGCCCTTGAGCTCCCAGTCGACCGCGCGGCGGCCGAAGGGGGTGTCCGTGCGGTCGTCGATCTGAACGCGCAGGCCGGCAGCGCGCAGCCGGTCGCCGATCTCGCGGACCTTGGTGACGGCCTCGTCGCCCTTGATGGCCATCACGACGACCTGGACCGCCGCGAGGCGCGGCGGGACGCGCAGTCCGTTGTCGTCGCCGTGCGACATGATCAGCCCGCCGACCATGCGGGTGGAGGAGCCCCAGGAGGTCTGCCAGACCAGTTCCTGCTTGCCGTCCTTGGACAGGTACTGGGTGTTGAAGGCCTTGGCGAAGTTGGTGCCGAGCTCGTGGCTCGTGCCCATCTGCAGGGCCTTGCCGTCGCCCATCATGCCTTCCAGCGTGAGGGTGTTGATGGCTCCGGCGAACCGCTCCTTGCGCGTCTTGCGGCCGAGTACCACGTCGATGCCGAGGACATTGATCATGAAGTCGGCGTAGACGTCCTTGTGGATGTACGCGGCATAGTCGCGGGCGTCCTCGTACGTGGCGTGGGCGGTGTGGCCCTCCTGCCAGAGGAACTCGGTCGTACGGAGGAAGACGCGCGGCCGCATCTCCCAACGGACCACGTTGGCCCACTGGTTGATCAGCAGCGGCAGATCGCGGTAGCTCTGCACCCACTTCGAGAAGTATTCGTTGATGATCGTCTCGGAGGTGGGGCGTACGACGACGGGCTCCTCGAGCTCCTTTCCGCCACCGTGCGTGACCACGGCGAGCTCGGGTGCGAAGCCCTCGACGTGCTCAGCTTCCCGAGTCAGGTAAGACTGGGGGATGAAGAGCGGGAAGTAGGCGTTCTGGGCGCCCGCGTCCTTGATGCGGGCATCCATCTCCTGCTGCATCCGCTCCCACAGGCCGTAGCCGTACGGCCGGATGACCATGGTGCCGCGCACCGGGCCGTTGTCCGCGAGCTCGGCCTTGTTGATCAAGTCCTGATACCAGCGAGGAAAATCTTCAGCCTGGGGCGTGAGAACGGGAGCCTTTGCCATGGCGCGCATCGTACGGCGAGTGCGGTCCGATGCGTGAATCGGTCAGCGTTCCGCCAGCGTGTGCCCGGGGCGCAGAAGCAGTCCCCCACGACCCCTGGACGCGGGCACGCAGGGGGAGTTCTCTGGCATACGGGGGGGAGCGCAGTCGCACGCAACGGGGATCGTGACGGGGGCAGTCCAGTACTCGGCCGAGGGCTCGGCGGATTGGGGCGCTTTCGATGACACCAACGCTCGTTCAGCACCGGCGCCAGGCGGCGTCGGAGCCACCGGCGCAGGCGTATGCGCGGGCACGGGACTGGGCGGAAATCCAGGAACGGATGCTCGTGCCGCTGTACGAGGCGGTGTACGAGCGCCTGGAGGTCGGCTCCGGGACGCGAATGCTGGGCCTGGGCTGCGGCTCCGGTCTGGCCCTGCTGATCGCCGGAGCACGCGGTGCGCACGTGACCGGGGTCGACACGGACCGTGAGCGCCTCGCGCTGGCGCGGGAGCGGATGGCTCCCGACGACGGCGGGCGCGGCGCCCGGCCCGGCATGGAGCTGGTGGAGGGCGAGGTTTCCGCGGCGGCGGATGCGGCCGGGGCGCCGTTCAACATCATCACGGCCTTCGATCCGATCGGCTGCGCGGCCGGGGACACCGAAGGGCTCGGGCCCGCCCTGCAGGAGGCCGTGGGGCTGGCGGAGCGCGGCAGCGCGGTGGTACTGACCGGCTGGGGCCCGCCGGAGCGCTGCGCCACCTCGGGCGTGCTGCGGGTGGCGGGCCGGCTGACCGACCGGCTGCGCAGCGGCGGCGTCTGGCGTCCGGCGCTGCGGGACGACCTGGAGGACGTGGCGGCCAAGGCGGGCCTGAAGCCGGACGGCTCGGGCCGGGTGGCCTGCCCCTTCGGCTACGCGGACCGGGAGAGCGCGGTGCGCGGGCTGCTGTCGACCGGGCTGTACGCGGCGGCGGTGCGCGCGACGGACCAGTCGCAGGTGGAGAAGGAGATCACGGAGGCACTGCATCCGCATGTCCGCAAGGACGGCACCGTGTGGATGCCGAACGTGTTCCGGTATCTGATCGCGCGGACGCCCTGACGCGTCCGAACGCCGTGACGGCCAGGGCCTGACCCGGACGACAGGCCCTAGGTCTCCTTGTTGAGGCGGGTGATGCCTGCCGTCCGGTAGGCCGCTTCCTCCTCCAGGGTCTCGTTCTCCAGGAGGGCCGCCGCAAGCGCGTCCAGGCGGTCGCGGTTCTCACGGAGCTGGCGGCAGGCGCTCTCGTAGCACTCGTCGACGATGCGGCGCATCTCGTGCTCGACGGTGTCCAGGGTGGCGGGTGCGGCGGAGAGTCCGTACGCCTGCTGGGCGTCGCCCGGGATAGCGGTCAGCCTGCCGACCCGCTCGCTCATCCCCCAGCGGCCGACCATGCCTCGCGCCAGGCCGGTGACCTGCTCCAGATCGCTCTCGGAGCCGGTCGTGATCACGTCGAAGACGACATGCTCGGCCGCCATGCCGCCGAGCGCGCCGACGATGCGGCCGCGCAGATACTCCTCCGTGTACGCGTACTTGTCCGCGTCCGGCGTGGACAGCGTGACGCCGAGCGCGCGGCCGCGCGGCACGATCGTGACCTTGCGGACCGGGTCCGCGCCCGGCTGGAGCATGCCGAGGAGTGCATGACCGCTCTCGTGGTAGGCGGTGCGTCGGCGTTCCTCCAGGGGCATGACGAGCGGGCGTTCCGCGCCGAGCTGGACCTTCTCCAGGGCTGTGGAGAGATCGGACTGGGTGACCTGGGACTGCTTGAGCTTGACCGCGAGGAGCGCGGCCTCATTGGCGAGATTGGCCAGTTCCGCGCCCGTCATACCCGGTGTCGTACGGGCGACCTGGACCAGGTCGACATCCTCGGCCAGCGGGATCTCCCGGGTGTGGATCCGCAGGATGGCCTCGCGGCCGGTCCTGTCCGGCGGCGAGACCTGAACGATCCGGTCGAAGCGGCCGGGCCTGGTCAGCGCGGGGTCGAGCACGTCGGCGCGGTTGGTGGCGGCGAGGACGACGACGCCCTCGGAACCGGTGAAGCCGTCCATCTCGGTGAGGATCTGATTGAGCGTCTGCTCGCGCTCGTCGTGCCCGCCGACGCTCGCCCCGCCGCCGCGGATCCGTCCGATGGTGTCGATCTCGTCGATGAAGACGATGGCCGGCGCCACCTTGCGGGCCTCGGAGAAGAGCTCGCGCACCCGGCCCGCGCCGACCCCGACGATCATCTCGATGAACTCGGAGGCGGACGCGGAGAAGAACGGCACCCCCGCCTCCCCCGCCACCGCCCGCGCGAGCAGGGTCTTTCCGGTGCCTGGAGGTCCGGAGAGCAGTACACCGCCCGGCATTCTGGCGCCCATCCGCCGGTAGGCGTCGGGGTTCTTCAGGAAGCCGACGACGTCGTCGAGCTCGCCCTCCACCTCGTCGATCCCTGCCACGTCCTCGAAGGTGGTGCGCTTGCCCGTCTCGAGCTCGACCGGCTTGGGCGGGGCCCTGCGGCCGAGCCCGCCGCCGCCACCCATCGCCGCGCCCATGCGGCGGGAGATGAACACCCACAACAGGACCAGCAGCACAATCGGCGCGAGCGAGATCAGGACATTGACGAGAAGACTGCGCTCCTGGACGACCGGTTCGGCCGTCACGGTGACCTTCTGCCGGGTCAGCTCGCCCCAGAGATTGTCGTCGGCGAAGGCCGGCCGCTGGGTGGTGAACTTGGTGTAGTCACCGTCGCCGCCGGGGACCGGGGCCTCCGCCTTGAGCTGGCCCTGGATCGCGTCGCCCTTGGAGTAGATCTTCGAGACATTGCCGGCCGTGACCTGCTTGCTGAACTCGGTGTACGAGATGCGCCGCTCGTCGCCGTCGCTGAAGTAGGACAGCAGCAGGTAGGCGATCAGGAACACCAGGAGCGCGCTGATGGTGAGCCCGATCCAGCCGCCCGGCATCTTCCGGCGGGGCGGCGGAGGCGGAGGCGCGCCCTCCGAGCGCCAGGGCTTGTCCGGGGTCCGGCGCGGCGGGGCGGGGTTGCTCATATGCGGACATTAAGCCGAAAAAGCGGCGTGGGCACCCGCTCGGGGCGGATGCCCACGGGATGCCCACGCCGTCGTACGCGTACGGACTCTCAGCCCATGAACTTCTTGAACTCGTCCGGCAGCTCGAAGTCCTGCGCCTGACCGCCGGCCGGCAGCCCGAGGGCCCCGCCCTGCGCTGCCTGCTCGCGGCGCGCCGCGGCCGCCTGCTCCTCGGCCTTGCGCTTCATCGGGTTGCCGCTCTTGCGCTTGCCCTTGGCCTGCTTGACCTGCTTCTTCTGGCGGCCGGGGCCACCGCCCATGCCGGGCATCCCGGGCATTCCCGGCATCCCGCCGCCCTGCGCCATCCTCGACATCATCTTGCGGGCCTCGAAGAACCGCTCCACCAGGCCCTTCACGGCGCTGACCTCGACACCGGAGCCCTTGGCGATACGGGCCCGGCGAGAGCCGTTGATGATCGTCGGCTCGTGGCGCTCGGCGGGCGTCATGGACTTGATGATCGCGGCGGTACGGTCCACGTCCCGCTCGTCGATGCTGTTGATCTGCTCCTTCATCTGGCCCATGCCGGGCAGCATGCCGAGCAGCTTGGAGATGGAGCCCATCTTCCTGACCTGCTCCATCTGGGCCAGGAAGTCGTCGAGCGTGAAGTCCTTGCCCTTGCTGCTCGCCAGCTTGGAGGCCATTTTGGCGGCCTCTTCCTGGCTGAAGGTCTGCTCGGCCTTCTCGATGAGCGAGAGCATGTCGCCCATGCCGAGAATGCGGGACGCCATGCGGTCCGGGTGGAACGCGTCGAAGTCGTCCAGCTTCTCGCCGTTGGAGGCGAACATGATCTGGCGGCCGGTGACATGCGCGATGGAGAGCGCGGCACCGCCGCGGGCGTCGCCGTCGAGCTTGGACAGCACCACGCCGTCGAAGCCGACGCCGTCGCGGAAGGCCTCCGCGGTGTTGACCGCGTCCTGACCGATCATCGCGTCGACGACGAAGAGGACCTCGTCCGGGCTGACGGCGTCGCGGATGTCCGCGGCCTGCTGCATCAGCTCCTGGTCGATGCCGAGGCGGCCGGCGGTGTCGACGATGACGACGTCGTACTGCTTGGCCCTGGCGTGCTCGACGGAGTCCTTGGCGACCTTGACCGGGTCGCCGACGCCGTTGCCCGGCTCGGGCGCGAAGACCGCGACACCGGCGCGCTCGGCGACGACGGCGAGCTGGTTGACGGCGTTCGGACGCTGGAGGTCGGCGGCGACGAGCAGCGGGGAGTGGCCCTGGCCCTTGAGCCAGAGACCCAGCTTTCCGGCGAGGGTCGTCTTGCCCGCACCCTGCAGACCGGCGAGCATGATCACGGTCGGCGGCTGCTTGGCGAAGCGCAGGCGCCGCGTCTCGCCGCCGAGGATGCCGATGAGCTCCTCGTTGACGATCTTGATGACCTGCTGGGCCGGGTTCAGCGCCTGCGAGACCTCGACGCCGGCCGCACGCTCCTTGACCTGCTTGATGAAGGCGCGGACGACGGGCAGCGCGACATCTGCCTCGAGCAGAGCGATCCGAATCTCACGGGCGGTGGCGTCGATGTCCGCCTCGGACAGGCGGCCCTTGCCCCGGAGATTCTTGAACGTCGCGGCAAGGCGGTCGGAGAGGGTATCGAACACGGCGGTCGCGGATCCTCGGTGTCGGGGGCAGTCGGATTCTCCCAAGGGTATCTGCCCTCGGCGCGATCCCTGGCGGTCGCGTCCGAAGGCGCTATTTCCGGGGGTGCGCGCTAGGGAGTGTCCGCAAAGTATCGCCGTCCGCCCGCATGCCAGGCGAGACGTTGCGGACACGACCTAGGACCCGGGTACGGCGCCCGGCCGCGTCGGCGAGCGCCGTCCGGAGCCACGGCGTTCATGACCGGAGCGCCGACTCCAGCGTCCTCGCCACCCCGGCCGCGTCCGACGGGGACAGCGGCTCGCCGTCCGCGCCCGTCACATAGAACGCGTCCACCGCGTTCGCGCCGAGCGTGGACACATGGGCGCTGCGCACCCGGACCTCGGCCGATTCCAGGGCGTGGCCGATGCGGTGGAGCAGGCCCGGGGCGTCCTGGGCGCGGACCTCGATGACCGTGGCGTGGTGGGATGCCGCCGCCGCAACCGTGACCCGGGGCGGCGGGGCCTGGACTCCGCGCCGGCGGGGGTAGGCGGCCTCGCGTTCGGCGAGCCGGGACTGGATGTCGAGCGTGCCGTCGAGCGCGCGTACGAGATCGGAGCGCAGCCGGGCGGCCTGCGGCAGGGAGCCGAACGCTGCCGCCACCCGCCAGCTCAGGACCAGCACCGCCCCCGGGCCCACCTCGTTCGGCAGCTCGATCGCGCGCAGGTCGGCCGCGCGGACGGTGAGCCGGTGCAGCGCGAGCACGCCGGCCGCGGCCGGCAGCACGCCGGGCCGGTCCGGGAGCGCGATCAGCAGCTCGACGCCGACCGGTTCCGGTTCGCCGTCCTCGTGCGGAGTCTCGGTCTGGGCGTGCAGGGCGAGCACCGGACCGCCGGTGCGCAGCGCCTCGATCGCGAGGCGTTCCTGTTCGGCGCTCGGCGCCACCGGCTCGGGTTCGGCGGGTGCGTCGCCCGCGAGCACTCCGGCGACCCGTTTCACCAGGTCGGCCACGAGCGAGCCGCGCCACGTGGACCAGGCCGCCGGCCCGGTCGCGAGCGCGTCCGCCTCGGTGAGCGCGTGCAGCAGCTCCAGCGTGCTGAGCGATCCCACCACCGACGCGACCGACTGCACGGTCGCCGGATCGTCCAGGTCGCGCCGGGTCGCCGTCTCGATGAGCAGCAGATGGTGGCGTACCAGCGCGGCGATGACGGCCACGTCCGCGCTGTCGAAGCCGATCCGGGCGGCGACATCCTTGGCGATGGTCTCGCCCGCCACCGAGTGGTCGCCGGGCCAGCCCTTCCCGATGTCGTGCAGCAGGGCCGCGACCAGCAGCAGGTCGGGCCGGCCGACCCTGCGGGTCAGCGAGGACGCGCGGACCGCGGCCTCCACGAGATGCCGGTCGACGGTCCAGGTGTGCACGGGGTTGCGCTGCGGCCGGCACCGTACGCGCTCCCAGTCAGGCAGCAGCCGCGTGATCAGTCCCTCGGCCTCCAGCGCCTCCCAGACGCCGATCGTCGACTCGCCCGCGCCGAGGAGAGTGACCAGTTCCTCGCGGGCCTCGGCGGGCCACGGCACGGGCAGCGGACGGCTCGTGGAAGCGAGCCGCCGTACCGCGTGCAGCGAGATCGGCAGACCCGACTGGGCCGCGGCCGCCGCGGCGCGCAGCGAGAGGACCGGATCGCGTTCGGGCCGGGCGGCCCGGGCGAGCACCACCTCGCCGTCCATCTCGACGACGCCTTCGGCGAGCGGGGTGCGCTCCGGTTCGGGACGCCTGCCGCCGCCCAGCATCGCCCGCAGCCGCGGCCGTACGGACCGCGCCTTGAGCACCCGGGTCACCTCGCGCCAGGTGACGTCCGTGGCGTACGAGACGACCCGGGCCGCCTCGTAGACCTGTCGCAGCAGCGCGTCGGCGTCCAACAGGCCGAGTTCGGCGGCGACTTGGTCCTGTTCCTGGAGCGCGAGCCGGTCGGTGGCGCGGCCGGTCGTCAGATGCAGCGCGTCACGGGCGTCGAGCAGCGTCCGGCGCGCCTCGCCCAGCCCTTCGCGGGGCGCGTCGGCGAGCCAGGACGCGGCGACGGCCCGCAGCGCGGTGGCGTCCCGCAGTCCGCCGCGCGCCTCCTTCAGATCGGGCTCCAGGAGGAACTGCAACTCGCCCTGGCGCTCGGCCCGTTCGAGGCACAGCTCGTGCAGCTCGGGCAGCCGCTTGGGGGCCTGGTTGCGCCAGTCGGCCAGTACCGAGGTGCGCAGTCCGGCGACCAGACCCAGATCACCGGCGACGGCACGCGCGTCAAGGAGGCCCAGCTGCACCTTCAGATCCTCGCCCGCGGTCTTGCGGGCCTCGCCGGGCGTCCGTACGGAGTGGTCGAGCGCCAGCCCGAGATCCCACACCGGGTACCAGATCCGGTCGGCGAGCGCCGCGATCGCGCCGGCGTCGGCGCTGCCGTCGTGCAGCAGCAGCAGATCGAGGTCGCTGCGTGGCGAGAGTTCGCCGCGTCCGTAGCCGCCGACGGCGACGAGTGCCGCGCCGCGGACCCCGGCCTCCCGAGCGGCGGCGGCGAACAGCGCGGCCAGCCACCTGTCGGTGAGCTCGGCCAGCGCCGCACGGCGCGGCGGCCCGGACTGCTCCTTCTCGGTGAGAAGGTGCAGCCGGGCCGCCGCATAGCCGCTGGGTCCCGAGTCCTCTTCCTCGGTCGTCACAAGACTCGTCACGCCTGCGGCTCCTTTTCTGCTGTTACAGAGCGTCCGGACCGCGTTCGCCGGTCCGTACCCGTACTGCCGTTTCGACCGGCACGCTCCACACCTTGCCGTCACCGATCTTGCCGGTGCGGGCCGCCTTCACGACCACATCGATCAGCTGCTCGGCGTCGTCGTCCTCGACCAGCACCTCGATACGGATCTTCGGCACCAGGTCGACGGTGTACTCCGCGCCCCGGTAGACCTCGGTGTGCCCGCGCTGGCGGCCGTACCCACTGGCCTCGGTGACCGTGAGGCCCTGGACGCCGAAGGCCTGCAGGGCCTCCTTGATCTCGTCCAGCCGGTGTGGCTTCACGACTGCGGTGATGAGCTTCATGCGTCCACCTTCTTGTTCTCAGCAGCTGCCGCGGTGTCGGACGGCGCGGGAACGGCCTTGCGGGAGCCGGCACCGCCGCCCGCACCGCTGAAGTCGTACGCCGTCTCGGCGTGCTCGTCCTGGTCGATTCCGGAGACCTCGACATCCTCGTCCACCCGCATGCCGATGGTCTTGTCGATGAGGAAGGCGAGGACGGCCGATGCCACCAGAGAGTAGGCGAGTACCGCGCCGACGCCGACGGCCTGCTTGCCGAGCTGTTCGAGGCCGCCGCCGTAGAAGAGGCCCGCGACATCGGACTGGACGCCGCCGGTGGCGAACAGGCCGACCAGCAGGGATCCGGCGACACCGCCGACGAGGTGGACGCCGACGACATCGAGCGAGTCGTCGTAGCCGAACTTGAACTTGAGACCGACGGCCATGGCGCACAGCACACCGGCGATGGCGCCGACGGCGATCGCACCGAGCGGGCTGACGGCACCGCCGGACGGGGTGATGGCGACCAGACCGGCGACAGCTCCGGAAGCGGCGCCGAGCGTGGTGAACGCGCCGTGCCGGATCTTCTCGTACGCCAGCCAGGCGAGCATCGCGGCGGCGGTGGCGACCTGGGTGTTGAGGAACATCACCGCGCCGACGCCGTCGTCGTTGCCGAGCCACGAGCCGGCGTTGAAGCCGAACCAGCCGAACCACAGCAGACCGGCGCCGAGCATCACCAGCGGCAGGCTGTGCGGCCGCATCGGGTCCTTCTTGAAGCCGACCCGCTTGCCGATGACCAGGATCACGCCGAGCGCCGCGGCACCCGCGTTGATGTGGACGGCCGTGCCGCCCGCGAAGTCGATCACGCCGAGCTCGAAGAGCCAGCCGCCCGCGCCCCACACCCAGTGCGCGACCGGGAAGTAGACGACGGTGACCCACAGCGCGACGAACAGCGCCCAGGCGGTGAACTTGACGCGGTCCGCGAGCGCACCGCTGATCAGCGCGGGCGTGATGATCGCGAACATGAGCTGGAAGACGGCGAAGACGTACACCGGGATGGTGTAGCCGTCCCACAGCTGTGTGAGGCCGAGGCCGCTCAGCCCGACATAGTCGGAGGACCATCCGATGATGGAGCCGGAGTCGGTGCCGAAGGTAAGGCTGAAGCCGTACACCACCCAGAGGATGGTGACGATTCCGAGGCTGATGAAGCTCATCATCAGCATGTTGAGCGTGGACTTGACGCGGACCATGCCTCCGTAGAAGAAGGCGAGGCCAGGCGTCATGATCATCACCAGGGCGGAGCAGATGAGCATGAAGCCGGTGTTGGCTGCAGACAGCGTCGGGGCGTCTGCTGCAAGCGTCGAGATGCCTGGGGGCATCGGCGTCTCCTCGTCGTCGGTGCGGCCGCGTGCGGGCGAAGCCTGAGCGGATCGGGCGGGCCGGTTATGCGCCCTGAGGTTGGCGCGTTGCGGTTTCGGTCGATGCCGCACGATGTTTCGCGCCAGTGACGAAGAGGTCCTGCGTGTTACGCCGCCATGAACTGACGGCTCACGGGCACCCGCCGGGCGTACCCTCTGCGCACATCACAGACCGGCCGCGACGGGCACCCATTTGACCTGGCACGGGGGAGCCGAGTCGGGCAGTTCGGGGTGATCGTCGCGGCCGGGGCCTGTGTACTGCGGACCCTTCAGACCGCCTCCGCGGTCTCGGGCAGCAGAGCGGTGAGCTGGTCTGTGAAGTGCGCGACCTCGGCCACATCGCCGAAGTCCCGGGCGGCCGTGTCGACGGTCTTGCGCAGCCGCGTGTTGACCCGCTCGGAGCGGACCCGCTTGGCGACGGTCAGCGCCTGTGAGGCGAGCGCCGTCGACTGCTCGGGCTCCTTCTTGAGCAGGTGGACCGTGGCCATGCCGATCAGATTGAGTGCGTACGACCGCTGGTGCTCGTCGTCCTTGCCGAAGAGCGCCACGGCGCGCTCCATGACCGGCTCGGCGAGCGAGGCGTACGTGGGGCTGCGGCCGGCCACATAGGCGAGGTCGCGGTAGGAGTGCGCGTTCTCGCCGTTGAGCTCGGCCTCGGAGAAGAAGCGGATCCAGTCGGGCTCCGGCTCGCCGTCGACACCCGCGTCGGCGAAGGTGTCCTCGGCCATCCGGACCGCTCGCTTGCACTTGCTGGGCTGGCCCATGTTCGCGTACGCGCGGGCCTCCATCGCATACAGCATCGCCTGTGTGCGCGGAGTCGCGCAGTCGCGGCTGCCGTACTGCGCCAGATGGACGAGCTCCAGCGCGTCGTCGGGCCGCCCGAGATGGATCATCTGGCGGCTCATCGAGGACAGGATGTACGAGCCGAGCGGCTTGTCGCCCGCCTCCTTGGCGGCGTGCAGCGCCAGCACGAAGTACTTCTGCGCGGTCGGCTGCAGTCCCACGTCGTAACTCATCCAGCCGGCCAGCTCGGCGAGCTCGGCGGCGCACCTGAACAGCCGCAGGGCCGTGGACTCGGGCTGCGGCTCCTGCAGCAGATCGGTGACCTCGTGCAATTGGCCGACGACCGCCTTGCGGCGCAGTCCGCCGCCGCACTGCGCGTCCCACTGGCGGAACATCGCCGTGGTGGACTCCAGCAGTTCCAGCTCGGGCTTGGAGAGCCGGGAGGCGGCGCGGCGGGCGGTCATCGGCTCCGGCCCGGACTGCTCCGGGCCCGGCGCCGGAACCAGCCAGCGCTGCATCGGCTCCACCAGGGCGGGTCCCGCGGCCAGGGCCAGCGAGGTCCCGAGGAAGCCGCGCCGCGCCAGCATCAGATCGCTGCGCGAGAACTCACTGAGCAGGGCGACGGTTTGCGGGCCCGCCCAGGGAAGGTCCACGCCGGACACCGACGGTGACTGGTGTGCGGACCGCAGCCCGAGGTCCTCGACGGCCACCACCGCGCCGAAGCGCTCGGAGAACAGCTCGGACAGGATGCGCGGAATCGGCTCCCGCGGCTGCTCGCCGTCGAGCCAGCGGCGGACACGCGAGGTGTCGGTGCTGATGTGGTGTGCGCCCATCTGGCGCGCCCGGCGGTTCACTTGGCGCGCGAGCTCGCCCTTGGACCAACCGCTGCGCACGAACCACGAACTCAACTGCTCGTTCGGGCGCTTGCCGGCATTCGTACCGCCTGCGCCGCTGCCTTCCACTGGAAAGCCCCCATCCACTGAAGCCATGTAGCCCGGCAACCCTTATCAGAATGCCGCGAGTTACGGCTTCCTGTACGGGGTTGCGCCCCATCGAACAGGAAACCGAGTTGCCTGCGGCATACCCGTGGGTGTACACACCTCCAGGGCTCGTGCACTGAAAGTAATCCTACGATCACCCGTCCCGCGAGTGAGATTGCAGAAACGCCACCATTCGCCACCCCATCGGATGAACTCGCCTGCCGTCAGGCGCGATTCACTTGACATACGACGATCAGGAGGCAGCGGAGCGGTGCACACACAGGCGCACGATCCGATCCGCACCACCCCCCGCGCAACTGTGCGCCGCCGGAACCTCACCGGTTGCGACGCAGTGTTACGAGGAAACTTCGGGTCGTAACCACCGGCGAGCAGACCCGTTGGAGGGGGCATGGGCTTCACGATCGGCGGCATCCGGGAGATGCGGTCCGGCTCACGGCGCCGCGGCCGCACCGCAGAGTGCACAGTGGTGGCTGAGTACACCGGGCTCTGGGGCTGGGCGGTGGCGCCGGGGGCGCGAGCGGCGTCCGGCGAGTGCTCCTGCGGAGTCAGTGACTGTGCGGCCCCGGGGGCACACCCCCTCGGCTTCGCCCCGGAGATCTCCGCGAGCGCCACGCTGGACGAGGTCACCAAGGCCTGGTCCGACGTCCCCGGCGCAGCAGTGCTGCTGCCTGTCGGGCGCACCTTCGACATCCTCGACGTCGCAGCGCCGGCCGGCCGCCGTGCGCTGGTGCGTCTCGAACGGATGGGCCTGCCGCTCGGACCGGTCTCGGCCACCCCGGACGGCCGCTGCCAGTTCTTCGTCGCGCCGGGCGCCGCCGACGAGCTGCCCGAGCTCCTCTACCGCATGGGCTGGGACGACGCGGACCTGGATCTGCACTGCCTGGGCCCGGGCTCGTACATCACGGCGCCGCCGTCCGACCACGCCGGCCTCGGTCCGGTGAGCTGGCTGCGGCCGCCGTCCCTGGACACGGCGGTGGCACCGCCGCAGGCCCGGCTGCTGCTGGGCACGCTGGCGTACATCTGCCACCGGTCGCACTGACCGGGGGCCGGGCACACTGCCCGGGGGCGGGGGGCGGGGGGGCGCCCCCGCCCCGCCCCCCCCCCCCCCCCGCCCACCCCCCCCCCCCCCCGGCGACCTACGCCACCCGGCCGAACGGCGCCCCATAGTCCGGACCCCCACCCCGGGCCCCCCCCCTCACCC